>JBMSQB010000023.1:0-54165 GCA_049423065.1 Burkholderiaceae bacterium
CCCCCCACCACCACCGCCACCGCCACCACCCGCACCACCCCGGCCACCGCGACGCGACCGGCGGCTTCCACCGCCACCCAGCCCGCCCTGCCCTGGCTGCCCACCTTGCCCCGGCTGGCCTGCGGCGGGTCCGGTACGCTGCCCGCCGCCGCCCTTGCCACCACCCTTGCCCGCAAACTTCGCGCCGCCAGGCTTGCCACCCGGACGCTTTCCAAATCCAGGCTGACGCCCGTTCGGACCGCCCGAGCCCGGCAGCGTGAAGCCTGGCATCGCCGATGCAGCACCACGACCGCCTCGCGCGCCAGCGCGCGCCCGCCCGCCCCGTCCGGCGGTCGCCCCGCCGCCCGTTGCCGCAGCGCCGCCTCCGCTATCCATCGGCCCTACGAAACCCTGCTGGGATCCCATTCTCGCCCGCGCCCGTCGCCCCTGCCCGGGCGGCTTGGGCGCTGAGTCACTGCCGCGGCGAACCGATCGGGTGATGCCTTCCAGGTGCGCATCGCGAGACGACGGTTGCCACTCATCGTCCGACAACTCAGGCGGCAATTCGGCGGGCTCTTCCTCCTCGGGCAGCGCAACATTGCCGATGGAATCGAGCGGATCCTCGAAATCGTCGTCGACGTCGCTCCAGCGCTCATCGTCATCATCGTCGTGATCCAGGCCTTCGCGCGCCGCAGCACGCGCTGCCTCGGTGGTGGGATCGCCACCGCGAAGCAGGCGCTGAAGCGACAGCACCTCGGAGGGCGACAACTCGGCCCAACGTCCCCGTGACAGCCCACGGGGCAGCGCCACCGGCCCGAAGCGCAGCCGCACCAGACGGCTGACCGTCAGCCCGACCACATCGAACATGCGCCGGACTTCGCGATTGCGCCCTTCGCTGATCACCACGCGATACCAGGCATTTGCCCCGTCGCCACCCAGATCCTCGACCACAGAAAACACCGCAGGCCCGTCCTCGAGTGCCACGCCTTCGAGCAATCGGGAGCGAATCTCGTCATCGATTCGTCCAAGAATTCGCACCGCGTATTCGCGCTCCCAGCCATAGCGCGGATGCATGAGCTGATTGGCGATATCGCCGGAGGTGGTGAAAACCAGCAGCCCCTCGGTGTTGAAGTCCAGACGCCCGACCGCCACCCAGCGCGCGCCCTTCAGGCGCGGCAGACGTTCGAAGACCGTTGCGCGGCGCGACGGATCGTCGCGGGTGCAGATCTCTCCCGACGGTTTGTGATAAAGCAGCACCCGTGGCGGCAGAGCGATGGGCGGCCTGCGAATCGGACGGCCGTTCACGCGCACCTGATCGGTGAGACCGATCCGTTGTCCGACATGCGCGGGCTGGCCGTTGACCGATACCCGGCCAGCGATGATCAGCTCCTCCATGTCCCGGCGCGAACCCAGACCCGCATCAGCGAGAAGCTTGTGGAGCTTGGGGAGGTCTTCTTCGGGAAGCTCGTTCCGCGATTTGCGCTTGGCAGGATCCGCGGCGTCCAGCCCGATCGCGGGCTGACTCGAGTAGACGGGCGGCTCGCCCGATTCACCCGGCTCGCGATCAGCGTCGACCCGCGCGCCGTCAGCGTTCTCGGCGCTTTGCTGCAGCGGCGATTCAGACCGATCGCCCGACTGTCGATTCGGATGCCGCCCGCGCCTGCGTCGCAGTGCGTTTCTGGGCGGTCGTCCGCTTTCACCTGGCTCCCCGCCCTGGGCCTGCGCCACAGGGACATCGCCGGCAGGCGGCGAGGGTTCGACAGCAGGCGGTTGATCGGGCGACGGCCCGGCAGCAGGGCGGTTTTCGTCGTTCACGGCAGCTCCCGTGGTTCGGATGAGACAGCAGCGGAATCCCCAGGGTCTGACACCGACTGCGGCGGCTCGCCAGGAGGATTCAAAAAATCGGATTCGGGATTGCTCGAGGAAGCGGTCTCAGGGAGCGGCAACGCTTTGGGAACCACCGCATCGTCGTCAGGCACCGCTTCGGGAACCACCAAACCCGTCGCCGCCGCGTCATCAAGCCCCGCATCGGCGACCACCACAGCATTGGCGTCTGCTTCGGCCGTTGGCTCAAACTCAATCGCCTGCTGCACAGGCAGCTCGGTTGGCGAGCCTGCCCCTTCCAGGGGAGGCAACTGTGACAGCGCGCCCAGCCCCATGTCATCGAGAAACCGGCGTGTGGTGCCAAACAGGGAGGGACGCCCGGCCGAATCCTTGTGCCCGATCACCTCGATCCAGCCCCGCTCTTCGAGGGTGCGAATGATTTGTGGCGACACCATCACACCGCGGATCTCTTCAATGTCGCCCCGCGTGACGGGCTGTCGGTACGCAATGATGGCGAGCGTCTCCATGACGGCGCGAGAATATTTGGGCGGCTTCTCGCCGGTCAGCCGGTCGAGAAAGCGCGCGAATTCGGGGGCCGTTTGAAACCGCCACCCCGATGCCAGCTCGACCAGCCTGAGGCTTCGCGTCTGCCAGACAAAGCCGATGTCGTCGACCAGTGCACGAATGGTGTCCGGCGCGAGAGAGTCGTCGAACAATCGGCGCAGGTCGTTGATGCTCAGTGGCTGAGGGGCGCTCAGTAGCGCCGCTTCGATCACAGCTTTCGCTTCGTCGGTATTCATCCGATCTGCTTCAAGGAAACTGTCGGCGCTTGAACCGCAAAGCGGCGCTGCCCGACTGTCATCCGGTTCCCCAAGGCGTTTATGGCCACCCCGCGACACCCGGAGCGCCCCACCGAAAAATAGAACCGGAGAAAAACCCGTCCGACACTGAAACCGCGGAGGGGCAGGCAAAGCACCCGAACGGATGCCTGTGAAACTGGTTGCGGGGGCAGGATTTGAACCTGCGACCTTCGGGTTATGAGCCCGACGAGCTGCCAGACTGCTCCACCCCGCGTCTGAGAAGAAAGAGGATAACAGGTAGCCACCTCGAGAGCAAACCGAAACCCGATCGCCGGTCCCTCCTGACCCTGGCACTTTTCCGAGCGGCACAGAGCTTCGGTACACTCCGAGCAACTTCATGAACGGAGCGGCAGTGAAACACTGTTCAGCGTGCGGCAGCCTCGTTACCCAGGAAATTCCCCCGGGCGACAACCGCCACCGCTACTGCTGCGGGCAGTGCGGGGCCATCCACTACCAGAACCCCAAGCTCGTACTCGGCACGGTGCCGGTCTGGGGCGAGCAGGTGCTTCTGTGCAGGCGGGCGATCGAGCCCCGCTACGGGCTCTGGACGCTGCCCGCAGGCTTCATGGAAAACGGTGAAACCACCGAAGAAGGCGCCGCGCGCGAAACCGCGGAAGAGGCCGGGGCACGCATCGAACTGGGCCCGCTTTACTCCGTACTGGACATCCCACACGTCGATCAGGTTCACATGTTCTTTCGCGCGCGCCTGCTCGACATCGAGTTCGACCCTGGCCCCGAAAGCCTGGAGGCGCGGCTGTTTTCCGAGGCGGACATTCCCTGGGAGTTGCTCGCCTTCCGCACGGTTGAACAGACCCTGCGCTGGTTTTTCGAAGATCGGCGAACCGGCCTGTTCGGTCTGCGTACCCAGGCCATCCGCTATCAGCCGCGACCGCGCTGAGACCGCATAACCGTTTCACCAACCCCTCCCGGTTCATGTCCCGACCCCTGCTCCGCTGGGTCGATCCCGACGATCCCCTGCCCCCGGCACATCTCGCGCTCCGTGAACCCAACGGACTGCTGGCGGCCGGACACGACCTGTCCGCAGCACGTCTTCTCGAGGCTTACCGGCACGGGATCTTCCCCTGGTACAGCGCGGGCCAGCCAGTGCTGTGGTGGTCACCCGATCCGCGCATGGTCCTCGATCTTTCCCGCTTCAAAGTCTCCCGATCGCTGGTGAAGACGGTGCGCAGAGTGCGCCGCGAGGCGCGCTGGAGAATTTCTCTCGATCGCAACTTCGAGGCCGTGATGGACGCTTGCGCAGCCCCCAGGGAGGGCCTGGGCGACGGTACGTGGATCACGCCCGACGTCAAATCCGCCTACTGCGATCTGCATCGCCAGGGCTTTGCGCATTCGGTGGAAATCTGCGAT
Organism: Burkholderiaceae bacterium; assembly: GCA_049423065.1. Lineage (GTDB taxonomy): Bacteria > Pseudomonadota > Gammaproteobacteria > Burkholderiales > Burkholderiaceae_E > SYIM01. The sequence goes on from JBMSQB010000023.1 coordinate 4,032, forward strand.
GAGGACAACAGCCTCGTTGGCGGTCTTTATGGCGTATCGATCGGGCGCATGTTTTACGGTGAATCGATGTTCGCCCGCGCGCCGGATGTATCCAAGATTGCGTTGTACGCCCTGGTTGAACTGCTCCGTGCCCATGGATTTCGCGTGATAGACTGCCAGCAGAACACCCGCCATCTGGCGTCTCTTGGTGCGACGGAGGTTCCCCGCGTGACATTCCTGTCCGACGTTTCAGAGCTTGCAGCGTTGCCCCCACCCGACTGGACGTCGGTCGGCATCGCCTTCCCAGACGCATGACGCAACTCAAGGAACTGCCTTTCTCGGCGCTGCAGTTTTATGCCACGGCGCCCTACCCCTGCAGCTACCTGGAGGGCAGGCAGGCACGCTCACAGGTGGCCACGCCCAACCACCTGATCAACGCCGACATCTACAGCGAACTGGTGCGCGCAGGCTTCCGGCGAAGTGGCGTGTTCACCTATCGCCCCTATTGCGATGGATGCCGCGCCTGCGTGCCGGTGCGCGTACCCATCTCGGAATACCGCCCCGATCGCAGCCAGCGTCGCGCGCGTCGTGCGCACGGCACCCTGCGCACGCTGGTCGCGCGTCTGGGCTTCTCGCCCGAGCACTACCAGCTTTATCTGCGCTATCAGGCGAGCCGTCATTCGGGTGGCGGCATGGACCACGACAGCCGCGAGCAATACGCGCAATTTCTGCTTCAGAGCAAGGTCAACACACGGCTCGTGGAGTTTCGCGAACCTGACGGCCTGCTGCGGATGGTCTCCATCATCGACATCCTCAATGACGGTCTGTCATCGGTCTACACCTTCTTCGACCCCGACGTGCCGCACGCAAGTTTTGGCACCTACAACATCGTCTGGCAGATCGATCAGTGCCGCCAGCTCAACCTGCCCTACCTCTATCTCGGCTACTGGATCGCCAACAGCCGGAAGATGTCGTACAAGGCCAATTTCCGGCCAATCGAGCGGCTCAGCGAAGGTCGCTGGGAGCGCATGGGCGAACCCTCCAGCGTTGAATGAATCCCTACGACATCGTCCGCCCGCTGCTGTTTCGCCTTGACGCCGAGCGCGCTCACCATCTCACCTTCGCTCTACTCGACCAGCCACTGTTGCGGCCGCTCCTTCAGTGGGCCGCTGGCGACACGGTCGACGACCCGGTTGATTTCCTCGGCCTGCGGTTGCGCAATCGCGTCGGGCTCGCCGCAGGACTGGACAAAAACGGCGAACATCTTCCGGCGTTGTCGGCGCTCGGGTTCGGCTTCATCGAAATCGGCACCGTCACCCCCAAGCCGCAACCCGGCAACGCCCGTCCACGCATTTTTCGCATCCCGCGGCGCCATGCACTCATCAATCGGTTGGGCTTCAACAACGATGGGCTGGACGCTCTGGTCCAAAACGTCCAGCAGTCGGGCTTTGACGGGGTGCTTGGCATCAACATCGGCAAAAACGGCAGCACACCCAACGAGCGCGCCATTGACGATTACCGCGAATGCCTCATCCGCGTGCATGACATTGCCAGCTACGTCACGGTGAACGTCTCGTCGCCCAACACCAAGGACCTGCGCCGACTGCAGGGCGGCGACGAACTCTCGGCGCTGCTGGCCGGCCTGTCCGAGACTCGCGCCATGCTCTCCGACCGAGATGGCAAGCGGGTGCCCATGGTGCTCAAGATCGCTCCCGATCTCGACGACGAACAGATCGCCCTCATTGCCGACCTGCTGCCCGCGCAGGGCATCGATGCAGTCATCGCCACCAACACTACGGTGTCGCGAGATTCGGTTGCCGGCGAAGAGAACGCCGGCCAGACGGGCGGCCTGTCGGGTGCGCCTGTCTTCGACATGTCCAACCGGGTGATCCGGGCATTGCGTGAACGGCTTCCCGTGGGCTACCCGATCATTGGGGTGGGCGGCATTCTGTCGGCCGCCGACGCCTGCGCGAAGATCGAGGCGGGCGCAAGCGTGGTGCAGATGTACACCGGCATCATTTACCGCGGCCCCTCACTCATCTCCGACTGCGCCCGTGCGCTCGCCCATCAGGCAGCAACCGGTCAGGCCCCGTCGAACTGACCCGGAGCGGTTGGCCGCCATATGGCTGAGATCGTTCTCGCCACGCTCAACGCACGCTATTCGCACGCCTCGCTGGGGTTGCGTTATTTGCACGCCAACCTTGCCGAGTTGCAAGACCGCGCCGAGATCGTTGAATTCGTGATCGGTGCGCGCACCGAGTCCATCGCCGAGACCATCCTGTCACGCGAGCCCCGCCTGCTGGGCCTGGGGGTCTACATCTGGAATGTGGAAGAGACCACGCGCCTGGTCGCCCTGCTCAAGCGACTGGCTCCGGAATTGCGCATCGTGTTGGGCGGCCCCGAGGTCAGTCACGAGGTCAATGAGCAGGCGATCTGTCGCATGGCCGATCATGTCATCACCGGCACGGCCGAACACGAGTTCGCCGAACTGTGTCGCCAAACGCTGGCATGGAAGGCAGGGCAGGCCCCCCGTCCGCTCACGCATGTGATCAGCGGCGGCAGGCTCGAACCGGCCGATGTCACGATGCCCTACTCGCTCTATGACGATCGCGACATCGCACACCGCAACCTGTACGTGGAAGCCTCGCGCGGCTGCCCCTACCGTTGCGAGTTCTGTCTGTCGGCCCTTGACCGCACTGCCGTGCCTTTTCCGCTTGAGCCCTTGCTCGACGAACTGGCCATTCTTTACAAGCGCGGCGCCCGGCGATTCCGCTTTGTCGATCGAACCTTCAACCTGAAGATCGACACGAGCCTCGCCATCCTGTCGTTTTTCCTGGAACGAATCGAGGCCCACCCCGACGACCCCTGCTTCGCTCATTTCGAACTCGTCCCCGACCACCTCCCCGAGCGGCTGCGGGAAATCCTGCCGAGATTTCCCGCCGGCTCCCTGCAGTTCGAGATTGGCATCCAGAGCTGGAATACCGAGGTGCAGGCACTGATCAGCCGGCGACAGAACAATGCGAAGGCCGAGGAAAACCTGCGATGGTTGCGCGAGCACACCAGCGCCAACCTGCACGTCGACCTGATCGCCGGTCTGCCCGGCGAAACGATGGCGAGCTTCGGGGCCGGGTTCGATCGACTGGTGGCACTCAATCCGCAGGAGATTCAGGTGGGGATCCTGAAGCGGCTGCGGGGCGCCCCGATCAGCAGGCATACCGAAGCGTTTGACCTCCGCTTCAACCCCTCGCCCCCTTACAACGTGCTCGCCACCCGCGACATTCCCTTCTCCGGCATGCAGCGCCTCGCACGCTTTGCCCGCTACTGGGAACTCATCGGCAACTCGGGCCGATTTTCAGCGCGGCTGCCCGAGCTCCTGGGGCCGCAGCCCTTCAACCGCTTCATGGCGTTTTCCGACTGGATCTACGCGCGCACCGACAGCACCTGGCGATTTTCGCCAGAACGTCTGGCCCAGCTCATCGATGCATGGCTCATTTCATCAAGTGAGATAGAATTTCACCATGGGACGCCCCAGGAACCCCTCCACCGACGACGGCAAGACAGCGATTCAGGTCATCCAGCGCCTGGTGTCGCTGCTCGACGCGCTGGCTGAGCGCACCGAGCCGGCCAGCCTGAAAGACCTGTCGCTTGCCACCGGGCTCCATCCCTCCACCGCTCACCGTATCCTCAACGACCTGGTCAGTGTTCGGCTGATTGACCGCAGCGACCCCGGCACCTACCAGCTTGGCATCCGGCTGCTTGAGCTCGGCAACCTGGTGAAGGCGCGGCTCAACGTACGCGACGCTGCAATGGGCCCCATGCGCGAACTGCATCGCGCCACCGGGCAGCCAGTCAATCTGTCGATCCGGCAGGCCGATGAAATCGTCTACATCGAGCGCGCGGTGTCCGAGCGCTCGGGCATGCAGGTGGTGCGCGCCGTGGGGGGCCGCGCGCCCCTCCACCTCACCTCGGTGGGCAAACTGTTCCTGTCGGTGGACGACCCGCGCAACGTCCGCGCCTACGCCACCCGCACGGGCCTCGCTGGCCACACCAAAAACAGCATCACCGAACTGGTCCGTCTGGAGCGCGAGCTTGCGCTGGTGAGGGCCCGCGGCTACGCGCGCGACAACGAAGAGCTGGAGCTCGGCGTGCGCTGCATTGCAGCCGGGATCCGCGACGACTCGGGCAAGCTGGTGGCCGGGCTCTCGGTGTCGGCGCCAGCCGATTTCGTGCAGGACGACTGGATCGACCTGGTGTGCAAGACCGCCGCCGATATTTCCTCATCCCTCGGCTTCGAGCCGGCGGAAGAGGCCAGGTGATCAGAAAAAAGCCTAATCGGCGCCGAGCGACACCCTGAGCGGCGCGGCCACATCGCCCTGCCCGCCGTCGGCGTGAATGCGTTGTGCCGGGGGCGCTGCTTTCTCCACCCAGCTGCGGATGCGCTGGGCATCGCCAAAGCGCGCCAGCTTGCCCGCGGCATCGAGCAGCACCACGATGAGCGGTCGTCCCTCGATGTTGGCGATCATCACGAGACAGTTGCCCGCCTCGGAGATGAAGCCGGTTTTCTGAAGGCCGATCGACCAACCCGCCGTCGAAATCAGTCGATTGGTGTTGTAGAAGCCCAGCGGCTCGCGGGCGGGCTGCACCGTCATGGACCGCGCGACCGAATACTGACGAATCAGCGGATAGGATGACGCCGCCCGCACCAGCTGGGCGAGATCGCCCCCGCTGGAGACATTGGCGCTCGACAAACCGGTGGGCTCGACAAAACGCGTGTCCCGCAGCCCCAGCGATCGCGCCTTCGCATTCATTGCTGCAACAAACGCGGGCATGCCACCCGGATAGTGGCGACCCAGCGCGTTGGCGGCCCGGTTTTCGGAGGCCATGAGGGAGAGCTGCAGCATTTCGGAACGGGTGAGCCAGGCCCCCGGATGCAGGCGTGAACTGGTGCCACGCAGACGATCGATATCGTCGCGGGTGATCTGCAGACGCTCGGAAAGCGGCAGCCCCGCATCGAGTACCACCATCGCGGTCATCAGCTTGGTGATGGAAGCAATGGGGAGCACGGCGCCCGGATTCTTTCGAACCAGTACATCGCCGCTTCGGGCGTCCATCACCAGCGCCACCGACGAATGCAAAGAGAGGGGATCGGCCACCCGCTTGAGCCCGATCGACTCCCCCACTGACGGCCGGGCGGGCGGCTGAGCGGCAACCGCGGCCGTACCGACCGCTGCAGCGCCGACTGCCGCCGCACCCATGGCGGTGCTCCCGCCCGATTGAGCGGGTTTGGGGGACTCCTCAAAGGCACGGGGCTTGTTCTGCTTCGCGCGCTTGGCGTTTTTGTCCTTTTTCGCTGCAGCGCTTTTGGGCGCAGCGCTCGCGGTGGACGCTGGCTTCGCTCCCGACTGCGCCCCCGATGCACGGCGCTCCCCCTGGGGCGCGGCACCCTTGCCGTCCGAACGTGAAGCGGGCTGTGCGGAGGACTGCGCGGCAGGCGTGCGCGACGCTTCAGCCGGCCGCGAAGACGGCGACTGCGCCATCGATGGCGCTGCAGCGAGCGCAAGGATCAGGGCGACGGCAGACCCGACCCCCGAAAAATGTTGAAAATTAGACACTTGCAAAGCAACCCTCAGACGCGATCTAAGGATATGTTCGCTGTTTTTGACAGCGCCTGTCAACCGCAGAACGGTGCCAGGCGAGCCGTCGGCGTTTCAGGACCGCGCGCGGTCAACTTTTTGGAAGGCGGGCCGCAACTTTCCGCCATTTGTCGAGGTCGGCCGCGATTCGTTCGGACAAGGCCGAGGGCGCGGACGGCGTGGGATCCATGCCTGCCTTGAGGAGTCGCTCGGCAACCGCCGGCGAGCGGAGCAGTTTCTGGACTTCAGCATTCAGCCGCTCGACCTGCGGCGAGGACATGCCCGCTGGCCCCAGGAGCGCAAACCAGGACGAGACATTGAAGCGCTCGAGCCCGGCCACGGCGAAGGTGGGTACATCGGGGATGGCCACATTGGGCGCAAGTGATGGCACGCCGACCCCCACGATCCGGCCTTCGCGAATGTAGGGTGCAGCCACCGCAATGGAGATGAGTGCAGCCGGCACGCTGCCACCAATCAGGTCGTTCACGAACTTGCCGCTTCCCGAAGCGCCGTAGGGCACATGCAGCCAGTCAAGACCCGCCTCCAGACGAAGTTGCTCGCCTGCCAGATGCGCGGTACTGCCCGGCCCCGGGGACGCAAACGACAGCTTGCCGGGGTTGGCCTTCGACCAGTCGATCAGTTGCCGCATGTCGCGAGCAGGAATCGAGGGATGCACCGCCACCACCAGCCCAACATCAGCCAGCCGTGCAATGGAGGAAAAGTCCTTGAGGGGATCGAACCCGACGTTGGCCTGAATGACCGGCGCGATCGCAATGGTGCCGTCGAATCCGAGCAGCAAGGTGTGGCCATCGGGCTTGGCACGCGCCACCTCGGCGGCGCCAATGGCACCGGTTGCACCCGGCTTGTTCTCGGGCGTGACGGTCACCCCAAGCGACTTCGAGAGGCCCTCCGCCACCAGCCGTCCCAGCATGTCGGCCGACCCGCCCGCTGCAAACGGGATCACCAGCCGGACCGGTCGCCCGGAGGCAGCATCCTGCGCGGCAACGGGTTGAAAAGGGCCGACTGCGGCGAGCCCGGTCAGCGCAACCAACGCAACCCGCACAGCCACGTGGACGGGTGCGGTAGCAAAAGCGCCCGGACCCGCGACAGCGCGCGCTGCGCGCATCAGCAAACACAGAGAACGAATCACTGCAGACCTCCTCGCCTTACCAGCCCACGAACTGCGCAAACTGCGCAACCGGCTCACGCTCGGTGATCAGCGTGTTCTCGGGCGCCGACATGTCGGCATAGCCCAGCGCCATGCCGCACACCACTGCCTCATGTTCGCCGAGTGACAGCTCTTCGGCAATGACGCGGTGAAACTGCGTGAATGCCGCCTGCGGGCAGGTGTCCAGCCCCCGCGCACGTGCCGCGATCATCACGTTCTGCAAAAACATTCCGTAGTCGAGCCAGCTGCCGACTTCCAGCCGCCGGTCAATCGTGAAGATCAGACCCACGGGGGCATCGAAAAAGCGGTAGTTCCGGGCATGCTGCGCATGCATCTTGTCCTTCTCTCCCTTGCCAATGCCAAGCAGACGATAAAGCGCAAAGCCCACGGTGCGCCGCCGCTCGATATAGGGCGAGAACCACTGCTTTGGGTAGTACGGATATTCCTCGGTGTGTTCGGCGCTTTGCGCAGGATCGTCGAACACCGCAACCACGCGCTCCGACAGCCGTTGTTTCGCCTCGCCCGCCAGCACCCGTACCGCCCAGGGCTGCATGTTGGTCCCGGACGGAGCGCGGCTTGCCACTTCGAGAATGTCTTCGACGATCGCGCGATCAACCGGCCGATCGAGAAACGCCCGGATGGAGTGACGGCTGATGATCGCGTCATCGACAAATCGGTAGCTGTGCGGGTAGTCCATTCTGGCTCCAGAGTCAGCGCTCATCCGCATCGCGGACGAGCAAGGGTTCGAGCGCAGCCCGCAGCGCCGCGGGCAGGGCCGCCGGTCGCCGCGTCTCGCGATCGACATAAACATGAGTGAAATGCCCCTGCGCCGAGGGCTCGCTTTCTTCGTTGCGGAACAAGCCTACCTGGTAGCGAACGCTGCTGTTGCCGATGCGTGTGACGCGCAACCCCGCGACCACGGTGTCGGGAAACGAAAGCGCTGCGAAATACCGGCAACCGGTTTCAACCACCAATCCGATCACCGCCCCGGCATGAATATCCAGCGCCCCCTGCCGGATGAGATAGGTGTTCACCACGGTGTCGAAGTAGGAGTAGTACACGACGTTATTCACGTGACCATAGACGTCGTTGTCCATCCAGCGCGTCACGATCGCCATCTGGTGCGGGTAACCGCCGCGAGGCACCCGGTCCGATGCGGATGCCGCCGCGTGGCTGCCGCGGGGGGTGGCCTCGCCCGATTGGCTCATGGTCAATATCCCTTTCTCGCTCAGTCGCGCAGCCTCGTATTGTCTCACCGAGCTCCCGGTGTGATCGGTGCAGGTCTCGCCTGCTGAACCAGCGCCACGCCGGCTGCCGCAAACGCCATGCCCGCCGCGGCCCACCACCCGTAGGCTTCGTCAAACAGCAACCAAGCCATCAGAGCGGTCGTGGGCGGCACGAGATACATCAGCGAGGTCACGCTGGTGGCGGAGCCCCGCTCGATGAGTCGAAACAAGAGGAACACCGCCCCGATCGAAATGGCGAGCACTGCCCAGGCCAGAGCCAGCACCAGCTCGGCGTTCCACATCACGGGTCGAGACTCCAGCAGAAGCGCAAAGGGACCAACCAGCGCGAGCGATGCAGCAAGCTGCACAAAGGTTCCGGTGCGAAGGTCAAACGCGGGCACCTGCCGCTTTTGATAGAGCGTGCCGGCGGTGATGCCCGCAAGCGCGGCCACGCAGCACAGCAGGTTGGTTGCGCTCACGCCTTCGGCGGTCCATTTGCTTGCGACCGCGAGCACCACGCCCATGAGCCCCAGCAGCAGGCCCAGCCACTGCCGACGCGTTACGTGTTCGCCTGCCCAGGCAACCCACACGGCGGTAAGGATCGGCTGCATGTTGACAATCAGCGCCGACATGGCCGACGGCATGCCGTGCTCGATGGCAATCCAGACCCCCGACAGGTAGATGCCGTGAATCAGCAGGCCTGCAATCGCCAGGTGCGCCGCCTCGCGCAGGGACGGCCATCGCGCCTGCTGCACCATGATGAGCGGAGCGAGCACAAGCAGCGTGAGCGCGAACCGCAGGGCGAGAAAGCTGAGGGCCGGAGCGTGCGGTACGCCATAACGGGCCACGATGAAGCCCGTTGACCAGACCAGTACGAAACCGAGCGATACCGCTATTGCAGCGCCGCGACTCCGGCTGAGAACCCCACTGTCGCCACTCATGCGCGGTCGCAACAAGTCGAGCAATTTTCAACCGGATCAACAAGACTTGTAAAAATCATATAGTTATATAAATCAATCACTTAAAACAATATTCACCGCACAATCGGACGCTTTGTTGCACCACAGCAAAACCACTTGACAGCGCGCACCAGGATCGCCATAATTCAGTTTGTTGCGTTGCACCAAACAACGCTGATCAACTCCCGAAAGTTCAAGTTCTCTGTCCTATCCAGACACCCCAACCGGAGATTCAACATGATCCAGACTCCCGAACAGTTCGCATCACTGAACAAAGCCTCTTTCGACATGATGCATACCGCCGCCCGCGTTTCCATGGCCGGCTTCGAGCGCCTTGCTGCGCTCAACCTGCAGGCCGCGCGCAGCTCGTTCGAAGAGTCGGCCGACATGATGAAGTCGCTCTTCGAAGTCAAGGACGTGAAGTCGCTCTCCGAACTCACCACCACCTCCATGCAGCCGGCCGCCGACAAGGCATCCGCGTACGCCAAGCACTGCTACGACATCGCTTCGGAAACCAGCGCCGAGCTGGCCCGTCTGGTGGAGAAGCAGATGGCCGATGGCAACAAGCAGCTGTTCGCCGCCATCGACTCCATGGCCCGTAACGCCCCCGCCGGTAGCGAAGGCGTGATGACGCTGGTGAAGTCGGCCGTGTCTGCCGCCAACACTGCGTTTGATCAGGTGAGCCGCGCCACCAAGCAGGTTGTTGAAATGGCCGAGGCCAATGTCGTGGCTGCGAGCAAATCGGTCAACGCCCGCACCGCCAAGAAAGCCGCCTGAGGTCACGCTTCCTCCTCATTGCTCCGGCCGCAAGGCCAGAGAGCGCGGAAACGGCCCTTCAACGGGCCGTTTCCATTTGCGGCAGCGGCGACACCGGCGTGCGCTCGCGACCGGACGGCGACCGCTCAAGCCTCCTGCAGCGCGGCAGGATTGACGCTGGGAAGCGCACCCGCTCCGCGCCAGCGCTGCAACGCCTCGTCGCGTGCGCCCAGCGCAAGCTCGACATTGCGCTCCTTCACATGACCGAACCCCCTGATCTGCTCGGGGTACGACACCAGCGAAATCGCGAGATCGCGACGCGCAAGATCGAGCGCCGGCAGAAGCGAATTCACCAGCGACTCATATTCATCAATCAACCGACGCTCCATCCGGCGCTCTTCGGTATAGCCAAAGATGTCGAGCGCCGTGCCGCGCAGACCGCGCAAGCGCGCGAGCAGCCTGAAGGCCGTGAAGATCCAGGGCCCCCAGGTTGTCTTGACCAGCTCGCCGCGTTCGTTCCGGCGCGACAAGAGCGGCGGGGCCAGGTGAAACCGCATCCGGACATCACCATCAAATTGCTCGCGGACGGTGCGCTCAAACTCACCACTGGTGTAAAGACGAGCCACCTCGTATTCATCCTTGTAGGACATGAGGCGATAAAAATTGCGCGCCACAGCCGCGGTGAGCGGCATCGCCTCGGCCGAGTCGCCGGCGGGCGAGGCCATCCTGCTCTCAGCCTCGCGCACCCGCGCCACCAGCGCGCGATAGCGCGCGGCCCAGGCGTCATTCTGGTAATCGGCCAGAAAATCCACCCGACGCGCGATGAGCTCATCAAGCGTTGTGGACATGATCCGCGAGGGCGGCAAGGCTTTCGGGGGGGCGGCGAGCTGTTCCACCTGGGCCGCATCGACTGCAGCGCGTCGGCCCCACAGGAACGCCGCGAGGTTGGTTGCAACCGATACCTCGTTCAGTTCAATGGCGCGTTCGATCGCACGCGCGGAGAGCGGAATCATGCCCAGCTGCCAGGCGTAGCCCAGCATGAACAGATTGGCGGTGATGGCATCGCCCAGCAACCCTGTGGCGAGCCGCGTGGCGTCCACAAACGAGGACTGAGCCTCCCCCACCGCATCAACGATCGTCTGCTCCATACGACTGAGCGGAAAGCTCCAGTCGGCATTGCGGGTGAAGTCGGCCGTGGGTGTACGTGCGACATTCACCGCCACCCGGGTGCGACCCGCGAGCATTCGCTGCATGGCCTCTCGACCCGCCGTGACCACCACATCACAGCCGATCACCGCGTCCGCAGAGGCGAGCCCGATGCGTGGCGCATGAAGCATGTCCTGCCCGGCCCCAATTCTGACGAAGCTCATGACCGCGCCGTTCTTTTGCGCAAGCCCCGCCATGTCGAGCACGGTGACGCCCTTGCCTTCCAGATGCGCAGCCATGCCGAGAATCTGGCCAATGGTGACCACGCCCGTGCCGCCGATGCCGGTGACAAGCACCGACCAGGCGCCCTGGATCTCGGGCAGTTTCACCTCGGGCAATGCAACCTGCGCGGCATCAGCAACCACCTGACCCGCCCGGCCACGCCGCGGCTTTGCGCCCTCCAGCGTGACAAAGCTCGGACAGAACCCATTCACACAGGAAAAATCCTTGTTGCAGGATGACTGATTGATCGCGCGTTTGCGGCCGAGTTCGGTTTCCACCGGCTCGATCGACACGCAATTGGATTTGACGCCGCAATCGCCGCAGCCTTCACACACCGCTTCATTGATGAAGGCGCGCCGATCGGGATCGGGAAATGCACCACGCTTGCGGCGACGGCGCTTTTCAGCGGCGCAGGTCTGGTCGTAGAGCAGCACCGATACGCCCCGAAACTCCCTGAGCTCGCGCTGCACGCGGTCGAGGTCATCGCGATGATGAACCGGCACCGACGACGGGAAGTAGCCCGCCGGGTACTTGTCGGGCTCATCGGTCACCACCACCACCCGGGTGACGCCCTCAGCCATCACCTGCGCCACGATACGGTCGGGCGTGAGCGATCCGTCATGACGCTGGCCGCCGGTCATGGCCACCGCATCATTGAACAGGATCTTGTAGGTCATGGGCGTATTGGTGGCCACCGCATGGCGGATCGCCAGCGACCCCGAATGGAAATAGGTGCCGTCGCCAATGTTCTGAAAGACGTGCTCCGTGGACGAAAACGGCGCCTGCCCCACCCAGGTCATGCCTTCGCCACCCATCTGCGTGAAGCTCGCCGTGGAGCGGTCCATCCACTGCGCCATGTAGTGGCAACCGATGCCCGCATTGGCGCGCGAGCCTTCGGGCACCCGGGTCGAGGTGTTGTGTGGGCAGCCCGAGCAGAAATAGGGAATCCGTTCGATCGGCACGGTGAGCTTGGTGAGACCGCGCTCGCGCGACTCGAACTGTGACAACCGCTCCGCCATACGGCCCTGGAGCTCGGCATCGGTTGTCCCCCGCGCATCCGACTGCGCGGAGCCCCACCGCTGAAGCCGCGCGGCGATGATTCGCGCGAGCATCGCGGGCGAGAGCTCACCCGCCTCGGGAACAAGCGGCGCATCGCGCTCGTCGCGCTTGCCCGTGACCCGCGGGCGCACATCGAGCGCATAAAGGATTTCCTTCAGCTGCGATTCGATCAGTGCGCGCTTTTCCTCGATGACCAGCACCTCGTCGCAGCCCGCGCAGAACTCGCGCGCGCTCTCCGGCTCAAGTGGCCAGGGCATGGCCACCCGGTAGACGCGCAGGCCAATGCGGCGTGCCATCGCGTCATCGATGCCAAGCTCCACCAGCGCCTGCATGGTGTCGAGATAGGCCTTTCCGCTCGATACGATGCCAAGCCTCGCGGGCTCACCGTCGGCCCGGCCAAGGGCGTTGCGGTCGAGCCGATTGGCTCGCGCATAGGCTCGCACCGCAGGAAGCTTCCAGCGCACCAGACGCTCTTCCAGCTTGAGGAAGGGCTCCTCCGGCCAACGCGAATTGAGCCCGCCCGGGGGCATGGGGATGTCTTGCGGCAACACAATGTTCAGCCGCTCGGCCGACACATCGACAATGCCTGCGGTCTCGAGGGTATCGGTCACGGCCTTGAAGCCCACCCAACAGCCTGAAAATCGCGACAGCGCAAAGCCGTGGAGCCCGAGGTCGAGGTAGTCCTGCACCGTGGCAGGCGCGAGCACCGGCATGGAGACCGCAATGAAGATGTGGTCGGTCTGAGCGGCGACGGTCGAGGATTTCGCGCCGTGATCATCGCCCCCAATTGCCAGCACCCCGCCATGCAGCGCACTGCCTGCCTGGTTGGCATGACGGAACGCGTCGCCCGTTCGGTCAACGCCCGGGCCCTTGCCATACCAGATCGAGAACACGCCGTCGTACTGCGCGCCCGGAAAGAAATGCAGCTGCTGCGTGCCCCAGATGGCGGTGGCTGCCAGGTCTTCATTCAGGCCCGGCACGAACCTCACGTGATGGTCATCGAGGTGCTTGCGGGCGCGCCACAGCGCCTGATCGTAGCCGCCAATCGGCGAGCCGCGGTAGCCGCTGATGTAGCCACCAGTGTTCAGCCCGGCGGCGAGGTCGCGCCGGCGCTGCATGAGGGGCAGCCTCACCAGCGCCTGGGTACCGGTCAGGTAGACCTGTCCGCCGTCGGCAGTGTATTTGTCATCGAGCTGCACATCACGCAGCATCGGCTCGGCCGGCATGTTCATCGGCGTCCTCCGTTGGTCGCAGGCAATTATGAGGCCGTTACCCGAAGCCTGCTTGGCGCATGTCGAACCCGGGCGCACCGGCCCGGTTGTCGGTCAGCGGGCGATCTGGCCGCCGAGCGCGAGCGCGCCCTTCCGAAGCCGCTCGATCGCATCATCAACCCTTGCAGTATCGCCCTTTGCACCGAGTTCAATGTGCCGGCGGCTGCCGTCTTCGCCCACCGATGGCAGACTGAAGGTGCGGATGCCTGGCAGTTCGCGCTCGACCGCTTCCATGAGCGGGGTAATGGTGGATTCTGCAAGTTCGTAGACGAGGAACGAGCGCTCGGCACGCTCGGCGTCGGGTCGCTCGCCCGCCAGCTCACCATCGAGCAGCGCCTCGATCATCGGCCACGCCATCACCGGAAAGCCAGGCACAAAGTAATGACCGCGAATCGCAAAGCCCGGAATTCGGTTGTAAGGGTTGGGGATGATGCGTGCCCCGGCGGGAAACTCGCCCATCTTGAGCCGCTGGCGATTTTCAGGTGCCTGGGGATCGGCCGGCGCCTTGCCTTCGCGCGCCATTTCCGCCGCCCGCTGCCGGATCAGTTCGGCCGCCTCGGGGTGCAGGACCAGTTCAACACCAAGCGCCTCGGCAGCGGCCTGCCGGGTGTGATCATCGGGTGTGGCGCCAATACCGCCGCACGACAGCACTGTATCGCCGCTGCCAAAGGTATCGCGAAGCGCATGCACGAGACGGGCGCGATCGTCGCCCAGATACCGCACCCAGGACAACTCCATGCCGCGCGCCGACACCAGCTCGAGCACCTTCGAAAAATGTTTGTCCTGCCGCCTGCCCGACAGGATTTCGTCACCCACAATGATCAGACCCAGTGCCATGTCCAGCCTCTGCGCGCATGCGCTTGTGAGCCGCGGTGGACGCGCCCGCCCGCGGACCGTGAACGCTCGGGAACATCAAGCCCGTCCGAACATTCGACCGATCGCCAGCCAGTGCTGGCGGAAAAATCCCTGCCCGTAATCGCGCCCCTCGACCTGATCGCGAATGCCGGTGGGAACGAAACCTGGGCGATCGTCAGCGGTGCGGAACAGATGGTCCCAGACCGGAAACAGCACCGCGAAATTACAACCGCGAGCCGGACCGTCGTGCCCATAGTCAACCGCGTGGTGCAGGCGATGAAAGCTCGGGCTCACGAGCAATCGCTCACCCACCGAGCCATAGCGCCAGCGCAGATTGGCGTGTTGCAGGCTTTGAAGCAGACGCGACACCACCACAATGCCGATGAACTGCCCGGGCGCCACCCCAATCGCCACGGCAAGGAGCGCCATCACGCCGTCTCGCAGCAGGTCATCAAGCAGGTGATTTCGGTCTTCGGTCCAGAAAGTCATCTGGCGTTGGCTGTGGTGCACCGCATGCAGCGCCCACCACCACGACCAACGGTGCTGCGCCCGGTGCAGCCAGTAATCGACGAAATCGAACACCACCAGGTAAATGAGAAAGCTCACCCACGCAGCGTCGGTGACGCCAGGCCACACCCCATCGAGCGACAGGCGAGAGATACCGGCGAATCGAAGTTGCGATTCAATCGCGTCGACCAGCGGGGTGAAGAGCGCAAACGCCACCAGCGGCAGTACGCCCAGCCTGCGAAGGAGCGAGTACACCACGTCCACCCGCCACTCGCCGCGGCCGGCTGCGGGCTCAGCGGGGGCCCAGCGCTCGAGAAGCCCCAGCACCACCGCCATTGCAATCACCTCGATCACGCCGATCATTACCCACTCGAGGGCATCAAACGCCATTTCGCTCAGATGCATGAGCCCCATGGCAAACATGGCCGGCTGCACCAGCGTCTCGTGGATCCAGGTTTGGGCGGCAGCGAAAGCGTGAATCAGGGCGTCAATCATGAGGCATCAGCGGCGGTAATCGGGGTGATGGTCAAGCGTGGCAAAGCACAGGCCTTTTTTCCGCAGCCCGGCAATCAATGGGTCGAGCATAGGCGCAAACGGGTCCTTCCGCGACCAGATCCCCAGGTGCGCCATGAGAATGTCGCCGCTTCGAATGCGCGAGAGCGCCTGCGCGAGCAGCCTGTCGTTGGGAAATTTGTCGGAAGGCAGTTCATCGCCCAGGAAACCGGCATCGGCCCAATGCACATGCCTGAACCCGCATCCGGCCGCCGCCTCCATGGCCACCGCCGGGGCCTTGCCGCCTGGGGCACGCCAGATCGGATCGAGTCCCTGGCCAGTCATTTCACGAAACCGCTGATCGACCCGGCGCAATTCACGGCAAAGTTCGCCGGCATTCCAGACCTGATCCTTTCCGGCGCCCTCGCCAAATTGCGGGCGGGCCATGAAGGCGCCGACAGGAACATGCCCGGCACGGCCTTCCCGCAGGTAGACATGGTCGAAGGTGTGACTGCCGAAGCGGTGGCCCTCGGCCGCACGCGCCCGCCAGTAGGGCGCCCAGGACAAATCGAGCGAGTGGTCGCCGTGGATGGTCTTTTCGCTCGCAAGAAAAAACGTGGCGCGAACCTGATGCCGCTTCAGGATGTCGGCAATGAGCGGCGCATCGCGCATGCTGCCGGTATCGAGCGTGAGATAGACCCAGCCCTTGCAGGCATAGGTGGCCCCCGGGTCGGTTGCCCCCTGCGCGGCGTGCGCGCCATGCATGGCAGCTACCGCAGCCACCGCCGCCACAACGCGCGCGCCTGCGGTGCGAATCAAGCCAACAGCCTGCGCAAGGCGCATCAGATAAGCGGCGCGCGGTCCGCGAAAAAAATACCGTGGGGCGAGCGACCGACTCCGATCGTATGAAAGATCTTGCCATCGGCCAGACTGACCAGAGAGACCTGCCGCGCAAATCGGTTGGTGATCCACATGGTTTTCTTGTCTGAGGTGATTTCCATGCAGTCGGGCCCGCCAGGCACCGCGAAGCTGCTCACCACCTGGAAACTGCGCATGTCGATGCAGCTCACGGAGTTGTCAACCCGGTTGGTGACAAACACATGACGCTGATCACCCAGCCCGCGAAGGTTGTGCGCGCCGCGGCCGGTGACGATGCGCTTCACCGATTTCTGGGCGCGCCAGTCGATGACATCGACAAAATTCTCGCCCATCACGCCAACCATCAGGTGGCGATCATCGGGGGTGATGAGAATGCCTGCGGGCTGTTTGCCCGTGCGAAGCTTCCAGATCGGCTCCATCTTCTGCAGGCTGATGGCAACGATCTCGTTGCTGTCCTGCAGCGTGGCGAACACGGTGCTGCTGTCGGCAGAAAACCAGATGTGGCTGGGTGCCTTGGGAATCGACAGGCGTTTGGCGAGCTTCAGCTCGCCGCCCTCGTAGCGATAGAGGTCAACGCGATCGAGCCTGAGCGCTGCGGTGACAAACCATCGGGTGTCGGGCGAAAACCCAAGCTGGTAGGGGTCATCGATGGAGGCTATCCGGCGCTGAACCTCTGCGGTGACGGGATCGAAGAACACCAGGTCGTCACTCATGGCGTTACCCACGATCAGCGACTTGCCGTCTGGTGTGGGGTAGAGGTGATGGGGCTCCTTGCCCACGGTGATGCGCCGCGACTCGGTACGCGCAGCCTTGTCGATGAGCGACACCGACGCATCACGCGAGTTGAGCACATAGACCCAATCGCTTGCCCGCTGCGGCGTCGACGCAGGCGAGGTCAATGGGGACAAGACCGAGACAGCGGCGGACGCACCCACCGCGCTTTGCACGAAACGACGACGGACAGGGCTGCTGCAGGACGACATTGCTGCGATGACGATGGAGTGGCGATACCGGGATTGTGCCGCAAACCGCTACACTCGGCAGCGTCATGCTCGATGTTCTCAATGTCACCGCCCCGGTTTTTGCCCTGGTGTTGTGCGGCTACGTCGCTGCGGCAAGGTCCATGCTGCCTGCCGGAGCGATCGACGGCATCAACGCATTCGTTTACTGGTTTGCGCTACCCGCCATGCTGTTCCGGGTGGCGGGCTTGCGCCCGATCGGCGACCTGTTCGAGCCCCGGCTCGCGGCCGGTATCGCGGTCGCCGGCCTGGTCTCTTTCGCCCTCGCCTACCGTCTCGCCCGCCGAAGCCGCTTTCTCGGGGGACGCACGGTATCCGAGGCGGCCTCGTTTGCGCTCGGCGCAGCCCACGGCAACGTCGGCTACCTGGGCATTGCGCTCCTCGGGCAATTGGGCGAGCACCTGCTCCCCATTGTCACGGTCGCCATCATTACCGACAACATCGTCCTGATCGCCCTCACCATTGCCATCCTGGAGATGCAGCGCAACCAGCGGGGCGGCATGCTCGGGTCAATCGGCACTGCCTCACGAAGCGTCCTGGTCTCGCCGCTCCTCGGATCAATCCTGCTGGGACTTGCGTTCTCCGCGGCCGCGCTCAAGCTTCCCCAGTCGGTCGATACCTTCACCCGGATGCTGTCCGGAGCGGCCGGTCCGTGCGCACTGTTTGCGATTGGCGCGGCGCTTGGAAACAAGCCGCTCCGATTCAATCGCGAAATCGGGGTCCTGGTCGGGGTCAAACTGATCGTCACGCCGCTGGTGGCGGCGATCATGATGGGGGCGGTGCTGCCCCTCGAGCCCACGATCGCGGCGGCGGGGGTGGTGTGCGCCGCGCTGCCCGCAGCCAGCAACACCTTCATCATTGCCCAGCGCTACGGCCTGCCCACCGCGTCGGTAAGCGCGGCCATTCTGGGCGGAACCCTGTTTGCCGTGGTCACGGTCAGTTCCATCATCTGGGTAACGGGCCTTCGCTAGCGAGCGTGAGAGATCGGTTCAGCCCGCACGCCGCAATGCGTTGTGCATACTCTGCTGCAGGAGCAGCGCCTCGAAGACGGGCGCGAGCACGGGCGATTGCCGCTCAAGAATGCGGCGCAGGCTGTCGGCCTCGATGTAAAGGCACACCACCTCGTTTTGCGCCACCGCGCTGGCCGACCGGATCCCCCCAGGGAGCAACGCCTGCTCGCCGAAAGACTCGCCCGCCGACACCGTAGCAAACACGGTGCTGGTCTTCGCATCGAGCATCTGCACCGTGCCCTTTTGAACCACATAGAGCTTGTCGGCCAGATCCCCCGCGCTGAACAGTCGATCACCGGGCTGAAACTGGGCCAGTTCAAAGTCATTCATTCGAGCGACTCCGGTGCTTTGTCGAGACCGAGCGTGCGAACCACGGCGCTACGCAGGATGCCACGCAGCGCAAGCGGCATTCTGGGCACCAGACGATCGACCTGGGACAGGGGAATGAGCCGGGCCTCCACATCGGTCACGCACACCACCGTCATGCTGTAGGGGAGGTGCGCAAGGCCCTCGGCGAGTCCGATGATGCTGCCGGGACCGAGCCGGTAGATCTTTTCGCCTTCAACCCCCAGCAACCGGCCACGCACGATGAAATAGGCTGCGCTGACCTCGGCACCACGCGTGGCAAGCAACTGCCTGGCGCTGAAATTCGCCGCGCTCAGGTGTTGACAGCCCCAGAGCGTGAAGTAGAGCCGTTCATCGCTGGTGAGTTTGCCGGAGGCGTAGATCTGCAGGCTCGCCACCGAGTAGGGATCGCTCACGCCGAGCGAGGCCAGTTTTTCGATCGACACTTCGTACTGTGCCGACACGACTTTTTCGCTGCTCATCGAGAGAGGTCCGGTCAGGGCACGCGGGCCCGGGGCGGGCACGCAGATAAGGGGTGAAGGGCCGCAGAGTGTAATGCGAACCCGACCTGTCGCGAAGCGGATGCTGCTAGGCGCCCTGCTCCCGAATGGCGTCCCAGGCCTTCTGCAACCGCTTGACCGACACCGGCATCGGGGTGCGCAGGGTCTGCGCGAAGAGCGACACACGGAGCTCCTCAAGCATCCAGCGAAACTCCTCGAGCCGGGCGTCAACCGCGCCTTTTCGCTGCGAGAGCATCCGGCGAAAATTGGTGACGAGTGGCGAGATCTCGGACATCAGTTTCGCGTCGCGAGCGGGGTCTTCACGAAGCTTGTCGAGGCGCATGGCCACACCGCGCAAGTAACGCGGCAGATGGCGGAGCTGTTCCCAGGGGGTTTGCACGATGAAGCGCTTGGGCAACAGGCCTGCGAGTTGCGCCTGCACATCGTCTGCCGCAGCGGGCCAGGCGCGGGCCTGGGCGAGCTTTCGTGCGAGCGCGACATGCTCGGTCAGCACCTCGGCTGTGACTCGGGCAAGTTCCTGGCCAATCAGCGTGAGCCGCGGCCGGGATGCTTCCAATCGGTCCCGAAAGGCTGCCTCGTCGGCAGGCAGGGGGTCAGCGAGACAGGCGCGCGCAATCAGCGCCGCCAACAGATCATTCTTCAGATCATCGGCGCTGCCGAAGCTTGCGAACTGCAGCGACATCTTTTGAAAGTCGGTGATGTTGCGCTCGAAAAATCGCAGCGGCTCGCGAAGCGCGATCCGGAAAAGCCGGATCAAACCGCGACGATGTTCGCGCGCCGCCTCATCAGCGTCATCAAAGACAGCCAGTTCGACGGAATCGGATCGGTCGATCAGGGCCGGATAACCGATCAGCGTTTGGCGCCGACCATCGATTCGTTGCTCGAGCTCCAGGATCTCCGGGAGCGCGCCGAAGCGCCAGTCCGTGTGGCGCTCGCCAGCAAGGGGTAGAGACGGCGCGGTGCGGTCACCCGCACTGGCACGCTCGCGCTCGGCCTCCCCCGACGGCGCCGTCACCTGGCCCGAGCTCCGCAGCCCCAAGGCCGACAGCGCCTGGCGAAAGGCACCCTGCGCACGATCACCAAACTCGCTTTTCAGCTGCGCGAGACTCCGCCCCGCGCCCAGCCGTGCACCATGCGGATCGGTGACCACGAAGCGCATGAAAAGATGCGCAGGCACGCTTTCGATTCGAAAATCGGTGAGCTGCGCCCGCACGCTGAATGTCTCGGCCAGATCGGCGACGATCGCCTGCGCAAGCGGGGCCTCGCCCACCCGTTCGTCCCACCGCTTGATAAACGCCTCGGTGTAGTCTGGAATCGGCACCGCCACCCTGCGAATCTTGGGCGGAAGCGATTTCACGAGCGCCTGCACCTTGTCGCGCAGCATTCCCGCCACCAGCCATTCACAGCGCACCGGATCGACCTGATTAAGGAGCACCACCGGCACTCGCAAAGTGACGCCATCATCGTCAGCCCCCGGATCAAACCGGTAATCAAGTTCAAAGCTGGCGCCACGCATCGCCAGCTGGCGAGGGAAAGCATCGCTGGCAACACCGGTGTCCTCCCGGCGCATCAACTGTTCGCGAGACAGCATCAACGCCTTGGCTTCCTCCGCCGGCGCCCGGGCCAGCCACTGTTCGAGCCGCTGCAGCGAGGTGATGCGCTCGGGAAGCCTCGCGTCGTACCAGTCACGCAGAAACTGATCATCGACCAGCAGATCCGGGCGACGAATTTTCTGCTCGAGCTTTTCAATCTCGGCGATGAGTCGGCGGTTATGCGCGAGGAAAGGCAGCCTGGCATCGACACCCTCACCCACCAACCCCTCTCGAATGAGGAGCTCACGCGCCAGCTTCGGGTCGCGCGGAGCAAGCGGCACCCGTCGCTGCGAATAAAGCACCAGCCCGTAGAGCATGCCGCGCTCGAGCTCGAACGCCTGCCCCGACTGCTTGGACCAGGCGGGATCGCTGTAGCTTCGCTGGATCAGATGGCCCGCGGCCTGCTCGATCCAGACCGGATCAATACGCGCCACGGTTCGAGCGTACGTGCGAGCGGTATCCACGATCTCGGCAGCCATCAGCCAGCGCGGCGCCTTCTTGACGACCGATGAAGCGGGGTGAATCGAAAACCGCACTTGATGCGTACCCGCATAGGTGGCTTCATCGGGAGGCCGCGTGCCAAGGTTACCGAGCAGCCCGGCAAGAAGCGCCCGATGCACTGCCTCAGGCGGTGCAGGCTCGGTGTTGACCGTCCAGTTATTCTCGCGCACTGCCTCGCTCAGCTGCGAGTGCACGTCTGCCCATTCACGCAACCGGCGCACCGACAGAAACTCGCGCTCAAGCTTCTGGGCGAGCTTGCGATTCGACTCACGCTCGCGTTGCTCGTTGTGCCAGTAGTCCCAGACTTTCAGGAGCGACACAAAGTCCGAGTGCTCGTCGGCAAAGCGCCGATGCGACTGATCGGCAGCCTGCTGCGCCTCCATCGGCCGCTCCCGCGGATCCTGCACCGACAGCGCCGAGGCAATGACCAGCACCTCACGCAGACAGCGCCGCTCTGCCGCCTCGAGCAGCATTCGTCCGATCCGCGGGTCAACCGGCAGCCGCGCAAGCCGCTGTCCTACGGGCGTGAGCGCATGGTGGTCATCCACCGCGCCGAGCTCTGCAAGAAGCGCCAGACCGTCGGCAATCGCGCGACGCGGCGGCGGATCCAGAAACGGAAACGCTTCAATGTCTTCCAGACGTAGCGATTTCATGCGGAGAATCACGGCGGCGAGCGACGATCGCAGTACCTCGGGATCGGTAAAGCGCGGCCGCGCCAGAAAATCCGACTCGTCATACAGGCGGATGCAGACGCCGTCGGCCACCCGTCCGCAGCGCCCCGCACGTTGATTGGCGGCCGCCTGCGAGATGGGTTCGATCTGCAGCTGCTCAACCTTGCCGCGATAACGATAGCGCTTGACGCGCGCCACCCCGCTATCGATCACATAGCGGATGCCCGGGACGGTCAGCGAGGTTTCCGCCACGTTGGTGGCGAGCACGACGCGGCGGCCCGTGGAACCAGAAAAAATGCGCTGCTGATCGGCCGCGGCAAGCCGCGAGTAGAGCGGGAGAATTTCCACCGTGCCGCGCGCCCAGGGGGAGTGGCTGCGTGAGGCCTGCTCACGGGCACACAGCCGCCGCAAATGATCGGCGACGTCGCGAATCTCGCGTTCACCGGGAAGAAACACCAGCGCATCGCCCGGCGCCTCGCGCCAGAGTGTTTCGATCGCCTCGTCGATCCGGGAGGGCAGATCGGTTTCGTCATCGTCATCGCGATGCGCATCATCAAAGCCCTGATAGCGGATCTCGACCGGATAGAGCCGGCCCGACACCTCAATCACCGGCGCCGCCTTGCCGCCGATTGCGAAATGCGCTGCAAACCGCTGCGCATCGATCGTGGCCGAAGTAATCACCACACGCAGGTCGTGCCGACGGGGGCCCTCAAGCAAGCGCTTCAGATACCCGAGCAGGAAGTCGATGTTGAGGCTTCGCTCGTGGGCCTCGTCCACGATGATGGTGTCGTATTGACGAAGGCGGGGATCAGACTGGGTCTCTGCCAGCAGCACGCCATCGGTCATCAGCTTGAACGTTGCGCCAGGCGAGAATCGCTCGCCAAAGCGAATCTTGTAGCCCACATGGGTGCCGAGCGGCGAGCCGATTTCCTCGGCAATTCTTGCCGCCACCGAGGTGGCCGCGATCCGGCGCGGCTGGGTATGGCCGATCAGCCCGGCCTGGCCTCGCCCCGCGAGCGCGCAGATCTTGGGCAGTTGCGTGGTTTTGCCCGAGCCGGTTTCCCCGCACACGATCACCACCGGCGATTCGCGAATGGCACGGGCGATCACCTCGGCATGCGCCGATACCGGCAGGGCCTCGGGAAACGTAAGCGCAGGCAGCGGTGTGCGCGCCGAGGCAGTGGATTTCATGCGGCGAAATTATAATTGTCCGGATGAATGCCCCTTCCCCCCTCCAAGCTGCGCAGGATCCCGCCCGTTTTGTGAGCTGGCTGCGCATGGTCGCGCCCTACATCCACGCCTTCCGCGGCCGCACATTTGTCATTGGTGCACCGGGCGAACTGTTCGCTCAGGGTCGGCTGAATGCGCTCGCCCAGGATCTGGGTCTGCTCCACGCCATGGGCATGCGTATCGTGCTGGTGCACGGTTCGCGGCCGCAGGTAAACGAGCAGTTGCGCCTGCGGGGCGCTGAGAGCCGCTATGAAAACACCATGCGGGTCACCGATGCGGTGGCGCTCGAATGCGCCAAGGAGGCAGCGGGCGAACTCAGGCTGGACATCGAAGCCGCGTTTTCACAGGGGCTTCCCAACACGCCCATGGCGCATTCGGCCATTCGCATACTGTCGGGCAATCTGGTCACGGCGCGCCCGGTGGGCATTGTTGCAGGGGTCGATTTCCTGCAAACAGGCCTTACCCGCAAGATTGACGTTGCCACCATCCGGTTGGCGCTAGACAGCGGCACCATCGTGCTGCTCTCGCCCCTGGGCTTTTCGCCCACCGGCGAGGCGTTCAACCTCAGCATGGAAGACGTGGCCGCCAGCACAGCCATTGCGCTGGATGCCGACAAACTGATCTTCTTGTCCGAGGCGGGGGCCATTGCCGATCCGCACGGAACCGTGCGCGGCGAAATCTCCGAAGCGCAGGCCCGGACGCTGCTCGAAGGCGGCCAACTGCAGGTCGACAGCGCGTTCTATCTGAAGCACGCGCTTCGTGCCTGCGAGGGCGGCGTGGCGCGCGCCCACATCATTCCGTTTGATCCCGATGGCAGCGTGCTGCTCGAACTCTTCAGCCACGACGGCGTGGGCACCATGCTGGTTGAGGAAACCCTGGAGGAACTGCGCGAGGCCACCGCCGATGATGTGGGCGGGCTCCTCGCCCTCATTCGCCCACTCGAGGAAGACGGCACCCTGGTCCGACGTGACCGGGCCCTGATCGAGCGTGAAATTGGCAATTTCACCGTGATCGAGCACGACGGCGTGATTTTTGGCTGTGCAGCGCTCTACCCGTTTACTGAACATGCCATTGGCGAAATGGCCTGCCTTGCCGTATCGCCCGGGGCTCAGGGTGTGGGCGATGGCGAACGAATTCTGAAACATATCGAGCAGCGCGCCCGCGCCGCAGGGCTCAAGCGCCTGTTCGTGCTCACCACCCGCACCATGCACTGGTTCCTGAAGCGCGGCTTCGTCCAGTCAACGATCGAACAATTGCCCACCGAGCGTCAGCGCCTCTACAACTGGCAGCGGATGTCGCAGGTACTCATCAAGGACCTCTGATGGCCCTGCTGCGAACCTGTGCATCGCGCGGGGCAGTCGGATCCGAAAGCGGTATGCTCCGCACACACCACAAGGGGAGTTTTCAATGGCGCGCAGCGTTTTTTGCGTGAAGCTTCAGCGCGAGGCGAGCGGCCTCGATTTCCCGCCCTATCCGGGCGAACTGGGCAAGCGGCTCTGGGAGAGCGTGAGCAAGGAAGCCTGGCAAGAATGGATCCGGCATCAGACCATGCTGGTCAACGAAAACCGGCTGAATCTGGCCGATGCACGGGCGCGAAAGTATCTCGCCACGCAAATGGAAAAATATTTCTTCGGCGACGGCGGCGACAAGCCCGCAGGCTACGTACCGCCTAGCGAGTAGCGGGCGCGGCGCCCGCAGCGCGCCGCTCTTCCACTCCCTCGGGTGTGGCCACCAGCGCCACGCTAGCGGGCTGGCGGGCAAAAAGGCCCACGGTCACCACGCCTGCCCACTGATTGATTTCCGCTTCGAGCGAATCGGGGTGGGTGATGCTGAGCCCCGCGACGTCGAGGATGAGGTTGCCGTTATCGGTGACCTTGCCTTCGCGAACGGTAGGCACGCCACCTATCAGCCGCAGGCGCACGCTCACCAGTTCAACCGCCATTGGAATGACTTCGACCGGGAGCGGAAACCGCCCCAGGCAATCAACCCATTTGCTTCGATCCACGATGCAGACAAAGCGCTCGC
Source organism: Burkholderiaceae bacterium (assembly GCA_049423065.1). GTDB lineage: Bacteria > Pseudomonadota > Gammaproteobacteria > Burkholderiales > Burkholderiaceae_E > SYIM01. The sequence continues at coordinate 29,158 of JBMSQB010000023.1, forward strand.
TTGCAGCCGCCACGATTTTCTCGCGCGTGAGCGCCCCGCCTCCGCCCTTCACCATCTGCAGCGATGCGTTGATTTCATCGGCACCGTCAACATAGACGGGAATCCGTCGGCCCGAGGCAATCACCTCGTTGAGATCCAGCACGTTGATGCCCTGAGCGCGCAGGCGCTCGGTGGAGCCCGATGAACTGGACACGGCGGTTGGAAATTGATCGCGCCGCGCGCCCAGTTCCTCGATGAAGAAGTTGACGGTCGAGCCGCTGCCTACGCCCACGACCTCGCCGGGCTGCAGATGGTCGATGGCCGCGCGCGCAGCCGCCCGCTTGAGGCGATCCTGTGGAGTGTTTGGAGTGCTCATCCAGCGATTGTAATGGGCGGGCCGGCGCCGATAGAATCGGGCAGCCCTGAGGAGGAGACACACCATGACCCGACCCGCCCTTTCCCGACGCAGCCTTTTGACCACAACAGCCGCCATGGCCCTTGGCCTCGCGGGCATTACCCTGGCGCCCCATGTGCTGGCCCAGCCCGCCTGGCCCGGAAAGCCAGTGCGCATCATGGTGGGCGCCTCGGCGGGCGGTGGCACCGATGTGATCGCCCGCATGCTCGCTGACCGGTTCGCCGACACGTGGAAGCAGAGCTTCGTGGTGGAAAACCGCCCGGGGGCCTCGAATACGATCGCGGCAGACCTCACCGCCAAAGCCGCGCCCGACGGTCACACCCTGCTGGTGGCGACCAACACCGGGCAGGCCATCGCGCCTCACATGCTGAAGCTCGCCTACGATCCGCTGAAGGACCTGCAGCCGGTAGGCATGATCGTCGAAGTGCCCAACGTGGTGCTGGTATCGGCCACGACACCCATCAAGACGGTGTCCGAGCTGATTGCCGATATGAAGGCCAAGCCGCAGGGGTACCGCTATGGATCGTCGGGTGTGGGGAGCACGCAGCACCTGGCCGGCGAGGCGTTCGATCTCGCCACCGGAGTGAAGTCGATTCACGTGCCCTACAAGGGCAGCAGCCAGGCGCATGTGGATGTCATCAGCGGGGCGGTTCAGCTGATGTTTGACACCACGTCGTCTTCCATGCCGCAGATTCGCGCGGGCAAGATGCGGCCGCTTGCCGTGATGTCGCCTAGGCGCTCGGCGCAATTGCCGGATGTGCCGACGCTTGCCGAGGCGGGGGTTCCAAACCTGGAGATGTCCACGTGGTACGGGTTGTTTGTCACGGGTGGCACGCCCGCCCCGGTGGTGACCATGCTGCATAACGAACTCAGGCGTGTGCTGACGATCCCCGAGGTGTCGCAGAAGCTCGCCGGGCTGGGCGGCGAGCAGCGCGACATGACGATTGAGGCCTTTGCGGCCTTCAACCGCGCCGAGTTCCAGCGGTTTGGCAAGCTGATTGCCGAGGCCAAGATCGGCGACGGCAAGTAAGCGGGCGAGCCCCCGCGTTTCGGCTATAATTGTGGGTTCGCGGGGCGTAGCTCAGCCTGGTAGAGTGCTTGCTTTGGGAGCAAGATGTCGGAGGTTCGAATCCTCTCGCCCCGACCATCCTTTCCCGATCAGCGCCAAGCCGTTTCATCTCGGCGGGGCCTTGCCCGGTGAGGACGTTGTCTCGCTGCACGACAGAAGTTTTTTTGCGGATTTGCTGCCCGTAGCTCAGTTGGATAGAGCATCAGCCTTCTAAGCTGAGGGTCACAGGTTCGATTCCTGTCGGGCAGGCCAGTTCCCGGTGGTGGCTGTAGCTCAGTGGTAGAGTCCCGGATTGTGATTCCGGTTGTCGTGGGTTCGAATCCCATCAGCCACCCCACTTCTCTTTGCGGTACGCGGCCGCAACCCAAGCGCTGGTTCCACGGGTTCTCGATCACCCGGAAGGAACTCAGCCAGCGGCAGGGCTCCGATATCCATGCGGGTTACTTGATTGCCAGCGCCACGCAGCAGGCGTCACATGAAGGCGAGCACGGCGTGACCGCCGCTTGAGCCAACGGCTGATAGCATCTGCAATGGATTCGTCCTTTTGCCCGCTGCCGATCGCGGTCAACGTCCATCACTCACGCCCTGTAAGGTATGACCAGCGCCTCTCAAAAAACGCCCCTCGCTTTCTTTGCTTACAATCGTCCGGTTCATACGGCGCGAGCGCTTGATGCACTGGCAGCATGCCGGCGAAAAGACGAGTTCGAATTCTTTTTCTTCTCCGACGGCCCGAAAACTGCCGAGGCCGAAGCGGGCGTAAGCGAAGTACGTCGAGTCCTTGCTGAAAACGCAGGGCGTTTTTCGGCCCGGGTCATCGAGCGGCCTGTCAATCTGGGGCTGGCGAAATCCATCGTCGACGGGGTGGGCCAACTCTGCAGCAGTCACGGAAGGGTTGTCGTTTTAGAAGACGACCTGATGGTGTCGCCGGACTTCCTGCATTTCATGGCCTCTGCACTTGACCGCTATGCAGAGGTTCACGAAGTCATGCAAGTCGGCGCCTATACAATTGCACCGCCCTCCGATCGGGCAACCCATGCCTATCTTCTGCCAGTGACCTCGACATGGGGGTGGGGAACATGGGACAGGGCATGGAAAAAGTTTTCGTGGACGCCCAAGGGATGGCCTGCCGCTCGCAGCGATCAGGCTTGGGTCTCACGGTTCGAAATAAACGGCGCGGGTAAATACATTGCCATGCTGGAAGATCGCTTGGCCGGCCGAAACGACTCGTGGGGTATCTTGTGGTGGTATGCCGTGTCGCAGAACAAAGGCGAAGTTGTATATCCCGTTCAGACCCTGGTATCAAATGAGGGATTTGATGGGTCCGGTGTCCACTGCGGAGCCGGAACTGCGCTTGGAAACACCAACATCAATTCAACAGCACAACAATTACCTGACGAAATTTTGTTCCCAGCCCAACTAACGCACCTGCCCCATGATTTGGAGCTTTTGGAAAAAGCGTTGAGGGATCAGACCGGACTCTCTGCGAGGGTTAACTCCAAGGCAACTTTCTGGTGGCAAAGGTTACGCGCGAGAATTCGGCATGCATTTGATTAAACACCTGGGCGCCCGCCTCACCCGAGCACTGCGGGCGGGGCGTTTTTCAAGTGCCGATCCAAACTGCCTGCTGGGACAAGGCGCAGCACTTGGCCCCGAAGCGATCATCGATAATTTACTCGGAAAGAAAGCCGCAATTTCGCTCGGCAACCATTCATTCTGTAGAGGAAGACTCCTTACCTACGGACACGGCGGCGAAATATCGGTCGGTGAGTGGTGCTATATCGGCGTCCGTACCGAAGTATGGTCAATGGCATCGATCACGATCGGCAATCGGGTCCTGATTTCGCACGATGTCAACATTCACGACGGCACCGCGCACTCTGCTGACCCAACCGAACGGCACCAACACTTTCGCAGAATCATCGAGCAGGGGCATCCTGTACACTCCAATGACCTTCCCGGGGTGCACTCGTCTCCGGTCGTCATTGAAGACGATGTCTGGATCAGCTTTGGCGTCACCATCCTCCGCGGCGTCAGGATCGGAGCAGGCAGTATCATCGCGGCGCGTTCCATTGTCACTGAAGACGTACCACCCGGCGTCCTTTACCGAAACGCTGTCACGCCCATCATCCAGCCGCTTCAGGCGACATAGCGCCTCGCCTCTGGGCACGCACGACCTGAAACCAAACAACACCATGAAATTCTCTCTTTCCTCCCTCGCTCGCCTGATTGCCGAGCCAGTCATTCAGCAAGTCACCGGTGTGGCCGGGAGGCAATTCGCGTCGTCGTTGCGCCAGATTGAAAACCTGATGATCCTCCAGGGCCGAACCCTCGCCCTGCAGAATGCCGACCGCGCACCGCTCAATCACCTGCACGAGGCTGAGTTCAAGGTTTTCTCGCAGTATGGTGAAGACGGAATCCTGCAGTATTTGATCCGTGAGACCGGTATCGATCGTGGTGAGCAGACATTCGTCGAATTTGGCGTCCAGGACTACCTGGAGTCCAACACGAGATTTCTTCTCCAGGGTGACCACTGGCGCGGGCTGATCATCGATGGCAGCCGAGAATACATGGAAGGGGTGCGCCGCAGCGACATCTACTGGAGAAACGACCTGACCGCAGTCGCTGCATGGATTGACCGCGACAACATCAACAGTCTGATCGGCGACAGCGGTTTCTCCGGAGATATCGGAATTCTCAGCGTCGACATTGACGGAAACGATTACTGGATCTGGGAAAAGATCGATGTGGTGAATCCGGTCATCGTTGTGGCCGAATGGAATAGCGTATTTGGTCCGAACCACGCGGTGTCCATTCCCTACGCACGCGACTTCGATCGTGCCACCGCACATTATTCATGCCTTTACTGGGGCGCATCAATGCGAGCGTTTGAGGAGCTCGGTGCGCGAAAAGGTTACGCGCTGGTTGGTTCCAATCGCGTCGGTAACAATATTTTCTTTGTTCGGCAAGACCGTTTGGGCCGACTGAAGTCCCTGACAACCCGTGAAGCCTATGTCGAGTCACGGTTCCGCGATTCTCGCGACAGACAGGGCAACCTCAATTTCCTTGGCGGCACCCGCCGCTACGAAGAGATCAAGAATCTACCGGTCGTTGATGTCAATTCCGGGCAAGTCACAACGCTCAATGATCTCGATGCCACCCAGGAAAACAAAGCGCGGTCCTGATGAAGCCGACATTGTCGTGGGAACAAGCAGTCGAGTGGCTGCGCAGCGAACCCGAAAAACAGGATCTGGTTCGAGCCTGTTATTTTGATGATCCGCTGGCAGAAGCCGCCGAACGCTTCTGGAACAGCGTCGAATGGAAATCAATCGCCGCGCTCATGCCGCCTGCTGCCAGCGGAAGCGCGCTTGACCTGGGCGCAGGCCGAGGAATCAGCAGCTACGCGCTTGCGAGGGACGGATGGACGGTAACCGCCCTCGAGCCCGACCCCAGCGCGCTGATCGGCGCGGGCGCAATTCGAGCACTCGCGAGCGACAGTTGCCTTCCAATCACCGTGGTAAGCGAATTTTCTGAAAGACTGCCCTTCCCCGATAACAGCTTTGACCTGGTGAACTGCCGACAGGTTTTGCATCACGCACGCGACCTCTCCCAAACCTGCAGGGAGATCTTTCGCGTCCTTAAACCTGGTGGCCTTATGATCGCCACGCGCGAACACGTAATAAGCAAACGCGAAGACCTTCAGGCTTTCCTTAACAGCCACCCCCTGCACCACCTCTATGGTGGCGAAAATGCATTTCTGCTGCGCGAATACACCGGCGCAATCACCAGCGCGGGGCTACGACTTGGAAAGGTTTTTGCTCCTTTTGACTCTCCCATCAACTATTTCCCGATGACCGAAGCGCAATGGGTCGGAATTTGTAGTGCGCCCATTTCCAAGCGGCTAGGAGGCGGTTTCACGAACTGGGTTTTCAATCGTGAGCGCGGTCTGGGCAACCTTTTCGTACCGCTGCTGGCAAAAGCCGTAAATTGGTACAACCAGTCACCAGGCCGTCTCTATTCATTCGTTGCGGAAAAGCCCAGACATGGCTGACAAAGCCAAGGACTTGATTCGCACTTACGAGCCCGCAGGCGATGCGAAGGGTTTTTTCGGTTCTTTGAAAACCGCCTGGGCCGAGATATTTTTTTCCCGGCATGTCATCTGGCATCTGTTTAAACGCGACTTCGTCGCACAGTTTCGCCAAAAGCTTCTCGGTTATTTCTGGGTCGTGATCGCACCGTTACTCGCGATTCTCCCTTTCGTTTTTCTGTACCGAACCGGCATTTTGAACCCTGGCGAAACCCCCATGCCTTACCCGATCTATATCGTGATCGGCATGGGCATATGGGGGTTCCTGTCGAATGTTTTCGTTGTGGTCAGTGGCGGCCTGCAGGGCAATCAGGACCTCATCATGAAAACCAACATTCCGAAGATCACCTTTGCGATCACCGGCATGGCCAACGTCTTCTACAGCATTCTGGTGCACTGGTTGGTGGTGTTGTTCTTTTCGCTTTTGCTTGGCATCAGCCCGTCGGTGTGGGCGCTCATCTATCCCATCGTCCTACTGCCGGTGGTTTTTATCGGACTCGGACTGGGCCTGATTTTTTCGGTGATCGGAACGGTGGCGCGTGACCTCACCGGCATTATGTCCACTTTTTTGAATCTGCTGATGTTTCTGTCCCCGGTGGTCTACAAGCCAGAATTCGGCGATGGTCTGCTTGCCACCATCGTCGCCTGGAACCCAATGACTTATCTTATTGATGCGCCGAGAAGTCTGTTCGTACTGGGCGATTTTCCCGACCCGCAGGGTTTTGCAATCGCAACCGTTTTTTCTTTGGTTGTACTCAGCCTCGGTTTGCATTCGTTCTACCTCATCAAGGATAAGGTCGCGGAGCGGCTATGACGGGAACAGACGCTGATTGGGCGATTCGCGTCGAAGGCGTGTCCAAAAAATTTGGTCTCACGCTGCGGCAATCCATGAAATACGGCTTGCGCGACATGAGCCAGCGGCTTCTCGGGCGAAAGAGCACAACCGGCGACCTGCGTGAAGGCGAATTCTGGGCGGTCAATAACGTGAGCTTTGAGGTCAAGCGCGGCCAGGCGCTGGGCATCATGGGGGTGAACGGCTGCGGCAAAACAACGCTGCTGCGTATTCTCAACGGCGTTTATTCGCCGGACCGGGGACGAGCGAGCCTTCGGGGAAGGGTTGGTGCAATGATCGCCGCCGGCGCGGGCTTTGCACCCATGCTGTCTGGCCGCGAAAATGTATATGTCAACGGCACGCTATTGGGGCTCAGTACGCACGAGATCGACAATTTGATGGACGAAATCGTTGCTTTCTCTGAACTGGGACACTTTATCGACCTGCCGGTTAAAAACTACTCTAGCGGCATGTATGTTCGGCTGGGGTTTGCGATCGCTGCACTCAGCCGTCCTGACGTGCTACTGATGGATGAAGTCCTTGCGGTCGGCGACCTGAATTTCCAGAAAAAATGCTTCGACTACATCCTGAAACTCAAACGTAATGGCACAGCGATCATCCTGGTTTCGCACTCACCAGGCGCAATTTGGTCGGTATGTGACCGGGGCGTATTTATGAATCGCGGTGGAATTGAAGTGGATGGACCTGTTGAAGATGCCATCCGCGCCTACGACGACCAGAACTCGAGGAACGCGGCGCTTTCCAGCACTCAATTCGCAGAGGCTACGGCCACACAACACGGCTCGACCTCTCCAGGCACCCCAGCGGAGTACGGGCATTCGCAAGGCGGAACCGGCGACATTGTGTGCACCGCTGTCCGGTTACTCAATTCGTCACTGACCCCCACCGGAAATGAATTCGAATTCATGGAGTCGATGGTCATTGAAGCTGAATTCACGGTCGAGAATCCAATCGATGAACTTTTGTTAAGGTTCACCATCGATGCTGCGCATTACCGCTTTATCGCAACGCTCGACAGCTACGAACAGGGCCTCGACCTTCCGCGGGTAGATCCAGGAAATTATCGTCTCCGGGTGCATCTCAACGCCCCAAATTTTCGACCAGGGAGCTACACGCTTAATGTTGGCGTGTCGCGAAAGGGCGTTGGCGTGCACCTTTTTTATTGGTTCGGTGCGTCGCGCTTCCTGGTCAAGCATCCCTCAACGCTATTTCTCTACGCTGACAGCAACGCTGTGATGCACCTTGACGGAAAATTTTCGCTACAAACGGTGTCGCCGGAGGTGGTTGCAGCATGACGCCGCCAAGCGCAGTTTGCCCCGCCCCTCCGCCGGGATCTTCAGAAGAACCGCAGTTCAAAGTTGCGTCGCAGGCACTGCTCAAGCTGGCAGCGCCAACCCTGCCGCTATCGTTTCTGTGGGAGTTTCTGCTCGACGGTCGTACGCCAGCGCGTGCCGTGTCAGACGCGGCGATGAAAGCACTTGTTCCAGCCCTCCATGGAGCCAAGCCCATTATCGAACTGGGCGCGGGCGGGGACTACTACAAGCGTTTTGTTCCGAGTGACCAACCCTACCTAACGAGCAACCTGGCATCAGGTTCAGATCTTGAACTCGACATGACCAAGCTGAAACTGGGCACCGGCTCGGTTGATGCACTGGTCTCGGTGTTCGCGCTTGAGCATGTTTATGACTTCAACGCAGTCTTCGAAGAACAGGAGCGGGTACTTAAACCGGGAGGGCGCCTGCTTCTTATCGTGCCCTTCCTGTATTACTACCACGCGGCACCCGACGATTTTTTTCGATTTTCCGCCTCTGCCTTGGACAAATTACTTGCCCCCTTCGATATCCTGGTGAAGCAGCCATTAGGGAATCGATGGCTATTGTTCGCAGAGTTTCTCCACGAAAAGCGGGTGATGGGGTCTCGGATGGGGTTTTTTTCAAGGCTGGCCCTGCGGTGTGTGGCCCTTCCCTTTCTCGCCGCAGGGCTCAAGTCCCACGATCCGCGCTATGCGTTTGGGTTCGCGTACCTCTGCGAGAAGAAGAAAAAATAATGCGCGTGAGGTTCATACAATTCGTCCGCAGAGCGATAGCAATTATTCTGCGAAGGGCGGCCGCATTCGTCTGGCAGGACCGCTCCCTTTATGAAGCCAACGGGAATCGGCCGTTTAACCTCAACGGCTGGGATCACATCCCCGAGAATCAATACGACTACACGCCGAAGGGCACCCATGTGTCGGGCCTTGCGAGCCAGTTCCTGCTAGTCCCAAAAAACCGCTACCGACTGGTGCTGCTGCCCGACCAGCGCATCACCTCTGAGCGCGGTATCGGATGGATCACCGAGGACAATTCGCCCGACTCATACGACCGGTTATGGGGCGACGCAGCCGCGCTCGAAACGTTCCGCGCAGAAAGCGGCCACGCGCGCGAGAAAATGACCACCGAGATCGTTGACCATATCGAGGCCCATCTCTCCGCCTCGCCACGTGTGGTCGATATTGGTTGCGGTGCGGGCGACCTTCTCGCCGAGGTTCGTAGGCGTCGCCCACAAGCTGTCCTTGCCGGTCTGGATTATTCCGGCAAGGCGGTCGAGAGCGCTGCGCTCGCAGTGCCCGGTAGCGACCTGCGTCAGTTCATCATCAATCGCGAGCTCCCTTTCGAAAGTAACCAATTCAATCTCGTGATGTGCTGCGACGTGCTGGAGCATCTCGAGCACCCGCGCGCGGTGGTCGCAGAACTGGTTCGAATCTGCCAGCCCGGCGGCTTGGTTGCCATCGTGGTGCCCGATGGAGACGTCGATCAGTTTTTCGGACACTACTGGTTCTGGAACTCACAAAGTCTTGAGGCGATGCTGGCCCCGTGGAGCGGCGTCGTCTCTCGGCTTCCCGAATCACGCGAGTTCATCGCATTGATCCGTCGGCCGTCCGCAGAGGCCAAGACATGATCGGCCGTCTGAGTCGCGTGTTTGATTCGGCAGTGCTGCTGGCGGCACGTGCCCTGTTGCGAGTCACCTTGAGATCACCCCAGCGGGCAACTGCTCCTAAAATTGCAACGCTCCTGTACGAGATCGCTCCCGCTCTCGCCCGCTACTCGGAAGGTGATCACGTTCAGGCTGACTCGCTGCGTGATCTGCTGCGTTCAATGCTGGTTGCTACGATCCCGGCAGACGCGAGATCGTCGGTTCCATCACTTGCTCGCCGCCCATCCCCGGTCAAGAACACCTGGGTTTACCAGAACGAAGTCATGGAATGGGATATTCCAACTGATTCCAAGGTATTAGATGTTGGATCAGGCGGTTGGCCGTTCAAGCGCGCTACGGCACTTGCTGACAAATACGTGGGCGCCACCACGCATCGCGTCGAATCAATCGTCCAGGACACCCGCCCCTTTTTCGAAGTCGATCTGGAAAGCTTGCCATTTGCCGATCGATCTTACGATTTCGTCTTCTGCTCGCACGTACTCGAGCACACAGACAACCCGGGTGCAGCCATGCGGGAACTGATGCGCGTGGGGAATCGGGGCTACATCGAGGTCCCCACGCGTCTATCGGATGTGATGTTCAATTTCACCCGAATTCCCAACCACCATCGCTGGCACGGGCTGGTACTAGGCACAACGCTTGTACTGATTGAATGGACCGAGCACGAAAGACGCGAACTCGGAAACGAGTTTTTCGAAGCGTTGCAAAGCAGTCGCAGCAACGCTTTTCAGGATTTTTTCGAGCGAAACCGGGATCTGTTTTTTGCGTCCTATCACTGGACTGAAAAACTCGATTTTATGGTCATTGACAAACATGGAAAGGTGATTGATCGGTCACCAGATCCGTCAAGCCCACAATGATTCTGACAGCCGGTCTCCGCCCAACCGTATTTGCAGTCATCCCGGTATTCAATCGGCTTCATTTTACGCTGGCGTGTATCAGGCATCTCAAAAACCAGACCTACCCAAGTTTACGCATCGTTGTATCCGATGGCGGTTCAAGTGACGGCACCGTCGACGCGGTTCGCGCTGAGTTCCCGGACGTAAACGTGCTAACAACCACTACTGAACTATGGTGGGCAGGAGCAATGGCAGCCGGAATCGATTTCGCAATTCGGGAAAGCCAGAACAACGCTGATTGCGTTTTGATGCTGAATAACGACACCGAAATTCCGGCCGATTACGTGCTCAAGCTCGTCGCGGCGTCCAAGCGTTTTGACGCAGCAGTTGGCGCGTTAATCGTCGACAGCCGCGACCCGACGCGCGTACTGGACGCTGGTGAATATGTTGTCTGGTCGCCTTACGCATTCCCGGTTAAGACAGCAGTGGATCCATCAGAGCGCTTTCGCGACGATGTTGATGTGCTGCCAGGGCGAGGCAGCCTGATTCCGCTGCGGATGATTCAAAGTGCCGGAAACGTTGATGCCCATCGCTTTCCGCACTACCTTGCCGACTATGAGTTCTTTTACCGGATCAAGGCAGCGGGCTTCCGGCTTGGCGTCTGCTACGAGACAAGGATTTTGGCGCACATCGAAGAAACCGGCATCATTCCTGGGGTGGGGGTCGCGAGCTTCACTCGGGTCTGGCAGGAGTTGTTTTCTCGTCGATCCATGAGTAACGTAATTGATCATTGGCGCTTTGTGCATCTCCATGCGCCAAAATCACACCGCACTTTAATCAAGCTTCGTTTGATTGGCCGAGCCATTTTCAATCTCGGCCTTCGCACCCCACTTCGGCCCGTCGCGCTCCCACTACTATGGTGCCTGCTTCTCCCCCGCAAGCTTTTTCACCTTGCCTTGGGGCAAGCAAGAACCTTACGCAGCTTCGCGATAACTGTACGACTGAAAGGCCGGGACGCATTCTGTTTTCCACGGAAAATGCCGGGAAGCGTCCGGCCCTTTCTTTATTTTCTCATTTCCCCAGGCCCAGTCCATGTCAACGACTGTTGGCGCGCAGGCGTAAACGTTGAAGAGCTCGTTGCTGCAGGTATGATGCGAAAGCTTTGGATCGCCGACTGGTTTGCGTTTTCCACATTTGACTTGCACGAGGGCGCTGCACAACGCCTTCTCGCCAAAGCGCGTAACCCTTGGCATAAGTTCGTGCGAACGATCGAGATCTTGTGGAAATCTCGCTCAGGCTGAAATCCAATATGAACGACGATTATAAAAATCAAAAAATAACAATCGGGATAGAGCTTATCGATGACCCCGAGTGGATGGGAGGCATGCTTTATCTCCGCAATTTATCCTTGAGCCTGGCAAACCTGCCAATAGAAAGCCGTCCCATCATTCGGCTACTTGGGCCCCAGCCCGTCATCACCAGGTTCTTGGACGAATGCAACGCTCACGAAATGTTCCGTGAACAAACCGGCGAGTCATTTCTCTACCGAGTCTTTCGAAAACTGGGCTGGAAAAAAACGTCGCGTAATAATATCGACGTCGTTTACCCGGGCTTTGGTACAAAAATACCCGGTGCCGTCACAATGCGTTGGGTACCAGATTTCCAGCATCGCCATTTACCTGATTTGTTTTCACAGCAGGAAATCGCAGCCCGCGATGCATCGATCAATGCGCTTGCCAACTCGTCTGGCACCGTGGTGTTTAGCAGCGCCGTGGCGGCAAACGATTTTCGTCGGTTTTTCCCGGGGCATCTAGCCGCCCCGCGTGTCTGGCATTTCTTCTCGCCCATTCAAATAGCGCCAGACACCGCGCCCAGTCGTTTGCACCAGGAGCACCGACTCCCTGAAAAATATCTATACCTCCCCAACCAGTTCTGGGCACACAAAAACCACATCACCGTGCTGAAGGCGCTCGTTACCTTACGCGACCAGTATCGAATACTAGCCCCCCTCGTTTGCAGCGGGGCGCAGTCAGACCGCCGCAATTCATCGCACTTCGCCGATTTGCTTGAGTTTGTCAGAGAACACAAACTGGCCGACCAAGTCTGGTTCCTTGGCCTGGTTCCCCGCGCCGAACAGATTGACGTGTTTCGCAGGGCGGCTGCCGTGGTCCAACCCTCCTTATTCGAAGGATGGAGCACGGTGGTCGAGGACACCCGCGCAATCGGCCGCCCAATCTTTCTTTCCGATATTCCTGTGCATCGGGAGCAGGCGCCACCAAACGGTTCTTTTTTCTCGCCGGAATCTCATGACGCGTTGGCAGCATTGCTCGCAGAAACGTGGGCCCATCTAAGGCCAGGCCCCGACCTTGATGCAGAGGCTGCCGCTCTCAAGCAAACGCGCATTCAAGTTCGTGAGTCGGCGCTTGAATTCTGTCGAATTGCCAGGGAGGCACTTGAAGCGAAGGGGTTCAGACCGTCACTGGGAACAGGGTAATGTTTTGTCCAAAATAGCGTACGGTTTTTCTGTGCCAGGCGTCCAGCCCCAAACCCGACGTCCTCCTCCATAACAACCATTTTCATTTTCATCACTCTTTATGTGCGGGATCAGCGGATTAATCTCTCCAACCCCGTTGTCCGAGAAGGATAAGGCGGGCGTTGGCAGAATGAACGCCCATCTGTTCCACCGCGGACCAGACTCAGAGGGCACTTACGTAGCCAGCCATACGATTCTGGCGATGCGCCGTCTTTCGATCATTGACCTCGCCGGCGGCCAGCAACCCCTTTACAACGAATCGCGGGACATCGCTGTTGTGTGCAATGGCGAGATCTACAACTTCGCCGCGCTGCGGCGCGAGCTTGAAGCCCTGGGCCATCGGTTCGCAACAAACAGTGATGTCGAAACCATCGTTCACGCTTATGAATCCTGGGGCGACAAATTTCTGGAGAGGCTGCGCGGAATGTTCGCGCTTGCCCTCTGGGATTCAACGCGCGGGCGCCTGATCCTCGCTCGAGACAGACTCGGTGAAAAACCGCTCTATTACCATCGAGATTCAGGCGGCAGGTTGTGGTTTTCAAGCGAGTTGCGCAGCCTGATGTCCATTATGGACGGGAAGCGGACCCTCACCCCCGAAGCGTTCAACCTTTTTCTAACCTTTCAATACTTGCCCGAACCCGCAACGCCGTTGGCTGGTGTTCATCAACTCCCGGCCGGACACCTGCTAGAACTTACGCCACACAACCTGAATGCCGAGCCGCGACGCTTCTGGGACCCCGCCACGCTTCGAGAAGATCCGCTCCACCCGGTTGCAAGTGTCAAGCAGGCGCTGGGTGAAGCCTGCCAACTGATGGGAACCGCGGATGTTCCTGTTGCCGTGGCCCTCTCGGGTGGCATCGATTCCAGCCTCGTGGCTGCGCTAACGGCCCGTCATTTTTCGCGCGACCTTCACGCCTTCACCATTGGCTACACCGGTCGCCCCGCAACCGACGAACGCAGTCAGGCGCAGGAACTCGCACAACGCCTGGGAATTGGCTTCACCGAAGTTGAAATTTCCGACGATGAAGTAATTGACGAATTCCCTCGCATGATGGCAGCAATGGACACCCCCATCGCGGACATTGCCGCCTACGGCTACTACGCAGTCAGCCGTGCGGCACGCAGTGCCGGCTATCCGGTTCTCTTGTCGGGAACGGGTGGCGACGAATTCTTCTGGGGCTATCAGTGGGTGCGCGATGCAGTGAACCGCAACGAGGCATACCTTGCGTCAAAGGGCTGGCGCTACTGGCTGGCAAAGCTGTCCGGGCAACCGACTGGCAAGTTGGATTTCTTTGGGGTGCACGCTGCTTTGCGTGGCGGAGACACCTGGTCCAGGCAGCTGTTAACGCCATCTGCGCGCGCAACACTCCCTCCGGATCTTTGGCTGAACAAGAACAGTCTTGACCCGGCGCTTCCGATCCATCTTGCTGTCACGATGCTCCTAAATCGCACCTGGCTTCAGTCCAACTGCCTCGCGCTCGTCGACCGAATGAGCATGGCTCACTCCGTTGAAGTGCGCCTGCCGCTGCTCGATGTAGACCTTGTCAACAGAGTGACTGGAATGAGAAATGCCGGCCTTTCAGACTGGACCCGGCCACACAAAGCGCTTCTGGTCGAGGCTCTCCAGGACACGCTGCCCGCCGACGTGCTTGAACGCAAGAAGCAGGGATTCACGCCACCTGTGTGGCGATGGATGGAAGGCATCATCGGTCGATTCGGGCATCTCGTCGCGGGCGGCTCGCTTGTGCGGCAGGGGCTGCTCGACCCTCAGCAGGCAACCACGTGCCTTGGCCGCTTCGACAAACCGTTCCTCTACAAACTGGTCTTTCTGGAATGCTGGTGTCGTTTGCATCTCGACGGCGAGACCGTCGAGAGCCTTGCAGGAAGCGCCTGACATGGCGCGAATCCTCATCACCGGCGCGCATGGCTTCATTGGCAAGCATCTTGCGCGTTACCTTGCCGCTCAAGGTCACACGGTAAGCGGTCTGGGCCATGGAATCTGGCCCCCCATCGAGGCACTGTCCTGGGGCATCCAGGATTGGCTCAACGGCGATGTTCACAGTGCCAATTTGCGCACCCTGCAAGCGCGCAGTGAGCCCGAGCTGATCTTCCATCTCGCTGGCGGCTCTGCAGTGGGTGCAGCCATTGCCAATCCGCGTGAAGATTTTTTTCGAACAGTTGCAAGCACGGTCGAGCTGCTGGAATGGATGCGGGTAGATTTACCGCGAGCCCGCTTGATCGCGGTCTCGAGTGCGGCAGTCTATGGCTCAGGGTTTACTGGCCGCATCCTGGAAGATGTCAACGGCACGCCCTACTCGCCCTACGGTCACCATAAGAAGATGATGGAGCAGTTGTGTCGCTCGTACGGCGACACCTACGGAGTCGATTACCGAGTGGCGCGACTGTTTTCAGTCTACGGGCCAGAGCTCAAGAAGCAGCTTCTTTGGGATATCTGTACGCGGCTCGCGAGTAACGATCATCCTCTGCTGTTAGGCGGAAGCGGCAAAGAGCTTCGCGACTGGACCTTTGTGAGCGATGTTGCAGCAGCGTTAGCGTTGATTGCATTTCAGGCAGATAGCCCGCTGCCGCACCAAACTGTAAACATTGGCACCGGCATCGGAACACCGGTCCATGACATCGCTCGCGTGGTGATCAATGCCTGGCATGAACGCGCGTCCGACACCCCTCGTCCGCAGTTCCAGTTTTCTGGAAAGTCCCGCCCCGGCGACCCGCTCAGTCTGGTCGCGGATCCATCGCGCCTCATCAGCATGGGCTTTCAATGGAACACCTCTTTGGCTGCGGGAATCGACAGCTTCGTCGAGTGGTTCCTCCAGCTCACCAGGCGCTAGCGTGATCCGACTTGGCTTTACGCTCATTGGTGGCACAGCATGGACGGGCGGCTATAACTACCTCACCAACCTGCTGCGTGTGATCACCTCACATCATGCCGCAGCGTTGACACCGGTGCTTTTTCTCGGCACCGACATCGAGCCGAACATCGAGCAACCGTTCAGGGCGATTGCCGGTGTGGAAATCGTGAAATCGCAAGCAGTGAATGCTTCAAGGCGCCCGCGCGCGCTTCTGCTGAGCGTCCTGCTCGGCGCCGACCCAGCGGTTCGCCGGCTCTTCCGCGAGCACGGAATTCAAGCGGTATTCGAGAACGCCCAGTTTCATGGTGCTCAACTGGGAATCCCTGCGATCGCCTGGATGCCCGACTTCCAGCACCGCGAATTGCCCCAGCGATTTTCTCGTCTCGCGTGGTGGAAGCGAGAGCTTGGTTTTCGGGCCCAAATCGCAGCCAAGCGCTTGGTCATGCTTAGCAGCGAAGACTCCCGTTCCGTCTGCGAAAAACACTATCCAGCCACCGTAGGTCGCACCCAGGTCGTTAGATTCTCGGTGATGCCCGACGAGCAACCTGACGCCCATGCTGTTCGCGCCGTGCGAGAAATGTATGGCCTGCCAGAGCGCTACATTTACCTTCCAAACCAGTTCTGGCTGCACAAGAATCATCTGCTGGTGATTGAGGCGCTTGCCCTGCTGAAGCAGGCCGGCCACTCGATTGTGGTGGCTGCCTCCGGCAAGCAAATCGACCCCCACAAGCCTCAGCACTTTCTGCATATCTCCGAGCAACTGCATGCGAAGGGTTTGGTCGACCACTTCCGCATGCTGGGGCTCATTCCCTACGAGCATGTAGCCCCGCTGATGGTCGGCAGTGTGGCCGTCCTGAACCCTTCTTTGTTTGAGGGTTGGAGCACAACTGTGGAAGAAGCGCGGGCGCTCCACGTGCCGCTGGTGCTCTCGGATATTCCGGTGCACAAGGAGCAGGCAAGCGGACTCGCCAGATTTTTTGATCGCTCCAGTGCCGAATCGCTCGCCAAAGCGTTGCTGTCAGTCTGGCTGAGCCCAGGCACAGCTAAGCTCACCCAGCCTGCCCCGCCCAACGGCTCATCTGCAGCGGTCCAGCGCTTTGCCGAAGACTTTCTTGCGGTCGTTCATCGCGCGGCAGCGATGTCATGAAAATCAGCGTGATCACCGCCTGTCACAACAGCGCAGCAACCCTGGAGCGTGCGCTGGTCTCGGTCGCCGAACAAGACTACGCGAGCATCGAACATATTGTGATTGACGGTGGCTCCAACGACGGCACCGCAGAAATCCTCTCCCGGCACCGATCGGGCCTCTCGCAGGTGGTGAGCGAACCTGACCGTGGAATCTATGATGCAATGAACAAGGGCCTGGACCGCGCGAGCGGCGACATCATTTGCTTCCTGAACGCAGACGACTACTACGCAGCGCGCAACGTGTTGTCCGAGGTCGCGCAAATCATGAAAGCGCGTGGTCTCGATGCGCTCATGGGAGACGTCGAGTTTTTCGCCGAAATCAACCCGCACCGAGTCGTCAGGCGGTATCGATCAGACCGATTCAGTCCGGCGAAGCTCGCCTGGGGGTGGATGCCCGCTCACCCGGCACTGTTCTTTCATCGCGCAGTCATTGACCGAGTCGGGTATTTCAAGATCAACTACAAGATCGCGGGTGACTATGAATATGTGGTCAGGGCATTCCATGGTCACCACCTCCGGTACCATCATGTCGCCAAATCGCTGGTCCGCATGCAAACTGGCGGCGCCAGCACCCGCGGGTGGCGATCAACCATCCTGCTCAATCAGGAAGTCCTTCGTGCCTGTCGTGAAAACGGTATACGCACCAACGTATTGAAAATCCTCACGAAGTACCCTGCGAAAGTGTTCGACTTGTTGCAACGATGAAAATATTGGTGACAGGAGCGAACGGGTTCATTGGGCGCGAGTTGTGCACGCACCTTCGAGCGCGGGGATTTGAAGTCGTGGCTGTCGTGCGGCAGCCCACTGACGAGCCGGGCGAGGTGGTGTGCGAGAGCGACGGCAGCTGGTCTTTAGCGCTCGCGGGTTGCGACACCGTCGTTCACCTTGCCGGTCGCGCCCACGTCACGCATGACCAGGAGCCGGACCCTCTGCAGACCTTTCGAGCGAGCAACGTTGCGCCCACGCTGCTTCTCGCGCAGCGCGCTGTTTCCGCCGGGGTGCGCCGACTCGTTTTCATGAGTTCGATCAAAGTTCTTGGCGAAAGCACCGCTCCCGGTTGTCGATTCAAACCAGATGATCTGCCCTCGCCCCAGGACGCTTACGCGGCGTCAAAGTGGGAGGCCGAACAACAGCTGGCTCAACACGCAGCCCACACCGGACTTGAGGTGGTCGTCATTCGCCCACCGCTTGTTTATGGCCCGGGCGTGAAGGGAAACTTCGCATCACTCATCCGGTGGGTTACCAGGGCCACCCCGCTTCCTCTTGGGGCGGTACGCAACAGCCGATCCCTGATCGGCCTCAGCAATCTGGTCGAGTTCACCACGCTCTGCGCAGACATCAACGCTTCGCCCAACGCCGCAGGCGAGGTTTTTCTGGTCTCGGATGGCGAAGACATCTCAACAACCGAGTTGCTACGAAGGGTTGCAACTGCATATGGGCATTCAAGCCGATTGCTGCCGGTACCGGCGTGGCTGCTTCGCGGCGCCGCCCGCCTTGTCGGTCGTTCAGCGCAAGCCGATCGGCTGCTTGGATCGCTGTTGATTGATGACTCAAAGGCCCGGGAAGTCTTGGGTTGGACCCCGCCGGTCAATATCGACGAACAGTTGCGGCGAATGGCTGCCGGCCCAGCCGCCGCGAATGCCAGACTATCAACGCCCGCCGCTTCGCGCACAGGAGCCGGTGTCATTGGGGCGGGTAGAACCTCTCCAAATGGATAAACAAATCACCTCCCCCTCCGCTCCACCCAATCCGCCGCCCCCTCCCAATCTGGCGTGGTACCTGGTTCACACCAAACCTCGTCAGGAAGAAAAGGCCCTGATCAACCTGGAGCGACAAGGCTATCGCTGCTATTTGCCAAGGTTGACGGTGGAGAAAATCCGCAGGGCGCGCGTGGTGCAGGTGACCGAAGCCATGTTCCCGCGATACCTGTTCATTGAACTCGACAGCGGCCAACAAGGCAAAAGCTGGTCGCCGATCCGCTCAACGCTGGGCGTGCATCGGCTGGTTAATTTCGGCGCACAGCCTGCGCGCGTTGCCCCTGACCTGATCGACCTGCTTCGAAGCCGCGAGAGCGACAAGACACCCGAAGTCCTCTTTGAGCCCGGTGATCGGGTCACTGTCGCTACAGGGCCGCTCGCCGGCCTTGAGGCCATCTACCAAATGGCCGATGGCGAGCAACGCTCGCTGCTGCTCCTGGAAATCCTCAGCCAGACAGTCCGCATGCCGGTGGATACGGCTGCGTTGAGAAAAATTGAGTGACGACGCATCAACTCCTATGACCGGCTCAAATCAAAGTAAATTTCAGACCAATGCTAAAGTAATATTCCCAGCAAAACCAAAGTAGATTCATGCGCGCATCAAAGGGCCGGACGAAAGGCAACGCAACGCTTGCAGCCGCGCTGAAGACTCTCAAGCGGCTTCAGGAAAGGCATCACGGCGTGGTCGAAGCCTCGGATCTCGCAGACGACGAGCAGCGCGCCGTGTTGGTCGAAACGGGGTTTTTGAAACCCGTCATGAAGGGCTGGTACATCTGCGCGAGCCCGAGCAACAGCAGTGAAGACACTACTGCGTGGTACGCGTCCTTCTGGGCCTTCGCCTCAGGCTACCTGGGCAAACGTTTCGGCAAGCGCTACTGTTTGAACCCCGAGGCATCCTTGATGCTTCACACCGGCAGCACCACCGTGCCCAAGCAGGTCACCTGTGTCACGGTCGACAGCAGCACATCCAAGGTGGACTTGCCCTTCAACACCTCACTGCTGGTTTACCCCGACAAGAACCGGGTTTCCAATGCACGCATGGAAGTTCGAGGGCTGCAAGTCTGGCCTGTCGCCGAAGCCTTGTGCCTGGCCGGTCCCTCGTTCTTTGTCAATAACCCGCGAGAGGCCGAAATCGCGCTTGCCACGATCCGCCATGCATCCGAGTTGCTGCCGACGCTGCTTGCGGGTGACAAGATGGTTTCGGCTGCCGGCAGGTTGGCCGCCGCGTTCGAATTCGTCAAACGTCCGGATGAGGCCGAGCAGATCCAAAAGGCTTTTGCCAAGTTCAAGATCACACTCAGGCTGGTCAATCCTTTCGAGTTGCCTGAGCCCACCCTCCCCCCCAGCAAGGAACGCTCCCCGTATGTTTTACGCCTGCGCTCGATGTGGGCCGGATGGCGCCAGGATGTCATCAATATTTTTCCCCCCGCGCCAGGCATCAACAGCGATGTCGACAACTATCTGGCGCAAGTCGAAGAACGCTACGCATCCGACGCATACAACTCACTGTCCATCGAGGGCTACCGCGTCACCGACGAGTTGATCGAGCGCGTGGCGCGCGGTGACTGGAATCCCGAGGGCGATCCAGAGCAAGACAAGACGAGGGACGCACTGGCCGCGCGAGGATATTTCCAGGCTTTCCAGGCGGTGAAGGAGAGCATTGGAAAAGTGCTGGCCAATGACAATGCGGGTCGCGTCGTCAAGCGCGACCACCACGATTGGTATGCCGAGTTGTTCGGCCCGTCGGTCACTGCCGGCATCGTTGAAGCCAGCCAGCTCACCGGTTATCGACATGGCCCGATCTACATCCGCAACTCGATGCACACCCCACTGCCCAGCCACGCCTTGCTGGATTCGCTGGAGACACTGTGGGACCTGCTCGAAACAGAGCCGCAAGCCAGCGTCCGCGCCGTGCTCGGGCATCATCTATTCGTGTTTATTCATCCTTACTACGATGGCAACGGCCGCATCGGTCGCTTCCTGATGAACACACTTTTGGCCTCCGGTGGCTATCCGTGGACAGTGATCCGAATGAGCCGGCGGGATGCCTATATGAAGGCCCTGGAAGCTGCGAGCGTTCACGGCCAAATCAAGCCACTGGCTGAGTTCATTGCTCAAGAGATGCATGACGGCTGCGCGACCGATGTGCAGACTACAGAATCCCTTGACCCCTGACGCCAATCCGGGCCGGGCATCATGCGCTTCATGAAATCATCGAACATGGGAACCGTGTATCCCGGAACTCCTCAGCAGGCAGCGCCGCCCGAACTTGTTCGCCGACGTCCCTCTTCGGGGCTCTACGAAGTCTTTTCCAATCCAGGTTTGAGCCCGAACGCGGAGTCTGATGCGTTACCGCGCTGGCCGACAACATGACCGTTCGTGGATCAGCCCGGCTGGGCAGCGTGATCCAGAACCTAAGCTGGGGGCACGCACCCGCCATAAAATATTGACATTGAATGAAAAACACAGATAATTTCTGACATGCGCACTTCTCAAGCGATCCGGCAAGCCATCGCACACCAACCCCAGGGGGCGGTGTTCTGCAGTGCCGACTTCTTGTCGGCTGGATCGCGCGCAGCCGTTGACCAGGCGCTCTTTCGATTGATGAAGGACGGCACCATCATGCGGGTGGCCCGCGGGCTTTACGCCGCCGCTGGTCAGTCTGTAGATGCGCAAACGGTGGCTAGCGCCCTTGCGCGCAAGACAGGCGAGCACGTGGTGCTCGCACCAGCTAAAGGCCATGGCGAAGTGCTGGTGGTGCCCACCTCAGGGTTGTCACGCACCCGAAAGGCTGCAGGGCACACCGTGCAATTCCAACGCATGAGCCAAAGGAAAGTCCAGCTCGCGGCAAGCCCCAAGGGCGGGGTTTTGCTTGCGCTGTGGACCCAGGGCATGAAAAACCTCACGACACTGGAAATCCAGCGCGCCACAGGTGACTGGGCCGAAGGAGAAATCAACAGCTACGCTGCGCTGATCCCGGCGTGGCTGCGCACCGCCATCCAGCAAGCCAATGCACCACGCAAGTCCGTCAAGATCGGTTTGTCAGGTGCGTACGACTGGCCCAACCCGAACATCAGGGACGATGTGCTGATCGGGAAGGTGCTCGAGAAACATAAATTCGAGGATGTGGCTCGGCTGTGCTTTTACTACGGTGTCCCCAAGGTCAAACGTGTATTCAAGCGGCGTGCGTTTGAGCCTGTGACCGCTGCCAGCGTCACCCGAATGCTGAGCAACATCAGCAAGGGCCTGCGAGCTTCACAGAAGCATGCGCATGCCTGAGCTCAAACTGGAATTCATGCCAGAGGCAACGCAAAAGAATTTCGCACGCCTCAAGGACGACCCCAGGCTGGCGGGATTTACCCTGGTCGGTGGCACTGCATTGGCATTGCAAATTGGGCACAGAATCAGCGAAGACCTGGACTTCAACATCTTTGGCCAGAAATTGCCCATCAAGGCCATCGATGGACTCCTGGATGATTTGGCTGCAGGGGGTGCCGCGATTGAAAGCCTGATCACATCAGAACAAAAACTGCGATTCAAAATCAATACGTCCGAGAACCTTGATCACTACATTCAGGACTACCTGATCGATGGCGCCAAGGTGACGTTTCATTCCCGCAATGAAGGCGATCGACCCAAGAAGCAAATTGATTTCCTGAAGTCAGCCCCAAAGGTGGTCGTGTCCAAGGGCGGATTTGATGTGCTGGGCGTCGATGGACTTCTTGTCATGAAAAGCATCGTCGTGTACGACCGAGCGAAGTCTCGGGACATCTACGACTTGATGGTTCTCACGAGAGACCATGCCTATACCTTGGACGACATCTTCGCGGCGATTGATGCCTACCTGCCCGTCAGACACAAAGATCCCGAGCACTTCAAGAGTGTGGTCACTGGTTTGATTCCGTTGGACAATAACGATGAGGGGTTTTCCAGCATCCACCTGAATGTAAAGATGGATGCGGTCTACAAGCACTTTAAAAAACTGATCGACGACTATGAAATCAGGGCGGTTCAACAGTTGCGGTCGTAGTTTCGTATTGAACTCGTCGAACCGATCATAAGTTGTCCGCCGAATAGATCAACTGGCGTTGATGCTTCAAAGCCAGCAGCACAACGTCAGTTTCCGAGTGAGCGTAGAGAACAATGCCTTAATGATCCCGGAATTTGTCCCAACCAGCGGAGCTCGTCTGACCGACTGGCCTACTCCGATAGGTCTTACGCAAGCGAGCGGCTTCCTGACCCTACCAATAAACGTAATCGGACCAGGCGGCAGCGGTCCAGAGCAACCGTTCAGGCAGTGTATTTTTTAGAAACCCGCTTCCTTTTGATGCCTTACCGCCAGGATGATCTCGTTGCGAGCATCCAGACGGTAGCGGGCCACGAAGCCACTGTCGCCAAAGTCGATGATCCAATCACGGAACTCGTCATCCATGTCTTCGACGGGCCTTCCCATACCGGGCTGTAGAGACAGCACTTTGACGCCTTGACGAATGGCCGTCACCGCCCGTTTTGCCGCCTCCTGATTCTGTAGGGCCAGAAATCGATAGAGGCGCTGCACATCGAGCAGCGCGCGGGGCGACCAGATCAGCTGCGGCATTCTGGCGGATCAACGTCGTTTCCCTGTTCCAACTGGGCCAGCCAGGCATCTGCTTGATCGCCCGTCACGTGCTGGCCAGTAGCGCGGAAGGTCTCCCACGCCCGAAGGGTGTCCTGGCGAAATGCTTCCCGCTTTTCTTCCCTGTCGACATACTGATTGATCGCCTCTCGCATCAGCCAGTGAGGCGTACGCTGGCGCGCCTCTGCCAGACGCTTGATGCGCGCTTTGGTGTCCTCGTCGATCTTGATCGCTACGGGTCGAGCGGCAGCACCAGCCATGACGGCTTCCAATTTGGTATTGATTGGTAATACCTGACGATACCGTCGGTTGCGATCCGGCGCAAGCTGTGCTGTTGCTGGCTGCATAGCCCTCTGGCCTCAGGAGATTTTTGTCATTATTCTTATCAATCTGATCATTACAGAGATAAGATTACTGCCTATTCTTGTCGACTGACGAGATTAATCGCGAAATCTCCTCGATTCCCTGCCCCATGACAACTTCCACACCGTCGCCTCGCCATGAGGCGCTGCTGCGCCAGGTCCTCGCGGCGGGGCAGCCCGTCGCGCCAAGTGCGCTTGAGCAGGCCCTCAAGGTCTCCCGACCCACCATCAACCGGGGCTTGCGGAACCTTCTTGCCGCTGGCTTTCTGAAGAAGCAGGGGAACGGTCGGTCGACCCGCTACCTGGCCACCGCAGCGGCCGAGGCGGCGCTACGCGCTTTGCCCACTGGCACCCAAACCCCGGCCAGGTCTGGAGCGCTTCAATGGTCAGCGACTGCACAGCCCCTCGTCGAGGCGCTTCGCGCACCGTTGGGCGCCCGCACGCCCGTGGGCTACGACAGCGGCTTCGTAAACAGCTACATTCCGAACCAGTCGAGCTTGCTTGCGCCCCAACTGGCCACGGACCTGTACAACGCGGGCCGCAGCCGAGACCAGCAACCCGCAGGAACCTACGCGCGCGAGGTGCTCGAGCAGTTGCTCATCGACCTGTCCTGGTCGTCATCGCGCCTCGAGGGCAACAACAAGAGCTTGCTCGACACCAAGGAACTCTTCGAGCTCGGCCAACAAGGCGGCCCGCTCGATGAGGACACGCTGATGCTGCTCAATCACAAGAGCGCCATCGAGTTCATGGTCGATGCTGTGCCGATGGAGGGCATCACCGTGCCTGTGATCGTCGACCTGCAGGCCAACCTGATGCGGGACCTCATTCGCGACTCACGCGACATCGGCAGCATCCGCCGGCGCGTGGTGAACATCGACGGCTCGGTCTACACCCCCAGCAGCACCCCTTCGCTCCTTGAGGAGATGCTGAACGCCATCGTCGACAAGGTCCGGAACATCCGCAATCCGGTGGAGGCTGCCTTCTTCCTGTGGGTCAACCTGGCCTACCTGCAGCCCTTTACAGACGGCAACAAACGCACGAGCCGGCTGAGCGCCAACATGCCGCTCATGCTCTACAACTGCGCACCGCTGTCATTCCTGGACGTGGAGCGTTCCGACTACGCGACAGCCATGCTCGGTGTCTACGAGCAGCGCAACGTAGCTGCCGCGGCGGACTTGTTCGAGTTCATCTACCGCCGCTCGATTCAAAAGTACAGCGTGCTGCGCGCTTCCCTGTCAGCACCCGACCCGATTCGGACCAAGTACCGACAGGCCTTGAACGAGCTGATGCAGCTCATTATTTTCCATGGGCGCACGTTGAAAGCCGCATTCGCCGATGTGCACGTTGACAGCGCTGACAGCGCAGCGCTGCACCGTATCGTGAACACCGAGCTCGACCAACTGGAGCAGTACAACTGCGCCCGGTATAGCCTCGCGCGAGGCATGACGCAGCGATGGATAGACGCGGGGCG
>JBMSQB010000024.1:0-53785 GCA_049423065.1 Burkholderiaceae bacterium
CCGTGGTCGTGTTGTTCGGTCAGCCTGTGCTCCTTGCCCACGGCGATGCCTGGTGTACGGATGACGTGGCCTATCAGCGGTTTCGCGCCGAGGTGCGCAGCAAGGCGTGGCAGGCCGGTTTTCTTTCGCGGCCGTTAGCGGACCGACTGGCGATCGCCCGCGAGATGCGGGCGCAGAGCGAGTTGAACAAGCAGGCGCAGGATGTTGGCGACGTGAACGAGGCAGCGGTACGCGCAGCTCTGGTCACTGCCGACGTTCGACAGGTGATTCATGGACATACGCATCGGCCGGGAACTTACTCCCTGGGCGATGGATTTGAGCGCTGGGTGCTGCCCGACTGGCTGGCGGCAGCCCAGCGAGGCGGGGTGCTGAGGGTCGGCGAGGAAGGGTGGAAAAGCGTCCCGCTCAATCCACCATCCGCGTGAGCGTCCTCACGTCAAGCGGAAGGGACTCTCCCCGAGCCACATTGCCCCCCACCCTCGCAAGCGCCTCCTGAAGCGCTTCGATCTGCCTGTCCTGCTCCGCGACATGATCGATCAGCCGGTGCAACGCAATCACCAGCGGGTCATCGGCCGACTGCGTCACTGCATAGGCTGAGAAGCCCATCTTTGCGGCCTGGGCCTCGCGGCGCTGAGCCTCTTCGCTCTCGATCACCCGGGCTGGAATGCCCACAGCGGTGGCGCCGGGGGGCACCTCCTTCACCACCACCGAATTCGAGCCAATGCGTGCGCCCTCGCCCACGGTGAAAGGCCCCAGTACTTTGGCGCCTGCACCCACCACCACCCCGGCAGCGAGCGTGGGATGGCGCTTTGATCCGCGTACCAGCGACGTACCGCCCAGGGTGACGCCCTGGTAGATCGTGCAATCATCGCCAATATCGGCGGTCTCGCCGATGACCACGCCCATGCCATGATCGATAAACACTCGCCGCCCGATGGTCGCGCCCGGATGAATCTCGATTCCGGTCAGAAAACGGCTCAGGTGCGAGACCCAGCGCGCCGCGGTGGTCCAGCGCGCCCGCCACAGACGGTTGGCGAGGCGGTGGAACGCGAGCGCATGAATCCCGGGGTAACACAGGCACACCTCGAGCGTTGAACGCGCGGCTGGGTCGCGCTCCCTTACCGCTGCGATATCGTCGCGCAGTCGCTCGAACATGATCAGTGCACTCCGGGCCAGGTCAGCTTCGGGGCGGACGCCGCTCGGCAGCTCCGTCCCGCTCAAGGGCGGTGAGTGTAGGCGCTGTCGGGAAACCTTGCTCGCTCAGGGTTGCCGGCGCGCCTTGTCGAGAAGCGCCGCCTGTCGGTCGATCTGGGTGCAAATGCCGCGCAGGATATCGACCTCCTCCACCTCGAGCCGGGTGCGCGACAACAGCCGCCTGAGCCTTGGCATGAGCTTCTTCGGATACCGTGGATCGATGAAGCCGATCGCCACCATGGAGCGCTCCAGGTGCTCGAAGACCCGCTCCACCGCTTCATGGGTGGCGAGGCGCCCTTGCCACGGCAAATCGGGCTCGATGGGCGAGGAGAGTTCGCAGGAGAGTGTGTAGGCCATCACCTGAACGGCCTGCGCAAGGTTGAGCGAACCATGGCCGGGCGCGGTTGGGATCGACGTAACCGCCTGACAGCGGCCCACCGATTCAATGGAAAGCCCGGTGCGCTCGGGACCAAAGACGAAGGCCACCTGATGCACGGCATCGATCGACAGTTCGCGCAGGGCTTCGCGCGCAGCGGCGGAAGGCGTCTGCGGCGTGGCGCCAAATTCGCGCGACGACGCACTCACCGCCACCGCGAAGGACACCGGCGCAAGCGCTTCTTCAAGCGTGGCATACACCCGGGCGTTCGCCAGCACCCCGGTGGCGTTGCTCGCAAACGCGATGGCATCCGGGTGCGAAAGCACGTCGGGAAAGCGCGGATCGACGAGCACCAGCTGCTCCAGCCCCATGACCCGCATGGCGCGTGCGGTGGCCCCGACATTGCCCGGATGACTGGGCTGAACCAGCACGAAACGGATTCTTGAAAACGCTTCCGGTGGATCGAACTGCAGCCCGTGCATCGGCTTCCCTTAAAATGACGGATTTCAGGACGCGTTCATGCATCCGATGCTCAACACAGCGGTCCGGGCCGCTCGGCAGGCCGGCCGTATCATCAACCGGGCCAGCCTCGACCTCGACACGCTGGCGGTGGCCCGCAAACAGCGTAATGACTTCGTCACCGAAGTGGATCGCGCTTCGGAAGAGGCCATCATCGAGGTGCTGCGTACCGCCTATCCGAACCATTCTATCCTCGCCGAAGAATCGGGCCACGATCCAAAAGGCCCTGCGGGTCATCCCCGCGAGGCCGAACACATCTGGATCATCGACCCCCTTGATGGCACCACCAACTTCATTCACGGCTTTCCGCAATACGCCGTGTCCATCGCGCTCATGCAGAAAGGTGTGGTCACCCAGGCAGTGGTATACGACCCGTCGCGAGATGAGCTCTTCACCGCATCGCGCGGTCGCGGTGCCTATCTCAATGGCCGGCGAATCCGGGTCTCGAAACGCATCCGGATTGAAGAATCTCTGATCGGGACCGGCTTTCCTTTCCGAAAGCTCGACATGCTCGATGGTTACCTCGCCATGATGCGGGTCGTGATGGAGCGCGCCGCGGGGCTGCGCCGCCCCGGGGCTGCGGCACTCGATCTCGCCTATGTTGCCGCTGGTCGCCTCGACGGGTTCTTCGAACTGGGCCTCGCGCCCTGGGATGCGGCGGCCGGCAGCCTGCTCATCACCGAGGCAGGCGGGATGGTCGGCAACTTCGGCGCCGAGGGCGATTACCTGTTTTCCGAGCAGATCGTGGCGGGCACGCCCAAGGTTTTTTCGGGGCTGATTGCCCTCCTCCACCGGCATGTGGTGGCGGCCGAGGCGGCTGCGGCCTCGGGTGCAGCATCTTCAGGTGCAGCGGCAAAGGCCCCGTCGACGGGTGAAGCTTCCACCGATGACGCTCGTCGCGATCCCACGCGGCGCGCCATCCGTCCCATCAGGAAACGCGTCGCTGCCGAGCCCGACGCGGCCGCGTAAGCCCGCTGAACGCGCTTCTGCCCTCCTGTAGCGCCCGCTCAGCGCGCCCGCTCTGCGAGCCCCTCAGCGAGCCCGCTGCGCACCAAGCCGGATCAGCCACTGCTCAAGCGATCCGAGCAGCGGCCGCTCCACGCGCAGTTCAATCTGCCGACAGGCGACCGCTTGATGTTCCCCCACAGACGGCGGCTCATACAGCGTGACTGCGAAGGCGCCAAGCCGGGTCGCCACGCAGCGGCCTGTCAGAGCCTCCGAGCCTGTAGGTCCCGCGCATTCGAACAGATCGGCGAGGGCCGAGGCTGACCCGCTCAAGCGTAGAGTCCCCCACGCGTCGCTCACCACGGTCACCAGCGCGAGGCGGGCTGCGCCGGGTGGCTCGAGCAAGCGATAAAGACTCGCTTCTTCTTCCGCGGCACCCTCAATCAGCCAGACGCCCGGAGAAGTGGACCACCACCGCCACCCCTTTGCATGATGGAGTGTCAGCGGCTGGGACCGCCATTCAACACCCAGTGCCTCGCCCACCCAGCCACTGTCGGGAGCGCAGGCCAGACGAACCGAGATCAGGGCCCTGGGTGGGGCCCGCTCGAGCCAGAGCGCCTCAGGCGATTCAGCCACGCATCCTCCCGCCCTCGGGATCAAGGAAGATCGGCGCCACCACCCGCGCGGCGCGAAGGCTCAGACCCTTCACCGGTTCACCGGGCCGCACCGCGTCGCCCGTTGCACCAGCGCTCGGCCCCTGCCCAGGCGCGCGCAGCGGTTGCGCCTGGGTGACTTGCACCATCTCGCCCATCCTCGAGCGCCCCGCTTCGAGCAAGGCGAGCGCAATCGGCCGGCCCAGTGCCTCGCTGCTTACGCTGGCGGTCACCAGTCCGATCGACTGGCACTGACCCGCAAGCAGCACCGCATCGCCGCTCAGCAGCTGCGCACCTTCTTCAAAGGGCAGCCCCCCATCGACGCACTCCAGCCCGACCAGATGCCTGCGCCCAGCGGGCTGCGCCCGATCACGCACCAGCGAACGCCGTCCGATGAAGTCGGGCTTGTCCCAGTGCACGCCCCAGCCCAGACCAAGATCATCGGCGTTCGTATCTCCGTCCACTTCATGCCCAAGCGAGATGAAACCCTTTTCAACCCGCAACACATGGTTGGCCTCCGACCCCACCGGCTCGATGCCCAGGTCGGCACCGGCCGCCATGACCGCCTCCCAGAGTGCAAGCCCGCGCGAAGCCGGCACGCAGAGTTCGAAGCTGAGCTCACCGGTAAAGCTCACGCGGAACACGCGCGCCTCGATGCCCGCCACTTTCATGGGCCGCCAGCGCATGAAGGCAAATGACTCACGGGCGAGATCGGCGCACGCCTCGGGCGCCACCAGTCGCGCGAGCAGATCGCGCGACTGCGGCCCGCACACCACAATGTCAGCCCAATGCGATGCGACAGGCTCGATCAGGACCCGTAGCGATCCCTTGAACAGCCACTGGCGCGCGTACTCAAGCCAGCCCGCCATCGCGTCGGCGTTGCCGGCGGTGCTGCTCAGCCAATAGCGCCCGTCGCCCAGCCGGAACACGGTGCCGTCATCGAAGATACGACCGTCTTCTCGAAGCGCGAGCGCGTAGCGGCCGCGGCCTGGCTGCAGGTCGCTGACCCGACACGCGAGGACGCGCTCGAGAAAGACCGCAGCATCCGGGCCACCGATTTCGAATTTACCGAGCGGCGAGCTGTCGTAGACACCCACCGCCTGGCGAACCGCACGGCATTCGCGGCGTACCGCATCGTCCATCGATTCACCCGCGTGCGGGTAATAGCCAGGCCGGCGCCAATTGGCACCGGATTCGTAGAACACTGCACCATGATCGCGATGCCAGGCGGTGATCGGCGTTTCACGGACGGGCCGGATCAGCGGGCCGGGGTCGGATCCGGCCAGCGTGCCGAAGGCCACCGGTACGAACGGCGGCCGTGCGCGGGTCGGGGGCAGCGACGACGGATCACGGCCTTCCAGCCGGGCCAGATGCAGCAGGCCGTCGACCCCGGCCGAGCGTCCCTGATCAGGGCCCATCCCCAAGGTGGTGTAGCGCTTGAGCAATTCGGTCGCCGAGTAACCCTCGCGCGAAGCAAGCGCGATGTCAGCCGCAGTTACATCGCCTGCGAGATCGACAAACACGCGGGTGGCATCCAGGGGCGTCAAGGAGCCGGTCTCATGAGCCTGCTGCGCCGGGGCCGCGTCCAGGTTGATGTCGCTCGTCTGCTGCATCGGCGCGGGCGCAACCGACGACCCCGGTGTACGCGCGCCGGACAATCGATCAAGAAGCCTGCGCGCCGCTTGCCTGCCGCTTTCCATGCACGCTTCAGTCGACGCGGCACCCGCCACAGCGCCCGCGAGCACAGGCATCCGATCGTCGGGCTCTCCTCGAAGCGCGCCGCTGGCAGCGTGGTAGCGCGCAATACCGCCTGCCTGAACATAAAGCTGAAGCGCGGGGTTCCAGCCGCCCGAGATCGCCAGGCCATCGCAGGCAAGCGTGAGCGCTGCGCCGCCTGTGCTTACCGTGACCGCGGAAAGCCCCTGCCGACCACCCTGCGCGCGAAGCACCTGCCCTTCAATGAGCGCGATTCCGCGATCGCGTATCGCCTCGCGAATCGTGGCTGGCGCAGCCGCCAGTCGCGGCGATACGACCGCGGCCACCTGGAGGCCCGCACGGTGCGCCTCGAGCGCGACCGGCCATGCCGACGGATCGCTCGCGGCAAGCACCAGCTGCCGACATGGGGCCACAGCGTAACGATGCAGCGCCGAGCGCACTGCGCCAGCGGTCATCACCCCCGGGCGGTCGTTGTCCTCGAACGCAAGGCCGCGCTCGAAGGCACCTGTGGCGAGGCAGACTGCATCGACGCGGATCATCCACAGGCACTCGCGCGACCATCCGTCGCGCTCGAGTGCCATCGCGAGGCCGTGATCATGAAGCGCCAGCACCGTCGTGGCTGCGAGCCTGCGCAGACCCGGCGCAGACGACCATCGGGCCGCATCCCCCCGAATGGAATCAAGTGCTGCGCGCTCGGAGGGCTCGACGCTTGCACCCAGCGCTCCGCCGGGTGATTCGCGATCGTCGGCCCAGATCACCGAGCAGCCGGCAGCGAGCAGCTGCGCCACCGCCGTCGCCCCGGCGGGGCCTGCTCCCACCACCAGCACATCGGCTTTGACGTGGCGTCGTTCAACCCGCGGCCCCCCCGCCGCGCGCGGTGCACGCCCCAACCCGGCCGCGCGGCGAATGAAGGATTCATAGATCGGCCAGGCCCAGCCCGGCCACTTGAAGGTCTTGTAGTAGAACCCCGCGGGCAGCAACGCATGGACCCAGTCGGCGACCACGCCGACATCCCATTCGATGCCGGGCCAGCCATGCATGCCGCGTGCGACCAGCCCCGCCGCAAGCGGCGCCCGCGTGGCGAGCAGGTTGGGCTCCTCCCAGGGTTCAACCAGCTGCACGAATGCGTTCGGATCATCCCAGCCCTCGGCGCGAATGCCGCGTCGCCGATGAAGCTTGAAGCTGCGGGCCACTGTGCGCACACCGTTGGCAAGAAGCGCCGAGGCCAACGTGTCGCCGGCAAAACCCGCGAGCCTTCGATCATCAAACCGAAATTCGAGCCGCTGCGAACGGTCGATGTCGGTGCCGCCCTCGGCCAGGCGAAACCCCGCGCTCACTGCGCTTCTCCGGCGACCGTGATCGACCCGATGTCGTGGGTCAGGGTGTGCCGCTCGACACGCAGCCATTGACGGCATCCGGCCACATGCCACCAGAGTTCGAGGGTCCAGCCCGAGGGGTTGGCACGCTGGTAAAGGACATGCGACCACGCGGCCTCATCAAGCGCGCCCGGATCGTCCGGACGGCGCGTGGCCTCGCCCGCGCACTGAAACTCGGTCTCAGGACGCTCGCCGCAAAAGGGGCAGTGAAGTCTGAGCATCCCTAAAACCTGTTGGAGGCGCTGGCGGTTTCAAACAGGAGCCGCCCGGTGAGGAAACGCTCCAGCGAAAACGGCCGAATCCACGGGTCGGGCTCGCCAGTGGCGATCAGCCTCGCGAAACTGCGACCGCCTGCGGGAATTGACTTGAAGCCGCCCGAGCCCCAACCCGTGCTCACGAACAGTCCCTTGACCGACGTGTCCGAGACGATCGGCGTGGTGTCGACCGAGAGGTCGATTGCACCCGCCCACTGACGGAGGAGTTTGATGCGCGCAAAGGACGGAAACAGTTCGATCATCGAGGCCACGGTATCGAGCACCACCTGTGGCGTGCCCCGCTGGGCGTAGGACGCGTACCCGTCGGCGCCTCCGCCAATGACCAGCTCGCCCTTGTCGGATTGACTGAGGTAGACCGCGAGCGCCGGTGCCGTCACCACGATGTCAAGCACGGGCTTGAGCGGCTCGGATACAAACGCCTGCAAAGCGACGGTTTCAATGGGGAGTCGCAGCCCCGCCATGGCCGCCAGCCGTCCCGAGTGGCCCGCGACCGCCAGACCAACAAGCGGCGTGGTGATGTCGCCGCGCGACGTGCGCACGCCCTTCACCAGGCCCCCAGGGCAATCGATGCCGGTCACCTCGCAGCCCTCGACAATGTCCACGCCCGCGGTGCTTGCAGCCCGCGCGTAACCCCAGGCCACCGCGTCGTGACGCACAGTGCCGGCGCGCCCCTGCCAGGCCCCTCCGAGAATGGGAAGCCGCATGTCGGGCGCACGGTTCAGAAGCGGGAGGAGGCGATGGCACTCGTCGGCGTTGAGGAGTTCGTAATCGGCCCCTACCATCCGCATGGTGTGAAGGCGCCGGCGCGAATCGCGCACCTTGCCCCAGGTCTGAAGCAGCTCGATCTGTCCGCGGTGGCTCACCATGAGGTTGAAGTCAAGCTTTGCCGACAGGTCGGTCCAGAGCCGCAGATTCTCGTCCTGAAAACGGATCGCCTGCTCGCGCAGGTAGTTCGAGCGGATCACGGTGGTGTTGCGACCGGTGTTCCCGGATCCGATCCAGCCGCGCTCGAGCACCGCCACGCGCAGGCCATGGTCGCGGGCGAGATGCCAGGCACATGCCAGCCCGTGGCCGCCACCGCCCACGATGACCGCATCGTAGCTCGACGCAGGCGCTGCAGCGCGCCAGGCCCGCGGCCAGCCGCGATGGCCTCGCAGGGCCTGGCTGATCAGGTTGAAGATCGAATAACGCATCGCGTCGCGAGTGTAGCCGCACATCCCCGCGCACGATGCCCGCATCGCTGGCGGGGTGAGGGTTTGCTGCTAACATCTGCCCGACCCGTTTAACCGATGAGGACTGTCTGATGAAAGCCTTCCGGATCCTGGTTGCCCTTGCCGCGACCAGCCTTGCCCTGTTCACTGCGGCCAGCCAGGCGCAGGCCCCTGGTAAATCACGACTTCAAACCGTGCTCGAGCGTGGCACGGTGCGCGTTGGCACCACCGGCGACTTCAACCCAATGTCGATTCGCGACCCTGCCACCAACAGCTACCGTGGCTTCGACATCGAGGCCATGGAGCAGTTCGCTAAAGACCTGGGTGTGAAGATCGAGTGGGTTCCCGCGGAGTGGGCAACGCTGGTTGCCGGCATCACCGCAAACCGCTACGACATCTTCTCGGGCGCCTCGCTCAACATGGCGCGCGCCAAGACTGTTGCCTTCTCCGACCCCTACACCGAGGCGGGCACCGTACCGCTGGTGCAGAAAAACGACGCGGCCAAGTTCAAGAGCTGGGCCGACCTCAACCAGTCAGGCACCGTGGTGGCCGTGCTGCTCGGCACCGTGTTCGAAGAGCAGGCGAAGACCCACTTCCCGCAGGCCCGCGTCCGCTCGGTTGAAAAACCCGCCACCGGCTACCAGGAAGTGCTGGCCGGCCGCGCGCAGGCCACCATCACCAGCAATGTGGAAGCTGCCACGCTCGTCAAGCAGTTCCCCAATCTCGCGATCGTGGGCGGCGCCGAACTCCGCAACAAGCGGCCGTTTGCGTATCCGCTGCCCCAGGGTGACGCGGTCTGGACAACCTACGTCAACAACTGGATTGCGCTCAAGAAATCCGAGGGCTTCTTCCGGGCTCTTGAAGCCAAGTGGCTCGGCGGGCAGTAATCCTCGCCTTCTGCGCGGCCCTGCCACTTCTGCTGGCGGGCTGCGCATCCAGCTCCGGGGGCTACACCTGGGGCTGGTACATCTTCAATCCGCTCTCCGCCAAAGGACTGGGCAACATCCAGTTCATGGCGGCGGGGCTGGGTCTCACGATCTCGCTCGCGGTCTGCGCCATTGTGCTGTCGGTGCTGATCGGCATTTCAATGGCACTCGCCGGCATGTCGTCCTCGCGGCTGCTTCGCAGCGCGTCGCGCGTCTATGTGGAGTGCCTGCGCGCCATCCCGCTTCTGGTGCTGCTCCTCTGGGTCTACTACGGTCTGCCGGTCATTACCGGGCTGCAGTTTGGCGCCTTCACAGCAGGCGTCCTGTCACTTGCGCTCTCCGACTCCGCCTTCGAGGCTGAAGTTTTCCGCGCGGGCATCCAGTCGGTCGCGCGCGGTCAAAGCGAGGCGGCGCGCTCGCTGGGCCTGTCCCGCTGGCACACCTTCCGGCTGGTGATTTTCCCGCAGGCCATCCGCACCATTCTTCCCGCGCTTGGCAACCAGTTCGTTTATGTGCTCAAGATGAGTTCGCTGGTCTCGGTCATCGGTCTGCAAGAGCTCACGCGCCGCGCCAACGAACTCAATGTGACCGAATATCGCCCGCTCGAGATCTACACCATGCTGGTCCTCGAGTATCTGGTGCTGATCCTGCTCACCTCCTGGGGCGTGCGCTCGCTCGAGCGCCGGATGTCGCGTCACCAGCGGTAAGGCGCGTCGAAAGAGGCCATCACCATGCAGCTCGCCCTCAGCTCCTCGGCGCAGGTGGCGCGGTACCTGGAGCGATCGCGCACCATCGTGTTGCCGCTCGGGTCCACCGAGCAGCATGGGCCGGTCGGGCTGATCGGCACCGACTCACTGTGCGCGCAGACCATTGCGGGCCGACTCGGCGAACGCACCGGCGTGCTCGTCGCACCAACGCTTGCCCATACGGTTGCGCAGTTCAACCTGGGCTTCCCGGGAACCATCGCGGTACGGGCAAGTACGCTACTTGCACTCATTCTGGACCTGCTGCATGCGCTTGCCGATCAGGGGTTTGAGCGGATCTACTGCCTGAACGGCCATGGCGCGAACATCGGCGTGGCGCGCGCAGCATTTCAGGATTTTTATCTCGAACGCGCCAGGATGCAGGGCGCCCGGATGGCCCGCTGCCGTTTGCGCAGCTGGTGGGAGTATCCCGAGGTGAATCAACTGCGGCACGACTGGTATGGCGCACACGAAGGCCTTCACGCCACACCCAGTGAAATTGCCATCGCGATGGCGGCTGAACCGGCAGCCAGTGATCGCGCGCGCAGCGAAGGCGCCCAGCAGGCGCTCGAGGCGCCACCCGCGCTCGACGCCGCTTTTCTGCGCGACCACAGCGGCGACAATCATTTCGACCGGAGCACCCATCGCGCGGCCTTCCCTGATGGCCGGGTGGGTTCACACTCGCTCCTCGCCACCCGCGAGCAGGGCGAGGCGCTGCTCGCCGCCGCGGTGGGGGATGCTGCACGCGATGTGGCTCAGTTTGAAGCGGAGCGTTGAGATGCTGATCCTCTACGGGCTACCGGTTTCCACCTTCAGCACCAAGGTGCGGATTGCCCTTCACGCAAAGGGCATTGCCTTCGATGAACGTCCGCCACCAGGCGGTTACCGGTCCGATGCCTGGCGCGCCATCATTCCCACCGGCACCATTCCCGCCATCGACCATGATGGTTTCCTGCTGGCCGAATCAGAGGCAATCATCGAATACCTTGATGAAGCTTTCGAGGGGCCGGCGCTGCTGCCCGGCAATGCTGCCGCCCGCGCGCGGGTCCGGATGCTGGCCCGCGTGCATGATCTGGCGGTGGAGCCTGCCGTGCGCGCCCTGTTTCCGCTGATTCGCGATCCTGCCCGACGCGAAGCGCTGCCCACCCTGGCTGCCGCCATCGCAGAGCGGCTGCGACAACTCGAGCAGCTACGATCTGGCGACGCGCACTGGATCGCCGGCGAGGCATTCAGCACCGCCGACTGCGGCTTTGCCGTCACACTGCGGCTCGCGGTGCGCCTCCTGGAGGCGCTCGGTCAACCGCTTGCAATGCCCGACTCGATCGCCGGCTGGCTTGCGCGAAGCGCCGATCATCCGGCCGTCGCTACCGGCCTTGCCCCCTGGCACCCGGCCACCGAGGCCTGGCTCGCGCAGGCCCTGGTGGGAGCACCCCAATGAAAGGACACCCGAAAGCAAGCCCGCTCCACCTGCCCGATTGGCAATACGTGGAGAAAACTGCGCTTGAAGACTTCACCCGCGCTGACTGGGACCTGCTGGGCACCCAGCGCAAGCGCTACTACGCCGACGAGCAGGCCAGGCAGGTGCTTCGCATGCTCGCGGCCTCCGAGCACGACACCACGTTCGGCTATCAGGTGAACAACTATCGCCACAGCCTGCAGTCCGCCACCATGGCGCTGCGCGACGGCCTCGATGAGGAGGATGTGGTGGTGGCGCTGCTGCATGACATCGGTTTCATTGTTTGCCCGCAACGGCACGGCGAGTTCGCAGCCGCGCTGCTCGGCGCCTATGTCGGCGAACGCAATGAATGGATGCTGCGCAGGCATGCAATTTTTCAGGATGTTCACGCCCCCCATCATCCGGACGCCGACCAGCACGCCCGCGAGCGCTGGCGCGGACATCCGCACTTCGAGTGGGCGGCAACCTTCGTGGCGCGTTACGACCAGGCGACTGTCGATCCAGCCTATGACTGTGCGCCGCTCGAGCATTTCGAGCCGATGGTGAAGCGCCTGTTCGCGCGGCAGCCTCGGCCGATACCGCTTCCGGATTGAGCGCAGCGTGCGCCTGAATTCACTGGGTCCACGCGCGCGCTCGGCCCACGCTGCGAACACCTCGCCCTGATCAACCCAGCCCTGGAGCACCTCAGATGTCCGCCTGGATCCGCATGATTCCCCTTGAAGAGGCGCAGGGATCGCTCGCCTCCGCCTATCAGAAAGTGACAACGCCACACGGCACCGTGGACAACGTCATGAAGGCGCACAGCCTGCGACCGCACACGATGGAAGGCCATGTGGCGCTTTATCGAAGCGTGCTGCACAACCCCGACAACACGCTGCCGTTCTGGTTTCTTGAAGTGGTGGCGTCTTATGTGAGCATGCTCAACGAATGCGCCTACAGCCTCACGCATCATTGGTCCAACGCCCGGCGTCTGATTCGCGACAAGGCGCGTTCCGACGCAATTCATGCTGCGCTCTCGGCACGGGCACCCGAACAGGCATTCGACGGCAAGGAGCTCGAACTGCTTCGCTATGCCGGCAAGCTCACCACCAGCGTCGCACGCATGGAGAAGGCCGATATCGATGCGCTGCATGCAGCCGGCTGCAACGATGGCGAAATACTGGAGGTCAATCAGGTCTGCGCCTATTTCAACTATTCGAACCGGCTGCTCAATGGCCTGGGTGTGACCACCCAGGGCGACGTGATCGGCTATTACAAGGAAGACGAATGAACCGGCACAGCGCTCGCGTCGTATCGGCCGACGACATTCCAGTCATTGACGTATCCGGACTGGCCGACCCGAATCGCGCCACGCTCGAAGAAGTGGGCGAACAGATGCGCGAGGCGGCCGCGCGGATCGGCTTCTTCTATGTGAGCGGGCATGGAATTGCACAGTCGCTGATCGATGAGGTCGACGCCACGGCCCGACGCTTTTTCGCGGCGCCGCTCGCAGACAAGCTCTCGATCGAGCCAGTTGGCAGGCATCGCGGCTACATCAAGCAGGGCGAAGCGAAGATGTATGACCGCGCGCGCCCGGACCTCAAGGAAAGTTTCATCTGGGGGCTGGACGTGGGCGAGGACGACCCCGACTTTCTGGCAGGAAACCGCATGATCGGACCGAATCGCTGGCCCGCTTTCATGCCCGAGCTGCGACCCGTCTTGAACCGCTATCTCGATGAGGCGCATGCCTGCGCCAAACGGCTTCTTCGCGCGCTCGCCGTGAGCCTGAACGCCCCCGACGACACCTTCATCCAGCGCTTTGAGAAGCCGATTTCGCGTGGCTCGCTGGTCTACTATCCCCCGCAGCCGCCCGAGCTTGGTGACCGGCAGTACGGCGTGGCGCCACACACCGATTACGGGGTCATCACGCTCCTGCATCAGGATCCGGTCGGCGGGCTTCAGGTTGCAACCCGTGGGGGCGAGTGGGTGACCGCCACCCCCATCCCGGGCACGCTGGTCATCAACTCAGGCGACCTGATGGGGCGCTGGTCAAATGATGTGTTCAAGTCGAACCCGCATCGGGTGATCAACAGCTCGGGGCGCGAGCGGCTCTCGATTGCTGTGTTCGTTGATCCCGACTACGACACGCCCATTGTGCCGGTGACTGCGGCGGGGGTTGCTGCGAAGTATCCCGAGGTGAGCTGCGGCGAATATGTCCTGGGGCGCTTTGACAAGGCGTTTGAATATCGTAAGCGCGCGGGGTGAGCGGGCGGCAACCCTAAAGACCCGACAGCACCGCGTCCATCGCCGACACCAGGACGCTGCCCTGCGCGGCGACATTGTCCACGGAACGGCGGAGCAGCTTCGCAGGCAGCGGGGCGGCGTAGTGCGCAAGTGCATACATGCGTTGACCCTTGACGACAATGACCGGGCACAGCGCGGTTGGCACCTTGATCGCGGCGCCGACCACTGCAAGCGGCACCGTCAGTCTGGTTGCCAGCGCATCAAGCAGATCGCTCTGAATGACCACTACATATGGGATGCCGTCCGCCGCGCTGCTGCTTGGATTGGCGAATACATCGTACTGGGCCATGAACTCGTCACCACGGACGCAGATCGGCACCAGGAATGCCGTGCGCTTCGAAGCGGGCGTTCTGTGCCGCAATCCATTCCCTGTACTCCGCTTCAAATTTCTTCCTGCGGGCGGTACGGTTGGTCTTGTCGTGGTTGGCTTTCAGCGCGTAGTAGTGCTCGGCGGAAAGAATCACCGTGTCAAGTTGCCCTGCCTTTTCCACGAATATCGGTTCTAGCTTGGCGTGAGCCGACAGACTGCCGAATCGATTCTTGGCTTCAGTGGCGGAAACGCGCATGATCAGCCCCTTTAATAATTAGCCATTTTAGCCATTTAGGCGCCCCGCTGAAAGCAGAATCAGGCCGCCTCCGTTTTGGTGGGATATCCTTCCAGATTGAGGGCGGGTCAGCCCCCTTTCAATGTAGCCACCATGCTCAAACTTGTTATCGGGAACAAGAACTACTCCTCCTGGTCCATGCGCGCCTGGGTGGTGATGCGGCAGTCGGGCATTGACTTCCAAGAGGTCATGCTGCGCTTTGATGGTTTTTCTCTTGACTCGCAGTTCAAGACACGCATCGCCGAAGTCAGCCCAGCCGGTCAGGTGCCCGTATTGATCGATGCAGATCTCGCCATTTGGGACACGCTGGCCATCGCCGAGTATCTGGCCGAAAAGTTTCCTGAGCGCCAGCTCTGGCCCAGCCTTGTCGCAGCCCGCGCGCGGGCGCGCAGTGTCTGCGCCGAAATGCATGGCGGCTTCTCGGCATTACGCAGTGCCTGCCCGATGAACATCGAGGCACGCTTGCCCGAAGTTGGCGCGCTGGCTATGCGCGACAAGCCCGCGGTACGCGCCGACCTGAATCGAATCGTGACGATGTGGTCCGAACTGCTGAGGCAATTCAAAGGACCCATGTTGTTCGGCCAATTCAGCATCGCCGATGCCTACTATGCCCCGGTCGTGATGCGTCTGCTCACCTACCAGTTGCCTGTGCCAGCCGATGTACGCGCCTACATGGACCGGGTAACAAACCTGGAATCGGTCGGCGCCTGGATGCAGGACGCCCTCGCTGAACAGGACTTTCGGGATTTTGAGGAGCCTTACCGGTTGAGCCGCTGAGCGCCTGAGCAAGGAGATGAGCGCCCACCCGCGCAGGCGAGCGGCTCTTCAGGCGGCCGTCGGAGCACCGCCAACCAGCTCGATCAGCGCCTCTTCAGAAATCACTTCGGTTCCGAGCTTTCTCGCCTTCTCGGCCTTGCTGCTCGCCGACTGCGGGTCAGCGAGTACAAGGTATGTAGTCTCGCGCGTGACCGTATCCACGAGCTTCAAGCCCACCGCTGCGAGTGGGGCTTCGTAGTCGGACTTCTTCCGTCCGCTCGGCAGTTTGCCGCTGATGCACACCGTTTTCGCGGGCTCGCGCGCGGCGTCATCACCGTGCACATCACGCTGAGGGAGCGTAACCACCACACCGTTGGCGAGCATTTTGTCGATGACGTTGCCCATCGCATCGATACCATCCTGAATCGGCCCCCCCAGGTTGGGAACCCCCGCGCGTTCGGCGAACTCTGCCTCCCGCAACCGCCCGGCACGCCACTGGTCGAGCGTGTCCAACTCACCGCCCGCAGCTTCGATCATGAGCTCGATCCGGCGAACACCCGCGCTCTCGATGCCCAGCGATCCGAGAAACTGTGCGAGCGACAGGGTGCGGGTGGCATCGATCGCATCGAGAATCGCCCGCGCGCGCTTGTCGCCGAGGCGAATGCCCTTCTCGTCATTGATCACCAGTTCGGCGAGCTCAGCGGCGCGAGGGCCGAGCGAGTAAAGGTCGGCAGCATCTTCGATGCCGAAGCGTTCCAGCATGGCCTCCAGCACCGAGTCGCCGATTCCCTGAATGTCGAGACTCGTGATCCAGCGATCGATCTTTCCGGTGCTCTTCTTGGGGCAGGCTGCGTTGCGGCACTCAAGGATGACGCCCTCCTCGCCCGAGGTGACCTTTCGTCGGCCAACGCCCCCCCCGCAGAAAGGGCACTGCACAGGGGTGAGGATGGGACGCCGGTCGGGCGGCCGCGCGGTCACGCGGATCACCTTCGGAATGATGTCGTTCGCCTTGATGAGCCAGACCGAGTCACCAATCGCCACATCCAACCGCGCGATTTCATCGAAGTTGGCGAGCGAGGCGCTGCTCACCGTGGTGCCACCTATATCCACCGGGCGAAGCTGAGCGGTGGGCACCAGCGAGCCGGTATGGCCGCCGCTCACAATCACGTCTTCAAGAACCGTTTCTGCGCCCGCTGAATCGAATTTCCAGGCGACCTGCCCCTTGGGGCGTCCGGCGGTGATGCCCAGCGCCTCCTGGCGCGTGACGTCATCGATCTTGATCACCACGCCGTCGATCCAGAAGGGCAGCGTCTCGCGGCGCGCCGCCACATCGCGATACCAGGCGATAGCGTCGTCCACGCTCCCGCACAACGCGTGCGGAATGAGGTTGAAGCCCAGCCCGGCGAGGCGGGCGAGCTTGTCCGATTCAGAGGCGAAGCGAACCGAGGCCCCCTGGTGCTGCTCATCGATGTCAAACGCGTAAGCGGTCAGGAACTCGCACTGATGACCGTTTTTTCGGCCCATGATGCCGCTGCCCGCATTACGCGGGTTCTTGCTGCGGGTGGGGTCGACGCGGGTCCAGTCCGCCACGGTGAGAATGACTTCGAACCGCACCGCGCCGGTGAATGCAGCACCGACCCAGGCGGGCAGCCCCTGAAAGCGGATCGCATTGGCGGTAATGTCCTCCCCAATCACACCGTCGCCGCGCGAAATCGCCTGGACCAGCCGGCCTTCGCGGTAGTAGGCCGCCGCGCTTGCGCCGTCGCCCTTGAGACTCACATGGAGCGGCGGCCCGCCGCTTTTTTCCACCCAGGCGCGAAACTCGGCTTCGGAATTCACCTTGTTCTGGCTGCCCATGGGCATCGCGTGCCGGGCCTTGGTGAGGATGCTGTCAGCCGGCACCGGCGAACCCACCATGGCGAGCAAAGGATCATCACCGGCCAGCATGCGCAGTTCGTCTTCCAGCGAGTCGTACTCGGCATCGGACATGATTGGCTCGGGACCAAAGTAGTAGGCGTGTTTGGCCTTCAGGATCAGATCGCGGAGTTGGTCGATTCGGGCGGGCATGGCAACCACGGCTGAAATGAGCACGCCACTTTAGCAGTGAGGCCGCTGTCGGCAATAATGCCGACCAAGGAGACCAACAGCCATGAATGCACCCGCCCGCACCGCGACCACCGACTCTTCAGCATTTCCCGATCGCGAACGCCTGCGCGAAGCGCGAATCGATCTGACCGCGGCGCTCCGCTGGGCAGCACGGTTGGGGTTCAATGAGGGCGTCTGCAATCATTTCAGCCTTGAACTCGCGCCCGATCGCTATCTGATCAATCCGCAGGGCATGCACTGGTCGGAAGTCACTGCGGGCGACATGCTGCTGATCGATGGCAGCGGTCGCGTGCTGGAGGGTCGCCATGCGCTCGAGCCCACCGCTTTTTTCATTCACAGCTGGATTCACCGCACCAGTCCGCGAGCCAAGGCGGTGCTGCATACCCACATGCCACATGCCACGGCGCTTACGCTGGTGGAGGGTGGTCGGCTTGCCTGGTGCAACCAGAACACGCTGCGCTTCTGGGGGCGC
Source organism: Burkholderiaceae bacterium (assembly GCA_049423065.1). Classification (GTDB taxonomy): domain Bacteria; phylum Pseudomonadota; class Gammaproteobacteria; order Burkholderiales; family Burkholderiaceae_E; genus SYIM01. The sequence continues at coordinate 17,613 of JBMSQB010000024.1, forward strand.
GTGGGCTACGACGATCACTACAACGGCGTGGCACTCGACGATGCCGAGGGAGCACGTATCGCCTCGCAGCTGAAAGATAACGACGTGCTGTTCATGGCAAGCCACGGCGTCACTGTGGTGGGAGCGAGCCTGGCCTGGGCGTTCGATGATCTCTACTACCTCGAGCGTGCCTGCATGCACCAGATGCTCGCCACCCAGATGGCGGCCGGCAAACCGCTGCGGCAGGTACCCGAAGACCTGTGCGCCAGGGTGGGCGCGCAGATTGCGGGCGAGCGTCAGCAGTCGGACCTGTTTTTTGCCTCGATCAAACGGACCCTCGATCGAGAGTCGCCGGGTTGGGCAACGATCTGAGGGCTCAGAAGAACCAGAGCTTGGGCGCTGGGCTCAGCGCCTGATGCCGCGGCTGGCGGGAATCTTCAAGAGCCTCGCCGCTGCAAGAAGCCGCTCATCGAGCGTGTAAAACATTTCCGTCGCGCGATTCGCGGCGATTGCAAGGTGTAGCGCGTCGCCTGCGCGGAGCTTGGTATTGAATTGTCGGATGAACGTTGCGGCCAGATCAAAATCGGACACCCTCGGTGCTTCGATGACAAAGCAGTCTTTAATGACCCGATCAAACTGGGCAATCACTTCCAGGGCATCGGCGTCTTTCAGACCACCCATACGGACTTCCCGCGCGATCAGGCTGTAAAACTCTGTCCGGGTCCAGTGGCTGACGCAAAGATCGCCAGGCGTCTGGCGAACGACCCACGCTTCAACTTTTCTGCTGAGCGCCTCCTCGAGAAACAGCGGAGCGATGAAGCTGACGTCGCAATAACGCATCAGCGCCCTTCATCGCGAAGATCGCGAACCAGCTCGGCGCTGGGCTTTCGCCAGGCCGGCAACCGCCTTCGAAAATCGACGAGTGACCGGAACGGCTTCTTTGGCGACTCGACAGCACTCAGCTTGGCGATGGGGATCCCCCGGCGGGTGATGACAACTTCTTCCCCCGTTTCAACTTCTTCAAGGAGCTGGCTGAGATGAGTCTTGGCTTGGGCCAGTGTAACGGTTCCCATGGCAACCCCGTTTAGTCATCGCGTTGGTCATCGACTTGGTCATCGAGTTGGTCATTTGATCGATTGAAGTATAGGACATCTTCCCGGTGGGCAACGACCTGACCGCTCAGAACCCGAGCCTGGGCAGCGCCAATCCCTGAACGCCAGGTTCGAAGGCGAGCAGGCGCCCGGCCCACGCCTCGCGGGCCCGCGCCGCGTCATCGAGCATGAAGGTCATGGAGGTGACATAGAGCGTGCGCAGATCGGGGCCGCCAAATGCCACGCTGGTGGGGCGACTCACGGGAAGCGACACCTCGCGCTCGATCCGACCCTGCGGATCGATGCGCACGAGCTGCGAGGCGCCGAGTTCCGCCACCCAGAGCATGCCCTCTGCATCGATCGTGCAGCCGTCGGGGTGGCCGCGGCGCCCCACAAAGCTGATCAGGAGCCGCCGGTTGGCAACCTCGCCCGTGGCCGCGTCATAGTCCCAGGCGTAGATATGCCCTTCGGGATGGGTATCGGTGTGATACATGGTGCGGCCATCGGGGCTGAATGCGATGCCGTTTGAGACCTGAAAGCCGCGGTCGATGGTGGCTGCGATCAGGCTGCCATCGATCCGATACAGCTCGCCGAGCGGTTGTTTGAGCGTGCGTTCATAGGAACCTATCCAGAGTCGGCCGGCAGGGTCGACCGCGCTGTCGTTCAGGCGTTGAATCGAGAAGTCAATGCCCCAGAGCGGCAACCACCGAAGCTGATCGGGCGAGGGATCGGCAACGGCCAGACCACGCTGAAAATGGATCAGCAGGCTGCCGTCGGCGCGCTCGCGCACGCCGGAAGCGCGCTGCGGCAACTTCCAGGTGGTGGTGAGCCCGCTTTGCGGGGTGTAGCGATGGAGCGTCTTGGGCTCAAGGCCCACATCCACCCAGTACAGGGCCTGCTCGCGGGCGACCCACAGCGGGCCCTCGCCAATGGACGTGACATGGTCGGTGACGCAGCGGATATCGGCGGTAGTCATTGCGGCTTTCCAGGAATTCCCGGTCTTGCAACCAGGGAGGGTTTGGCGCGGGTCGCGAACTCAAGTACATTTTCGCCGCCCTCCCCTTATCACCTTCAAACTGGAGTCAATCCATGGAACTCCTTCGCCGCACAGCGCTTGTCGCCACGCTTGCCACGCTTGGCTTCGCCAGCGCCTCGACAGTCGCCCAAACCGCCTATCCCACCCGTCCGGTCAAGCTGCAGGTGCCGTTTGCTCCCGGTGGCACCACCGACATCATTGCGCGCGTCATTGCCGAGCCACTCGGCAAAGTGCTCGGCCAACCCGTGGTGATCGAGAACAAGGCGGGCGGCGGCGGCGTGGTTGGCGCTACCGAAACCGTCCGCGCCACGCCGGATGGCTACTCGCTCGGCATGGCCACGGTGTCGACCACCGCCGCCAACCCCGCGATCAACCCGAAGATCCCCTACAACCCGGTCACCGACTTCACGCCCATCATCAACATTGCGGCAACGCCCAACCTGATCGCGGTGCACCCCAGCTTCCCGGCGCGTGACTACAAGGCGTTCATCGACGAACTGAAATCCAGGCCGGGGAAGTATTCCTACGCCTCGTCGGGCACAGGTGGCATCGGTCATCTGCAGACCGAACTTTTCAAGAGCCTGGCGGGCGTGTTCATGACCCACATCCCCTATCGCGGCGCAGGCCCGGCACTGAACGACACCGTAGCCGGACAGGTGCCGCTCATTTTCGACAACATTCCCTCGGCGCTACCGTTTGTGCAGGCCAACCGGCTGGTACCGGTCGTGGTGGCCGCGCCCCAGCGGCTGGCGGTGCTGCCCAATGTCCCCACCTTCAAGGAGGTGGGCCTGGAGCCGGTGAACCGGATGGCCTACTACGGCATTCTGGCCCCCAAGGGTCTGCCAGCCGAGATCGTCGAGCGGATCAACGCCGCCACCCGCAAGGCGCTGGAAGATCCGGCGGTTCGCAAGCGCATCGAGGACACGGGATCGCTCGTGATTGGCAACAGCCCGGCTGAATTCGCCGCGCAGATCAAGGCCGAGTTCGAGGTCTACCGCCAGGTGGTTGCGCAGCAGAAACTTTCGCTCGAGTAAGGCTAGCCGCTTCTGACCGGGTCCCGGCCCCAGCGACGCCTGAGGGCCAGGTATTCCTCCTGAAGGGGGCCGCTGCTCAGCGCCGGCTGCCAGCCGGTGAGCGTGAAGAAGTCTTCAAGCCGGTAGGGTCCCAGGTCGGTTCGCCTGAGCGTTGCATGTCGCAGCGCGAGCACCACCCGCGCAATGCCGGCGTTCCTCAGCGCCCCCGCGCACATCGGGCACGGCTCCATCGTGCAATAGAGCGTTGCCCCCTGCGTGCTTCCGACACCATGAATGGCTTCCGCACGTCGAATGGCGTCGGTCTCGGCATGCACCGTGGTGTCGCATTGCGAGACCTGCCGGTTCTGGCCGGTTGAGAGCAACTGGCCGTCGCGCACCAGCACAGCGCCGGTTGGCCAGTCGCCGCGGTCGAATGCTTCCCGAGACTGGGCAAGCGCGAGTTGCATCCAGTGCAGGTCGGTGTTCTCGCCGCCATGCTGCGGCGGCATCACCTCGCCAACCGCCTGCGCCGCGCTGCCTGCCAACGCCGCACCGGCTGACAGCGATTGCTCGCGCGCCGCGCCCATCCCGGCCACCCGCTCAAGCATCAACTGGCCCAGCACGCCATAGGGGCTCGCAAGCGTCTCGAGAATTTCAAAGTGGTTGCAGCCTTCCACAACACACCGTGTCACCGTGCGCCCAGCCGCCTCGGCGGCCGCCGCGTAGTCGCCAGCCTGCCGCTGAAATTCTGGACTCTCGAGCGAACCACAGGCCACCGCAAGCGGTGTGGTGAGGGTCGCCACATGCCGAATGGGGCTGAGCGCATGCACCTGATCATCCGACAGGCGCACGTAGTTGCTCCGGGCCGACAGACGCACCGGTTGCAGGTCGTAGATGCCGCTGCACACGGTAAGGCTCGCCACCGGTGAATGTGCACGCAGCGAAAACGCCGACGCCCAGTTCGTATGCAAGGCCGCTGCGCTCAGATGCCCGCCCGATGAATGCCCGAACAGATGGATGCGCGCCGGATCGATCCCGAGCACGTCGGCGTTGGCCGACACCCAGGCAATCGCGCGACGGATCTGATCGGTCATGCGGCCAAGGTCGCCATCGAGTTCAGTGACCGGCGCAAAGTCGGGGATCAGCACCGCGCAGCCGTGGGTGATGAATGGGTCGGCGACAAACGCATAGTTCCGTGCCAACCCGCCACGCCAGGCGCCGCCGTGGATGAAGAGCAACGCAGGCACGGGCTTCGCCGAAGCGCCGTGAGACTGGGGCCTGAAGCAGTCGAGCGCCTCCGCTTCGGACGGTCCGTAGCGATGCCGCGAGGGCGCACCAAGCCGGCCACGCGTGCGCTCACTCGCCAGTTCGTAGCGCTTGAGCACCTGCTGCATGTTGGGAGCGTGCTGAGCCTGGTCGTAGGCTCGGTCAAGTGCCGCCTGATCGAGGTCGAGCCAGACCTTGGGTGCCGCGGATGCGTCAACCGCCATGTGTGAGCCCCCCATCGATTGCAAGTTCCTGACCGGTGATGAAACGCGCCGCCTCCGAACAGAGAAACGCAACCGCATTGGCGATCGCGTCGCAGTCGAGGGGCTCGGCGATGCACTGCATGTTGAGAATCATCTGTTTGTAGGAATCGGGTAACCGGCTGGATTGCAGACCGTGCAGCACGACCCCTGGCAACACGGTGTTGACGGTCACTCCGAACGCGCCCAGTTCCCGGGCGAGCGAGCGGCTCATGCCGGCCAGCGATGCTTTGCTGGTGACATAGTGAAGAAAATGGGGCCGACCCATGCGGTAGGTGCCCGAGGACACGTTCACGATCCGACCCCAACGTCCCGCCTTCATGTCGGGCGACACCGCCCGGATGCAGTGAAAGCTGCCAGTGATGTTGGTGTGGATCACCCGATCCCATTCCTCGAAGGGAATCTGGTCGAAGTCCTGATAGCCCAGCGCAGAAAAGAGCGCGGCATTGTTGACGAGCATGTCGATTCGACCGAACCGCTCGCGGCCCTGTGCCACGCACGCCTCAACCGACGCGCGATCGGCAATGTCGAGCGCGCAACCGAGCGCCTGGCCGCCGGCCGCCTCGATATCGCGCGCTGTTTGCTCAGCCTCATCGGCCAGCAGGTCGCCGATCACGACCCGCACGCCTGCAGACGCCAGCCTGAGCGCGCAGGCCCGGCCGATGTTGCGCGCACCGCCCGTCACAAGCGCAGTACGGCCGGTCACGCCTGGAAAATCAGATGAGGAGGAAGTCATGGAACGGTCGGGCGCGCCTGCGCTCAGAGAAGAAAGGCAATGCCGGGCAGCTCCGCCTCGGAGTTGATGAGATTGACGCGCTTGGACGCAATGCGCAGCTGCCCATTGACCCATCGCAGGCGGTGCTCGACCAGGGCGGCCCAGGTACGCTGGACTTCAAGGCGATACTCAAACAGGGCGAGCGTGGAGGCAATCTGCAGCTCACCCGAGCCTTCGGAAAGCATCTGTACGTTGCCCACCTGATGCACGGTTCGTGCGAGCGGACGGCGGGCATGCGCGCGCGGATGGGCGATCTGGCGGACGCGCAGTTCAAGCAGCGTTCGGTCGTCGTGAATGATCGAAGACGTATTGACCGGATCGGTCTGGGCGGCTTCGAGTGGCACCCAGTAGGTGGCGTCATCGGTAAAGAGCGCGAGCCAATCTTCGAACTGGTGGGTGTCGAGCAGGCGCGCTTCCTGAAAGAGGAATTGGCGGACCTCTTCCAGCCGAGCCAGGCGCGAAGAACCGAAGTCGGCAGGTGGCGAAGCAGAAGGTTGCGTCATGCTGCGCTCCCTGAAGCGTCCGCACACATGTAGCGAAGCCAGGCATCGAACTGCCGCCGGATGAAGATTTCACTCGTGCCGGTAGCGCCTCTCAGGAGCGGGCCATCCGGGACATCGCCCCCCGCCCCGCGCGCAAGATTGACCCATTCGGGCTGGGCCGCCTCCAGCCCCTTCTGGACCCGCCCGTACACTTCGAGATCGTCAGTGAGCACCCAGGATGCGGTGCCGTTCACCACATTGGAAAAAGCGATGGTGTCGCGAAACATCTGCTCGGGCGCGCCTTTCAGCCGCAGGTTGTAGGTGTAGACCACGGTGCGATTGACAGCCAGCGGATGGACGATCCGCAGCTGCCGAAACTGGCTCATGAAAGACACGTTCGGATAAACGATGGTGTTCCAGCGCGTGACGCCCAGAATGCGCTGCGCCTCATCGGCGCCCACCCGCTGCTCGAGCCGCTTGCGGTATTCCGCAAACACCGGATTGTTGAGCCCCACCACCAGCCTGCCATCGGAGTGGTAGTCGCCCATATAGCCATGCCCCCAGTCGCTGGTCCACATGCCGATGGCCTCCCATACCGGTTCGGGCGCACCGTTCTGGCGCATCTGACGGATCGAGATATCGGCATATTTTTCCGGTTGACCGGGATCAGCGGCATCGCGCGCAACATGCACAGACGAGATATGCACATGATTGGGATGCACACCATCGAGATGGTTTTCAAGCACCAGCTTCCAGTTGCCCTCGTAGGTGTGTTTGAACACCCCGCCCGCCACCTCGACTGCGCCATCCGGCGCGCGATCGACCAGATCATCGAAAGAGCTTGCAAGCGGCCCGAGAAAGTCGACCAGATCGGGGCCCGCCGGCGAGAGGCTCGCAAAGATGAAGCCTCGGTAGAGCGCCACCCGCGGCACTGCGCGCAATCCCAGGTCGGCGAGCACCCGCTGGGGTTCCTCGCCATAGCCCTGCGGCACCGGCACGCCGGCGAGGCGGCCGTCGAGCTCGAAGCCCCAGCCGTGGTACGGGCAGACGAAGGCACGCGAATGGCCGCTGGGTTCGTGGCAGATCAGCGCGCCACGATGCGTGCAGCGATTGACCAGAACCCGCACGGCACCGGACGCGTCGCGAGACACGATCACCGGCAGCCTTCCCATTCGCGTGGTGAACCAGTCACCGGCGCTCGCCACCTGAGACTCATGGCCAAGCAACAGCCAGGCCCGGCCGAATATTCGATCGAGCTCCAGTTCGAACAATGCCGGATCGGCGTAAACGGAGTGGTGGACCCGGTCGGGAAGGACCAGCGACCGAAGATCCTGCGAATCAGGAACAGGCATGAGGAGGGCCGCGTTGAAGGTTGAATGGGCGATGGCACCAGCCAGGCTGCCTGACGCTCCGGTTAAGCGAACGCCATTCGTTATTCTGGGCACGTGGTTGCCGTTTTGGCAACCGGTCGCGGTTCGCTCGCGCACCATGCACCGGTCCGCAAGCTGACTGAAGATCCTTGACAGCCGAATGCCGTTCGCTAATATCCGCCGACGTTCAACGGCCCGCCCACGCAACCGATCGAGGAACCTCTGATGATCCGTCTGCACCACGTCTTATCCAGCGCTGCACTCGCGCTCAGCCTGACCGTGGCAGGTGCCGCGGCCCATGCCCAAACCGTGTTCCGAATCAACGGCTGGCTGCCCCCCACCCATCCCATCATGACCCGCACGCTCAAGCCCTGGGCCGATGAAGTGGCCGCTGCCACACAGGGGCGGGTCCGCTTCGAGGTCACCGCCAGCAGCCTGGGTCCGCCCCCCACCCAACTGGACATGGTGAAAGACGGCATCGTCGAGGCGGTTTTCAGCGTGCACGGTTACACCCCGCAGCGCTTCCCGCTCGCCCGGGTGGGTGAACTGCCGTTCCTGTCCGATCTGTCCGAGCCGCTGTCGGTGGCGCTCTGGCAGGTCACTGACAAGCACTTCGCCTCGCGCGACGAACACGCCGGCATTCAATTGCTCGCCCTCTGGGCCGCACAACCCGGTCGGGTCTGGACCTCGAAGAAGCCGCTCAAATCCATGGCCGACTGGAACGGCATGAAGCTCGCAGGCGGCGCGGCGATCAACGTGGACATCGCCAAAGCCCTGGGTGGCGTGGGCATCCGCGCACCCGGCCCGCAGGCCGCCGAGATGGTGCGCCGCGGCGTCACCGATGGGCTCTTCATCGACGCCTCGTCGTTCACCGATTTTTCGTTGCAGGGCACGATCCGTCACCTGCTCGATTTTCCCAAGGGAATCTATTCGGCCACCTTCTTCTTTGGTGTGAACAAGGCCAAGTGGAATCAGCTGTCGCAGGCCGACCGCGATGCCATCCTCCAGCTCTCTGGCGAGCGCCTGTCCCGGATCGCCGGGCGCAACTGGGATGCCGAGGCAGCCAAGTCGCGCGAGAACGTGAAGGCCGCGGGCGTGGAGGTCACCATGGCCTCGGGCACCTACCTCGCCGAGCTCGAGTCTGCCTTGCGCTCCTTTGAAGATGACTGGCTGAAGGCGGCGCAGGCCACCGGCATCGATGCCAAGGCGGCGCTTGCTGCGCTCAAGGCCAGCATTGCCGCGCACAAGTAAGGAGACAGGCGCGCCAGCCGTGCGCCTTTTCTCCGGGGGCTTCCCATGACCCGTCGCACCAGCCTCCCTGTGCGGGCGCTCGGCGTGCTGGTCGCCATGCAGCTTTTCTGCCTGATGCTCACCGTCGCCATCGATGTGGGCGGCCGCTATCTGTTTGCCAGTCCGTTACCCGCTGGCTATGAAATGATCCAGGTGCAGATGGGCGCGCTTGCATTCACTGCGCTGCCGCTTCTCTGCCAAACCAACGAACACCTGTCGCTGGGCCTTGTCGATCACCTGTTTCGCGGCGCGGTTCAGCGCATCCGTCTGTTTCTGATCCACGGCGTGAGCGCGGCCGCGACCGGCTTTCTGGCGTGGCGGATCTGGGTGCATGCGGGCAAGCTCGGCGCGATGGATGAAACCACCCCGGTGCTCAATTTTCCGTACGCTCCGCTTGGCTACCTGATGGCCACCGCGGCAATGGTGGGCGCGCTGATGCTGGGCGCGCTCGCGGTGCGCAGTCTGTTTGCCAGTCGCGTCGAGCCGGGCAGATCCTGAGATGACACTCGCAATCGGCGCGTTCGTTCTGCTGTTCGTGCTGCTCTTTGCCGGACTGCCCATCGCGTTCGGTCTGCTCCTGATCGGCTTCGGCGGATTCGCGGTGCTTCAGGGCATGCCGGCTGCGCTTGCCATGGTGGGACAGGTGGGCTTCACCACTGTGATGAACGAGGAACTCTCGGTCATTCCCCTCTTCATTCTCATGGGCGGATTCATCACCGCTTCACGTCTCTCGGATGACCTGTTCGGCGCGGCCAACGCATTCGTGGGCCATCTCCGGGGCGGTCTCGCCATGTCGTCGGTCATCGCCAGTGCGGGCTTCGCAAGCGTCTGCGGGTCGAGCTTTGCCACCGCGGCCACCATGGCGAAGGTGTCACTGCCCCCGATGCGACGCTTCGGTTATGCCGACTCCCTCGCCTCGGCCTCGGTCGCGGCGGGCGCCACGCTGGGCATCATGATCCCGCCGTCGGTTCCACTGCTCATCTATGGCTTCATGACCCGCACCGATGTGGGCAAACTCTTCATCGCAGCGGTGATCCCCGGGCTTCTTGGTGCGCTCCTCTATGTGGGCGCGGTGCTGTGGTCGGTATGGCGGCATCCCGACAGCGGCAAACCGGGTGAACGAACCGCAGCGCGCGAGCGCCTGAGGAGCCTGCGCAAGATCTGGGCGGTGGCTGCGCTGTTTCTTTTCATCATTGGCGGCATCTACCTGGGTGTATTCACCCCCACCGAGGCGGCAGGCGTGGGCGCGTTTGCCGGATTTCTGTTTGCAGCCGCCCGCCGTGAACTGGGCGGCGGCCGTTTCATCGAGGTGCTGCTCGATGCGGCGCGCTCCACCTGCTCGATTCTCGTCTTGCTGATCGGCGCGCTGGTGTTCTCCAACTTCATTGATATCGCTGGCGTTCCCAAGGCGATCGGCACCTCGGTACAGGGCATCGCCTCGGAACCCGTGATGGTGATCGTGCTGATCCTGCTTGTCTACCTGCTGCTGGGCTGCATTCTCGATTCAATGTCGATGCTGTTCCTCACCGTGCCCGTGTTTTATCCGATCGTGAGCAGCCTGGGCTATGACCTCGTCTGGTTTGGCATTCTGGTGGTGACCATGGTTGAGGTGGCGCTCATCACGCCGCCGGTGGGTCTCAACGTGTTTGTGCTCCATCAGGTGCAGCCCGATATTGCAACGCGCACCATCTTTCGCGGGCTCGCGCCATTCGTCACTGCCGACCTGATCAGGGTGTCGCTGCTGGTGGCAGTGCCCTCGATTGCGCTCTGGCTGCCCGGGCTGATGGGCTGAGTTCCACCTTCATCTCACGCGAACATGGGACAGACCAAAAAAACCGAAGTGAGGTCCGCGATCCTGCGCTCGGCGCGCGCCCTGTTTTCGCGTCATGGCTATACCGCCACCAGCCTGCCGAAAATTGCAGCCGGCGCGGGCACCTCCACTGCCAATGTCTATGTCTATTTCCGCTCCAAGCTCGAGATTCTCTATGAACTCTACGACCCGTGGCTGAGGGCCAGGATCGAAGCGCTGGCAGCAGAGGCCGCCACGATCAGCGATCGGCGCGCGCGTCTTACGCATGTGCTGGGAACCTTCTGGCGCGACATCCCGAAAGAAAACGGCGGCTTCGGCAACAACATCATTCAGGCGATCTCCACCATGGAGCGCGGCGAAGGCTATCGTCCGGTGCTGCTCAACTGGATGGAAGCGCGCATGCAGGCGCTGGTACTGGACTGTCTGCCACCAGCGCGACGCAGGCTCTTCGAGGGTACCGATCTCGGCCATTTTCTGGTGATGGCATTCGATGGCTACCTGGTGTATCACCACCTGGATCGCAAGCGATCGCTGGACGATCGAACGCTGCATGCCCTGGTCAGCACCCTGATTGGCGGGCAAGCGCTCAGCGTCCCAATACCCGCTCAACCCAGCGCGCGGCCCGCAGCGTCCGAGCGTCGTCGCCGATCCGGCCCAGCACCTGCATCGCGAGCGGCAAGCCGTTCGGACCGAACCCGCCAGTCACCGACACGCTAGGGCCGTGAAGAAACGTCCAGATCTGGTTCATTGACGTATCCCCCGTGCTCTCCAGTCCGGCCGGCGCCTCCCCGGTGGCGGCGGGCGCAAACAGCACGTCACATTCGCCAAACACGTTGGCCAACTGCTCACGACAGGCGCGTCCCAGCGCCTGCGCAGCCAGATAGGTGGCAGGCGACACCTCGAGCCCGGCGAGGGTTCGGTCAAGGAGTGGCTTGCGAATGCGATCGGCATCGTGCGCCACGATATCGGCAAAGCCGCGCGCCATCTCGTACCACGCCACCATGCGGTGCGCGTCGAGAAGGCCGCGAAATGATTCAGGCAGGTCAATCGCGAGCACCCGAGCGCCGGCGGCAGCCAGTTGACTGCGGCAGGCGTCAAACGCCGTGTGCATGAACGAATCGGCTCGCGACCACTCCCAGGTCTGGCAGAAACCGATGACAGGCGCTGCGTTGACCGCCGCGTCATCGAAGGCAAGCGCCGGATAGTGGCCGGCCGCGGCTGCAAGCATCGCCACATCCCGCACGTCACGCGCCATCAGCCCGACGGTGTCGACCGATTCGGCATTGGGCCATACACCGCGGCGCGGCAGCAGGTTGTAGGTGGGCTTGTAGCCCGCGACACCGCAGTATCCGGCGGGCCGGATGGTGGACCCCAGTGTCTGTGTGGCGGTGGCAAAGGGCACCATGCAGTCGGCCACTGCAGCAGCCGAGCCCGACGACGATCCCCCCGGGGTATGCGCGGGATCGCGCGGGTTGCGCGTCCCATTGGGAGGAAAGGTGGCGAGTTCGGTGGTGACGGTCTTGCCGAGCATCACGGCGCCCGCGCCACGCAACAACGCGACCACCGCTGCGTCCGTTGCAGGCTGGTGACCGCGAAAGGCCTCCGAACCGCCCTGCGTGGGCATGTCGCGGGTATCGAAGACATCCTTGATGCCAACGGTGAGGCCATGCAGCGGGCCGCGTATCGGACCACGGTCCAGGGCCCGGGCCTGATCAAGTACCTGTTCAGGACGGATGCAGGCAAAGGCGCCAATCAGCGATTCGCGTGCGTCGATGCGTGCGAGGCAGGCCTTCGCATAGTCTTCGGCGCTGAGGTCACGCCGCTGGAGCAGACGCGCCGCGTCGAAGGCACTGAGTTCGTTCACGGGAGTGGCAGACATGGGCTTCAGGTCTCGGGATGGAGCGCCGCCCAGACCCGGGCGGGAGTAAACGGCATGTCGATGGCCGACACGCCCCGTGCAGCGAGGGCATCGCTCATGGCATTGGCGAGCGCGGGCAGCGACCCCGTGCAGCCCGACTCGCCTACGCCCTTGGCACCGGTTCGGTTCAGCGCGGTGGGAAGCGGCAGGTTGTCGCTCACCAGGGCCGGGACGTTGCCGGCGCGCGGCATGGCGTAGTCCATGAAGGAGCCCGAGCTCAACTGGCCGCGGGCATCGTAGACGGTGTTTTCGCAGAACGCCTGTCCCCAGCCCTGCACCACGCCGCCCTGCATCTGCCCGTGCACCAGCTGCTCGGAAATGACGCGTCCCGCATCATCGACCGACACATAGCGGACGAGCTCGGTACAACCGGTGTCGGGATCGATTTCGATCTCGGCCACATGGCAGCCATTGGGAAACGTGGCGCCAGACTTGGCCTGCGCTTCCACCGCGAGTTGTGCGCGCTCGTCAGCGTCAAGCGTTCGCACCCAGGCCGAAAGGTCGCCAGGCGGCTCTTCCGGTTCAGCGCGGGCACGCCGGAGTGCAAGCACACGATCGCGGATGAGCTCGCACATCACGGTGATGGCGCTGCCCGCGCCGTAGATTGTGCGCGACCCTTCGGTGCCATTGCCGATCAGCGACACGCCGTGATCTCCAGCGCGATAGATCACGCGATCAGCGGGTAAACCGAGCGCCTCTTCGACGAGGGTGGCAAACGAGGTCTCATGGCCTTGCCCCGAAGCGCCGGTTGCGCCCAGCACGATCAGCTGGCCGTCGGCATCAAACTCACCGCGAACCGAATCGTGCGGCGCCGAGCCCATGCCGGAGACCTCGAGCCAGCTCGCCAACCCGATGCCGCGCAGCTTTCCCCGCCGCTCGGCCGCCGCACGCCGCGCTGCAAATCCCTTGAAGTCGGAGAGTTCGAGCGCCCTGTCGAGCAGGCGTGCGAAGTGGCAGTGGTCGTAGAGAGTGCCGTTGGCGGTACGGTACGGAAACGCATCCGGCGCAATGAAATTTCTTCGCCGCAGCGCAATGCGGTCAAAGCCGTGCTCGCGCGCCGCGTGATCAATCAGTGCCTCGATGGCATAGGCAATATCGGGCCGCCCCGCCCCCCTGTAGGCGGAGACTGGCACGGTGTTGGTGTAGGCCAGACGCGAGCTCATGTGGAGCGCAGGCACCCGGTAAGCGCCCCCCATCGAGACCGACAGGTTGCGCGTGCCGACCAGTGTGCTGGCAAACACCACATACGCGCCCAGATCGACGGTGTCCTCAAACCGGAATGCCAGGAAATTGCCGTCGCGGTCGAGCGCGATCTGGCCATCGAGCGTGAGCGCGCGGCAATGCCAGTCGCTTAAAAAAATCTCCGAGCGCGTGCCCAGCCAACGCACCGGCCGATTCAGTTGGCGCGCCGACAGCACCGCGAGCACATGCTCGGAATACGGGCTGGCACGCAAACCAAATGAGCCGCCCACGTCCTGACTCACGATGTCGAGTTGCGCGGGCGAAAATCCGGTGGCCGCGCACATCTGCCTGGTCATGCTGGGCACGCCCTGCGTGGGCGCATAGAGCCGGGTGCGGTCAGTGGCTGGGTCGTGCACCGCGAGCACCGCACGCGGCTCCATCGGTGCACCGATCAGCCGCTGGCTCACGATCTTGAGACGACTGATGTGCGCGGCGCTCGCAAAGGCTGCGTCCACCGGCGAACGGTCGCCCGCCTCGAACCTGACCGACAGATTGCCTGGCACATCAGGATGCAGCGTCGGGGCGCCGGGTGCGACCGCCTGATCGAAGTCGGACACCACCGGCAATTCTTCGTACTCGATCTCGGCGCGGTCCGCAGCTTCGCAGGCCTGCGAGGCCGAGTCGGCCACCACCCACGCAATTGGCTGACCGACGAAATGCACGAATTCGCGCGCGAGCACGGGCATCAGCACCACACGTTGCGGTTCTCCGTCGGGCGAACTCACTTCCATCAGATTGGGAAGTTCCTTCACGCCGTCAGACTCGATCTCGGCCGCGGTGAGCACCAGACGCACGCCGGGTGCCGCGCGTACCGCTGCGAGGTCACAGCGCAGGATCCTGGCATGCGCATGGGGCGAGCGAATCACGAACGCATGCAGCATGCCGGGCGCGGTGTGGTCAGCGCTGAAGCGACCTGCACCCGTGATCAAGCGGTGGTCCTCCCGGCGCGCATACCGGACCGGGGAAGCCGTGAGCGAGGGGGTCGTGGAGACGGACGCAAGCGGTGCCGGATTCGACAAGGGAGACTCCGTGGGAGATCAGTAAAATCGTGGCTGCGGGGCGAACTTAGCAGGTTTGGCAGGGCGCCGCGATAGCCGCGAGGCAACATCGGTCGGCCCCAATCCGTGCGCGGGTTCACCCTTTGCAGGTTGCCCTGATTTGATTGTGGGATTTTTTCCCATATACTCGCCGTGATGATTTTCCGGCGCATGGGCTCGCTCGTGTCCAGCGCTTCCGATCATGAGAGAAAAATGACATCCATCGCCCTGCTTTCCGCACCCGGTCGAACCGCAGCCCTTGTTCTTTCCGCTTCGCTCACGCTGATCCTTGCTGCCTGCGGCGGCTCGGGCGGCGGCGCGAGCCCCGTATCGGCCGAGAGCAATGCGGCCGTTGCCGCGCAGATCGATGAGATCCGGCCTGCCGATGAAACCGAGAGCGTGGGCGTCTTCGTCGAGCTCGACGGCAACACGCCGGTCGCAGCAGCGGCACTGAACGACAGCGACGCCCGGCGCGTCTGGTTGCAGCAGCGCTTCCTCGCCGATCTCGGTGCCGCTGCCGCAATCCCGGTCGCAGGCGCGGCCACCACCGGCTGTTCGAGCGCCGATCTGCAAACCCGCCTGTCGAACGCCAAGCGCCCGGCTGCCGGCAACACAGTCCGAATCGAACTCAACTCATGCGAACTCGACCTGCTCCCCAGAATGCCCATGGTGCGCGGCGTTCATGTCGATCGGCTGCTCACCACGCAGGCGGCAAGCGATGCCACCGCGCTCCAGCAGGCGGTCGTGCAATCGTTTGACGGGCAGACAGCATGGCCCACTCTCGCCGGGCAGTCGCTGGCTGGCGGCGGGCGTGTCATCGCAGTGCTCGATACCGGCGTGGAAGAGCGCCATCCGGCGCTTGGCAGCACCAAGGTGCTGCCCGGTGCGTGCTTTTCCACCGCAGCCAACGGCGGCACCGGATTCTGTCCCAACGGAACCAGCGTCGACACGGTCTCCAGCACAGCCGGGCGCAGCTGCGTCGATCGGTTCAGCAGCCGCGCGGCCGGACTCAACGCAGGCTGTGGCCACGGCACCAGCATGGCTGCGGTCGCTGCCATGGACTACGGCTCGGTGGCCGCCAACCGGGGCGGTCTCGCACGCGCGGCAAGCATCCTGCCGATCCAGGTCTTCAATGCCGACTCACGCGGCGCAATCAGCGCAAGTTCAGGCGATCTGCTCGCGGCAATCGAATGGGTGACCGAGCAGGCACGCCAGCGCCGCGCCTCGGGCCAACCCCCCATCGCAGCGCTCAACATGAGCCTGGGCGCAGGCGCCTACTCGGCTGCCTGCGATAGCGACTACCTGGGCGGGCTGTTCCGTTCGGCCTTTGAGCGGCTGCGCGCCCAGGGCGTGATCCCGGTGGTCGCTGCGGGCAATGGCGGCACCATCGGGGCGATCTCGTTTCCCGCCTGTGTGAGCAATGCGCTGCCGGTGGCGGCAGCCCGGCTCGACTACTCCCGACTCGCCTCCTACAGCAACTTCAGCAGCCAGGTGAAACTGGTGGCCATAGGCGGCGACGCGGTTGGCACCTACAAAACGCCGGTGCCGTGCAGCAGCACCTCCTCCACCGACTGCTGGGCCGCAACGATGGGAACCTCGCCCGCCACGGCGATGGTGTCGGGGGCGGTGGCCGCGCTCCATGGCTTGCAGGCCACACCCGATGCGGCCGCCCTGCAATCGGCGCTCACCGCCAACCTCACCGCCAACGACACCCGCGCCAAGGCGCTGACAGTGTCAGGGCTGACCGTACCCGCTCTGCGGGTGACACCCAGCGCCGAGCGCCTGGCCGGCGTCGCGGCCACGGCACCCGATGGCTCATCGAGCAACGCAGGTTCAGGCAGTGGCGCGGGCACCTCCAATGGCAGTGGCACCAGCGGTAGCGGTAGCGGCACCGGCGGCGGTGGCACCAGCGGCGGTGGGGCAACTCCACCTGACGGCAGCGATGGCGTGGAGGTGATCGTCAAGCGCTCGACCCGGGTCTGCGTGTACTGGGGCGCCCAATATTCCGGGCTGTCGTCGTGCGCCATCGCGCGGCTGGACGCCGATGACAGTCCCATCCTCTACAGCTACCTCGGACCGGTACGCTCGGTGAGCATCCGCGACGCCGATACGAACCAGCCAGTGGCTGGGCGGGTTCGCGTCACGCTCTACGCGAGCTTCCGCACCCGCAGCGACGTATCGGTGACGCAGGACACGCCGAACATTTCGGGTGGCCCGTTCAACGCCTTCGTGCGCAGCGTTCAGGTGAGCCCGCTGCAGTAGCGCTCGGGGCTCAGGTGACCGCGCGCCGCAAGGCAAACTGCGGTTCGCGCCATTCGCCGTTTTCAATGACCGCCTGAAGGTGGTCCGCCGCACGCCACACATCGGCAAACCCCACATAAAGCGGTGTGAAGCCAAACCGCAGAATGTCGGGGTGCGCGCCGCCGTCGCCCGCGCGAAAATCACCGATGACGCCACGAGCGATCAACGCCTGAATGATTTCGTAGGCGCCTTCACTTCGCGTGAGGCTCACCTGTGAACCCCGCGCAGCTGGCTCGCGAGGAGTTGCCAAGCCAAAACCGTGTGTGGCGAGCAATGGTTCAACGCGCTGGATGAACAGTTCCGTGAGCGCGAGGGACTTGGCGCGCAGCGCCGCGATGCCGCCCAGCGGCTCAGCGGCCAGCACAGTGTTCACCCCTTCGTCGAGCGCGATCAGACTGAGGATGGGTTGCGAGCCGCACTGGTAGCGAAGGATGCCCGGCGCCGGTCGATAGCCCGGCACAAAGGCGAACGGCGCTGCGTGCCCCCACCATCCTGAAAGCGGCTGCAACGCATGGTTGGCATGGCGCGGGTGTACCCATACAAAGCCCGGGGCGCCCGGTCCGCCATTCAGATATTTGTAACCGCAGCCGACAGCGAAGTCGGCATTGGCCGCATGCAGATCCACCGGCACCGCCCCCGCACTATGCGCGAGATCCCAGATCACCAGCGCGCCGGCCGCCTGCGCTCGGCGTGTGACCGCTGCCATGTCGTGCATGGCACCGGTTCGATAATTGACATGAGTGAGCATGACCACATCGACACCGCCGCTGAGGGCGGCATCGAGCCCCGAGGCCTCCACGCAGCGAAGCGCAGCACCCCGCTCGCGGCACGCCCCTTCAGCAATGTAGAGGTCGGTGGGGAAGTTGCCGCCTTCGCTCAGGATCGTGAGCGGACCCTCGCGACGCGCCGACGCAAGATCAAGCGCCGCGCACAGCACCTTGTAGAGGTTGATGGAGGTGCCATCCACCGCGATCACCTCGCCCGCCCCCGCACCGATCAGGCGTGCGATACGGTCACCCACGCGCTGCGACAGTTCAAACCAGCCTGCCTCGTTCCAGCTTCGAATGAGTCCCTGGCCCCACTGCCTGGTGACGGCATCGTTCAATCGCGCCACGGCAGCGCGCGGCAATGCGCCCAGGGAATTGCCATCAAGGTAGATGATCCCCTCGGGCAGCGTGAACTGCTCGCTCAAGGCGCGAAGCGGGTCGCCCTGGTCGAGCACCAGACAGTCGTCAAGGCGCTGGGGCAGGCGTGCGTAGGGATGCGTGGTCATGCTTCTATGGTAGCGGCTGGCGGCTGGCGCCGTCAGCCCGCCCGCGGCGAACGGCGGCCCGCAGGCTCGCCCGACAGCAGGTGCTCGCGGAACGCAGCCGCTATCGGCGACACCTGGCGTGCCCGAGGGTGCACCACATGCCAGGATGAACTGACCGGAAACCCATCAACCTGGAGCACCGCCACACCGTCTTCGCGCTCGCGCCCGTGAAGCGTGTGCCGCGACACCACGCCCAACCCCAGGCCGCCCGCCACCGCTTCCTTGACGGCTTCGTTGCTGCCGAGTTCGAGCCGCACGCGCGGCCGGAACCCCCGGCGACGGAAGTATCGATCAACCGCCATGCGGGTACCTGACCCAGACTCACGGAGGATGAACCGCTGCGAGGAGAGCGCCGAGAGCGCGAGGGGTGCGGCGCTGCGCAGCAGCGGATCGCCCGTGGCCACGATCAGAACCAGTGGATTGGCCATGAAAACCTGATCATCGAGCTCGATGTCTTCGGGCGGCATGGACATGACATAGAGGTCATCCAGGCCCTCGCGCAGGCGCCGCATCACGCCATCGCGGTTTTGAACCTCGAGCGAGACTTCGATATCGGGATGCCGGCGGCAGAAGGAACCCACCAGGCGGGGAACGAAATATTCGGCGGTGCTGACGATGGCCACCCGCAAGCGCCCCCGCCTGAGTCCTTTCATGGCGTCGATTCGCTGCGCGAACTGATCCCATTCCTCGGCCACCAGGCGAACGGTGCGTGCGAGCTCCAGACCCGCCTCGGTCAGCCGGACCTTTCGGGAGATGATCTCGTAGAGCGGCATGCCGACGGTGCTTGTGATTTCCCGCAGCTGCATCGAGGCGGTGGGTTGGGTGATGTGCATGAGGCGCGCAGCTGCGCTTACGCTGCCCGTTTGGGCCAGCGCAAGGAAAAGCCGCATCTGTCGGTTGGTCAGCGCATTCATATATAGATTTTTACTGATGCATAAGTATTTAAATATCAATTTTACAAGGTAATTGGTATTTGAAGACAATCGGCCCGGAGGTGACTCACATGCCCGCGCTGCTTGATCCTGCCATCCTGTTCTTTGTCTTCGGTGTGTTCGCCGGCCTGATCCGCTCCGATCTGGAAATTCCGGCGCCCATTGCCCGGTTCCTGTCGCTCTACCTGCTGATGGCGCTTGGCCTGAAAGGCGGTTTTGCGCTCGCGGAATCCGGCCTCACCGTGTCGGTTGCGGCCAGCCTGCTCGGCGCCACACTGATGGCCCTGATTGCGCCTGTTCTCGGATATCTCGCGCTCCGACATCGCGTCAGCCGCTTCGATGCAGCAGCGATCGCGGCATCCTACGGGTCGGTGAGTGCGGTCACTTTTCTCACCGCCGCCCAGTATCTTGAAGACCTGGGCACGCCAGCGGGCGGTCACATGGCGGTTGCGCTGGTGCTGATGGAGTCACCCGCCATTCTGGTTGCGGTGCTGATTGCCAACGCGCTGCGGAGCGAGCAAAGCGCGCGGTCCCTGCTGCCCGGAGGCAACGCCGCGGTGGTCGCGCTCACCGGGCCAGGCGCGGGTTCGCAGATCGGGCGCATTCTTCATGAGTCACTCACCAATGGTTCGCATCTGCTGCTCATCGGTGGGCTGATGGTGGGCATGCTGAGCGGCGAATCCGGGCGCGCGGTGATGCAGCCCTTTTCAATCGATCTGTTCAAGGGCATGCTCGCCTTTTTCCTGCTCGACATGGGCCTCACCGTGGCGCGCAATCTGGGTGACGCGCGCAAGGCGCCCCCGCTTTTGATCGCCTACGCGATCTTCGCACCGGTCGTGCATGCGGCCATTGCCCTCGCCCTGAGCGCGGGTCTGCGGCTACCCGCCACCGATGCCGCGCTCCTCATGGTGCTGTCGGCAAGCGCGTCCTACATCGTGGTGCCAGCGGTCATGCGCCAGGCGATTCCGGAAGCCAACCCGGCGCTTTATTGCGGCCTGTCGCTGGGCATTACCTTCCCGATCAACCTGCTGGCGGGCATTCCGCTCTACAGCTGGGCTGCGGCTGCGGTGCTCGGCTGAGCGCAGCCAGGCGGTGAGGCCTGTTGGCGAACGCAGGCCTTGGGCCGGATCGTTCAGTTCATACCCACCGCAAAGCCACGCTGAACCGCGGGCCTCGCCATCATCTGGTCGTACCAGCGCTTCACGTTGGGATAGACAGTCAGGTCGACCTTGTGGCGCTCATGCCGCCAGGCCCAGCCGAGAATGGCAAAGTCGGCGATTGAAAGCTCGCCGGCAAAGAATTCGTGCGCGCCCAGGCGCTTGTCCATGACACCGTAGAGGCGGTGCGTCTCCTTGCTGTAGCGCTCCAGCCCATAGCGTTGATCCTGCGGATCGCTCACCCCCAGAAAATGGTGGACCTGCCCGGGCATGGGACCAAACCCACCCATTTGCCACATCAGCCACTCCAGTACCTGCACACGCGCGCGGCGGTCAGCCGGCAGGAAACGTCCGGTTTTCTCGGCCAGGTAAATGAGGATTGCGCCCGACTCGAACACGCTGATCGGCCTGCCATCCGGGCCATCATGATCGACGATGGCCGGTATGCGGTTGTTCGGGCTGATGCGCAGAAATGACTCCTCGAACTGCCGCCCCTTGGTGATATCGACTGGATGGACCGCATAGGGCAGACCCATTTCTTCCAGGGCAACGCTGATCTTGCGTCCGTTGGGCGTGTTCCAGGTGTAGAGATCGATGGGGGCAGCCATGGCCAGACTCCGATGGTGGGGAGCGCGCACGATACTGCGGAGCGCAGCGGGGGGCTTGACCATGGGGCGTTCAACGGAACGGTATGCTTTTCATTCCGCAAGCCCGCCCCAGGAGAGGCCACTGATGATCACTCCCGACACGCTCGAGGCCCTGCATCGCTCCCGCAGCGTCGACCTCTATCACCTGACGCTGGTGCTTGACCGCCTGCTGAGCGACCCGCGGCGTATCCTGGAGGTTCGTACCCAGTTGCATCTGGGTCAGGCGGTCCGGTTCGTTGATCACCGCAGCAACACCGCTGAACTCGCGATGCGAAGCGGCCGGGTGGTGGATCTGCAGGACCGCCACGCTGTTGTCCGCGACGATGCGCTTCGCCAGAACTGGAAACTGCCGTATGTCGCGATCGAGCCTGGCCCGGTGGACCCGGGCGACCGCACGGACGAGCCTCCGCCCACCCCTCCGCCCAAACCGACGCGCGAGTCGTTCCGGGCCGGCGACCGGGTGAGCTTCGATGACCGTCATCTGCAACCGCGGATCGGTGTGATCACACGGGTCAACGCGCAGACGGCAACGATTGACTGCGACGGGCAGCGCTGGCGGGTATCGTTCCAGTTGCTGCGGCATGTGCGCGACGTGTGATCGGACGGGCTCCGAGGCAGGCACGCGACGACGGCAGACCCCAAACCACCTGGAAAGCGATTCAACCGCCCCCGCGCTGCCTGACCCAGGCCAGCGTTCGCTTGACGCCTTCGGCAAGCGGCATGCGCGGCGAGAACGCGAGATCACGCTGCGCCGCGTCGATGCTGAGCACCCCCAAACCGAAACTGCCCAGCAGCGCGCCGTTTGGATCCTCGATGATGCGGGCCTGCGGCAGACAGGTGCGAATCGCAGCCTCGACCTCCGAGAGGCTGTGCGCCACGCCCGGTCCGAGGTTGTAACTGCGCTGGGCGAGCACGGGCGCATCCAGTGCAGCCACCACCGCATCGACCACATCATCGACATAGACAAACTGCCGCGTCCGCCGCGGGTCACTTCGAAACCGCGCCGCCTCCCCGCGCAGCCCTGCCTCCAGGGTTTGCCGGATCACGCAAGGCGTCACCCGTCCGGGGCCATAGCAGCCAGCCACCCGAAGCGATACGGCATCGACCCCGAATTGCGCGTGATAGGCATTGATGAGCGCATCGCCCGCTGCCTTGGTCGCACCGTAGAGCGTGGTGGGCTGGAGCAAGGTGCGCTCGGTGACGGGTGCGAGGTCGGGCTGATCGCCATAGGCCACGACAGAAGAAAAGCAGACCACCCGACGGATGCGATGAATTCGCGCTGCTTCAAGAAGGGCTGCGACCCCGGCGAGGTTGATGTCAACGATACGGGCCGGCGCATCGGGAAGCAGCATGGGCCCCGAGATTCCGCCCGGATGAATGATGTCGGTAATGCCGAAGCGCTGAATCGCCTCGTGCCACCGGTGGGGATCAGGCAGGTCGTGGGTCAGCACCGGGAAGGGTTCGTCGCCACTCACCCGCTGGTCCATGCCAACGATGGAACGGCCATCGCGAACCAGCCGATCGGCGACCGCACGTCCAATCAGCCCGTTCAGGCCTGTGACAAGGATGGTGCTCATTTGACGGGCATCACGAGATCGGGCAGCCAGGTGGTGATTTCGGGGAAGATGGTGATGAGCGCAAGCGTCACCAGCATCGTGCCGAAGATCGGCCACATTTCTTTCCAGAACTGCATCATGGAGATGTTGGCAATTCGGCAGAGCAGGAACATCGTGAGCCCGTAGGGCGGCGTCACCAGTCCGATGAGCAGGGTGAAGACCGTGATCACACCGAACTGAACCTCGTTGATGCCCAGCGCATTCACGGTGGGCATGAGAAGCGGCACGAACACCAGAATGATGGGAACGGTATCGAGCATGCAGCCGAGCAGCAGATAAATCACGATGACTGCAAACAGGAACACCGCCGGCTCGCGGGTGATGCCGGTCATCCAGGTGGCGAGTCCGTCTGCCACGCCGTAGAGGGTAAGCACCCGGCCGAACACGGCAGCGGCCGCAATGATCAGAAAGACTGAGCCCATGGTGCGCGAGGTGGCCAGCACCTGACGGGTGAACGTGGCCGGGGACATTTCCCGATACATGAAGCCACCCACCACGATCACGGCGAGCACCCCGAGCACTGCTGCCTCGGTGGGCGTGGCAATGCCGGACAGAATGCTGCCCAGCACCACGGCTGGAATGAGCAGCACCGGCAGACCGACCGCAGTGGTCTTCACCCGCTCACCGAGCGTGGCCTTGGGTTCCTTGGGAAAGTTGTTTCGACGCGCCTGCACATAGGCCTGCAACATCAGGAGGGCGCCAAGCAGGGCGCCGGGAATGGCCCCGCCCAGAAACAACCGGCCCACCGAGGCTTCCGTGGCTGCGGCGTAGAGGATGAAGGCGATCGATGGCGGGATCAGCGGCCCGATCATGGCCGCCCCTGCAATGATCGACGCTGCATAGGCCACTGGGTAGCCCGCACGCTTCATGGCCGGGATCAGCAGCTTGCCGGTGGCGGCTGCATCGGCAAGATCGGAGCCCGACATGCCGGCCATCACGATGTTGACCGATACGCTCACATGCGCGAGCCCACCGTGCACGTGACCGATCCAGGCCTTGGCCACATTGACCAGCCGCTGGGTGACGCCGGAGGCGAGCGCCAGGTCGCCCATCAGGATGAAGAACGGGATGGCGAGCAGAACGAAGTGGTTGACGCCCTGCCACATGGTGGTGGGCAGCGTTGAGATGGGAATGGACGAGGGCGCAAACATCAGCCCCACGAGCGAGGCACCGATCAGCGTGATGGCGATCGGAACCCGCAGCGCGAACAGGACAAAGAAAACGATGGTGATGAGCGTGAGGCCATCCATGGGGCGCTGCTTTCCTGGTCAGATCTCGACGGCACTGCCGCCAGTGCGGACCGGCTGGTCCGAGAATCGGCGTGCAATGAGGCCGAGCGAAAAAATGATCATCAGGCCTGCAGTCACCGGGATGGAATACGCAAAGATCGATAGCGGCAGCCCCAGCGAGATGGATTGCATGATGTCGAGCGTGCGGGCGTTGTTCCAACCCCACCAGGTCACTGGCGCGAGGAGTGCGATCGTAAGCAGGTCGCAGAACACCAGCAGCCAGCGCTGCGCACGCTCCGGCAGCAGATCGAACACAGCGGTCATCGTGATGTGTTCATCGGTCCGCTGAACCGTGGCCGCCGCCCACAGCGTGGCCCACACCATGAACAGCCGCCCCGCCTCCTCGGTCCAGGGCAGGGTGACATCATCAGGCAACACATAGCGCGCAAGCACCTGCACGGTGGAGGCCGCCAGCATGAGCAGCATCAGGAACACGGTGACCGAGTTCTCGAAGTTTCGCCAGATGCGCGGCACCAGCGGCAACGTGGCGTAATCGGTACGAATGAGCCAGCCCAGCCAAAGCGCCATGGCCACGCAGACCCAGAACAGCACCTTGAGTTCGAAAGGGGTTGGAAACATCAGTTCGCGCTCCCGGTACCGGCGTGGGACCAGGAGCCCCAGCGGCCAGCATCCACCGCCGACAGGAATTCGGAGACCATCTGATTGAAGAGCATGGGCTCCTCCAGGTTCATGGCGTGTCCGCACATTGGAAGCATGGCCAGCCCCGCATGCGGCGCATGGTCACGGATGAAGCGACAGGCTTCGTGCGAGGGAAAATCCTGATCGCCCGTCATGACAAGCACAGGCAGTTCGAGCCGCCGCAACAGCTCGCCCAGCGCGGTGACGGGCAACCGGTCGGTCAGCGTGATCCGCATCAGTTTCTCGGCTGCAACTGGCGAGAGATCATGGAGCAGCGCAAGAAAATCTTCCCAGCCACGCGGGTCCTTGGTCTTGAAGATGGCGCGCTGCGGCGCCTCTTCAATGGCTGCAAACGCCTCGCGAGTGCCGCGCCTTGCGATATCGTCAGCCAGCGCCCGCGCGCCCGCCAGCCATCGGTCTCGATCCGTGGTGCCAGCCCCGGCGCCAATCACGACCAGACCCATCACGCGCGCGGGGTGTGCAATCGCGAAATTGAGCGCGACGTTGCCGCCGGTGGCCTGACCCACCACGTGCGCACGCTCGATGCCCAGCGCGTCGAGGAGAGCGGTCAGGTCGTCGATGAGGTGACGGTGAAGCCAGCTCTGATCATCTGATGGCACGGATGACGGCGGGTAGCCGCGGCCGTTGTACGCGATCGCCCGATAACGCCGTCCGAAATGGCGCAGCTGCGCCTCCCATGCTCGCGCATCGCTCGCGTATTCGTGGCAAAACACCACTGGCCGACCCGACCCCACGCTTTCATAGTGGAGCCGGATCCCGTTTGCATCGACGAAGGGCATGAGCCGGTCAGCGCTGGGCGTCGGCCACTTCTTTCAGCAGATCGGCCCCCACCATGGTGGAGAAGAACTTGTGAACACCGGCCACCGCATTCTCGAACGGCGGACGGTCGGGGCGAATCAGCTTGACGCCGTTCTTTTCCATGAGCGCGATCGCATCCTCGTTGGCCTTGGCCGCGCCGGCCCGCATGGTTTCGCCTGCCGCACGTGAAGCCCTGAGCACCACATCCTGATGCGCCGGCGACAGCGACTGGAATTTCTTCAGGTTCATCACGTAGACCGTGGCTGTGAAAATGTGATCGGTGATCGCAAGGCTCTTCGCGACCTCGAACAACTTGGAATCGGCCATGCCGTGATAGTTGGTGTCAACGCCGTCGATGGTGCGCTGCTGAAGCGCGGTGTACACCTCGGGCCATGCCATCGGAACCGGATTGCCGCCGAAAGCCTGCACGGTGCGCACATAGAGCGCGTTTTCAATCACGCGGATTTTCTTGCCCTTCATGTTGGCCGGCTGGTTGATGTCGGTGCCGTTCATGAGAAAGCCGCGGAAATCCCATACCCCCCAGGACAGGCCCTTGATGCCCTTCGCCTCGAGCGTACCGAGAATGCGCGTGCCGGTCGGGCCGGTGAGCACCTTCCAGGCCGAATCACGATCCTTCCAGATGTACGGCAACTCGGTGATGCTGAAGGTGGGTTCGATCGCAGCCACGATGCCCGACCCGTTCATGGCAATGTCCAGCGTGCCCAGGCGCACCTGCGAGAGCATTTCGAGTTCACCGCCCAGTTGCCCGTTGGGGAAAAGTTCGATTTCAATTTCGCCGTTGGAGAGCTGGCGTGCCGTATCGGCGAACGCCTTGCCTCCCTGGCCTGCGATGGCGGTCGCCGATGTGACATGCCCCAGGCGCAGCTTGACCTTGGCCTGCGCGTGGGCCTGAACCGAAAACGCACCGAGCGCGGCCGACAGCAGGCCGGCCATCAACCATCTGGTTTGACGCATGAAATTCTCCGGTAGGAATCGTTGTGAATCGACTTGAAGACCGACCGTCGGCCGGTTCAGGTTGGCCACGGTACGCGACGATCTTTTGGCGCGTCAAGCGGCGGGGTGAATTTCTGCTTGCGTGCCATACCGATCGCTGGCCCCTGCGTGTACAGGGCTTGGCGTTTGAAGTATGGTTCCCGTCTGCACCCGAACTGAAAACTTCCCATGACACGCGAACCGCATCGCCTGACCGCCATCGAAGCAGCGGCCCAGATTGCCGCTGGCAATCTGAGCGCTGAATCCCTGGTGCGAAGCTGTCTTGAACGCATCCAGCACCGTGACCCCCTGGTTCACGCGTGGGTCCATCTCGACCCCGAGGCCGCAATCGCAAGCGCAAGGCGCGCCGATGCCTCACCTCGTGCCGGTCTGCTGCACGGTATCCCGATCGGGTTCAAGGACGTGATCGATACCGCCGATCAGCCCACTGCGTACGGATCACGCATCTACGCCGGCCATCGCCCGGTTGCAGACGCAGCCTGCGTGGCGCTCAGTCGTGAGGCCGGTGCGCTGGTGCTGGGCAAGACCGCCTCCACCGAATTCGCCTACCGGCATCCCAGTGCCTGCACCAATCCGCACAATGCGTCGCACTCGCCTGGCGGCTCGTCGTCGGGTTCCGCTGCCGCGGTGGCCGACTTCATGGTGCCGCTTGCGGTCGGCACCCAAACCAGCGGTTCGGTCATCCGCCCGGCTGCTTACTGCGGCGTGCATGCCATCAAGCCGGGCTACGGCGAGCTCAGCTTCTCGGGGGTTCGGCATCTCTCCGAAAGCCTGGACACGCTGGGCTGCATGGGGCGAAGCATCGAAGATCTTTCGCTCTTTCTGGCGGCGCTGCAGATGCGCGAATACCGGGCGGTGGGCAATGGCCTCACGCGCGCGCCGCGGCTTGCCATCTACCGAAGCGACCTCTGGGACGATGCCCGCCCCGATGCCCGCAAGCAATTCGATGAAGTCATCGAGCGGCTTGGTCGGGCAGGCGCCGAGCTCACCGAAGTGGCCAACCCCGGACTTGACCGGAAGTGGCTGGACGCCTGCTGGACGGTCACCAAATTCGAGGCGGGTCGGGTGCTGGTGCATGACTACCGAAGTCATCGCGACGGCATGTCGGCCGCCGCGCAGGCGCTGGTCCAAGACGCACAGGGCATCGATCTTCCCGCCTATCACGCAGCCGGCGCCGAGCTCGAGCGCGGCCGCAATCACCTGCTCGCCCAACTCGCACCGTATGACGCCACGCTCACCCTGTCCGCGGTTGGCGAGGCGCCACTCGGCCTTCACGACACCGGGCCTGTGCTGTTCAACTATCTCTGGACCCTTGCCTGGACGCCGGCACTCAATCTGCCGGTCATGAAAGGCGATTCGGGCCTGCCGATCGGCCTGCAGGTCATTGGTCCGCGGCGCGGCGAACAAGCGCTGCTCGCCACCGGCCGCTGGATCGAGCGACAACTCGCCTGAGGAAATCCGCCATGAATGATATGAGCCGCCCCACCTCGCCCGCCATGCATCAGCAGCCCATCCCCAAGCCCTATGCCTGGCGGCGGGACGATGTGAGTGAAAGCGACTGGCGCGTATCGGTTCCCGAGCGTGCGCTCGCGGAAATCGACGAGGTGATCGCGATTCTTCGCACCAATCCCATGGATATCCGTGCGCTTTGCCTGGACGACTATCCGCTTGATGCCTGCCGAGCGCTCATGAGCGAGGTTCGACAGCGACTCGATCATGGCGTGGGCATGGCGGTGCTCGACCGGCTGCCGGTGGAGCGGCATGACAAGGAATCGCTCACCGCCATTTACTGGATGCTGTCCTCGATGATCTCGAGGCCGGTGGCGCAGTCCTACGACGGCCGGCTGCTCTATGACGTCCGCGACACCGGCAAGAAAACCGACACGCGGGTGCGCGCCGACCTCACCAACCAGGAAATCTCCTGGCACAGCGATTACGGATTCAACTATCCGCCACCGTATCTGGGGTTGCTTGTGCTGCGCACCGCGCAATCGGGCGGGATCAGCAAAGCGGCCAGCATGATGACCGTGCACAACGAGCTGCTCGAAAAGCGCCCGGAACTTCTTCGCCGGCTCTACGAACCTTTTCACTGGAACCGCCAGGGCGAGCATCCAGAGGGCGATCCGCTCACCAACCTGCACCCGATTTTCGAGCTTCGTGGCGAGCAGGTGTGCTCACGCTTCAATCCGGCGCTGGTGCCCAAGGGCTATGAGCTGGTGGGTCTGCAGCCCGATGCACTGGGCCTGGAGGCGCTGCGCGAGGCCGCCCGCATCATGTCAGCGGAACAGAACCACATCACCTTCGTGCTGAACGCGGGCGAGATCCAGTATGTGAACAATTTTCGCCTGGCGCATTTGCGAACCGATTACCACGACTACGACGAACCTGACCGCAAGCGCCATCTGGTGCGCATCTTCCTGCGTGACTTCGGTCGGCGCTCCTACATGGGCTAGCCCGTGCATCGTTGCTCATGACCACGCCGCGCGAGACGGCCGCGGTGGCCTCGACAAGCTCGCACACGCCGATGATGCAGCAGTTTCTGCGCATCAAGGCCGAGTATCCGGAGATGCTGCTCTTCTACCGGATGGGCGACTTTTACGAACTCTTCTATGACGACGCCGACAAGGCGGCGCGCCTCCTGGGCATCACGCTCACCCGACGCGGGGTGTCGGCGGGCGAACCGATCCCGATGGCGGGGGTGCCGGTTCACGCGGTCGAGCAGTATCTCGCGCGGCTGATCCGGATCGGCGAGTCGGTGGCGGTATGCGAGCAGATCGGCGATCCGGCGCTCGCGAAGGGCCCGGTGGAGCGCAAGGTGGTGCGCATCGTCACACCCGGCACGATCACCGACGCGCAACTGTTGCCCGAGCGCGAAGACCGGGTGCTGCTGGCACTCAATCCGGGTCCGCGCGCGGACAGCCGCTGCGGAATCGCCTGGATGGTGGTGGCGAGCGGCGAGTTCTGGCTGGCCGAGGTCGAGGCCGAAGCGCTCGCCCAGGAACTCGACCGGCTGCGCGCCGCCGAGGTGGTCGTGGCCGACGGCCGAACCCTCGCGCCCGCCCTGCTCTCGCTGATCGGCGCAGCCCCCGTGGCGCGCTCGCCCGACTGGCATTTCGAGCCCGAGCGCGCCGAGCGGACACTCACCGAGGCCTTCGGAGTCCGTGATCTGGCGGGTTTCGGCGTGAGCGACCAGCCGCTTGCGGTGGGGGCAGCCGGCGCCCTGTACCAGTACGTGGCACGCACACAGGGCCAGGCGCTGCCTCACCTGCAGGGCTTGCGTGTTCATCAGGGTGGCGAGTTCGTCGAACTCGATCCGGTGGCGCGCCGCAATCTGGAACTGGTCGACACACTGCGTGGCGATGATGGTCCCTGCCTGATTCGAATCGTGGACCGCTGTGCGACCGCTGCAGGCGGACGACTCCTGCGCCGCTGGCTGCAGCAACCGCTGCGTGATCCCCATCAGGCAGCGGCCCGTCATGATCAGGTCGAGGCCACGGCGGCAATGCGTCTCGCGCTTCAGGATCAACTCGCCCGCCTCCCGGATCTCGAGCGCGTTGCCACCCGGATCGCGCTGGGCAGCGTGCGCCCACGCGAACTGGCGGCGCTGCGTGATGCAGCGCCAGCGATTGCCGCCGTGCGGGAACTGCTTGCCGGTGCCCAGCAGAACCGGTTCGACGATCTGCTGACCCGACTCTCGCTACCCGACACCGCCTGGCAACCCATCGCTCGCGCGCTTCTCGATGAACCGGCCGCGCTCGCCCGCGAGGGCGGCGTGATCCGCGATGGCTTCGATGCCGAGCTCGACGAACTGCGGGCAATCGACCGCGATTGCGACAGTTTTCTTGCCCAGATGGAACTCGCCGAGCGGGAGCGAACCGGGATCGCCAATCTGCGCGTGGGCTACAACAATGTTCATGGCTTCTTCATTGAAGTCACCCACGGTCAATCGGAAAAAGTGCCGATCGATTATCGCCGACGACAAACCCTCAAGAACGCCGAGCGCTACATCACGCCCGAGCTCAAGGCGTTTGAGGACAAGGCGCTGTCGGCGCGCGACCGGGCGCTTGCCCGAGAGCGTCTGCTCTATGAACAGCTGGTGGGACAGTTGAGCGCATCGGTCTCCGCCTGGCAGCAGGCCGGACGCGCCATTGCCGAAATTGACGTGCTGGCCAATTTTGCCGAGCGTGCCGCCACGCTTCGATGGACCCGTCCGCGGTTCGTACGCACGCCAGGCATTGAAATCCGCGCGGGGCGACATCCGGTCGTCGAAGACGGCGTCGAGACCTATGTTCCCAACGACTGCGTCATGCGCGAGAACCGCCGCATGCTGCTCATCACGGGTCCGAACATGGGCGGTAAATCGACGTACATGCGTTCGGTCGCCCTGATCGCAGTGCTCGCATGCTGCGGCAGCTTCGTGCCGGCCGATTTCTGTGAGCTGGGACCGATCGATCGGATTTTCACCCGTATCGGCGCCTCCGACGACCTGGCCGGTGGCCGCTCGACCTTCATGGTCGAGATGACCGAGGCGGCGGCAATTCTGCATGCAGCGACCGAACACTCGCTCGTGCTGATGGATGAAATCGGGCGCGGCACCTCGACCTTCGACGGGCTGTCGCTTGCGCATGCGATCGCCTCGAGGCTGCTGTCACAAAATCGCAGCTTCACGCTGTTTGCCACCCACTACTTCGAGCTCACGGAGCTCGCTGCCACGCACCCGGGCGCAGTGAACCTGCATCTGTCGGCTGCCGAGCATCGCGGCGGTATCGTGTTTCTCCACGAGGTTCGCGACGGCCCGGCGAGCCGCAGCTACGGCTTGCAGGTGGCGCGACTCGCGGGCGTACCGCCGCCGGTCATCCGCACCGCTGGCAACCTGCTCGCCAAACTCGAGGCCCGTGCACGCGACAACCAGCAGCAGTTCGACCTGTTTGCAGCCGAGCCCGACCCGGCTGGTGAGGCCTACCGTCGCGAGGCGGCAACCGCCGACCCGCTGCATGATCACGGTCAGCCTCCGGGGAACGCCACAATCGCGGCCCATCACGAAGACCCGGCGCGAGTCGCACAGGCGCTTGCGCTCTGCGAGCAGTTGCTCGAGATCGACCCCGACGCACTCACCCCCAGAGAGGCGCTTGCGCAGCTTTACGCCCTGCGGGCGCAGCTCGCGCGCGAGTGAGGAGCGAGTGAGCTCGCGCGCGACTGACCGGGCGGCCGAGCCCAGCACCAGCATGACCGCAACCGTCTCGCCGCGCCGCCGCCGGCTGCTCACCGCAGGTCTGTCGGCCGCGGCATGGCCGGTGGTCAGCCGGGGGCTGGCTGGAAGCGCGGCTGCCTCCGGTGCCTTCGCTGCTTTCGCTGCCTCCGGCGCCTTCGCTGCCTCCGGCTCGCCCAGCGCCGCCGGCCCGCCTGGCGCCCGCACCAGCTTCGCCCTGATCGGCGACCTTCCCTACTGGCGCTTCGAGCTCGCCAATGTGCCTGCGCTGCTGGGCGAGATGGCCGAGCAATGCGCCTTCGGCATCCATGTGGGCGACCTGAAAGGCGGCTCTGAACCCTGTTCCGATGAACTGCTCGAGTCCCGGCTGACGCTCTTCGGGCAAAGCCGCATTCCGCTCGTCTACACCCCGGGCGACAACGAATGGACCGACTGCTGGCGCCCGGCGGCAGGCGACCACGACCCCGCCGAGCGCTTGGCCTGGCTGCGTCGCCGCGTGTTTCTGCGCGAGTCTCCCTGGCTTGGCCCCCCGGACCGCGCGATCTGGCAGCAGCTTGCCAGCCCAGCCGCCGAACCGCTGCTTGCGAACGGTCCGGTACGACAGTCTGAGGTCGAGGGCGGTCCCCCTGAAAATCTCATGTGGACAGCAGGCGGCGTGCTCTTTCTCACCCTGAACCTCCCGGGATCGGATAACGGCAGACGGTCCCCGCTTGATGATGCTGACCGACTCGAGCGCGATACGCACAACCGGCGCTGGCTCGATCAGGCACGCCAGCGCGCCGAGCGGGCCAACCTGCCCGCCATCGCCCTGGCCATCCATGCCAATCCCGGGTTCGGCCGCGGCATCGATCCGTCCCGGGTTCTGGGCGACGATGGTTACGCCACCTTTCGCCATGATCTCGCGCAACTCAACGCCCGCTTTGCCGGCCATGTTCTGGTGATGCACGGTGATACCCATCGCTTCCGGGTGGACCGGATTCTTCCCCGACTTACTCGAGTGGAATGTTTTGGCAGTCCGTTCACCGGGTCCTGGGTGAGGATAGAGGTAACCCCCCAACGGCCCATGCCCTTCGAGATCTCGGTGCGGGCAGCCGCACCGCCGCGCGAGGAAATCACGCCCTGACCCGATTTGCCTCGGATCCCCGTCCCACGCTACAATTTACGGTTTCGCGCTTTCCAGACTAAGCCAATTCCTGTAGAGATTTTCCAATGAAAGACGGCATTCATCCCGACTACCGAGACGTCGTGTTCCTCGACATGGCCAGCGGCTTCAAGTTCATCACCCGCTCCACGATCAACACGCGCGAGTCCATCAAGATGGACGACGGCAAGGAATACCCCCTTTTCAAGCTTGACGTGACCTCCGAGTCACATCCCTTCTACACCGGGGCCCAGCAGCGCATCATCGAGACCGGCCGGGTGGAGAAGTTCCGTCAGAAATTTGCCCGCAGCAGCGCCAAGCCCTCCTGATCTTCAGGCAGGTTCACGCCTGCTCGGCGGGGCGCGAGGCGTCATTGCATGGCTTCCCCCGCCTTTATCGTGACCCAGCACGAGGCCCGGCGCCTGCCCGGCCTCGTGTTGTTTTTGCTGGGCGCGCTTTACATTCTGCCGGGACTGCTGGGTCGAGACCCCTGGGGCCGGGCTGACGCAGAAGGATTCGGCCTCGCGCTCACCATGGCGCGTGGCGCGTTCGACGACTGGCTCGCGCCCAACGTCTTCGGATTGCCCGTTGCCCAGGAGGGCCCGCTACCTGGCTGGCTGGGCGCACTTGCCATTCTGTTGTTCGGCCCGCTGGTGGGCGAGCCCGCGGCTGCGCGCCTGGCAAGTGGTCTGGTCACGGCGCTGGGGCTGCTGTGGGTCTGGCGCGCCACCAAGCTGCTCGCGGCCCGCCCCGAGATTCAACCCGCCGATCCGTTCGAGGTGTCCGCCCGTGCGGCCGACATCGGGCGCGCTGTCGCCGACGCGGCATTGCTCGTGTGCGTGGCCACCTGCGGGCTGATTGCCCGCGTCCACGAAACCTCATCCATTGCGTTCCAGTTCGCCTGGCTTGCAGCGTTTGCACTGGGTGCGGCGGTGGCGATCGAACGGCCGCTTCGGGGCGGCTTGATCGCAGGGGCCGCCATCGCGGCCAGCGCCCTCACACGTGGCCTGCCCATCGCAACGGCGCTGCTGGCAGTCCTCGTCCTTCTGCCAGTGTTCGCGCAGCGCTACCGGCTGGTCGCGTTTCCCATGCTGGGAGGCGCGCTCGCGAGCGCCGCCCTGCTCGCCCTGCCCTGGCCGTTCACACTCGCGGGTCAGCATCCGGAAGGCGATGCGTGGTTGCGCGTCTGGCTGGGCTGGAACGCAGCCGAAATCGGCACCGGATCGCTTCGCTCGCTCGTCTTTCTGGCCCGCAATCTGCCGTGGTACCTCTGGCCAGCCTGGCCGCTCGCGCTCTGGGCGGCCTGGCGCTGGCGCGAAAAGTGGCGGACTCCGGCGCTGTTGCTGCCCTTGCTGATGGCCGGGGCCGCGGGCGTACTCATGTTGCTCGCACCGGTACCGAGTGAAGCCATGATGCTGCCAGCGGTCGTACCCGCCGCCATGCTGGCCGCGCTCGCACTGCCCGTGGTCGAGCGCGGACTGGTGAGCCTTCTTGACTGGATCGCCGTGGCCACGTTTTCGCTGATTGGCGTGGTGATCTGGGCTTACTGGCTCGCGCTTCTCACCGGTTTTCCGCCGCGCATGGCTGACAGCGCCATCCGGCTTGCACCGGGGTTTGCATCCGATATGGCGGCCCTGCAGACGCTGGCAGGGCTGATCGCGAGCGTCGCGTGGCTGGCACTGGTGTGGTGGCGGGCGTCGCAACGGCCGCGCGCGATCTGGCGCCCGATGGCGCTCTCCTCGGGCGGCTTGCTGCTCGCATGGGTACTGCTCATCGTGTTGTGGCTTCCCGCTTACAACGCGCGGGTGAGCTATCGCGGGGTGGCGACCGACCTCGCAGCGGCACTTGGCAGAACCGACGGATGCGTACGCGGCGAGCCACTGGACGCTGCCCAGCGCGCGAACCTCGCCCACTTTGGCGGCGTCCGGTTCGGCCGCCCCGGTGAGCGCTGCGACTGGCTGCTGATCCGCAACGACGCCCATGTTCGCCACACGCCCCCCAGCATCGACTGGCAACCGGTGTGGCAGGGCCGCCGCCCCTTCGACAGCACCGAGCGCTTCGTGCTTTATCGGCGCGCCCAGTGAGCGAGCACCCGGAACCGCTCAGCGGACTGCGCCTGCGCCTGCGGCTCCTGAAGATGGCCGCGCCGCTGTTTGTGGCGCAGATCGCGCTGATGATGCAAGGCATCATCGACACCCTGATGGCGGGCCGTCTGTCGGCAGAAGACGTTGCCGGCATCGGGCTGGGCGCGAGCATCTATTTCTCGGTCTACATCGGACTGATGGGCGTGCAACTCGCGCTCGTACCCATCTGCGCGCGGCATCACGGCGCCGACGACCCCAATGCCATCGGAGCAGAGATTCGCCAGGGATACTGGCTCGCCCTGCTGCTGTCGGTGCCAGGCTGTGTGCTGCTCGCCTTCACCGACGGCTGGCTCGCGATTGCCAGCCCGCCGGACGAGGTCGCTCGGGTGACGCGTCCCTACCTGGCCGCCGCAGCCGTGGGACTGCCGGCTGCGCTGCTCTTTCGCAATTTTCATGCGCTGGCGGTGGCCACGTCACGCCCCGGCCTGGTGATGGGGCTCAACCTCGCGATGCTGGTTCTCAAGATCCCGGCCAACCTGCTGTTCATGCACGGGTTCTCGATTGGTGGCTTATTGACGGTGCCCGCCATGGGTGGCGCAGGTTGTGGCGTGGCGTCTGCGCTTCTCGCCTGGATCACGGCGGGCGCAGCAGCACTGCTGCTCGCCTACGAACCTGGTCTTCAGCGCTATCGTGCGCTGGTTCCGGCGGCGCCATCGCTCGCCTGGATGCGGCGGGTCTTGAAACTCGGGCTGCCGATCGGGGCCACGCAACTGGTTGAAGTCACCTCGTTCACCTTCATGGCGATCTTCCTCGCCCGCCAGGATGCGGTCGTGGGCGCAAGCCACCAGATCGCCGCGCGATTGGCGGGTCTCACCTACATGATTGGACTGGCGTTGGGCACAGCCACCAGCACGCTCGCCGCGCAGGCAATCGGCGCCGGTCATGCGCAGCGCGCCCGCAGGATCGCGCTCACGGGACTGCGCCTAGGGGCGTGGGCCGGCCTTGCAGCGATGACCTTGCTCTATGGGCTGCGTGAGCCGCTGTCGGCGCTCTTCAGCACCGATCAGGCGGTGGTGGCCATGGCCGTACCGCTGGTCGCCGTCGTCTGCTTCTTTCATTTCTTCGACAGCGCGCAAACACAGATCACGCTGGTGCTGCGCGCGTGGCATGTCACAGCCTCGCCGATGTTCGTGCATCTGGCGGCGCTCTGGGGTATTGGTCTGGGGGGCGGCTGGTGGCTGACCTATGTGTACCCCGAGACCGGGGGACCATGGGGTGATTGGCTGGCGGGCGCAGCAGGATTCTGGGTGGCCGGCGCAGTGGCGCTTGCCATCGCCACTGCAGGCGTAGCGGCCATCCTGTGGCAGGCCTGGCGATCAGACGACCTGCCGTCGGTCCCCCAGCGCTGAAGCGCGACTCTTGAGCGACCGCGCTACTTGGCGAC
>JBMSQB010000025.1:0-52592 GCA_049423065.1 Burkholderiaceae bacterium
GGTGATCGAGGACGCTCGCAAGTACGACTGAGGACCGCGCCCGACGGCGAGACGGAGCGGCGGCGCGGCGGCGCGGCGGCGACGGCGGCGGCGGTGCGGCAGAACGGCGAAGCGGCAGCCCCGGGCACCGGCCGCGGCGGGTCATCCGGTCGGAGAGCCGCCCGGTGAGGTCCTG
Source organism: Burkholderiaceae bacterium (assembly GCA_049423065.1). Lineage (GTDB taxonomy): Bacteria > Pseudomonadota > Gammaproteobacteria > Burkholderiales > Burkholderiaceae_E > SYIM01. The sequence continues at coordinate 176 of JBMSQB010000025.1, forward strand.
CGGATACGCTCGTCAAACCGCCCATCGCGGTACCATTGCCGCGCGTTGAGTGCCGGCCACACCCGGTCACGGAGGTATTGATGGAAATTTTCGACTACGACAACATCCTGCTCCTGCCCCGCCGCTGCGTGGTCGAGAGCCGCCGCGAGTGCGATCCTTCGATCGAGCTGGGCGGACGCCGTTTCCGCATCCCGGTCGTTCCGGCCAACATGAAAACGGTGGTCAACGACGACATCTGTGAGCGGCTGGCGCGAGAGGGCTATTTTTATATCCAGCACCGCTTTGATATCGACAGCATCGCCTTTGCCCGCACCATGCGCGAAAAGGGGCTGTTCGTGTCGCTGTCGGTGGGCGTGAAAGAGGCCGATCGCGAGGTCGTGCGCGAGCTCGCCCGCGAGGGACTGGGGGCCGATTACCTCACCATCGATATCGCCCACGGACACGCCGAGTCGGTCAGGCAAATGATCGCCCACATCCGCGAGCATCTGCCCAAGGCCTTCGTGATCGCCGGCAATGTGGGGACGCCCGAAGGTGTGATCGATCTCGAGAACTGGGGGGCAGACGCCACCAAGGTGGGCGTCGGGCCCGGCAAGGTGTGCATTACCCGCATGAAGACAGGCTTTGGAACCGGCGGCTGGCAGCTCTCGGCGCTCAAGTGGTGCGCACGCGTCGCCACCAAGCCCATCATCGCCGACGGCGGTATCCGCGAGCATGGCGATATTGCAAAGTCGGTACGCTTTGGTGCCACCATGGTCATGATCGGTTCGATGTTCGCCGGTCATGAAGAGTCGCCCGGGACCACGGTCGAGGTCGACGGCAAGCTCTACAAGGAATACTACGGTTCCGCCTCGGAGTTCAACAAAGGGCATCGGAGCTTTGTTGAAGGCAAGCGCATTCTTGAGCCCATCAAGGGCAAGCTCGGCGACACGCTGCGCGAGATGGAAGAAGATCTGCAGAGCTCAATCTCATATGCCGGCGGACGCAGGCTTGGCGATCTGCGACGCGTGAACTACGTGATCCTCGGGCACGACAACGACACGTCATACCTGATGTGAGTCGGGCGGGCGCTCGCGATCGCCCGCACCGATCTCGCGCTGCATGATGACGGTATCGAGCCAGCGGTCAAATTTCCAGCCGCTTGCGCGCAAGAGCCCGGCAAATCGAAACCCGCAGGCAGCATGCAGCCCGATCGAGCCGGTGTTGGCGCTGTCGCCGATCACGGCAATCATCTGCCTCACGCCCCGCGCGCGCGCCTGATCGATCAGATCCAGAAGCAGCGCGCGGCCAATGCCACCACGCGAAAGCCCTGCGCGTACATACACCGAGTTCTCCACGCTGAACCGATACGCGGGCCGCATCCGGAAAAAATTGAAATAGGCAAAACCCACGACCTCGCCGCCCGCTTCGGCCACGCGATGCGCAAAGCCGTTGGCGAGCACGTCATCGCGACGGCGCGTGACTTCGGCAAGCGTGGGCGGCTCGAGTTCAAAGGAGCCTGTGCCATGACGGACATGGTGTGCGTAAAGGCGCTCGATCGCCTCAAGATCGGCGGGCGTGCTGTCCCGAAGGCGCGGCGTCTGCGCGAGTCGTTCAGACATTGAAAAGTCTCCCGTTCAGTCGCCTCAGTGCGCCTTGCGCAACGAGCTCATCAACCGCCCAGTCAAACGCAGCCTCCACCGACAGGTCGAGAAGTGCGGCCGCGCTGCGCAGAACCGACGCCCGGGCCACCCGCCCCGCGAGCACCGCCTCCTCGATCTCCTCGACATCGAGCATCAGATATTTGATCATCACCTTCATGGCGTAGCGTGCGTTTCGCACTGGATCGGCGCGAAGCGACGCGAGCCTTCTGCGGGCGGTCTCGATGACCGCATGCGGGTTGGCAAACGCCGGGCCGTGACCAGGCAGCACGGTGCCCACATCAAGGCTTGAGATGAGGTCCAGCATCCCGGCCTGTTCGGCAAAGCCCGACTCACCGATGAGTTCGGGAAAGATCACGCCAAACCCGTTGTGCCAGAGCACGTCAGCCGAGACCAGCAGGCGATGGGGGGCGCAGTGAAACACCAGGCTCTTCGGATCGTGACCGGGCGCCGAGTGAATCTGCCAGGGCGCGCCGCCCATCATGATCGACTCGCCAGGCACCAGCACGCCGCTCGCCTCAAAGCGGGCGCAGCGCTGGGCGGTCCCGTCATAGCTGAGCGCTCCGGTGTCCCAACGTTGAACGTCGTCGAAACTTCCCGCAGGTACCAGCACCTCGCAGCCAAAGCGTGAGACCAGCGCAGCGTTGCCACCGCAGTGGTCGGAGTGCAGGTGGGTGTTCACGACGCGGCTGAGACGCTGCGCGCCGATCTGGCCCAGTGCATGCTCGACCAGGGCCACCACCAGCGCGGCGTGTTTCACATAGCCGCTATCGATCAGCGTGGCGCCCCCATCGGGCTCGGCGATCAGCACCATGTTGGACGACAGCCAGTCGCGCTCGATGAACCGAACGCCGGCAGGCAAGCGCACAGCCGGCTCAGCCTGATTCATGGGAACGCACCAGTTCGCGCGCCCGGCCCGCGCCCATGCGCGAGGCAAGTGCGGTTTCAAGGTCGACATCGAAGTGCCGGGCGAGCTGCGCCCAGACCGCCATGCGCTCGCGGTCATCGAGCATGATCCAGGCTTCGATCTGCTCGATGGTGCGCGCGCAGCCCAGGCAGCGGCGCGATTCGGAATCGAGCTGACAGACCGAGATGCAGGGTGAAGGAACGGTGGCTGCGGTCATGACGGGGTCCGTTCGCGATGTCGACAGGCGATCATGCGTGCACCTCGGCCCCGGCCTTGCGCTCCTCGCGCGCCGCGAGCGCTGCGCCCACGCGAGAGCCATAGCGACGGCCCACCTGCCCGGAGATCCACTGGCCGGTTTGCACCATCGCATCAAGGTCAAGACCCGTATCGATACCCAGGCCCCTGAACAGCCACAGCAGGTCTTCCGTGGCGACATTGCCGGTTGCACCCTTCGCATACGGACAGCCGCCCAGCCCCGCCACGGCGCTGTCGAACCGGTGCACGCCCACCTCCAGGCAGCCGTAGACATTGGCAAGCGCCTGACCGTAGGTGTCATGGAAATGCCCCGAGAGCTGGGTGAGCGGCACCTCGCGTGCAGCCGCCTCGAACACCTGCTTCACATGACCGACGGTGGCCACACCGATGGTGTCGGCGATACCGATCTCGTCACAGCCCAGATCGCGCGTTCGCCGCACCAGATCGATCACCGATTCCAGGGGGACATCGCCCTGATAGGGGCAGCCAAAGGCCACCGAGATCACTGCGCGAAGCCGCAGACCGTGCGCCTTGGCAGCCTGGGCCACCGGGCGAAACCGCTCGATGCTCTCGGCCACCGAACAGTTGGTGTTCCGCATTGAAAACGCCTCGCTTGCTGCGCCAAAGATCACCACCTCATCGACCCGGCTCGCAAGGGCCGCCTCGAAGCCTTTCAGGTTGGGGGTGAGCGCAGACAACGTGAGCCCCGGGCGCCGCGGCAGGCGGGCGAGCACATCGGCAGCATCGGCCATTTGCGGCACCCATTTCGGCGATACGAAGGAGGTGACCTCGAGCTGCGATACGCCGGCTGCGAGCAGTCGCTCGCAAAGCCCGACCTTCACAGCGGTGGCGAGCGGCGCTTGCTCGTTCTGAAGACCATCGCGCGGGCCGACCTCGGTAATAAAGACTCGGGCGGGCAGGGTGTTGGGCATGGTGGGGGCTTTCCTGGAGATCGGGTTCAGTAGGCGCGTGTGCGGTCAACCAGACCACTGGGCGCCTCGCCCAGGCACAGCTGGGTGATGCGGCGTGCCACCTGGCGGGCGGACTCGCTCACAACGGTAATCGCCGCCACATGCGGCGTGATGCGCACCTGCGGATGGGTCCAGAAGCGGTGCTCGCGCGGCAGCGGCTCGGTGCGAAACACATCGAGCGCGGCGCACGCGATCGCGCCTGAGTCGAGGGCAGCGAGCAGCGCCTCCTCGACCACCAGATCGCCGCGCGCAACGTTGATGAGGAAAGCCCCGCGCGGCAGCTGTGCAAGGCGCGTGGCGTCAAACAGATTGCGGGTCGCAGGCGTGAGCGGCGCTGCAACCACCAGCACCTGGACGCCTGCGAGGAACGGCTCAAGCCCGTGCGAGTCGTCAAAGCACTCAATGCCGGCGAGCGCGCGCGGCGAGCGGGAATAGCCCCGCACTGCAAAGCCGAGCGCGGCCAGCGCACGCGCGATCGCCTCGCCCATCTTGCCCATCCCGAACACCCCCACGGCGCAGCGGGCCGGGCTCACGTAGGGCCACTCCTGCCAGACACCCGCGCGCTGCTGCGCCTCATAGCGGTCGTAGCGGTAGTGAAAGCGCAGCACCTCGTGCGCGCAATAGGCGGCCATCTGCTCGGCCATGCCGCCATCCTCGATGCGATAAACCGGCAGCTGCTCGGGCAGCGTCGGGTCGGTGAGCAGCCAGTCAACGCCCGCGCCGGCAGCAAAGACCGCAGCGAGTCCGGGCTGGCGCGTGAAAAACCCGGGTTGCGGCCGCCACAGCACCGCATAGTCGGCAGCGGGCGCATCGGCCGAATCAGGCACGATCCGGGCCCGCGGCAACGCTTCGCCGAGCGCCTGGGCCCACTCCCGCGCGGCCTCCGCGCTCCGCAAACCCAGCACGATGGTGGGCGATGCACCCGCCACGACGGAAGCGTCTTGCGCCCGGTCGGCGCCGGAAGACAAGCCGGTCATGCTGCCCCCGTTGCAATCGGCTCGATCGCAAGAAGCGCCGCGCCCTCCTGCACCTGTGAACCCGTCGAATGAAGAATGGCGGTGACGCGACCCGCTTCGGGCGCGGTGATGACATGCTCCATCTTCATTGCCTCGAGGACCGCGAGCGGCTGGCCGCGCTCAACCACCGCGCCCACCGCCACCATGAGTGCCACCACCTTGCCGGGCATCGGTGCGGCAAGGCTGCCCGCATCCGCGGCCGCATCATCGGGATTGCCCCCCGGCGGCAGCACCGAGACGCGAAGCGCACGGCCCCGCTCGGATACGAGGACCGATGCGCCATCGATGAGCGCGCCGCAGCGAACTGCTTCGGCGCCAACGAGCACGCTCAAAGCGCCCTGCGCGGTATCGAGCCGTGGGTCGGCGATGCAGACCACCTCATCGCCGGAAAACGCTGTGAAGCCCGCACCCGAGCGGGCCGGTTCGATCCGCAGTTCGCATTGCTCGGCATCGGTTGCAAGCTGCAGCCAGCGCGCGCCCTGCCCATGCACCCGCCAGCTGTCGGCGGCCCGCCACGGGTCGGTCCATTCGGTCTCGGGAGCCTCTGCGCCAGCGGCGCCGCGCACAAGGCCCGCCCGCGGCATGCGGCGGGCGCCCTCTGTCGACTCGCTCGCGAGCCATGCCGCGGCGGCTATCGCCCAGTCGCGCAGGGTCATGGGGGCAGGCGAAGGCAGGATCGTCGAGCGCTCGCGCTCGATCAATCCGGTATCGAGGTCGGCCGAAGCGAACGCAGGCGACTGCATCAGCCGATACAGGAAGGCCGCGTTGGTGGACACGCCTGCGATTCGAACCTGGGACAGCGCCTGCGCCATCCGCGCGCGCGCCTGATCGCGGTCCACGCCCCAGGTAATCAGCTTGGCAATCATCGGGTCGTAGTGGGGCGTGATCACGTCGCCCGCACGAACCCCGCTATCGATCCGGAGCGCCGCTGGCTCACCCCGCGTACCGACCCCGACCGAAAAGCCTGCCGCTGTCGGCAGATGGAGCGCGCGCAGCGCCCCGGTGGAGGGCAGAAAACCGCGCTCGGGATTCTCGGCATAGAGCCGCACCTCGATCGCATGCCCGCGTCGTGCCAGCGCCGACTGCGAAAGCGGCAGCGGCTCACCCGCCGCCACCCGCAACTGCCACTCGACCAGATCGAGGCCGGTGATCATTTCCGTGACCGGATGCTCGACCTGAAGCCGGGTGTTCATCTCCATGAAATAGAAGCGCCCGTCCTGCTCGGCGATGAATTCCACGGTACCCGCACCCTCATAGCCCACCGCGCGAGCCGCCGCCACCGCCGCAGCGCCCATTTCCTCGCGCCTTGCCTCCGACAGGCCTGGCGCGGGCGCCTCTTCCACCACTTTCTGATGGCGGCGCTGCACCGAGCAATCACGCTCAAACAGATGGAGCGCGTTGCCGTGCCGGTCGGCAAACACCTGCACCTCGATGTGGCGCGGCCGCCTGAGGTAGCGCTCGACCAGCACCTGATCGGACCCGAAGGCGGACAACGCCTCACGCCGGCACGAGGCGAGTGCCGCCTCGAAATCGGCGCTTTGCTCAACAATCCGCATGCCCTTGCCGCCACCGCCTGCGCTCGCCTTGATGATCACCGGATAGCCGATCGCATCAGCCTCGCCGCGCAGATAATCGGCCTCCTGCCGCTCGCCGTGATAACCGGGCACGAGCGGCACGCCCGCCCGCGCCATCAGTGTCTTGGCGGCTGATTTGCTCCCCATTGCGGCAATGGCCTCGGGCGGCGGGCCAATGAAGACCAGGCCCGCGTCGCGCACCGCTCGCGCGAAGGCGTCGTTCTCGGACAGAAACCCGTAGCCGGGATGGATGGCCTGCGCCCCCGAGGCACGCGCGGCCGCGATGATCGCCTCGCCCTTCAGATAGGACTCACGCGCCGCCGCCGGCCCCAGACGAAGCGCCTGATCGCACGCGGCCACATGCGCCGCGCGCGCATCGGCATCGGAATACACCGCCACGGTTTCAATGCCCAGTCGCGCCGCGGTGGCCGCCACCCGGCAGGCGATTTCGCCCCGGTTGGCAATGAGAATGCGTTTGAACACAGCGGACCGCCTTACATGCGGAAGACGCCGAACCGGGTCGGCGGAATCGGCGCATTGAGCGCCGCGGACAAACCCAGCGCCAGCACCCGACGGGTGTCGACCGGATCGATGATGCCGTCATCCCAGAGCCGTGCGCTCGCGTAATAGGGATGGCCCTGGCGCTCGTACTGCTCGCGGATCGGCGCACGAAAGGCTTCCTCCTCGTCGGCGCTCCAGTGCCCGCCGCGCGATTCGATGCCATCGCGACGGACGGTGGCGAGCACCGAGGCGGCCTGTTCGCCACCCATCACGCTGATGCGGGCGTTGGGCCACATCCAGAGAAAGCGCGGCGAATACGCGCGGCCGCACATGCCGTAGTTGCCCGCGCCAAAGGAGCCGCCAATGATGACCGTGAACTTGGGCACCTGTGCGCAGGCCACCGCGGTGACGAGCTTCGCGCCGGCACGGGCAATGCCCTCATTCTCGTATTTTCGGCCCACCATGAAGCCGGTGATGTTCTGCAGAAACACAAGCGGCACGCGGCGCTGCGCGCAGAGTTCGATGAAGTGCGCGCCCTTGGCCGCCGATTCGGAAAACAGGATGCCGTTGTTGGCCACAATCCCCACCGGCATGCCCTCGATCCAGGCAAAGCCGGTCACCAGCGTGCTGCCGTAACGGGGTTTGAATTCATCGAATTCAGAGCCGTCGACGACCCGCGCGATGATCTCGCGCACATCGAACGATTTGCGCGCGTCAGTGGGAATGACCCCCAGCAACTCCTCGGCCGCATAGACGGGCGGCCGCGGCGCGCGGCAGGCAAGCTCGATCCGCTTGTTACGGTTGAGCGTGGCCACGATCGATCGGGCGATGGCAAGCGCATGCTCGTCGTTGGCGGCCAGATGGTCGGCCACCCCCGAGAGCCGCGTGTGCACATCGCCCCCGCCCAGGTCCTCGGCACTCACCTCCTCGCCGGTGGCAGCCTTCACCAGCGGCGGGCCACCCAGAAAAATGGTGCCCTGGTTGCGCACAATCACCGCCTCATCGCTCATCGCAGGCACATAGGCGCCGCCCGCGGTGCAGGAACCCATCACCACAGCAATCTGCGCGATGCCCTCGGCCGACATCGTCGCCTGGTTGTAGAAGATGCGGCCGAAGTGCTCGCGATCGGGAAACACTTCGTCCTGATTGGGCAGGTTGGCGCCACCCGAATCCACCAGGTAAATGCAGGGCAGACGATTGTCGCGCGCGACTTCCTGCGCCCGCAGGTGCTTTTTCACCGTGACCGGATAGTAGGTGCCGCCCTTCACCGTGGCGTCATTACAGACGATCACGCACTCCTGACCGCTCACCCGACCGATGCCGGTGATGATGCCCGCACACGGCGCCTCATCGCCATACATGCCGTAAGCCGCGAGCGGCGAGAGCTCGAGAAAGGGCGAGCCGGGATCGAGCAGCCGCTCGATGCGTTCGCGCGGAAGGAGCTTGCCGCGCGCGACGTGGCGCGCGCGCGCGGTTTCGCCGCCGCCTGAGGCGGCGTGTCTCACCTTCTCGCGCAGATCGCCCACCAGCGTGCGCATGGCCTGCGCATGGGCGGAAAAATCAGCGCCTGCCGGGTCGAGCTTGCTGACTATCTGAGACATGACGGACGATCCTCGACAGGCAAAAAATGGGTACTCGGCCGGACCGGCACTGTGACGGCGCGCGCACTGCGCATGATCATTCGGCAAGTGCCCGGCCGATCAGGATCCGCTGAATGTCGCTCGTGCCCTCGTAGATCTGGCAGACACGCACATCGCGATAAATCCGTTCAACCGGGAAGTCATTGACATAGCCATAGCCGCCATGAATCTGGATCGCGTCCGAGCAGATTTTTTCCGCGGTTTCGGAGGCGAAGAGCTTGGCCATGGCGGCTTCCTTCAGGCAGGGCTTGCCCGCATCCTTGAGCGCGGCCGCGTGAAGAATCAGCTGTCGCGCCGCTTCAAGCCCCGTCGCCATATCGGCGAGCCGGAACTGCACCGCCTGATGATTGAAGATGGCCGAGCCGAAGGCCTCGCGCTCGTGCGCATAGCGAAGCGCCGCCTCGAACGCAGCGCGCGCCATGCCCACCGACTGCGAGGCAATGCCAATCCGCCCGCCCTCGAGCCCGGAGAGCGCAATGCGATAGCCCTGGCCGGGCTCGCCGATCAGGTTCTCGGCGGGCACCCGGCAGCCCTCGAGCGCGATCTGTGCGGTGTCAGACGAATGCTGGCCAAGCTTCTTCTCGATGTGCGCCACCCGATAACCGGGGCTGTTGGTGGGCACCAGAAAAGCAGAGATGCCACGCTTTCCCGCCTCGCGGTCGGTCACCGCCATCACGATCGCCACATCACCGTTGGCGCCCGAGGTGATGAACTGCTTCACGCCGTCGAGCACCCAGTGATCACCGTCCAGCCGTGCGGTGGTGCGAAGCGCCGACGCATCCGACCCCACCTGCGGTTCGGTGAGGCAGAACGCGCCCAGCATTGCACCCGAGGCGAGTGGGGCGAGCCAGCGCGCCTTCTGCGCCTCCGAGCCCCAGGCAAGCAGGATCGAACAGACCGGACAGTTGTTGACCGAAACGATGGTGGAGGTGCCGCCATCGCCCGCAGCGATCTCCTCGATCACGAGCGCAAGCGACACATAGTCGAGTCCGGCGCCGCCCCAGCGCTCGGGCACGGCGACGCCGTAGCAGCCGAGCGCAGCGAGCCCCGCGAGCGCCTCGCGCGGGAAAGTGTCGTGGCGGTCCCAGTGTGCGGCGTGCGGCGCGACATGGTCGCGAACATAGTCGCGGACCGCGTCGCGAATCAGCCGATGGTCTTCGGTAAGCAGCATGGATGGCGCCGCGGCTTACAGCATCTCGAGAGCCACCGCGGTGGCTTCGCCGCCGCCGATGCAAAGCGAGGCCACGCCCCGCTTGCCGCCGCGCGCCCGGAGCGCGCCAATCAGCGTGACGATCAGCCGCGCACCGGACGCACCGATCGGATGGCCGAGCGCGCAGGCACCACCATTGACATTGACCTTGGCATGCGGGATGCCATGATCGCGCATGGCAGCCATCGCCACCACCGCAAACGCCTCATTGATTTCGAACAGGTCGACCGAGTCGGTGGTCCAGCCGGTCTTGGCGTAGAGCTTCTCGATCGCGCCAACCGGTGCGGTGGTGAACCACTGCGGCTCCTGCGAATGCGTGGCGTGTGCCACCAACCGCGCAAGGGGCCTGGCACCCAGGCGCGCAGCCGTGGAGGCACGCATCATGACGAGCGCGGCCGCGCCGTCGGAGATGGACGAGGACGTGGCGGCGGTCACCGTACCGTCCTTCCGGAAGGCGGGCTTGAGCGAGGGGATCTTGTCGACGTTGGCCTTGAAGGGTGCCTCATCGCGCGCAATCTCCACATCGCCCTTCCTGCCGGCCACGGTAACCGGCGCGATCTCCCAGGCAAAACTGCCGTCGGTGTTGGCGGCCACGGCACGACGGGTGGATTCAATCGCGTAGGCATCCTGCTCCTCTCGGGTGAAGGCGTATTTGCCTGCACAGTCTTCGGCGAACTGGCCCATTGACTTGCCGCCCCCGTTGGGCGTTTTTTCGTAGGCGTCTTCCAGACCGTCAAGAGCCATGTGATCGAAGAGGGTACCGTGGCCATAGCGATAGCCGCCCCGGCCTTTGAGCATCATGTAGGGGGCGTTGCTCATGCTCTCCATGCCGCCCGCCACCACAATCTCGGCGCTGCCCGCAACCAGCAGATCATGCGCGAACATGGCGGCCTTCATGCCCGAGCCACAAACCTTGTTGAGGGTGGTCGCGCCGGTTGAGCGCGGCAGCCCCGCGCCGAGCGTGGCCTGACGCGCCGGCGCCTGGCCCTGACCAGCCGGCAGCACGCAGCCCATGATCACCTCCTGCACCTGCTCGGGCGCGATCCCCGCGCGGGCCACCGCCGCCTTGATGGCATGCGAGCCCAGCTGGTGGCCGGCAAAGCCCGACAGCTCACCCACCATGCTGCCGATGGGGGTGCGCGCAACTGAAACGATAACGACGGGGTCATTCATTCGAGATTCTCCTGGTTGGGAATGTCTGGATCGGAAACATGACGGAAGCGAAGCGCCTCCGGATACGGAAAGACGTCCTCGAGCACGCCCTCGCGGATGCGCGCCTGGCGGGCGCGCCAGAAGCCCGCCTCGAGCAACTCGCCGTGGTGAGCCGTGAACACAGCACGGATCGCCGGATGCCCGAGGAGAAAGGTGCCGAACTCTTCGGGAAAGACATCATTGGGGCCTACCGCATACCAGGGCTCGCTCGCCATGTCGTCTTCGGGCGTGCGTGCCGGCGGAATTTCCCGGAAATTGCAGTCGGTGAGGTAGGCGACCTCGTCATAGTCATAGAACACGATGCGGCCCTGGCGCGTGACACCGAAATTCTTGTAGAGCATGTCGCCCGGAAAGATGTTGGCCGCAACCATCTCGCGAATGGCGTTGCCATACTCGATGATCGCGCGCTCGCGCTCGGCATCGCTCGATCGCTCGAGGTGAAGGTTGAGCGGGGTCATGCGGCGCTCGATATAGAGGTGCCGGATCACCACCGACTCGCCGTCGTCTTCAATGAGCGAGGGTGCGGCCTCGCGCAGCTCGGCAAGCAACGCAGGATCGAAACGCTCGCGCGGAAACGGCACGTCGGAATATTCCCAGGTGTCGGCCATGCGGCCCACCCGGTCGTGCAGCTTCACCATCTGGTAGCGGCCCTGGATGAACTCGCGCGAGACCTCCTTGGAGCGGCGATCCTTGATGAGCTTGAACACATAGGGAAACGACGGCAGCGTAAACACCGCCATGACCAACCCGCGGATGCCGGGCGCTGCCATGAAGCGGTCATGCGAGTGGCGCAGATGATGCAGCAGGTCGCGGTAGAAGAGCGTCTTGCCCTGCTTGTGCAGTCCCAGCATGGTGTAGAGCTCGGACTCGGGCTTGGCCGGCATGAGGCTGCGCAGAAAGCGCACATAGGCCGAGGGCACATCCATGTCGACCATGAAATAGGCCCGCGAGAAATTGAACAGCGCCTCGATCCGGGCCTCGCCGAAGAGCATCGCATCGGCATAGGCACGGCCCCGTGAATCGCGCAGCCACGGCACCACAAAGGGCCGAACCTCACCGTCGTCGATGATGCGGCCGATCAGGTAGGCACCCTTGTTGCGGAAAAAAAGGGTTCGCAGCACCTGGATCTGCCAATCGGCCGCGGGCTCGAACTGCTCGCCGAATTCGGCTGCAAGCGCCCGCTCCATGCGCGCCACATCACGCTCGGCATCGACATAGGGGCAGGCGAGACCCAGGTCGATGAGAAGCGACCGCAACGCCGCGGCAAGCCCCGACACATGCGGGTAGTAAACCCGCCACGACGGCGGATCGGCATCGAGATGCTCGGTGGATACGGCCGGCCGGACAAAAATGAAGTCGTTCCGAAAATAGCTACGGTGCAGGATCTTGGTGCTCACCGAATTGAAAAACGACTCGGCCAGTTCGGGCTGGCGGTGCTCGGAGAGCGCCCCCACATAGTGCCGCTTCACCTGTGACCAGATGCCCTCGGTGAGCTCGGACTGCGCAAAGCCCGATTCCAGTCGCGACACGGCCTCGCGCACCCGCAGGTCATAGAACTCGATGCGCTCGCGGGCAAGCCGCCGAATGCCGTGCCAGTCACCATGCTCCCAGCGCGCCTTGGCCTGCTGGGCGTTGTAGCGAAAAAGCGCGTAGTGCCGGTCAAAGCCCGCGAGCACCATCGCGGCGATCGCCGCCGCGCGTGTTTCGCCCTCATCGACCGGCGCCGCCGCTCGCCCATGGGGGCGCTCCGCGTCGGCGGCCGACGCAGGCGCGCGCGCAAGGTGAGAGGTGGCTGAGCGGGGCATGTGGGGCAACGATTGGTGATGCGCGGGGACGGGTTCCGCTTACCGGGTATCGGCAAACAGTTCGCGGCCGATCAGCATGCGCCGGATCTCGGAGGTGCCGGCACCGATCTCGTAGAGTTTGGCGTCGCGCCACAGCCGGCCGGTGGGCATGTCGTTGATGTAGCCGTTGCCCCCCAGGCACTGAAGCGCCTCGCCCGCCATCCAGGTGGCCTTTTCGGCTGAATAGAGAATTGCTGCGGCGGCGTCTTTCCGAAGGCTTCGCACATCAACCGAGCCGTCGCGGGTGCGATCGCACTGCCTGCCCACCGCGTAGACATAGGCACGACACGCCATCATGGTGGAATACATGTCGGCGAGCTTGCCCTGCATGAGCTGAAATTCGCCGATCGGCTGGCCGAACTGCTTGCGCTCATGCACATAGGGGATCACCACATCCATGCAGGCCTGCATGATGCCAAGCGGGCCACCCGAGAGCACCGCGCGCTCGAAATCGAGCCCACTCATCAGCACCCGTGCGCCAGAACCAAGCCCACCGAGCACGTTTTCAGCCGGCACCTCGCAGTTGTCGAATACCAGTTCGCCGGTGTGGCTGCCGCGCATGCCGAGCTTGTCGAGCTTTTGCGCGACCGAAAAACCCTTGAAGTGCTTCTCGACCAGAAATGCGGTCACGCCGCGCGCGCCCGCCTCGAAGTCATTTTTTGCGTAGATGATCAGCACATCGGCGTCGGGGCCGTTGGTGATCCACATCTTGCTGCCATTCAGAACCCAGCGATCGCCCTTGAACTCGGCGCGCAGCCGCATCGACATCACATCGGAACCGGCATTGGGTTCGGACATGGCGAGCGCGCCGATTTTCTCGCCCGAGATGAGGCCGGGCAGATAGCGCGCGCGCTGCGCATCGGTGCCGTTTCGCGAGATCTGGTTGACGCACAGATTGGAGTGGGCACCGTAGGACAGGCCCACCGCGGCCGAACCACGGGAAATTTCCTCCATGGCAACGATGTGCGCAAGGTAGCCCAGACCCGCGCCGCCCTGGCTTTCAGGCACCGTGATCCCGAGTACGCCCAGTTCGCCGAACTTGCGCCAAAGATCCATGGGGAATTGGTCGGTGCGATCGATTTCCCCGGCCCGTGGCGTGATTTCGCGGGCGACGAAGGCGCGCAGCGCCTCCCGAAGCATCTGCACATCCTCGCCCAGTTCGAACTGCAGTCCGGGGATTTCGGTCATCACTTTTCTCCTTGGCACCCAGCTGGGCCGTTACCCGCCGGGCGCGCTCAGCTGCGCACGTCGTCGCGGCCGGTGATTGTCATTTCGGTCGCGGTCATGGTGGCGATCAGCCGCTCACGGCCCGAGGCCTCGATGGCGATGGCATCGGCGTCGGCCAGCGTGATGGTTCGACCGGCCTTCCTCACGCGGCCGATGAAACGGAAGCGCTCGCCCCGGCCGGGCGCGATCAGATTGAGCTTGTACTCGATCGTGAGAATGCCGGACTCAGCCGGCATGAGCGTGAGCGACGCAAATCCGCAGGCCGAGTCGAGCGCTGTGCCCAGAATGCCGCCGTGGATGAACCCGTGCTGCTGGGTGATGTGGGCGCTGAAAGGCATTTCGATCTCGACCTCGCCCGCTGCCACGCGAACCAGCCGCGCGCCAATGGTGGTCATGGCCGGCTGGCGGCCAAAGCTTTCCCGGATGCGCGACTCAAAGCGCGGATCCGGCGGCGCCGGGGCACGGGATGAGGCGGATGCAAGGTTGGTCATGGCCAATGGCGCGCAAGGCAGGCGATGGATGAATAATCGGATTGACGTTGACGTTAACGTGAAGCTGGTCTGGCCACGGCGGCCCGACTCTTTCGCGTGGTGGCGGGCCGCCGGTCTGGCGCCTGCGCAAGCAACTCCCGGGCACGATCTTCATGCGCGCGGATTTCGGCCAGGGTCTCGTTCAGGTCGCGAAGCTGCGACTCGAGCAGCGTGCGATGACGATCCAGTACCTCGAGAAACCGGGTGAGCTGCGGTGCGGTATCAGCGGGTGAATCGTACATGTCGATGAGATCGCGGATTTCCGAGAGCGACAGGCCCAGCCGCTTGCCGCGCAGCGTGAGCTTCAGACGCGTGCGGTCACGGTGCGAATACGATCGCTGGCGGGCACCGGCCCCCACTCGACGCGGCGACAGGAGCCCCTGGTCTTCGTAGAAACGAATGGTTCTGGGTGTGATTTCGAACTCGCGCGCGAGTTCGCCGATGCTGTAGGTAGGCATGGGCGAAATGATCGGTTGAGTTGACGTTTACGTCAACTGGAGATCGATGCCCCGTCAGGGCTCCCGGGTGACCTGGGTGGCGAATACCCCCAGGCGCTCGAGCTGCTGGTCCACCGCCGGCTCCCAGCCACGGTTGGCAGCAGGGCTCGCCGGGCTCGGGTGCAGGATCTGATCAACCCGCGGCGCAAGCCCCGCCGGGCCAGCGGCAAGCGCCGCTTCGATCCGGGCCCGCGCATAGCCACCCACACCGATCACCCATGCGGGGGCAAGCGCCGCCAGCGCCTGCCTCAGGTGGGCATCGCACGCGGCCTGGAGCGGCGCCAGTTCGGCGCGCGGCAGCCGGTCGGGCGTGAAATTCCGCCCCGATGCCTCCAGAAACACGAGCGGGCAATAATTGAGCACGAAGCACTGCGAAAAGAAGACGTCGGGCGACCCGAAGCGACGCGCGGCCCAGCCCCAGAGCCGGCGTCCACTGACTTCGGAGCGCCGGCAGGCAAAGCCCTCGATGGGTCGCCTCGGATGCGCATCGGCGACGCCGATCACCGGCGCCTCGATCCCCATCCAGTCGCGCACCGCACTCACCTCGCCGAACGGCACGCCGGTCTGCATCATGCCGAAAGGCCCGGGATTCATGCCGACGAACACCGCGCGAAGGCCCTGCGCCGCATAGCGCTCCAGGTAGGCGCGATGCGGTGCCCAGGCGTAGTCGAGCGGGTTGTAGACATGGGTGACCGGCGCGGAAAATTCAAGCGCCGAGACCGCCTCCGACAGCCGCGTCGCAGCGGCGATCAGCGCCTGCGCGGCGGCGGACCGCGACGACTCGGGGTGGGACGCCCCGGGCCGGGACGACTCGGACGGGATAGCGGGAGGCGGGGAAGCGGGAGGCGGGGCAGCAGAATTCACAGCCGGCAGTGTAGTGCGCCCGGTCGCGGGATGCACGCGCGCCCGCTCTCCGCTAGCATCCGGCTCCAAGGAAACGTTTACCCCAGGAGCACCTCATGGACATGCCGGTACGCAAGCGGCCGCCGAATCCGGCCGGACTCGAGCCCTACGAACGCCCCCAGCCCTGGGGCATGGTCCCGGACATGGTGATCAACGACGCACTCGATGGCGATGACACCCTCTGGGCGCCGGTCGCCCCCGGCATCTGGTCGCGCCCACTTCACCTCAACGTAAGCGGCGGCTATTACGTGCATCTGCTGCGGGTCAAGCGTGCCGGCATTCTTCAGCGTCACCGTCACTCCGGGGCCGTTCACGCCTGGGTCATCCGCGGCAGCTGGTACTACCTCGAACATGACTGGATTGCCTGCGAGGGCAGCTACGTGTTCGAGCCACCGGGCGAGACCCACACGCTGGTCGTACCCGATGATTGTCAGGACATGATCACGCTCTTCACGGTGCACGGCTCGCTCATGTATGTCGACCCGCAGGGCACCTCCACCGGCTATGACGATGTGTTCACGCGCATCGAGCGCTATCGCGCGCACTTTGAGGCGGTGGGGCTGGGCGCGGATTATGTGAAGCGGTTCATGCGCTGAGCCGCGCCTTCGGGGTGGGCGCGGGAACGTGCAACACCCATCACCAGCCCGAGACCCAGGCCCAGCGTTGCCATGGCGGTGCCGCCATACGACATGAACGGCAGCGGCACGCCCACCACCGGCAACACGCCCGACACCATGCCGATATTGACAAAGGCATACACGAAGAAAACCAGCGCAAGCGCCCCCGCGAGAAGCCGGTCAAACAGCGTGAGCCCGCGGGCCGCAATGGCAAGCGCACGCAGCACCACCGCCAGATAGAGCGCGATCAGCACGCCGTTGCCCACCAGACCGAACTCTTCGGAAAACACCGCGAGAATGAAATCGGTCGTGCGTTCGGGCACAAACTCGAGCCGGGTCTGCGTGCCCTCCATCCAGCCCTTGCCCCAGACGCCGCCCGAACCGATCGCAATGGTGGACTGGATGATGTGAAAGCCCCGACCCAGGGGATCGGAGGCGGGATCGAGGAGCGTCAGCACCCGCTGTCGCTGGTAGTCGTGCATGGCCGCCCACAGAAACGGCGCGCTGGCTGCAAGACCGATCACCATCGAGGCGATCAGCTTCCAGCTGAGCCCGGCGAGAAAGATCACGAAGCCGCCGCTCGCGAGCACCAGAAGCGCGGTACCCAGGTCGGGCTGGCGCGCGATCAGCCAGACCGGCACCATGAGGAGCACGGCGGTCGCCGCGAAATCAAACCAGCGCAGCATCCCCTCGCGCTGCTGAAAATACCAGGCAAGCATCAGGGGTGCGGCGATCTTCAGCACTTCGGACGGCTGGATCCGGATGAAACCGAGATTGAGCCAGCGCCGCGCGCCCTTGGCGATGTCGCCAAACAACGCGACCGCAATCAGCATCGCCACCCCGCCGACAAAGAGCGGCACGGCAAACCGGACCAGCCAGGTTCTTGGCACCAGCGCAGCCGCCCAGAGCGCGAAGGCGGCGATTGCGAGGTTGCGCAGATGCGCCTCAAAGCGGCCGGGAAAATCATAGGCGGCCGAATACATGGTGATCACGCTCAAGCCCACCACCAGCCCGATCGCAATCAAGAGCGGCCAATCAAACACCGCCACCCAGGGTCGGATCCGCAACCACGCGCCCTGCAGCCGGCTCACCGGACGCCTCCCGGCTGGGCCGCGCTGGACGATGCCTCGACCCGCTCGGGCTCCAGATCTTCCGGCACGTCGCGCATCTCGGACTCGTCCATGGGGGGGAGCCGGATGCCGGCCCGGTCGGGTGGCAGCTTTCCAAGAAGATGGAAATCAAACAGCGCGCGCGCGATCGGGGCGGCAGCCTGGGCGCCAAAACCGCCGTTTTCAACGATCACCGCCAGCGCGATCCGCGGCGAGGCGACCGGCGCAAACGCAACGAAGAGCGAATGATCGCGGTGCCGCTCGGCCACCTTGCGGACATCATATTTTTCGTTCTGACGGATGCCGATCACCTGCGCCGTGCCCGTCTTGCCCGCGGCCTGATACTCCGCCCCGCTGAACACCACACGACTGGTCCCCAGCCGGTTCACGTCCACCATCGCACGCGTGACCAGGCGCAGATGCTCGGGGCGCAGCGGGATCGGCTCACCCGGGTCGGCCGCCACCAGCTCGACCGGCCCGCCAGGCGCCTGCGAGGCGCGCAACAGCCGCGGGCGCATCGGTCGACCGCTGTTGGCGAGCGTGGCGGTCGCATGGGCGAGTTGAAGAATGGTGAAGGCGTTGTAGCCCTGCCCGATACCAATCGACGGCGACTCACCGGGCAGCCACTTCTGCCGGAACCGCCGCTGCTTCCATTCCGATGACGGCAGAATGCCCGTGGCTTCATGATCAAGATCAATGCCCGTGCGCTGACCGAATCCCCATTGCTTCATGAAGCCGTGAATCCGGTCAACGCCCATGTCGTAGGCGAGCTTGTAGTAGTAGGTGTCGCTCGAGACAACAATCGAGGTGTGCAGATCAACCGATCCATACCCCTCGGGGCGCGAATCGCGAAAACGATGTTCGCCCAACTGGAAGTAGCCGGGATCGGTGGTGAGGTCACCGGGGCGTCGCATCCCGGTCTCCAGTGCAGCAAGCGCCATGAAGGGTTTGTAGGTTGACCCGGGGGGATAGGTGCCGCGAAGCGCCCGGTTCAATAGCGGCTTGTCCGGATCCTCGTTGAGCGCCTGCCAGCTCGCAGGATCGATGCCATCGACAAACAGGTTGGGGTCAAAGCTTGGCTGCGAGACGAACGCGAGCACTTCGCCGCTGGCCGGTTCAATCGCCACCAGCGCGCCACGACGCCCGTTAAACAGCTGCTCGGCAAGCGACTGAAGCCTCAGGTCGATGGTGAGCGTGAGATCCGAGCCATTGACCGGCGGGTGCCGGGAGAGCGTGCGCATCACGCGACCCGCGGCCGACACCTCAACCTCGTCATACCCGGGCCGGCCGTGCAACAGTCCCTCGTAGGACTGCTCGATGCCAGCCTTGCCGATGTGGGTCGCCCCCAGATAGCGCGACAACTCCCCCGCATCATCGAGCCGCTTGCGGTCAGCCTGCGAAATTCGACCAATGTGGCCGATCAGATGGGAGGCGAGATCACCGTGCGGGTAGCTTCGGAACAGCCGGGCGCGAATCTCCACCCCGGGCAGCCGATAGCGATTGGCGGCAATTTTTGCCACCTCTTCATCGGTCAGCCGTGATTTGATCGGCAGCGGCTCAAGGCGCCGGGAGTCTTCGATCAGCCGGCGAAAGCGCCGCACATCGCGCGGTGTGATGTCGACCAGGCCAGCGAGGTCGGCCACTGTCTGCTCAAGCCGGGAAAACCGCGACGGCGCGAGCTCCAGCGTGTAATACGCAATGTTCTCGGCCATCAGCAGACCGTTGCGGTCGAGGATCAGGCCACGCGTGGGCGGCACCGGCACCAGCGCGATCCGGTTGTCTTCGGCCTGCGCCTGAAAATCGTTGTGGCGAAGCACCTGCAGATAGGCAAGCCGCGCGAGGAGCAGCGCGCCACCGGCAATTGACAGCACGGCACACAGCAGCAGACGCCTGCGGATCTTGCGCAGGTTCGCGAGCGCCTGATTGACGTCGTCCGTCACCCGCATGACGGCCTGCGGGCGCGGTGGGGAGCGGGCGCGCTGATCACAGCGGACGAGTCTCGTCGCGCTCGACCGGTCGACGCTGCGGCGCAAGCAGCAACCACTCGGTGGGCACCCAGAGCGCGGCAGCGGCGAGGCTGGGCACGAAATAAAGCCATCCTGGAAACTCGGCGCCCAGCACCATGCGGATGATCAGGGTGGTGACCTGCGCGAGCAGAAAAAGCGGCAGCAGATGAAGCATGCGGCCGAGCGCACCGAACCAGGCGAGACGCCTGTGCAGGCTGATCGCGCCATAGGAGACAAGGCTGTAGGCGAGCGCATGCTCGCCCAGAAGCGCCGCCGAGTGAACATCCATGAGGAGCCCCAGCGCAAAGGCGACACCAATCCCCACCATTTGCGGCTCGCGAAGGCTCCAGAACACCAGCGCGAGCGCGACAAAATCCGGGGCGAGCGGCAACGGTCCCCACGGAAACAGGTTGAGGAGAAAGGCACACGCGAGACTGAACGCAGCAAACGCCCGGTTGGCCGGCAGCAACACGGTTTCGCGGTGGGTGTTCATCCGCCCGCCCCCTTGCCGCGCGCGCCCGGCGCCCGTTGGGCGGGCTCGGCAGACGGGCGGGGCGGCTCAAAAGAGGGCCGCCCGCCGGTGGTCTCAAGCAACACCAGGAGCATGCGCGAGCGCTCAACCGCGGCGGCCGGCTCAACCCGTGCGACCGTAAACGATGAGCCGCCTCGGCGTACCTCCCGCACCCGTCCAACGGGCAGGCCCGCCGGAAACACGCCATCGAGCCCCGAGGTGAAGAGTTCGTCACCGGTACGCAGGTCGACCCCCGCAGGCAGGTAGCGCAACTCGATCAGATCGGCTCGGCCGGCCCCGAAAGCCACTGCACGCACGCCGTTGCGGCGAACCTCCACCGGCAGCGTCGAGGCGCGATCGGTGAGAAGCGTCACTTCGGCCGACAGCGGCAGCACGCGGGAAATCTGGCCAATGACCCCTTGCGCATCAAGCACCGGCTGGCCGGCCAGGAGCCCGTGCTGCTCGCCGCGATCGACCACCACCCGCCGGGTAAACGGATCACCGGTTTCATAGAGCACCTCCGCCACCGTGGAGCGGAATGAATTGCGCTCGCGCATGCCGAGCAGCTTCCGGAGCTGGGCGTTTTCAGCAGCCAGATGCTCGCCCTGCTGAAGGGAGCGGGCATTGGCGGCCTCGAGGCGGACCAGCCGCTCGTTGTCTTCGCGCAGACGCGTCACACCACCCGCGTAGTCGGCCATCACCGATACGGCATCGCGCGGCGCGAGGAGCGCACGCTGCACAGGGTAGAGCGCGGTACCGACTGCCGCGCGGACGACCTCGAGGGCACGATAGCGCGCATCCAGCACCAGGAGCGCGACCGCAGCGAGCGCGAACAGAACCAGTCGGACGTCGGCCGACAGGCCCTGCCGGAAAAAAGGCGGCGGTGCTCGGTCCATCGGCTCTTTGTGAAGCAGGCGAGCGGCGCGCGGCGCAACCGCCGCCTCGCCTTACTCGCTGGTGAAGATCAGGGTGTTCTTGTCGATACGCTCGAGCGCCATGCCACAGCCTCGAACCACGCAGGTGAGGGGGTCTTCGGCCACCAGAACCGGCAGACCGGTTTCCTCGATCAGCAGGCGGTCGATGTCGCGAAGCAAGGCGCCACCGCCGGTGAGCATGATGCCGCGATCGGTGATGTCGGCACCGAGCTCAGGCGGGGTCTGCTCGAGCGCGATCTTCACCGAGGACACGATGTTGTTCAGCGGGTCGGTGAGGGCTTCCAGAATTTCATTGGACGACACCGTGAAGCTGCGCGGGATGCCCTCGGAGAGATTGCGCCCCTTCACTTCCATCTCGCGAACCTCGGAGCCGGGAAACGCCGAGCCGATGGTCTTCTTGATCATCTCGGCCGTGGGTTCGCCGATCAGCATGCCGTAGTTGCGGCGGATGTAGTTGATGATGGCTTCATCGAACTTGTCGCCGCCCACGCGAATGGAACCCTTGTAGACGATGCCGCCCAGCGAGATGACGCCCACCTCGGTGGTGCCGCCACCGATGTCGACCACCATCGATCCCGAGGGCTCGGAAACCGGCAGGCCCGCGCCGATGGCTGCGGCCATGGGTTCTTCGATGAGGAAGACCTGCGAGGCGCCTGCGCCAAGCGCTGATTCGCGGATGGCGCGACGCTCGACCTGGGTGGAACCACAGGGCACGCAGATGATGATCCGCGGGCTGGGCGAAAAAAGCCGCGACTCATGCACCATGCGGATGAACTGCTTCAGCATCTGCTCGGTGACGGTGAAGTCGGCAATCACGCCGTCTTTCATGGGGCGGATGGCTTCGATGCTGCCAGGCACCTTGCCCAGCATCTGCTTGGCCTCAAGGCCCACCGCTGCAATGGTGCGCTTGCCGTTGGGTCCGCCTTCCTGGCGGATGGCGACCACCGACGGCTCATCGAGCACAATGCCCTTGCCACGCACATAGATGAGCGTGTTCGCGGTGCCGAGATCGATCGCCAGGTCGCTGGAGAAGTATTTGCGCAGGAACCCGAACATGGTGTCCGTCCAGGGTCAGAGGGATGGCCGGCAGTTTCGCCGGGGGCGCCGCGGCCGGAGATCCGGGCGGCACCGCACAGGGTTCCGCCCAGAGCCGGTCACGACCGGATTCGTTTGCCCGAGAAGGAAAGAAGCCCGCTCTGGCAGGGCGGAAATCATACCGTATTATCATTCGTCGAATGTCCCTAAACGCTGATGCCGTGCGACGCCTGGCCACGCTCGCACGTCTTGATCTCGATCCGGCCGAGCAGGCCGCGCTGCAGGCCGACCTCAACGCGGTCCTCGGGCTGATCGACCGGCTGCAGTCGGTCGACACCCAGGGGGTGGCGCCGCTTACCCATCCACAGGCACTTGCGCTGCGGCTGCGAGACGACGCGGTGACCGAGTCCGACGCGCGCGCAGCGCTGCAGGCGGGCGCGCCCAAGGTCGAGGCCGGGCTCTACCTGGTTCCGCGGGTGATCGAGTGAGCGCCCTCACCGACCCCAGCACGGCTTCGGTCGCCGAGCTCTCGCTTGCGCTCGCCTCCGGCCAGACCAGTGCGGTTGAGCTCGCCCGGCACTTTCTGAACCGGGTTGCGGCAAGCCCGTTAAACGCTTTCATCGACGTGCAGCCCGATCTCACCCTCGCCCAGGCGCAGGCTGCCGACCAGCGCCTGGCCCGGGGCGAGCGCGGGCCGCTCCTGGGCATCCCTATCGCACACAAGGATATTTTCGTCACCCGCGGCTGGCGCTCCACAGCGGGCTCGCGGATGCTCGCCAACTATGTGAGCCCTTTCGACGCCACGGTGGTCGAGCGGCTGGCGGGCGCGGGCGCGGTCTGCGTGGGCAAAACCAATTGCGACGAGTTCGCAATGGGCGGGGCAAACGAAAATTCCCACTTCGGTGCCACCCGCAACCCCTGGGATCTGGCGGCCATTCCGGGCGGATCCTCGGGCGGGTCGGCTGCGGCGGTGGCGGGCGGGCTTGCCCCACTGGCCACCGGCACCGATACCGGCGGCTCGGTGCGACAGCCCGCCGCCATGTGCGGCATCACCGGCATCAAGCCCACCTACGGGCGCGTCTCGCGCTGGGGCATGATCGCCTATGCATCGAGCCTCGATCAGGGCGGTGCCATGGGGCGAAGCGCGCACGACTGCGCCTTGCTGCTGGGCGCCATGGCGGGCTTCGATTCCCGCGATTCAACCAGCGCAGACCGGGCGCCTGAAGACTTCTCGCGCGAACTCGAGCGCCCGCTCTCGGGTCTGCGCATCGGTCTCCCGAAGGAGTTTTTCGGAGACGGCCTGCACGATGACGTCCGGGCTGCGCTGGAATCGGCGTTTGACCGGCTGCGGGGGTTGGGCGTCACCCTGGTTGATGTGTCGCTGCCGCAGACCGAACTCGCCATCCCTGCCTACTACGTGATTGCGCCCGCCGAGGCCTCCAGCAACCTCAGCCGTTTCGACGGCGTGCGCTACGGTCATCGTGCCGAGAACCCCACGGACCTCGCCGATCTCTACCGACGCAGCCGCGCCGAAGGGTTTGGCGCCGAGGTGAAGCGCCGCATCCTGATCGGCGCCTATGTGCTGTCGCAGGGCTACTACGACGCCTACTATTTGCAGGCGCAGAAGCTGCGCCGCTTGATCGCCGACGATTTCAGCCGCGCATTCGAGCAGGTCGATCTGATCGCCGGGCCGGTCTCGCCCACCGTTGCCTGGGATATCGGCACCCAGACCAACGACCCGGTCGCCAACTATCTTGCCGATATCTACACGCTGCCCGCGTCGCTGGCGGGGCTGCCGGGCATGTCGGTACCGGCGGGGTTTGGCGCGCGAGGCCGTCCGGTGGGGCTGCAGCTGATCGGAAAGCCCTTTGACGAGGCGCGTCTGCTCAATGTCGGCCATCAGTTTCAGCAGGTGACCGACTGGCACCGGCGCCGACCGGCCGAGCCATGACCGGCGAGCACTGCGCGATGCCGGCCCCCCCCGGCAGACCGTCCACCGCCCGCCTGCTGGGCCCGCTCGCCCTGGCTGCGCTCGCAGGCTGCGCGGGCGTGGCGCCTGCGCCGATCGCCGACCGACCGATTCACCTCGATGCCCGCTGCGAGCAACAGGACATCAACGATTTTCGCGAGCGGGCGCAACTGGCGGTCACCGACGGCACTGTTCGTGCGCTCTCCTGGCAGCTCTGGGTCGGCAACCGCGGAACCTGCCGCTTCGAGCTTGCCGACTTCCGCCAGGTGCAGTCGCGCCCGCATGTCGAACTCCTCGCGCGCGACGGCAGCGACTGCAAACTCATGATCTGGCAGGACGGGCGGCGCGTCACCCTGGGACACGCCGGCTGTGAACGCCGCTGCTCGCCCGGCATCGCCGACGACGCCTGGCCGGTGATGTTTGACCCGCGCACCGGTTCGTGCGCACAGGTTCAATAAGGCCTCTCCTCGAATGAACGCACCGCAAGCCGCCCTTGTCCGCCGTGCCGGCCGCACCTGGGAAGTGGTGATCGGGCTGGAAACCCATGTGCAGCTCGCCACGGCCTCGAAAATGTTTTCTGGCGCCGCCACCGCATTTGGCGCCGAACCCAACACCCAGGCCTGCGCGGTCGATCTGGCGCTGCCCGGCGTGCTGCCGGTTGCCAATCGCGCAGCAGTGGCCTGCGCCATCCGATTTGGCCTCGCCGTGGGCGCGCAGATCGCGCCGCGCTCGGTCTTCGCGCGCAAAAATTACTTCTACCCCGATCTGCCCAAGGGCTATCAGATCAGCCAGTATGAGACGCCGGTGGTGGCGGGCGGCGAGCTCACCATCGCATGGGAACAGGACGGCGCAGCCTGCGAGCGCGCAGTCCGGCTCACCCGCGCTCACCTCGAGGAAGACGCGGGCAAGTCGCTCCATGAAGATTTTCACGGCTATTCCGGCATCGACCTGAATCGCGCGGGCACGCCGCTTCTCGAGATCGTCACCGAGCCCGACCTGCGCTCGGCGCGCGAAGCGGTTGCCTACGCCCGTGCGCTTCACGGACTGGTGGTGTGGCTGGGCATCTGCGACGGCAACATGCAGGAAGGCTCGTTTCGCTGCGACGCCAATGTGTCGGTTCGCATTCATGGCAGCACCGAACTCGGCACGCGCTGCGAGATCAAGAACCTCAATTCTTTTCGCTTTCTCGAACGCGCGATCGAGTTCGAGGTGCGACGCCAGATCGATCTGATCGACGATGGCGGCCGGGTGGTCCAGGAAACCCGGCTCTACGACCCGGATCGTGACGAAACCCGCTCGATGCGCAGCAAGGAAGACGCGCACGACTACCGCTATTTCCCCGACCCCGACCTGCCCACGCTTGAAATCGACGCGCCCTGGATCGAAACGGTGCGGGCCAGTCTGCCCGAGCTGCCCAGCGCGCGACGCGAGCGCTATCAGCGCGATTACGCGCTCTCGCCCTATGACGCCACCACCCTCACGGCAAGCCGCGCCACCGCCGACTACTTCGAAGCGGTGCTGGGGGCGCTCGGCACCGCGCCTGGCGCCGCACCCGGCGCCACCTCGGCCAAGTCAGCCGCCAACTGGGTGATGGGCGAGGTGGCGGCGGCCCTCAACCGGGACGGGCTTGAGATTGCCGGCGCACCGGTCACGCCAGGCCAGGTCGCCACGCTCATCCGGCGGATCGATGACGGCACGGTATCGGGCAAGATCGCTCGCGAGCTGTTCGCGCTGCTGTGGGCTGACCCTCAGGCTGGCGACGACGCCCCGGACCGGCTGATCGATGCGCGCGGACTCAAACAGATCAGCGACGGCGATGCCATCGGCAAACTGGTCGATGAAGTGATGGCTGCCAATCCGAAGTCGGTCGAGGAGTTTCGCGCGGGCAAGGACAAGGCCTTCAATGCGCTGGTCGGCCAGGTGATGAAGGCAAGCCGCGGCAAGGCGAACCCGCAGCAGGTGAACGAGTTGCTGCGCGCGCGGCTGGGTGGATCGCCGGCGGCGTAGGCCCTCGCGCGCGTACACGCGCGGCTTTCCGGTCGCCCGGTCCGAGTCGCCCGGTCCGAGTAGCCCGCCCGGAATCGCCCGCTCTCAGCCGAGATAGCGGGCATCCACCTCCACCCGCGTACCCGCAGCGAGCCGGTTGAACTGGTTGGCAAGCCCCACCACCGCCAGCAGTTCTGCGAACTGCGCATCGGTCATGCCCTTGGCGCGCGCCGAAGCGGTGTGCGTGCGGATGCAGTACTCGCAGTCATTGGTGATGGAGGCTGCGAGGTAGATGAACTCCTTGGTGAGACCATCGAGCGCGCCGGGGGCCATGGTGGCGCGGGTCTGGGACCAGGTGCGTGCAAGAAGCGCAGGATCATTGGCGAGCACCCGCCAGATGTCGTTCACATAATCGGAACCTCGGACCTGGCGGATTTCCTCGAACACCGCCCGCGCCTCGGGCGCGAGCTGATCGTCTTCCAGGCGGGGCAGCAGGGGCATGGCATCACTCCAGAGGGATGGGGGTCGACGCGTCAGGATTCGCCGTAGCGCGCACGGTAGGCGGCCACGCGCTCACGATGCGGCGCATCCGACGCATCGGCGGTGGACAGATAGGTGAGCAGATCATCGAGGCTTGCAATGGCGAGCACCGGCATGCCGTAGAGCCGCGCCACCTCCTGGCTCGCCGAGAGCTCGCCCACCTGGACGGCATCGCCCGCGCGCTCCTGGCGATCCAGCGCAATCATGACGGCCGATGGGCTCGCCCCCTGCGCCCGAATGAGCTCGACCGATTCGCGAACCGAGGTGCCGGCACTGATGACATCATCGATGATCACGACCCGGCCGGCGAGCGGCGCGCCAATCAGCGTGCCCCCCTCGCCATGGTCCTTTGCCTCCTTGCGGTTGAAGGCAAAGGGCACGTTGCGACCGAGCCGCGCCAGCGCCACTGCGGTGGCCGAGGCAAGCGTGATGCCCTTGTAGGCCGGCCCGAACAGCATGTCGAAGGCAATGCGGCCCTCGCGCTCGGCAGCAAGCAGCGTCTGCGCATAAAACTCGGCCACCTGACCGAGCAGCGCGCCATCGTTGAAGAGGCCGGCGTTGAAAAAATAGGGCGACAGTCGGCCCGCCTTGGTGCGGAACTCACCAAAGCGCAGGATGCCCGCCTGCACCGAAAAACGGATGAACTGCGTGCGCAGATCGCTGCTACTCAAGACAAGCCCCCTCGAACGGATGACGGATCGGTCCGCGATGATACGGCGGCGCCGCCTCGCCTCACAGCCTGAAGTCGTAGCTCACGGCAAGCGGCGCGTGGTCGGAAAAGCGCTGCGTCTTGTAGATACGGGCCTCGCGCGCGCAGTCGGCGAGCGCCGGTGTGGCAATCTGATAATCAAGCCGCCAGCCCACGTTCTTTGCCCAGGCATCGCCCCGATTGCTCCACCAGGTGTAGCAGGCATCGGTGGTCTCGGGGTGCAGTTGCCGGTACACATCAACCAGCCGCGTGCCCGAGAGCAGCGCGCTCATCCAGGCCCGCTCTTCAGGAAGAAAGCCACTGTTTTTCTGATTGCTTTTCCAGTTCTTAAGATCGCGTTCCTGGTGCGCGATGTTCACATCGCCCATCAGAATGAATTCACGCTCGGCGGCGAGCGCCGCGAGCTTTGGCGCAAGCAGATCGAGAAAGCGGAATTTGGCCGCCTGCCGCTCCTCGCCGCTTGAGCCACTTGGCACATAGCAGCTCACCAGACTCAGACGCCGCCCGGGGCGGTCATAGCGCGCCTCGATCCAGCGCCCCTCGGCATCAAACCCGGCATCGCCGATGCCCCGCACCACATCGCTTGGCTCCTCACGGAGATAGAGACCCACGCCCGAATAGCCCTTCTTCTGCGCGTAGTGGAAGTGCCCCGCCATCCGACCCACGCGGTCATGGGCGCCCGCCACCTGATCATGCTGGGCTTTCACCTCCTGCACGCCCACCACCGCCGCACGCTCGGCCTGCAGCCACTCGAACGCGCCTTTGGCGGCCGCCGAGCGAATTCCATTCAGATTGAGGGTGATGACCTTGAACACAGAAGCTCCTTGAAGCGATGCGCGGGCTCGCAACCGCCAGCAGACGGGCACTGCGCAGCGGACGGTGGGCAGGCCAGCATGCGCTGCTCAACGGGCCGACGCTGCGCCAGCGGATGTCGGGGGTGCCGCCGACAGCGGGCGCGGCGGCATCTGCCCGCGGGGCGGAAGCTGATCGGGTGCAAAGCCGCGTGCCCGCGCAAAGAGCGGCAACACCTTGTCGAGTTTGCCGCGGATTTCGTCGATCCGCCTGTCATGGGACGGATGGGTGGAGAGCCATTCGGGCGGTTGCGCGGCGCTGCGCGTTGCCCCGCCCTGCGTCGAACCACCCTGCGTCGAGCCACCCTGGGCCGAACCGCCCGCCGGCGCCGGGCCCGCCGCCATCTTCTGCCAGAGACTGACCGCCGCCCGCGGGTCGTAGCCCGCCCGCGCCGCCAGATCCATGCCGATGAGATCGGCCTCGGTCTCGTCGTCGCGTCCGTACTTGAGCATGGTGAGCTTGGCCGCTCCCGAGGCGAGGTGGCCCCCCAGGTCACCAAAACCCATGAGCTGCGAGGCAATCGAGGCGCCGATCGTGACCACCTGCGCGGCCCGCGCCTTGCCCACCCGTTCTCTTCCGTGCTCGAGAAGCGCATGCGCAATCTCGTGGCCCATCACCATCGCCACCTCGTCATCATCGAGCTTGAGCCCGTCGAGAATGCCGGTAAAGAACGCAATCTTGCCGCCCGGCATGCAGAAGGCGTTGACCTGCCGCGAACCAATCAGCACCACCTCCCAGCGCCACTGCGAGGCGCGTTCGTTGACCCGTGGCGCAAAGGCAATCAGATCGCGCGCGATGCGGCGCAGCCGCTGCGCCTGCGGATGGTCGGGTGGTGCGAGCGCCTTCTTGTCCGCCGCTTCGCGCTTGAGTGCCTCGAACTGCTTGGCGGCTTCCTTCTCGACCTGTTCGGCCGAGGCGAGCGCGAGCGCGCGACTGCGCTCGCCGGGCTTGACGCCATCATCGGCGGCCGCGCCGCGTGACTCGGATGCGGGCGTACCCGCGAGGCTATCGGTCCAGGCCACCGGACCCATCCAGGCGCCCACGGCCAGGCCGAGCGCGAGCGTGAGCGCAGCCCCGCCTCGCCACCAGGCGAACCGGGACACCGCCAACACCGAGCACCGGGGGTTTACGCTCATGCCTGCAATCTGGAGATGAACGTCGAGGATAGCAAGAGCGCGACCGGATCCGCCCCGCCGCAGGCTACACTCCCACCCACCCGAGCCCGCCGTGACTGACGCTTCGCCCCCCGCCGCCCGCCCATCCGCGCCAAACGCCTACCTGCAGGTGTTCGCGAGCCAGCGCATGGCCGCCATGCTGCTGCTCGGCTTTGCAAGCGGCCTGCCGCTTGCGCTGTCGGCTGGCACGCTTCAGGCCTGGCTCACCGTGGAGGGCGTTGACCTCACCACCATCGGCTTCTTTGCGCTCGCGGGTCTGCCCTACACCTTCAAGTTTGTCTGGGCGCCGCTTGCCGACCGGTTCGAGCCACCGGTGGCAGGACGGCGACGCGGCTGGCTGGTCGCAACCCAGGCCGGGCTCGCCGTCTGCTGCTTCGTGGCCGCCTCGCTCGATCCGCGCACAGGTACCGGGGCGCTCGCGGTCTGCGCGGTCATGATCGCTTTCCTGTCGGCCTCGCAGGACATCGTCTTCGATGCCTACCGTACCGATCTCCTGAACGAGACCGAGCGCGGCGCGGGCGCGGCCGTCTCGGTGCTCGGCTATCGGCTCGCGATGCTGGTCTCGGGCGGCCTCGCGCTGGTGCTCGCCGACACTGTGCTCGGCTGGCCCGGCACCTACCGGCTGATGGGGGTGCTGTTCGCGCTCCTGATCGCGGTCACGCTCTGGGCGCCGCGGCTCGACGGCCACGAGGCCCCAAAAACCGATGTCGCGCGCGAGCTGCGCGGTTTCGCCGCAATGCTTGCGGCCGGCGCGCTGTGCTGGGTGGTGCTGCGCGCGCTGCCCTGGGATGCGGTCACCACCGGCCGGATCGGCCGACTCATGATCGACACGGTGATCGTCGTGGCCGCCTTCGTCTGCGCCATCATCGCGGCCCGGCGGGTCGGCTTCCCGTCATTCGTCGAGCCCTGGGATGCGTTCTTTTCGCGAGAGCGAGCGCTCGCTCTTCTCGCGCTGATCGTGCTCTACAAGCTGGGCGATGCGTTCGCGGGCGCGCTCTCCACCACCTTCCTGATCCGCGGCGCCGGGTTTTCCGCCGCCGAGGTGGGTGCGGTCAACAAGATGCTGGGGCTGGCCGCCACCATCCTCGGCGCGCTCGCGGGCGGCGCCTGGCTCGCCAGGCGCCCGCTTGCGTCCACGCTGATGCTCTTTGGCGTGCTGCAGGCGGTCTCCAATCTCGGCTACTGGCTGGTGTCGGTGCTGCCGCGCGACCTCTGGATCATGGCAAGCGCGGTAGCGCTCGAGAACCTGTGCGGCGGCCTGGGTACTGCGGCGTTCGTCGCCTTTCTGATGGCGCTCACCGACCGGCGCTTTTCGGCGGCGCAGTACGCGCTCCTGTCGGCGCTGTCGGCGGTAGGGCGGATTTATGTCGGTCCGCTCTCGGCGCTGCTGGTCGAGGCACTCGGCTGGCCCATGTTTTTTCTGCTGACGGTGCTGGCGGCGCTACCTGGACTCGCCCTCTTGTGGGTGCTCAGGCCCGTGATCAGTCGGCTCTGAGCGCGCCCGCGCGTTCGGGCTCAACCTTCACTGGAAACACGGCGTGACCCACGGCTCAACCCCCAGGCCCCTCCGCTCCAGAACCCTGGTTGGTGCGCAGGGGCGCGACGCCCGGCTTGACACAGCCGGCGCCAGACGCGTGTAATCCCCTCCCCGCGGGGCTGCCGCCCTGGCGTCCTTCCCGCCCCTCACCCGACCGATGGCGTTTTCAAGATGATCAACAAGATCGTTGCCAGTCCCGCCGAGGCGCTCGCCGGCGTGGCCGACGGCTCCACCGTTCTGATTTCGGGCTTTGGCGGATCAGGCATGCCCTGGCAGCTGATCGATGCGCTGATCGAGCAGGGTGCGCGCGATCTCACCATCGTCAACAACAACGCCGGCAACGGCGAGACCGGGCTCGCCGCGCTCCTGAAGGCGGGGCGGGTCAGGAAAATCATCTGCTCCTTTCCGCGCCAGGCCGACTCCTGGGTCTTCGATGGACTCTATCGCGCCGGCAAGGTGGAGCTCGAACTGGTGCCTCAGGGCAACCTCGCGGAGCGGATCCGCGCGGCCGGCGCCGGTATCGGTGGCTTCTTCACCCCCACCGGTTACGGCACAGCGCTCGCCGAGGGCAAGGAGACCCGCATCATCAACGGTCGCGGCCATGTGTTCGAGACGCCGATCCACGCCGACCTCGCCCTCATCAAGGCGCTCCGCGGCGACCGCTGGGGCAACCTCACCTACCGGAAGGCGGCACGCAACTTCGGCCCCGTCATGGCCAGCGCCGCGCGCTGCACGGTTGCGCAGGTCGATGAAGTGGTCGAGCTGGGCGCACTCGACCCGGAAACCGTTGTCACGCCAGGCATCTTCGTGACCCGGGTGCTCGCCGTGGGCAGCACCGTGATGCGCGGTCCGCAAAAGCCCGCCACACCGGCCGCCGCACCCGCCGGCAAACCCGACTGAGAGCCGCACCATGACCCGACTGACCCGCGACCAGATCGCCGCGCGTGTCGCGCGCGACATCCCTGAAGGCGCCTACGTGAACCTGGGCATCGGTCTGCCCACGCTGGTGGCCAACCATCTGCCTGCCGATCGCGAGGTCTTTCTGCACAGCGAGAACGGCATCCTGGGCATGGGGCCGGCCCCTGCGGCAGGCGAGGAAGACTGGGATCTGATCAACGCCGGCAAGCAGCCCGTCACGCTTCGTACCGGCGGAGCGTTTTTCCATCACGCCGATTCGTTCGCGATGATGCGCGGCGGCCACCTCGACATCTGCGTGCTGGGTGCCTTTCAGGTTTCGGCGGGTGGCGACCTCGCCAACTGGCATACCGGCGGCGATGCGATTCCCGCGGTCGGCGGCGCGATGGACCTCGCGGCTGGCGCCAAGCGCGTGTTCGTGATGATGGAACACCAGACCAAGAGCGGCGAGAGCAAGTTCGTCGAGCGCTGCACCTATCCGTTGACCGGCATTGGCTGCGTGAGCACGGTCTACACCGATGTCGCGGTGATTGATGTCACAGCCTCGGGGCTGGTCGCCCGCGAATGGATCGACTCGCTCACCTTCGAGCAACTCTGCGCGATCACCGGCGCACCGCTCGCACGCATCTGACCGCGCGCCCACCCGCGCGCCACTGCCCTTCTTTCCAATTCATTCAAGAGAACC
The DNA here is from genome assembly GCA_049423065.1 of Burkholderiaceae bacterium. GTDB lineage: Bacteria > Pseudomonadota > Gammaproteobacteria > Burkholderiales > Burkholderiaceae_E > SYIM01. The sequence continues at coordinate 32,681 of JBMSQB010000025.1, forward strand.
TTGCCATGACCCAAGTCTTCATCTGCGACGGTGCCCGCACACCCATCGGCCGTTACGGCGGCGCGCTCTCCTCGGTGCGCCCCGATGACCTGGGCGCGATCCCGATCCGGGCGCTGATCGAGCGCAACCCCAAGCTCGACGCCGCCGCCATCGACGAGGTGCTCTTCGGTTGCGCCAACCAGGCGGGCGAAGACAACCGCAACGTCGCGCGCATGTCATCGATCCTGGCGGGTCTGCCCGACACGGTCGCAGCCGCCACCATCAACCGGCTGTGCGGCTCGGGCATGGACGCGGTCGGTACGCTTGCGCGCGCCATCCGGTGCGGCGATATCGAGCTCGGCATTGCGGGCGGGGTGGAGAGCATGTCGCGCGCGCCCTTCGTGATGCCCAAGGCGCAGACCGCCTTTGCCCGCGAAAACGCGGTCTATGACACCACCATCGGCTGGCGCTTCATCAACCCGCGCACCAAGGCCATGGTGGGGGTTGATTCCATGCCCGAGACCGCCGAGAACGTGGCTGCAGATTTTCGAATCGCCCGCGCCGACCAGGATGCGATGGCGCTCAGAAGCCAGACCCGTGCGCTCGCAGCGCAAAAAAACGGCACCTTCGATATCGAGATCGTGCCGGTCACGATCCCCTCGAAAAAGGGTGACGCGGTGGTGGTCGACCGCGACGAGCATCCGCGCGAAACCTCGCTCGAGGCGCTTGCCAAACTGAAGCCGGTGGTGCGCCCCGACGGCACCGTGACCGCAGGCAATGCCTCGGGTGTGAACGACGGCGCAGCTGCGCTTCTCCTTGCAAGCGAAGCCGCCGCCGCGCGACACGGGCTCACCCCCATCGCGCGCGTGCACGCCATGGCGACCGCGGGCGTGGCCCCCCGGATCATGGGCATCGGCCCCGCGCCATCCACCAGGAAGCTGCTCGCCAAGACCGGCCTTTCCATCGGCCAGATCGATGTCATCGAGTTGAACGAAGCATTTGCAGCGCAGGGGCTTGCGGTGCTGCGCGAACTCGGTCTGCCCGATGATGCCGCGCATGTGAATCCGAACGGCGGCGCAATCGCGCTTGGCCACCCGCTTGGCATGTCGGGCGCGCGTCTGGTCCTCACCGCCGCACGCCAACTGCAGCGCACCGGCGGCCGCTATGCCATCACCACCATGTGCATCGGCGTGGGCCAGGGCATTTCGCTTCTGATCGAGCGCGTCTGAGGTCTGGTTCGAAATGCGCGCATGATTGCGCGCTCCGCACCCTTATTCTTCCGCCAAGGAAATCAGCATGAGCGACCAGACCGTCATTGCAGAGATCGAAGCCCTGGAGACGCAGCGCCGAGCCGCGCTGGTCGAAAAAAACTTTGCGACCCTTGCCAATCTCCTGGGTGAGGACATGCTTTATGTGCACTCGTCGGCGGTGGCCGAAGACAAGGCGCTCTATCTGAAAAAGCTCACCGACGGGCTCTACAACTACAGCGCGCTCAAGTCGCTGCGGCGCGCTCACCGGGTGCTGGGCGACGTGGTTCTGGTCGACGGCGACCTCGAGATCAGTGTTCGCGTAAGCGGCGTCGACAAGGTGGTGAACAGCCGCTACCTGCAGGTGTGGGCACGCCGCGCCGGCGGCTGGAAGATGATCTCCTGGCAATCGACCCCCATCCCGCAGGGCTGAGCGCCCTTCAGCGCGCGGCGGGCAGGGGGTTGCTGCCCGGCCGCGCCCACCTCCGCCGGGCCGGCCTGCTCGCGTCGCCCGGCGCGCGCTAGCCGGCAGGCAGCACGCAAACTCGCCGCGGACCGCCCCACATGGACATGAGTTTCATCACCGACCCGTTCTTCTACGCGGTCGCCGTCCCCGCGGTGCTCCTCACCGGCATCTCCAAGGCGGGCTTCGGCGGCGCCGTAGGCGGCCTGGCGGTCCCGCTTCTGTCGCTTGCCGTACCGGTACCCCAGGCGCTTGCGATCATGCTGCCGCTTCTCTGCATCATGGACATCCTGGGGCTGATCGCCTATCGCCGCACCTTTGATGCGCGCATCCTGAGGCTCGCGATTCCTGCCGGCATGGTGGGCATTGCGCTCGGCACGCTTCTCTTTCGGGTGGTCGATCCGCGCTGGATCCAGGCGCTGATCGGCATCGAGGCGGTGATCTTCGCGCTCAATTTCATGCTGAGCAAGCCGCCGCCCAAGCCCGACGGGCCGGTGCCCATCTCGCCGATCAAGGCGCGGTTCTGGCCGGCAATGTCGGGCTTTACCAGCTTCATCTCGCATGCGGGCAGTCCCCCAATGCTGCAGTTCATGCTGCCCCTGGGGCTTGAGCCCCGGGTGTTCGTGGGCACGATGAACTGGTTTTTTGCCTGCATCAATTATGCAAAGTGGATCCCCTACGCCATGCTGGGCCTCATCGATCTGCGCAACACCGGAACCTCGGCGATGCTGCTGCCCGTGGTGCCCGTGGGCTTTCTGATCGGCTACTTCATGTTGCGCAAGATCAATGCCGAGTGGTTCAGACGCATCGCCACCTGGGGATTGCTCACCACGGGCTTGAAGCTTTGCTGGGACGCCTTCATGTGAGGTGGCATCGGGGCGCCCATCGATGCCCCGCCACACTTGAATTGAAGGGAGATCCCGTCATGGCCCGTCTGTCTGTCTACGATCCGTTTGCCGAAGTTTTTCCGGAAATTTTCCGAGGCCTTCTTCAGCAGCCTGCGCGCGCGCAGAGCGATGTCGCAGAGATCCGTATCGAGGTGCAGGAAAACGCTCAGCAATATCAGGTGCAGGCCGAGCTTGCTGGGGTGAAGAAGGAAGACATCAACGTGCAGGTGGATGGCAATCGCGTGTCGATCACCGCCGAGACGCGCCGGGAAGCGCAGCCACGCGAGGGCGAACGGCTGCTTCGAAGCGAGCGTTTCTATGGCGCCATGGCGCGTCAGTTCACGCTGGGCGCGGAGATCGACGAGAGCGCTGTGCAGGCGCGCTTTGAAAACGGCCTGCTCATGCTTTCGCTACCGAAGAAACAACCGCCCGCCGCGCGACGCGTCACGATTCAGTAAGCGCCCGCTCGGTTCGGGTCGTCAGCCCCGCGAGGCCGTCACCGGGTAGCCCGCCTCGGTGATGGCCTCGGCCACTTTCAATCGTTCGAGATGCGTTTGGACCTCGACCCGGTTCTGCGCCAGATCAACCTTCACCTGCGCCGCCTGATCCAGGCTCTGTATCGAACGCGTGACGGCTGCGGCACAATGGCTGCAGCTCATTCCACTTACATCAAAGCTGTACATGCGAATGCCCTCCCGGTCTGCGTCCCTGCCAAGCGCCTCCTGAATTGTCCCATATGACATCGGACGCTCAGGCCATCGCACCCAACGCGACCCGCACGCGTCTTGATATCAGTGGAATGACCTGCGCGGCCTGTGTCGGTCGTGTGGAGCGCACGCTTGCGAAAATCGAAGGCGTACGGTCGGCGAGCGTAAACCTCGCCACCGAAACAGCGCAGGTTGAGCATGAACCGGATGCGGTCCGCCCCAGCGTGCTGATTGCTGCCATCGAGCGGGCGGGCTACGGCGCGCGCATCCGTGACGACCAGCACCCTCCGTCGGCAACCGCCGCCCCGCCCATTGACCGCGATCTGATCGCCGTGGTGGCGGCGCTCGTGCTGGCCGCTCCCCTTGCGTTACCGATGCTGGTTGCGCCGTTTGGCGTTGCGTGGATGCTCCCCGGGCTCTGGCAACTCGTGCTGTCGGCGCCGGTGCAGTTCGTGCTCGGCGCGCGCTTTTATCGCGCAGGCTGGCGCGCCGCGCGCGCGCTCGAGGGGAACATGGATCTGCTGGTCGCGCTTGGCACCTCGGCTGCCTGGGGGCTCAGCGCCTGGACGCTCTGGGCACACCGTGGCCATGAGCATCCGCCGCTTTATTTCGAGGCCTCGAGCGTGGTGATCGCGCTGGTGCTGCTTGGCAAGTGGCTCGAGCTTCGCGCGCGCCGCAGCACCGCGGCTGCGATTCGCGCACTCTCGGCGCTTCGACCCGAACGCGCGCGGATCGCAGTCGACGGTCGCGAAATCGAGCTGCCGCTTGACCAGGTGCGTGTCGGTGATCATGTGATGGTGCGCCCTGGCGAGCGGATCGCAGTCGACGGCGAAGTCGAGAGCGGACGCTCGCATGTCGATGAGTCCATGCTCACCGGAGAAAGTGTGCCGGTGGTGCGCGAGCCGGGTGATCGGGTAACTGGTGGTTCAATGAACGGCGAAGGTGCGCTGGTGGTTCGCACGACCGCGATCGGCGCTGCGACGGTACTGGCCCGAATCATCGAGCTGGTCGAGGCGGCACAGGCCAACAAGGCGCCGATCCAGCGCCTGGTCGACCGTGTCAGCGCGATCTTCGTGCCGGTGGTGCTCGCGCTGGCACTGGTCACCCTTCTGGGCTGGGGGCTCTTTCGGGGTGACTGGACAGCGGCCGTGATGCATGCAGTAGCCGTACTCGTGATCGCCTGCCCGTGTGCGCTCGGGCTCGCCACACCGGCCGCGATCATGGCGGGCACCGGCGTGGCAGCCCGGCACGGCATTCTGATCAAGGACGCGCAGGCGCTCGAGATCGCGCACCGCGTCACCGTTGTCGCGTTCGACAAGACCGGCACGCTCACGGTGGGCGAGCCACGCGTCATGGCCTGCGAAACGGCAGCCGGCGTCGATCAGGGACGCATGCTCGCGCTGGCCGCGGCCGTGCAGGCGGCAAGCGAGCATCCGCTTGCCCGCGCGGTTCGCCGGGCGTATGCCGATCAAGCGGGTACCGATCAAGCCGGTGCCGAGCCCTTGCCACTCGCCCTCGACACCCGCGCGGTCGCTGGTCGCGGCGTCATTGCACAGGTGAAAACCGATGCCGCCGATGCAAGAGCGCTCACCGTGCTGATTGGCAATGCCCGCCTCATGACCGATCACGCAATCGACCTCGCCGGGCTTCATGCAGGCGCGGCCGGTCACGCGGCAGCCGGACGTACCGTGTCGTATGTGGCACTCGCCTACCCGGGGCAGGCCAGCGCTCCGCGGGCACTCGGGCTTCTGGCCTTCGGCGATGCGATCCGTCCGGGCGCGGGCGAGGCCATCGCCATGCTCCGGGCGCGGGGCCTGCGCACGGTGCTGATCAGCGGCGACAACGAAGGCGCGGCGCAGGCTGTGGGCCGCGCGCTTGGCCTGGACGAGATCCACGCCGGCGTGCTGCCCGAACGCAAGGCCCAGCTGATTGCATCACTTCGCGGCGAGCCCCCCCGTGGCGTGGTGGCGATGGTCGGTGATGGCATCAACGATGCGCCCGCGCTCGCTGCTGCCGATGTGGGCATCGCCATGGGTAGCGGCACCGATGTCGCGATGCACGCGGCCGGCATCACGCTCATGCGCGGCGATCCGCTCCTCGTTGCGGCTGCGCTCGACATCTCGCGTCGTACCCATGCCCGAATCCGTCAGAACCTGTTCTGGGCATTTTTCTATAACGTGATCGGTATTCCCGCAGCGATGCTGGGCGCGCTCGACCCGGTGATCGCAGGCGCTGCGATGGCCCTGTCATCGGTCAGCGTGGTCGGGAACGCGCTGCTGCTGAAGCGCTGGCGGCCGGTGCGTCAGGCGGGCGCCGCACCCGGATCGCCCCAGGCGAACCCGGCAAAGGCGTAAGCGAAGGCTTCAAAGCGCGAGGCCGGCAGGGCTTCGATGGCCGCCGCGGCCGCCCGCCCACCCCCGCCAAAGGCGGCACACAGCCGATCGGCGCCACGCCGCCGCGCGATCGGCGCCCGCACGCTGATGTCGAGCGCACCGTCGGCCCGCTCGCGCGCCACCGCGTGTGCCCGGGTCGGATCGTCACTTGCCATCCGATTGGCAAAGGGCCCGATCACGCGGCGCGACCAGCCCGCATCGGGCAGGAGCCAGATCCGGCCGGTGGCGCCCTCGCGCCAGGGCGGCAGGGCAAGCGCCTGCGCCAGATCGTCACGGCGACGCCGATCGAGCGCATGAAGCACCGGCTCGGCGGCCAGGGCATCGAGTGGGTCGCGATGTCTTGCGAGAAGCCGATAGAGCTCAGCCGGTGCAATCAGGCAATCCGAGTCATGGTCGCCGTAGGCGTTGTAGTTGACCGACTCGCCAAGGGTCTTCAGGGCCTCGCAGGTTTCCGAATCAAAACCGGCACGTGCCGCGAGCGCCTGCGCGCTCGAAGCGAGGTTGTCGCCCCAGGCCGCAGCCGCAGCCCAGGCGCTGAAGCGTCCGCCCAGGTAGCGGTCCACGATCAGGCTCGTGCACTGAGAAGGATCGGTATCGATCCAGGCGGCCAGACCTGGATGCTCAAAGCGGCGCTCGGCCGAGTGGTGATCGAAGTAGCGCACCGTGGCACCCGCGGCAAGAAGCCGGGACAGCGCCGCCACATTTCGGTCGATCGAAATATCACAGACGGTGATCTGGTCACCGCTTTGCGCCGCAACCCGCTCGAGAAGCGCGATCTCGTGCTTTCGACCGGTAAAGAGCGTTGCCGGCCCGGGCTCGGCCAGGCGCAGCTGCACCATTGCAAACAGCCCGTCGGCGTCGCCATTACAGACATCGATCAAGGCCATCGCGCAAAGTCTCCTCCGGTTGGTGGCGACATCGTAGCGCCTTGCGCGCGCGCACACCGGATTGCGGGCAAGCGGGCACGCTGTGCGGCAAGGAGGGCAACGCAATGAATCAAGCCCATGCCCGGATCGTACGTGCCGATCCCGACCGTGCTCCAGACCATCCCGCCAATTCAATGCTCGTCTTCGGGCTGGACGACCCGCATTCGATGGCAGGGGTGATTGCCGCCTGCTGCGACGCCGAGGCGGGTGCGCTCGAGGTTCGCGATTTTGGCGATGGCGAATTCAAGATCCGCCCGCTCACCGACCCCCACGGCAGGCCCGTCTGCGTCGTGGCAGGCCTCTATGGTGACGCGCGACGAAGCCCGCAGGACCGGGTCTGCATGCTGCTCTTTTTCGTGTCGGCCCTGCGCGACCATGGCGCGCGCCACGTCACGGTGATCGCGCCGTATCTGCCCTTTGTTCGCAAGGACCGTCGCACCCAGCCGTTTGATCCGGTCAGTCTCCGATATCTTGCCCAGTGGTTCGAATCGGCAGGTGTCGATACGCTTCTCACGCTTGAGCCGCACAACGTTGCCGCGTTCGACAATGCGTTCCGGATTCCCGCCCGCACGGTCTCGACGCATCGGGTGCTCCTCGCGGCCGCGCTCGAGGCGGCCGGGCAAACCGAGCTGGTGGTCGCCTCACCGGACCCGGGGGGTATCAAGCGCGCGCAGCTGTGGCGCGAGGCGGTCGAAGCGGCAAGCCATCGGCCAACCGGCTTTGCAATGCTCGACAAGCGACGTCGGGCGGGGGAGCTGGAGGGAGCGTTTGCCGTCTGTGGCGAGGTGCGCGATGCCACCGTATTGCTGGTTGATGACGTGATTGCCACCGGCACCACCCTCGCACGCGCGAGCCGCGCGCTGTTCAGCGCCGGTGCAAGCCGCGTGATTGTTGCGGCCGCCCATGGCCAGTTCCTCGAGCGGGCGGCCGACCTGCTTGATGCCGCGGGCATCGACGCGCTGCTGGTCACCGACAGCTTGCCAAGCGCGCGACTGGCGGGCCACCGGCTGCGCGAGCGTATGACGCTCGCGAGCGCTGCGCCTGCGCTTGCCGCGCTCCTCGCGGATCCGGCAAGCGCGCTGCCGCCGCACCGCGCCTTGAGCCGTCAACCCGACAGCGAATCCCAACCGTCGAGCGCGGCTTCGGCATAGCCCAGATAGCGCAGCGTGAGTTCACGCCAGTGTCGCGACCGAGGCGCCCCCGTCTCGCGCAGATGCGAGAGTGCAAGCCGGGCACGCACGAGCGCATGATGGGCGCAGTAAAAAGAGCGCAGCCGCGCGGAGGGCAGCTGCCCGGCAAGCCTGGGCGCGAGCCGCTTGGACAGCCGCTCGCCGATCCAGGCAGCGCCGGCCATCGCGCATAAAAGCGCGAGCAGACACAGCTCCTCCCAGGCGTCCAGCCGCCTGAGCATCGGATCGAACTCGAGGCGATCGATCAACTCTATCGGGTCGGTGAGGCAGACATGCTCGGGTCTCAGATCGCCGTGCGCCTCCACCCAGGCGCCGCTCACCGCGCGCGCTGCAACCGTGCCGCGATGAGACCGCCACGCCGCATCGCAGCGATCAAGCAGCATGGCGAGCCGCGCGCGCGCCGCCTCGGGCTGGCGCGACAGCCGATTGGCCAGGCACAGCAGCTGCCGGCGGTTACACGCCTGCTCACGATCGATGCGTGCGAGCACGCGCGCAGGCGCGACCCGTAGCACGCTCGAGGCACCATAAACCGTTGCCAGCCGGTCGGCCAGCCGATCGATGTCGGCGCAGGAAACCGTCCCGCGGGAAATCGCCTGATCGAGCATGGCGGCACGCGGCAGGCGCCGCATCACGAGCGCCCAGTCAACCGGCTCGGGCGGCGTCGCGCGTATCGGGTCGTCACCCATCAATCGGGCTGCCCTCCGCCCACCCGCAGGCCCCGGCCGCGGCATCGGCCATCCCGGAACCGGTGACCCGGCAGGCGCGCCCCGCTCAGACGCCAGCGCCGCCGCGTCTGCGCCTGCGATCGGAAAGACTCCGAGATACACCGACGGCGACACCCGCCGGTTGCAGCGCAGCTCGCTTTCCAGCAGTGTGCGGCGCGCTTGCGGCTGATCGAACGCCGGCCACGCACGCCGGAGTTTGATCGCCCAGGGGCCCGCGAGCAGCACCTGCGACATCCGCGTATCGATCACCACCAGTCGCTGGTGTGGCAGTGCCCGCGACAGCGCGGCACGAAGCGGCTCCAGTCCGGGCGCCGCGGGCCGTTCTGTCGCAACCATATCGCTCGTCCGCACTGCACACCTTGCCAGAGGCCCCGATCGCCTGCTCCAATGGTGATCCTTTCACGTTTGAGACCCGCCTCCCATGTACGCGATCAACGCTGGCCATCGAATTTTCTACACCACCGCAGGCACCCAGGGCCCCTGGGTCGTGATGTCGCATTCGCTTTGCTGCGATCACACCATGTGGGAGCCGCAGATGGAGATGCTTGCACGCAATTACCGCGTGCTTGCCTATGACACGCGTGGCCATGGCGCGAGCGACCCGTGGAGCACGCCCTACACGCTCGATGACCTGGCCACCGAGGCGATCGCGGTGCTCGACGCCGCGGGTATCGAGCGCGCGCATTTCGTGGGCTTGTCGATGGGCGGCATGATCGGCCAGACACTGGGCTTCAGTCACCCGGGTCGCATCGCCTCACTGGTACTCGCCAACACCAGCAGCCGCTTTGCGCCCGAGATGCAGCCGGTCTGGAACGCACGAATCGCCGCTGTGCGTCGCGATGGCATGGAAGCCGTGGTCAAGCCCACCATCGAGCGCTGGTTCACCGCACCTTTCGTTGCCGAGCGCCCGGCGCTGATCGCTCGCATCAGCCAGCAGATCCGTCGAACCTCGGTCGCGGGCTACACCGGCTGCGCGCGCGCAATCTCCACCCTCAACCTCACTGACCGGATCGGCGCTATCGCCTGCCCGGTACTTGCCATTTCCGGGCGTCAGGACCCGAGCACCACGCTCGCCATGCACGAGGACATCGTCCGCGCCATCCCGGGCGCAGAGCTCGCGGTGCTCGATCCGGCCGCGCATCTGTCGAACTTTGAGCAGTCGCAGGCGTTCAACGATGCGCTCGCGGGTTTCCTCGCACGGGTGGCACGCTAGCGCGACAATGCGGTCCGGGGGCGTCTGCCCATCGTCTTTCCTCTCTGTTCGGAGTCATCGTGCTGAAGGCCCTGTCCGTTCTTGATCTCGTTCCCGTCCGTCAGGGCGACACGCCGCGCGAGGCATTGGCCAATGCGGCCAGCCTCATCCGTCATGTCGAGTCCCTGGGATTCACCCGCTACTGGGTGGCCGAACATCACAACATGACCGGCATCGCGAGTGCGGCCACGTCGGTGGTGATCGGTCATCTGGCAGCAGCCTCCAGCACGATCCGTGTGGGCTCGGGCGGGGTCATGCTGCCCAACCACTCGCCGCTCGTGATTGCCGAGCAGTTCGGCACGCTCGAGTCGCTCTTTCCCGGGCGAATCGATCTTGGGCTCGGCCGCGCGCCCGGCACCGACATGGAAACGCTCTACGCCATGCGGCGTGATGCCAATTCGGCTGACCGCTTCCCCGATGACATCGCCGAACTCGCCCAGCTGCTCGGACCGCTTGAGCCGGGGCAGCGTGTGCGGGCGGTGCCCGGCATGGGCACCCAGGTACCGCTCTTCATCCTGGGCTCAAGTCTTTATGGCGCACAGGTCGCCGCGTATTTCGGGCTGCCCTATGGCTTTGCCTCGCACTTCGCACCCGCGGCGCTCGATCAGGCGCTCTCGGTTTACCGGAGCCGCTTCCGGCCCTCGGCGAGGCTTTCCCGTCCCTGGGCGATGCCGTGTGTCAATGTGATTGCGGCCGATACCGACGCCGAGGCGCGCAAGCTCTTCACCAGCCAGCAGCAGCGTGTACTCGAAATGATCCGCAACGACCGCGGGCAACTGCGCCCGCCCGTCGATGACATGGAGCCGCTCTGGAGCGCCGCCGAAAAAATGCAGGTGATGCGGATGCTCGAGTGCTCGATCGTGGGGTCGCTTGACACCCTCACCGAGGGGCTCAAGCGCTTCATCGATCGTACCGGTGCCGATGAAATCATTGCTGCGGGCACCATCTTCGACCATGAGGCACGGCTCCACTCGTACGGGTTGCTTGCGCAGGCCGCGCGACGGCTCGGGTTGCCCGAGCCCAGCCGGGCACCCACTGCGGCCGAAGCCAGCGCCGAGCTCGCAGAGGCCCGCGCGGCGTAAGTTTCTGCGGTGAGGGTGGGGCCGACGCGGGTCGGCCGCACCCCCCTACATGCTGCGCCGGTACTGCCCGCCCACCTCGAAGAGCGTGCGCGTGATCTGACCAAGCGAGCACACGCGCACCGCGTCCATCAGCACCTCGAACACATTGCCGTCTTCGATCACGGTCTGACGGAGCCTGGCAAGCATGGGCCCGCTCTGGCTTTCGTGCCGCGCATGAAACCCGGCCAGGCGCTCAAGCTGTGAGCGCTTTTCCTCATCGGTCGATCGGGCCAGCTCGAGCTTTTCGGGAATGGGGTCGCCATGCGGATTGCGAAACGTGTTCACACCAATCACCGGATACTCACCGGTGTGCTTGAGCATCTCGTAATGCATGCTCTCGTCCTGAATGCGACCGCGCTGGTAGCCGGTTTCCATCGCGCCCAGCACGCCGCCCCGCTCGCTCAGTCGCTCGAACTCGGCAAGCACCGCCTCTTCCACCAGTTCGGTCAGTTCATCGATCACAAAGCTGCCCTGGTTGGGGTTCTCGTTTTTCGCCAGGCCCCACTCGCGGTTGATGATGAGCTGAATCGCCATGGCGCGACGCACGCTTTCCTCGGTGGGTGTGGTGATCGCCTCGTCGTAGGCATTGGTGTGCAGGCTGTTCGCGTTGTCATAGGTGGCAATGAGCGCCTGCAGGGTGGTGCGGATGTCGTTGAACGCGATTTCCTGCGCGTGCAGCGACCGCCCGCTCGTCTGGCAGTGATACTTGAGCTTCTGGCTGCGATCGTTTGCGCCATAACGCTCGCGCATGGCCACCGCCCAGATCCGGCGTGCCACCCGGCCGAGCACCGTGTATTCCGGGTCCATGCCGTTTGAGAAGAAGAACGACAGGTTGGGCGCGAAATCGTCAATCTTCATGCCACGCGCAAGGTACGCCTCCACGAAGGTAAAGCCGTTGGAGAGTGTGAAGGCAAGCTGGCTGATCGGGTTCGCACCCGCCTCGGCAATGTGATAGCCCGAAATCGATACCGAATAGAAATTGCGGACATCGTGGCGGACGAAATATTCCTGGATGTCGCCCATCACCTTGAGACTGAACTCGGTGGAGAAGATGCAGGTGTTCTGCCCCTGGTCTTCCTTCAGGATGTCGGCCTGCACCGTGCCGCGTACCGTGGCGAGCGTGCGGGCGCGAATGGTCGCAGCCTCATCCGAGGTGGGCGCACGGCCCTGCTCTTTTTCGAAGCGCTCGATGTTCTGGTCGATGGCGGTGTTCATGAACATCGCAAGAATCGAGGGCGCGGGTCCGTTGATGGTCATTGAAACGCTGGTCGAGGGCTCGCACAGGTCAAAGCCCGAATAGAGCACCTTCATGTCATCGAGCGTTGCGATCGACACGCCCGAGTTGCCCACCTTGCCGTAGATGTCGGGCCGCAGATCGGGGTCGTGCCCATAGAGCGTGACCGAATCGAACGCGGTCGACAGGCGCTTGGCGGGCATGCCCTCGGAGAGCATCTTGAAGCGGCGATTGGTGCGAAACGGATCGCCCTCGCCCGCGAACATGCGGGTGGGGTCCTCACCCTCTCGCTTGAAAGCAAACACCCCCGCGGTATAGGGGAACGCGCCGGGAACGTTTTCGAGCAGCAGCCACCGCAGTAGCTCCCCATGGTCTTCATAGCGCGGCAGCGACACCTTCGGAATGCGGGTGCCCGAGAGCGACCGGGTCGCAATGGCAGTGCGCTGCTCGCGGTCGCGCACCTTCACCACGAACTCGTCGGCACTATAGGCGCGCAGCGTCTCTGGCCAGCTCGCGAGAAGCTTGAGGCACGCCGCCGGCAGCTTCTCTTCGCGCGCCGTCGCCAGCGCTTCGAGCGCCTCGCGAGCCTTGTTCTTGTCGGGATTGGCTTCGAGCAGCATCCGCTTTGACTCGCGCAGCTGCTGCACTTCGCGGGCGATGCGGCTTTGCGCGAGCGCCTGCGCCTTGTAACCCCGCACGGTATCGGCGATGTCAGCGAGATAGCGCACACGCGGACCTGGCACGATCACCGACTGCCTGGACGAATATCGGATGTTCTGCACCGGCAGTCGTCCGGGCGCATCGCCCGCGGGCAGCCCAAGCTCGGTGAGTTTGGGCAGCATTGCCTGGTAGAGCGCGGTGACCCCATCGTCGTTGAAGCGCGAGGCTTGCGTGCCATAGACGGGCATCTCTTCGGCGCGCCGATTCCATTGCTCGCGATTGCGCTGGTACTGCTTGGCGACATCGCGCAGCGCATCCATCGCGCCCTTGCGATCGAATTTGTTGATCGCAACAAAGTCGGCAAAGTCGAGCATGTCGATTTTTTCGAGCTGACTGGCTGCGCCAAACTCGGGCGTCATCACGTAGAGCGAGGCATCGACCAGCGGCACGATTGCCGCATCGCCCTGCCCGATACCCGAGGTTTCAACCACCACCAGATCAAAGCCCGCCACTTTGCAGGCAGCAATCGCATCGGGCAGTGCGCCGCTCACCTCGCTGCCGGCTTCGCGGGTGGCAAGCGAGCGCATGAAGATGTTGGGATGATTGATCGCATTCATCCGGATCCGGTCACCAAGGAGCGCACCCCCTGACTTGCGGCGGGTGGGGTCCACCGAGATGACCGCGATCCGCAGCGCATCGTCGCGGTCAAGGCGAAAGCGCCGCACCAGCTCATCGGTAAGCGAGCTTTTGCCCGCGCCGCCCGTGCCGGTGATGCCCAGGGTGGGCACCTTGCGCGCATCGGCAAGCTTGTGGAGTTCGGCGCGCAGGGGGGCCGGCGCGCGGCCGGCCTCGAGCGCGGTGATGAGTTGCGCGAGCACCCGGGTGTGACCGTGCACCGGCGTACCGTGATCGGGCGCGCGGCGCGCGCAATCGACGAGCGATGCGAGCGAGGCCGGCGCAAACTCGGACAGATCGCGGTCGCAGCGGCTGATCATGTCGCCGATCATGCCCTGCAGCCCCAGCCGCTGGCCGTCTTCGGGCGAGTAGATGCGCGCGACGCCGTAATCGTGAAGCTCACGGATTTCAGCCGGCACGATCACCCCGCCGCCGCCGCCAAACAGCTTGATGTGCGAGGCGCCTTGCGCGGCGAGCAGATCGATCATGTACTTGAAAAACTCGACATGGCCGCCCTGATACGACGAGACCGCGATGCCATGCGCGTCTTCCTGGAGCGCGCAGTTCACGATCTCCTGCACCGAGCGGTTGTGTCCCAGATGGATCACCTCGCAGCCCATGGACTGCAGGATGCGACGCATGATGTTGATCGAGGCGTCGTGGCCGTCAAACAGCGAGGCGGCGGTAACGAACCGCACCTTGTTGGTCGCGCGATATTGCGCGAGCCGGGCACTTTCGGAGAGGTCGGACATGGCGGATCCTGCGAGCGGCGAGCGGGGGCCGAACCGGAGGCGACCCGCGAGCGAAAGGGGACCTGAAATCTAATTGACGTTAACGTAAACGTCAATATCGCACATCGAGTGCGTAATGCTCGGCGAGCCAGGTCGAGTAGGCCGCCATGTCGACGCTGCCCGCGAGCGTTGCCGCACCGTCGTGGCCGCGCAACAGGTAGGGATAGCGCCGGATCATCGCCTCGGCCCGACTGCGGTCGAGGCCAGCGCCCAGTTGGGCCATGGGCCGGCCGCTGCCACGCGGGTCGGCAGACGCCATCGGGCGGGCGCCGGTCGTGGCTTGCCCTGCGGGCGGCGCGCCGGTCCGCTCGCCTGGCGCGAGCGGAATGCGGAACTCGCGATCCGGACCGGGCGCGATCACGCTGCGCGCATCATGGAGCAGCGGCTCGGTCACCGTCTGCCAGGCGACATCGAGTGCCTTCAGCCCGACCCCGGCCTTTCGCGCCTGCTCAACCATCCAGCCGAGCGCGACATCTGACAGATCGCCGTTCGCGTGACTGCCGCCGATATCGCCGTGGTCTCCGATGAACCCCCGCTCGAGGCGCCAGCCCCCGGCCGGGGCCGCCTGATCGGGGCCGATCGATTCCAGGGGAAAGAACCGGCGCTGTTCGTTGAGTGCCACCGCATGCACGACCACGCGCGCCTGGGGCGGAACGCCCAGATTCCACTGCGCGTTCGCCTGGCCGTTCAAGCCGAACTGCGCCACCGTGTCCCAGAGCCCGATGAAATTGAGCGACACGCAGCGCTGAAGCGACAGATAGTGGCCGTTACTGATCCGGGCAGCGACGGTATTGGCAAAATCACGCGCCATCGCCGCGCCGCGTGAAAAGCCGATCACATCGACATTGACGGGCGCGCCGCGGGTCTCGGGCGAACGCAGTGCGCGATCGAGCACGCCCAGCATGTGATCGACCCGGCGACGCGCGCTCGAGGCCTGCAGGGTATCGAACGCATCGGCGCCGATCCCCGAGCCACGGTCCAGGGTCCCCACACCGCTCATGTAGTGGCGGTCGCTCGCGCTGTGGAGGCTGAAAAATTTGGCGACGTTTGACAGCGTGTCGCGACCGCTCGCTGGGTCGCTGTTGCCGGTACCGTCAAAGGCAAACAGGATCAGTCCGAGGGGATCGGTCGCCTGAACCGGGTTGCCGGCCGCATACGCGTGGAGATTCCAACCGGCGGCAAGCCCCAGCGGGTCGGGCTCCAGATAGCGCCCGTGACGGGGATCATAGGTGCGCTGATAGTTGTCATGGAGCCCGGTCTCACGATCGTGGTACTGGCCGGGCAGGCGCAGCGGCTGATCGAACCGCCCCTCCTCCTCGAGTACTTCCCCATAGGCGCCCAGCCGAACCCGCCAGACCGGTCGGCCGGTCTGATCGATCGCCACCTGCGGCGTACCCAGCGGATCGGCGAGCAGCCAGGTGATGGCGGGCGGGCGCGCGCCACGCCGCCCAGCCGCCAGCGGCTGGAGATCCGGCTCGACGATTGCCACCACCCGGCCCTGCCAGCGGATGAAGTGCCGAGTGATCCGGCCGGCTGCGTCCAGCTCCGCAACCAGCGCGTTCTGGTGGTAGAGGAAGCGCGTGGTGTGGGGCAGCGGGCCGTGCACCCGCTTCAGCACCCGCTCGCCCAGCGCGTTGTAGCGATAGTCGATCGCACTGGCGGAGGACGCGGTCTGCTCGCGGGCAGGCAACGCATCGGGGCTGCGCTCTGCCCGCTCGATCCGGCCCGACGCACCGTAGCCCAGGAGCCAGGGGCCATGGCGACGCGGCCGGCCGGCGGGGTCGGAGGCGGCGGGCAGCACGGATTCGGTACGTCCCGACTCGTCACGCAGCAGCCTGAGGTCGCCCCCCGGCGAGTAGTGATAGAACGAACGCCGGGTCGCGCCACCCGCGTGCTGGCGCTCACGCACGATCAGCCGGCCCGCCGCGTCGAAGCCGAAGCGCTCCTCGCCATCCAGGCGCCCGATCGCTGCCACCAGGCCGTCATCCCGGCGCCGGATCTCGAAGCGGGCGAGCGACTCGCCGCCGCGCTCGCGCCGCCAGTCGAGCGAGGCGAGCCGCCCCTCGCCGTCAAAGCGGCGAAGCGCACGCACCCCCGCGCCCAGCCGCTCGACGACGGCATCGCCCGCCTGATACTCGACCGACTCGACCAGCCAGACCGGGTCGGTGCGGTCGGGCAAGACAAGCCCCAGCCGGTGGGGCCGACCCGCAGCGTCATACTCATAGCGCAGCCGCATTCCGTCGCCAAGCGAGCGCTCACTGAGCCGGGAGGCCCCGTCGTAACTGAAGTCGTAGTGAATGGACTGCACGCCCAGCCGATGCGTGAGACGGCGCAGACGGCCCGCCTCATCATGGGCTGCCCGAAGATCGTGCTCCGGGTGATCGAGGCCGACGAGCCGCATTCCGGTCCACAGGAACCGCGTGCCGATACGCGTGCCCGCGGCCGCCTGCTCGCGGAAGAGCAGCCGCCCGGCAGCATCAAACTCGCGCAGTTCCAGGCTGCCATCGGGCAGGACCATCTTCACCGGATGGCCCCGTGCGTCATGGAACACCTGGCGAACCCCGCGCTGCGCCGACCGCTCCTCGATCACCCGCCCGAGGTCATCGAAACGGGTCTCCGTGGTCCGACCGTCCGCATCCATCTGGACCAGCGCGGGGCTCACGATCAGTAGCCCCAGCGGCAGACTGCCCGGCGGCTGCGTCTCGACGCCCGGCGCGGACGACGGCGTGGTCGGCAGAGGATGGCCCGCCCACGCTAGCTTTTGAGATGAGTGGTCGCTTACTAATCGACTTAAGGCTGGATGATCGATGGGCACCGGGCGGCCCGTGCCCTGACCGATCGCGGATAGCCGTCCCTGCCGATCGCGCAGCCACTCGAACACCCGCGCGCCGTGATCCAGACGCGCCAGTTGCCAGCCCGCATCGAAGCGCCGGGTGATCACCAGGCCATCGGCGAGCACCTCCCGAACCGGTCGTCCGAGCGGGTCGCGCTCGACGCGGCGGATGATCGACTCCGGGTGGACCACCGCCTCCAGCCGGCGGAGCCGGTCATAGCGGAACTCGGTGCGCGCGATCACCGTCGGCCAGGGATCGGGTTGCGCCGCGCCCGCTGCGGGCGTGGGCGTGGGCATCGGCATCAGCATCGGCGTGGACGTAGGCGTGGGCGCCCCAATCGGCGCAGGCCCCAGCTGTTCGAGCGCAACCCGCTTGCCCGCGAGATCGCCGCTCTCGGCATGAATCACGCGCACGGCGCGCGCCACGGGACGCACGCCGTCGGAGTACGGCGCCCACCCCCGCTCGACCAGCCGGGTGATCTGCCCGCGATCGTTGTACGCGAGTTCGATGTGTCGCCGCCTGCCCATGAGTACACCCGGCGCATCAATCGCGGTCGGCCGCGCAAGCGGATCTGCATCCGGATAGCTGAACCGCCATACCGGCGCCTCGGCGTCGGTTCCCCGGACCAGACTCGCCACCCGGCCCGAGGCGTCGTAGACCAGCCGCCAGATGCCGATGCCAACCGGCCGGCCCTGCGCATCACGCTGGACGGCCTGCGCGACGCTCGGACAAAGCGGGCAGCCCGGACCGTCGGCCGCCACCAGCGTCGGCTCGCCCGATGACGCAATCCGCCATCGATACCGGGTGCGCGCGCCACGAAAGACGAGTTCGGTTTCGCCCGCGTGTCCGCCGGCATCGTCCAACCGGTATTGCGCGAGCAGTTCTGTGTGGGGTTCGTTCACATCACCCACGCTCGCCACGACCCGACCGTCAGCCTGGTAGCGAAAACGGCTGCGCCGTCCATCGGGCTCGGTGGTACCGGTGAGCCTGCCCGCGCCCGCGGCGTCCTCGTAATGGTGCTGAACCAGCCGACCATCCGGATAGCGCACCCCGGTGAGCCGCCGCTCGCTGTCATACGCATAGCGGATCGACTGGCCGTCGGGCAGAGCCAGCTCGATCAGACGCCCCGCCTGGTGGACGAGCCGGATCGCCCGACCGTGGCGATCTTCCACCCGCGCCAGTCGCCCCTGCTCGTCATAAGCAAGCAGCAAGCGGTCCAGGTCGGGGGCCTGCACCTGGGAAAGCCTGCCGCGCGTATCGAACACCAGCCGGCGGCCGGACGGCCAGCGCCAGACCCAGGGATGGTCGGGCGCCTGCGCGTCCTCTTCGACCACCCCGTCGGACAGATCGGCGCCCTGGTAGCGAACCCGGCCCTCGGCGAGTCGCGTGACCGGCTGCATCGTGATCCGCCGACCATCGGCCTGCAGCAGTTGCAGTTCGGCCGCCGGCAGGCCGGCCCCCGGCGCGCGGGCGAGGCGCCGGCGGGCGAGCCGAGTGTCGAAGCTGTGGCTCCAGCCCGGCCCGAGGGACAGCGAGAACGTATTGGCGCTCGAATAGAACCGGCTGAACTGCAGGATCAGCGACTCGCCGGCCGAGACCTGCTCGAGCGCGCCGGTTGCCCGGCCGCTTGCATCCACGGCGGTGACCGTGTCGACAGCGGGCAGCACCAGATCGATGCGGTGCTCGTGCTTGGCGCCGGTCACCACATCAAAGGGGTTCCCCGCGCTGCGCTCGGGCGCGGCCGGCGGCAAACTGGCGGGCTCAGCCTGGGCCGACGACGACGGGCTGCCTGCGCAGTCGGGCACGGCATTGCCGCGCGGACCCGCAAGCGCGTCGGTCAGCGCGATTTCGGCGCGGCTCAGCGGCCCCAGCAGTCCCAGGCCATCGAGCACCGACCCGACTGGCGTGGCGGTCCGGGGCGCGCCCGGCCAGCCGCCCGCCGGGCTGCAGGCAGACCATCCCGGCCCGGCCGCTGCCAGCAACAGCCAAGCGAGGAGCGCGACGACCCTGACACGCGCGCGCCATGGCGGGCGCGCGCAGCGCTGGCGCGGAGCCGGCGGCGAAGGCGTAAAAGCGGGCGCAGGCGCGCCCCGAAGCAATCGATGCGTCATGCACCAATAGTCGGGGCGGGGATTGCAAGCCCGCAATCAGCCAGGTGGCCAGTCCAAGCGGACGAGGCGGGCAGGCACTATGCTCTGGGCTTGCCCACAAATCCGTGACTGAGCCCGATGACCGCACCGCCCGACCCCACGCAGCCTGCGGCCGACCCGGGCGAACACGCCCCCGGCCCGCAGCCGGTGCCTGCCCAGTCGTCGCCGGTGCCTTTTGCCGATGCGCTCCTCTTCTGGCTGAAGCTTGGCTTCATCAGCTTTGGCGGACCGGCAGGACAGATCGCGCTCATGCATGAGCATCTGGTCGAGCGTCGGCGCTGGATCTCGGAAAAGCGCTTCATGCATGCGCTCAACTACTGCATGTTGCTGCCGGGCCCCGAGGCACAACAGCTTGCCACCTACCTCGGTTGGCTCATGCACCGGAGTGCGGGTGGCATCCTTGCGGGGCTGCTCTTCGTACTGCCATCCTTCATCCTGATCACCCTGATCGCCTGGGGCTACATGGCGTATGGGCACCTCCCCGCCGTGAGCGGGCTCATGGAGGGCATCAAGCCGGCGGTGGTGGCACTGGTGCTGGTCGCGGGCTGGCGAATGGGCTCACGCACCCTCCGGCAGGTTCGTCTGGGGCTGATCGCGATCGGCGCTTTTGTTGCGCTTCACCTGGGCGGACTGCCGTTTCCACTGGTGATCGCCGCCGCCGCGCTGGTCGGGCTGATC
>JBMSQB010000026.1:0-50996 GCA_049423065.1 Burkholderiaceae bacterium
GGGTCGGGTCGCGGGCGCGGGGGTGGTGCCGGGGGTGGGGGTGCCGGCGGTGCCGGTGGTGGCGGTGGTGGCGGTGGTGCCGGCGGTGCCGGCGGTGCCGGTGGTGCTTGACGGGTGGCTTGACGAGCCGCTTGAGGCGCCCCGGTCCGGACCAGAAGCCTGTGCTGCCGGGGTTTCCGCCAATAGGGCACCCCGTTCTAGGTTATAATTTTTTGTTGTTTAACTCGCTCCCGCAGGCTTTCAGGGGCGAGCGTGGGTGGAAATGGGCTTGCGAGCCCATTTTTTTTTCCAGATCGATATTCATGCGGAGAACACAGGGGTGAACGCGAGGTCCAGGTCACGCGATGAGCGCACGCGCGAGTCGGGTGAGTTTAGTGAGGTTCGCCCGGTCTCCATGGGCGCGCCCGACCTGCATTCGCTGGTTGAACGCACGATTGGCCCCCTCGGCTACGAACTGGTTGACATCGAGTTCGGTCCGCGCGGTCTGTTGCGTGTATTCATCGATTCCACCGCAGGGATTCAGATCGAAGATTGCGAGGCGGTCAGCCGTCAGTTGAGCCATGTCTTCACCGTCGACGATATCGACTATGGCCGGCTTGAGGTGTCTTCGCCCGGTCTGGATCGACCGCTGAAGCAGGCGCGTGATTTTGTCCGGTTCGCGGGCAGTCTGGTCACCATCCGGCTTCGGCAACCCTTTCAGGGGCGGCGCAATTTCGAGGGCCTCCTTACCGTCGAGGAGTCCAGCCGCTTCGGTCTCGAACTGGTCGAGCCCGGGCCGGCCACGCCCCGTACCCCTGGGGCAGCGAAAGTGGCTGCGAAGTCTGCCGCGCGTGCGCGCCGCGCTCCGGCCAGGCCGGGTGCCGAGTCGGGCGAGCCGCCCGCCGTTCGTAAACTTGTCTTTTCGCTCGACGAGGTCGAGCGGGCACGTCTGGTGCCGATCGTGAAGTTTTAGGAGCTGATCATGAGCCGTGAAGTCCTGCTGTTGGTCGATGCGCTGGCGCGCGAGAAAAATGTTGCGCGCGATGTCGTGTTCGCCGCGCTCGAAACCGCGCTGGCCTCGGCCACCAAGAAGCGCTTCAAGGAAGAGACCGATGTGCGGGTCACGATCGACCGCCTGTCAGGCGATTACGAGGCCTTCCGGCGCTGGCAGGTGGTACCCGACGGCGAGCTCGAAGACCACGATATCCAGATCATTCTCACCGAAGCGCAAAAGCAGGTGTCCGACGTGCAGGTGGGCGATTTCATCGAGGAGGAACTCGAAGCGGTCGAGTTGGGCCGGATCGGAGCGCAGGCGGCCAAACAGGTCATCCTCCAGCGAATCCGCGAGGCCGAGCGCGAGCAGATCATCGACGATTTCCTGGCCCGCGACGAGCCGATCATGTCGGGCACCATCAAGCGCATCGATCGCGAGGGAGCCATCCTGGAAACGGGCAAGCTCGAGGCCCGCTTGCCCCGCGACCAGATGATTCCGAAGGAGAACCTGCGGGTGGGCGATCGCGTTCGCGCGCTGGTGCTGCGCGTCAACCGCGAGGGGCGGGGCCCGCAACTGATCCTTTCGCGCACCTCGCCAGAATTCATTCGCCACCTCTTCACCAACGAGGTGCCGGAGATCGAGCAGGGGCTGCTTCAGATCAAGGCTGCCGCCCGCGATCCTGGCGTGCGCGCCAAGATTGCCGTGCACACCACTGATCGCCGCATCGACCCGATTGGCACCTGTGTCGGTGTGCGTGGGTCGCGCGTGCAGGCCGTCACCGGCGAACTGGCTGGCGAGCGCGTTGACATCGTGTTGTGGTCGGAAGACCCCGCGCAGTTCGTGATCGGTGCGCTGGCCCCGGCCAATGTATCGTCGATCGTGGTCGACGAAGACAAGCACGCCATGGACGTGGTGGTTGATGAAGACAACCTCGCCCTGGCGATCGGCACCGGCGGACGCAACGTGCGTCTGGCCTCTGAACTCACCGGCTGGCAGATCAACATCATGACCCGCGAGGAGTCGCAGCAGAAGTCTGCGACCGAACGCAGTGAGGTTCGGGATATTTTCGTTGCCCGCCTTGACGTCGACGAGGAGGTGGCAGACATCCTCATCGACGAAGGTTTCACCAGCCTCGAAGAAATTGCCTACGTGCCTCTCAACGAGATGCTCGAGATCGAGGCATTCGACGAAGATACCGTCAACGAGTTGCGCGATCGTGCGCGCAATGTGCTGCTCACTGAAGCTATCGCCACCGAGGAGAAACTCGGTTCAGCGGCCGAAGATCTGCTGTCGCTTGAGGGCATGGATCGCGCGCTGGCGGCGCGTCTGGCGGATGCCGGGGTGCACACACGCGACGAACTCGCCGAACTTGCGGTCGACGAACTGGTCGAGGCAACCGGCATTGACGACCAGCGTGCGCGCGAGCTCATTATTCGCGCCCGTGCGCACTGGTTTGAGAGCGAGCAGGCCTGAGGGCGGTTCCACAGCGCCCCGGTGAGGGAAGGATAGAGATGGCAAGCACCAACGTTGCAAGTTTCGCCACTGAGCTCAAGATGCCCGTCGAGATGCTGCTCGAGCAGCTGCGGTCGGCTGGCGTCGAGAAGGCCTCGGGCGACGACACCGTCACCGAAGCCGACAAGGAACGCCTGCTCCAGGCACTGCGTCGAGCGCATGGCGGCGCTGAGGCACCCAAGAAGAAAATCACGCTCACCCGCAAGCAGACCTCTGAAATCAAACAGGCTGATGCCACGGGCAAGGCGCGCACGATTCAGGTCGAGGTCCGCAAGAAGCGTGTATTCGTCAAGCGTGATGGCGCGGAAGGGCAGGCGCCCGAGGCGGCGGTGCCTGCTGCGCCGCTTGCGATTGATGAAGAGCAGATGCGGCTGCGCGAGGAAGAAGATCGCCGCCAGCAGCAGTTGCTCGAGCGCCAGGCGGCCGAGCTTCTGGAAAAGCAGCAACGACTGGAGGAAGAGCGTCTGAAGGCCGAGGCCGCTGCGGCAGAGGCTGCGCGGCGCGAGGCCGAGGCGCTTGCACAACAACAGCGGCTGGCCGCCGAGAACGAGGCCTTGCGACGCGAGCGGCAATTGGCTCCGGAGACGACGGCACCGGTTGTGACCGACGAGGAGGCCAAGGCTCGCGAGGCCGAGGAGGCCGCGCGCCGCAGCGCCGAGGCCCAGGCTGCCGCGCAGGCGCAGGCGGCTGCCGATGCGCGCAAGCGTGCCGACGAGGAAGCCCGTGTCCGATCCGAAGCCCGCGCCCGCGCCGAGGCTGAAGTCGCCGAGATCAACCGCCTGATGAGCAGCGCGAGAAAACCTGCGCCCAAGCCTGTCGAGGCTCCGCCGCCCGCGCCAGCGCCGGTGGCACAGCCCGCTCAACAAGCGGCGCCACAGGCCCCTGCAGCGCAGGCACCGGCTGGCGGCAAGGCTGGTGTCAAGGGAACGCTGCACCGCGCGGCCGGCACTCCGTCGCGCACGGCGCCAGCCGCTGCGCCGGCGGGCGACGCCCAGAAAAAGCATGTCAAGTCCGAAAAGCTGTCCTCGACCTGGTCGGAGGAGGCCGCGAAGAAGCGCGCCATCAAGACACGCGGTGATTCGTCAGGCGGCAGTGCCGGTTGGCGAGGCCCGCGTGGCGGCTCCAACCGGGGCCGCGACCGCAACGCGGAGGCGGCACCGGTTCAGGCGGCCCCCGCTGAGACCGTGGTTCGCGAGGCGCACATCCCGGAAACCATCACCGTGGCCGATCTGGCCCACAAGATGTCGGTCAAGGCTGCCGAGGTCATCAAGACCCTGATGAAGCTTGGCCAGATGGTCACCATCAATCAGGTGCTCGACCAGGACACCGCGATGATCGTGGTCCAGGAAATGGGCCATGTCGCCGTTGCGGCCAAGCTTGACGACCCGGAAGCTTTCCTCGAGGAGAGCGTCGAGGCGGGCGAGCAGTTGGCGCGTCCGCCGGTGGTCACCGTCATGGGTCACGTCGATCACGGCAAGACCTCGCTGCTTGATTCAATTCGTCGCGCCAAGGTGGCAGCTGGCGAGGCCGGTGGCATTACCCAGCACATTGGCGCCTATCACGTGCAGACGCCACGCGGTGTCATCACGTTCCTCGACACGCCGGGTCATGAGGCGTTTACCGCCATGCGTGCACGCGGTGCCAAGGCCACCGACATCGTCATTCTGGTGGTTGCCGCCGACGACGGCGTGATGCCGCAGACGATCGAGGCCATCCGGCATGCACGCGCGGCCAATGTGCCGATCGTGGTGGCCATGAACAAGATCGACAAACCGGAGGCCAACCCCGACCGGGTCAAGCAGGAACTGGTCGCGCAGGAGGTCGTGCCTGAGGAATACGGTGGCGATTCGCCGCTGGTTCCGGTGTCGGCCAAGACTGGCGAAGGGATTGATTCGCTGCTCGAGAACGTGCTGCTGCAGGCCGAGGTACTTGAACTGAAGGCGGTACGTGACGGCGCCGCCAAAGGACTGGTCATTGAGGCACGCCTCGACAAAGGGCGCGGGCCGGTGGCCACGGTTCTGGTGCAGTCCGGTACGCTCAAGCGAGGCGACGTCGTGCTGGCGGGCTCGGCCTTTGGGCGGGTACGCGCCATGCTCGATGAAAACGCTCGGCCAGTGACCGAGGCCGGTCCCTCGATTCCGGTTGAGATACAGGGTCTGGCCGAGGTGCCTGCCGCAGGCGAGGAAGTGATCGTGCTGGGTGATGAGCGCAAGGCGCGCGAAATCGCACTGTTCCGTCAGGGCAAGTTCCGCGACGTGAAGCTCGCCAAGCGTCAGGCGGCCAAGCTCGAAAACATGCTCGAGCAGATGGCCGAGGGCGATGTGAAAACGCTGCCCCTCATCATCAAGGCCGATGTTCAGGGCTCGCAGGAGGCGCTCGCTCACGCCATGCTGAAACTCGGCACCGAGGAAGTCCGGATCACCGTCGTGCACCAGGCAGTGGGTGGCATCACCGAATCCGACGTCAACCTGGCCACCGCCTCGAAGGCGGTCATCATCGGCTTCAATGTGCGCGCCGATCAGGCCGCCAAGCGCCTGGCTGAAGCCAACGGCGTTGACATCCGCTACTACAACATCATTTACGACGCCGTTGACGAGGTGAAGGCCGCCATGGCCGGTCTGCTCTCACCCGAGCAGAAGGAAGAAACCCTGGGTCTTGTCGAGATCCGGCAGATCTTCCGCGTCTCCAAGGTGGGCACGATCGCGGGCTGCATGGTGCTCGAGGGCGTGGTCCGGCGGGGTGCTCGCGTGCGACTGCTTCGCGACAACACGGTCATCTGGACGGGCGAACTCGATTCGCTCAAACGCTTCAAGGATGATGTACGCGAGGTGAAGGAAGGCTTCGAATGCGGTCTGTCGCTGCGCGGCTATGACGATATCCGGGAGCGCGACCAGATCGAAGCGTTCGAAGTCAAGGAAGTCGCACGAACCTCGTTGTAAGGCAGCAAGATGGCCAAGCGCAGTGCGTCCGCGACCCCTCGCGGGATCAGGGTCGCGGAACTGATCCATCAGGAACTCGCGCTCCTGATCCGCGGCGAACTCAAGGATCCGGGTCCGGGCATGGTCACGCTCACCGGGGTGGATCTCACGCCCGATTACGCCTATGCCACGGTGCATTTCACCGTACTTCCCGATGACGACGCCACCGTCAAGGCCACCACCCAGGCCCTGACGCGGGCTGCAGGGTTTTTGCGCGGCCAGATCGGCCGACGGGTTCGAATCCACACCACGCCCGAACTGCGCTTCGTGCTCGACCGCTCCACGCTCCGCGGGCTGGAGCTCGACCGTCTGATCAGCGAAGCCAACCGTCGCCAGGCTGACGAGTGAGTGCAGCCCCCGAGGCGCGGCAGTCCCGCGCCGAGCGCCCGGCACCCATTCGCGATCGCGTCGACGGCGTGCTGCTGCTCGATAAACCCAAGGGATTGAGTTCGAACCACGCCATGCTGACCGCGCGCCGGTTGCTGGGCGCTGCGAAGGCGGGCCATGGCGGCACGCTTGACCCCATGGCGAGCGGCCTGTTACCGATTCTGTTCGGTGAAGCCACCAAGTTCGCGCATGACCTGCTGGAGGCCGACAAGACCTATGCGGCGACGCTCCGCCTGGGCGAGACCAGCAGCACCGGCGACGCCGAGGGTACGCTCACCCCAACGGGCGCCAGCTTGCCTGCCGAAGCTGCGTTGAAGACCGTGCTCGACCGGTTCGTCGGCGCGATTGCGCAACGTCCGCCAATGCATTCCGCGCTCAAGCATCAGGGACGACCACTTTATGAATACGCACGCAGCGGCATCGAGATCGAGCGCGCGCTGCGCGAGGTGACGATTCACCGGATAGACCTGCTCAATGCCGAAGGCGACACGGCGCAGATCCGCGTGGTGTGCAGCAAGGGCACCTATGTGCGAACGCTGGCCGGGGATATCGGCGAGGCGGCAGGTTGCGGGGCCTGGCTTTCGGATCTTCGTCGCGAGGCGGTCGATACGCTCACGCTCGATAGCGCAGTGTCGCTGGAACAACTGGAAGCTTTGCCGCTTGCCGAGCGGCGGGCCTGGTTGGCACCGCTTGACCGCCTGCTGCAACGGCTCACCAGGATCGAACTTGACACGGAGTCGGCGCTGCGTCTTTGCCAGGGACAGCGTCTGCGCGTGGGCCCGCGCACTGATTCCTCGCCCGAGCGGGTGCGCGTGTATCACGCCGATCGGCTGCTCGGCGTGGCGATCCTCGAAGCGGGCGTCCTGATCTCTCAGCGGTTGATTGCCGCGCCTGCCGATTGTTGAAGACCGGGGCGACACGCCATGTCATGCGGCGGTCACCCCAATCGTGTTTCATTCAAAACAGAACGCCATCCTCAGGATACCCTCTCATGACTACCCAGGCTATTCGCAACATCGCCATCATCGCCCACGTCGATCATGGCAAGACCACGCTGGTCGATCAGCTGCTTCGTCAGTCGGGCACCTTCCGCGCCAATCAGCAGGTGGCCGAACGCGTGATGGACAGCAACGATCTCGAACGCGAGCGCGGCATCACCATTCTGGCCAAGAACTGTGCGGTCGATTTCGACGGCACCCGGATCAACATTGTCGATACGCCGGGGCATGCCGACTTCGGCGGCGAGGTGGAGCGCGCGCTGTCGATGGTGGATGGCGTGTTGTTGCTGGTGGACGCGGTGGAAGGACCCATGCCGCAAACCCGCTTCGTTACGCGCAAGGCGCTTGCGCTGGGGCTGCGTCCTATCGTGGTGGTGAACAAGATTGACCGGCCAGGTGCGCGTCCTGATTGGGTCGTGAGCCAGACCTTCGACCTGTTTGACCGCCTGGGCGCAAGCGAAGAGCAGCTCGATTTTCCGGTGGTTTATGCCTCGGCGGTCAACGGCTATGCCCTTGATTCGCTCCGCGATCTGCCCGCTGCCGAGGCGGGCAAGTGCGACATGGATCCGCTCTTTCGGGCCGTTCTGCGGCACGTCCCGGCGCGAGCCGACGATCCGGACGGCCCCCTCCAGTTGCAGATCTCGGCGCTTGATTATTCGAGCTACGTCGGGCGAATCGGTATCGGGCGCATCAATCGCGGCCGCATTCGCACCGGGCAGCCGGTGCTGATCCTGCACGGTGACCCGGCCAGCGGCGGGGTGGCCCCGGTGCAGGCCAAGGTCAATCAGGTGCTGCGCTTCAAGGGGCTCGAGCGTGTGGTGGTCGATGAAGCGCAGGCGGGCGACATCGTGGCGGTCAACGGCATCGAGGAACTGGGAATCGGTTGCACGCTCGCTGATACCGCGCAGCCCGAGGCGCTTCCCATGCTGAGTGTCGATGAGCCCACCATGACCATGGAGTTTCTGGTCAACACCTCGCCCATGGCGGGACGCGAAGGCCGCTTCGTCACCAGTCGGCAGCTGCGTGAGCGGCTTGAACGCGAGTTGAAAAGCAACGTCGCGCTTCGAGTGGAATTCACCGCTGATTCCGATACGTTCATCGTGTCGGGTCGCGGCGAGCTTCACCTCACCATCCTGATCGAGAACATGCGGCGTGAGGGCTATGAGCTGGCCGTCTCGCGTCCCAAACCCCGCATTCAGGTGGTCGATGGCGAGCGGCTCGAGCCGTTCGAAACGCTGGCGATCGACATCGAAGACGCGCATCAGGGGGGCATCATGGAAATGCTCGCCGGCCGACGCGGTGAACTCGTGGCCATGGAGCCCGATGGCCGGGGTCGCGTGCGGCTCGACTACCGCGTCCCCGCGCGCGGCTTGATCGGTTTTCACAACGAGTTTCTGAACCTGACACGCGGCACGGGCATCGCGAGTCATGTGTTCGATGAATACGCACCTTGGGCGGGTGAGATCGATGCGCGTCGCAATGGGGTGCTGATCTCGCAGGACGATGGCGCTGCGGTCACTTACGCGCTCTGGAAGCTGCAGGACCGGGGGCGGATGTTCGTGAGGCCCAATGACCCGGTGTATGAGGGCATGGTGATTGGCATCCATACCCGCGACAACGATCTGGTCGTCAATCCGATTCGCGAGAAGAAGCTCACCAACGTTCGCGCCTCCGGGAAGGACGAAAACATTCAGCTCACGCCGCCGGTCGAGTTGACCCTCGAGAAGGCGGTTGAATTCATCGCCGACGATGAGCTTGTCGAGGTCACACCGTCGTCGATCCGGCTTCGCAAGCGCTTCCTGAAAGAGCATGAGCGGCGGCGTGCGTCTCGCGAGGGAGAGGCGGCCTGAGGCCTTCACGGAGGCCTTCACGCATCGGACAGGCTGCTTCTTCGGTACAACACGATAAAAAACTCGTGTTCTCCCTATTGGCGCCTGCGCATTTATCCGGCATTCTTCGGTCTTGCACGGATTCGGGGATCAATCGGTTTTTTCCCCGTAACCGGCAAGACCGCTATCCACCCCGGATTCGAACCAGGAGAGTCGAACATGGCAACTGCCAAGAAGGCCGCCAAGAAACCCGCCGCCAAAAAGCCCGCCGCCAAAGTAGCGGCCAAGAAGCCCGCCGCGAAGAAAGCGGCGCCCGCCAAGAAAGCTGCTCCCGCCAAGAAAGCTGCACCAGCGAAAAAAGCTGCTGCCGCTAAAAAGCCGGCTGCCAAAAAGGCCCGCACGCCCAACGCTGCATTCATGAAGGCCCTGACCCCCAGTGCCGCGCTGGCTGCTGTGGTGGGTGACAAGCCGCTGCCGCGCACCGAAGTTGTCAAGCGCATGTGGGAGTACATCAAGAAGGCCAAGCTCCAGGACGCAACCAACAAGCGCCAGATCAACGCTGACGACAAGCTGAAGGCGGTCTTCGGCAAGGCGTCGGTCAACATGTTCGAGATGACCAAGCTGGTGGGCAAGCACCTCAGCTGACAGACAGGCACCTCGCTCGCCGGTGACCTGTGCCGGCGGCGGTGTTGAAGGAAAAAAGCGGCCCTCAGGGGCCGCTTTTTTTTTGAGCGCGTCGCACGGGCGACCGCGGTTGATGCAGGCTGCGCGACTGCGCGGCAAAGCTTCGCCAGTGGACTATCGACGCGGCTCGGAGCCCTGCGCGGGGTCGGCTGGCTTGGCACGGATGAAATCGCCCTCGATCACCGTACCCTGGCTGGCGGGATTCGCAGCGTTGCGCGCCTCGGCCTGCCGGAGCGCTTCGCGCGCCGCTGCATCGATTGACTCGCGCAGGCGCTTGCGCAACTTGCGCGTTCGCCACCAGAACCATCCGCCCGCGAGTACGCCAATGACCAGCAGGCCGGCGAACATGAAGACGGACAAGAACAGCGCCGCGCCGATCATTGCAAGGCCGACGATTCCGGCGATGAATTTCGCCACCGGGCCTCCGCCCTGCACACTGGCCTGGAATTGAAGGCGTACCGGCTTGTTGGGGTCCTGCAAGAGGGGCTCCTGGGCGACGGGTGGTCTAGCCGCGGATGATACGTGGGGGCGGAGGCGCCGAAAACCAGAGACCCGTCATTCAGCGCCGAAACCTTGGCGGCAGCATTGATGCGATATCCACCCGCCACTCCGGCTGATTGAGCGGTCCCTTGACCTGCACGGGAATGCTGAGCCGATTCAATGCTGCAAGCAGTGGGTCATTGCCCGGGGTCACAAGACCCACTCGAAAGCTTGCCTCCACCGCCTGCTGCTGCAGATCGAGGAGACCACTGCCACTGGCTCGGACGACAGGGGTCTCGATCAGCAGATCGCGGCTTCTCGCCTTGCCATCGCGAAGGTTGAAGCGGGCTGCCAGGCGGGTGAACTCGGTGAAGCTTGCAGCGGTGCCGGCTGGCGCACGATCGTCCTCGGTGGGTTCGGCTCGGGTATCGCGGCCCGAACGGATACGCTGCGCCGCATCGCGCACTGCCCGCGCCAGGTCGATCCCGTGAATCCTTCCGTCTGCGACCATCAGGGCGAGTTCGCCACGAAGGCTGTCCGCCAGAGGGGCGTCCGAGATCTGGCCGCTGAGATCGGCGCGCCAGTCTGCAAGACCCTCGAGGCGGCGCGGCTGCCCCAGCGTGTCGAGCAGGGCGGCAATGTCGATTGCGCGCGCCTGGGTGGAGAGGGTGAACGCCCGGCTCAGACGGTTGAAGTCGGCCCGCCCGGTCAGCGTGCCGCCGTGCATGGAGAGGGACAGGGCGGGGATCCGGAATCCCGCTTCATGGGATTGCGCGGAGATCCTTACCGCGGCGGCACGCACCCAGTCGGCTTTCAGTTGTCCGATCTGCAGGTCGGCTGTCCAGTTGCCGCCTGCTGCGCGCTGAAGGGTGGCCGCGGGGGTGCGGGGCTGCTGCTTGGCAGGCTCGGCGGCAGCCGTACGCGGTCTGGCATTCGCCAACGCGGGCGGGGTATTGGCGCGACCAGACTCTGCTGGCCGTTCCGTTTGTCGGCCGACCAGGGTGTCGGCGCGGCGCGCGGGGGCCTCGACGGCATTGAGGACCGGTGAAAGCAGGGCGTCAAGGCGGTCCAGATCAAGCTGGTCGGCAGCCAGCGTGACGCCAAGGCGGCCCTCTGCCCGGGCGGGGTCATAGCGGGTACGCAGCCGCATCAGGCTTGCTTCAAGCCGTGTTTCGAGGTCGGCGTCGATGGTTCTGGCGGAGCCTTCCGTATGAAGCGAGCCGCTGAGCGGCAACCGGATGGCGGGTTGACCCGAACCCGGGTCGAGCGTCAAGGTGCCCGCAATCTGCCCCAGATTCACGCTTGCCGCATCGAGGTCGGCGCGCAGTGCTCCGGTGAGCCGGAGCCCCGACTCGAGGGCACCCGCTGTGGCATCAGCCGACAGCGCGAAGCGGCTGGCAGAAAAGTTCTGCACGCCGCCAGACAGACCGTCCAGCGTCAGCTTCAGGTCAAGTTCCTGCGCACCGCGCCAGCGCAGCGACGCATCGATCGGTTTGCCGCGACTCGTCGGATTGGCGATGACAACCTCGGGAAGCGTCAGGCTGGTCTCGAAGGTGCCGTGGCGTGTTCGACCGCGCGCGTTGGCCTCCACCCCGGTGGCGGCAAACGCCAACCGGATACCGTCGTAGTCGAGCGCAGCGCCACGCGCATGCGCAGCTTCAATCGCCCAGTCCTCGCCGCCTGTCTTCAAGCCGATTGCAAACGATTCAAGGCGGCCAACGAGGCCCGGGCGCCCCAGGATGACCGACATGCGACGTGCCCGGGCGCTGGCGTCGAGCGGGCGACCGTCCTTGAACCCGCGCACGCTCATTTCCGCCCCCCGCAGGCCCACGGTTCGCTTGCCGGGGTCGACGTCGAGCGTGCCGCTGACCCGCACCAGTGCGCTGACACCAAACGGAGCCGATACCCATCGGGCACGCAGCGACATCGGCGTGACCATCTTCGAATCGAGCTCATCGAGTTTGAGTTCGATGTCGTCGAGCCAGACGACGATACCGCGCTCGGCATCGACATACTCGATGCTCGCCTCTGACAGTTCGACCTTGCCGATTTCGATTCGCGGGCGGCGCGCGGGCGGTTCATCGCCCGGTGCGGTATCGGGGGTGGCTGACAGCGGGGCAATCAGATTGTCGATGTTGCGGGTGCCGTCGGCGCGCTGCTCGATGCTCAGATGCAACCCCGTCACCCGGGCGTGCTCGACGATCACCCGGCCGCGAAGCAGGGGCAGCCACGCGATTTCAACCTTGGCGCGCTCGATGCTGGCGGCCTGCCGCTCCGAGCCCACGTCGGACAAGGTTGCACGCGGCACCGCAACGGACAGCACAGGCCAGAGCGAGAGCGCGAGCGGACCCTCGAAGCGAAGCTCGCGCCCGTAGCGCTCGCGAACAAACGCACGCACTTCATCCGCGGCAGCGTCGGGGTCAAATCGGGTGATGAGCGTGGCGGCCAGCGCCGCCACAATGCCGACGACAACGGCCGCAAACACTGCGATCCGGAATTTCATTTCCGAAGCGTACCCGCCTGATGCCCAGCCCAGCAAGGCAGGTGGCACCGCTCATCGGACGACAGGGAGGAAGAAAGACGATCCATGCCAGTGGTCAATGGGGCGGCAGCGGGGCCTCGTTTGGGTCGAGCCAGTCGCGGCCGGCCGGCCGCGAACAGATGTGTGGCGCGAGGCGCGACGGAGGTTCGATCATGGAAGC
The DNA here is from genome assembly GCA_049423065.1 of Burkholderiaceae bacterium. GTDB lineage: Bacteria > Pseudomonadota > Gammaproteobacteria > Burkholderiales > Burkholderiaceae_E > SYIM01. Next base: position 12,544 of record JBMSQB010000026.1, read on the forward strand.
AGGATGGTGGGTGGTTGTGGCGGATTCGGCGCGCGCGCGGATCTTTGTGGCAACGGAACTGCCTGCGCCGCTTCGGGAGATCGAGGACCTGATCCAGCCAGAAGGGCGTCTGCCGGAGCGCGCGCTTCTCCACGACCGCCCTGGGCGATCATTCGAAAGTGTGGGTGGCGCGCGGCACGCGATATCGCCGCACACCGGCCCTCGCGCCTTGAGCCGCCACCGGTTCGCCGAGCGGATTGCAGAGCGCATTGATCGTGGCCTTGCCGAGGGCAGCTTTCGCAGACTGGCGCTGGTCGCGCCACCGGCGATGCTCGGGGCCTTGCGCGCGGCGCTTTCGCCCCCGTGCAAGGCCCACTGCGAGCTGGAGATTGCCAGTGACATTGGTCGGATGGGGCGGGTGGATATCGAGCGTCATCTGGCGCATTCGGCAACGGTGGCGCGGCGACCGCCGGCCCCGGGGCGGGATGGGCATCCGCACACCTGAAGCTCTGTGATCGCGAGGGGGCATTGCCAACCGTGCCATCATCACGGCATCCCGATACCTGCCGGTCACCGCGCACTGCCGCGGCGCCGCTCACCAAGCATGATCATTGTTCTGTCCCCCGCCAAGACGCTGGACTTCGAATCCCCACCGGTTACATCAAACTTCTCGCAGCCGGATTTTCTGAAGGAGTCGGCCCGTCTGGTGTCACGGCTGAAAAAGCTGCCTGCTTCGCAGCTTGAGGAGATGATGGAGATCAGCCCGGCGCTCGCGCAATTGAATGCCGAGCGCTTTCGCGCCTGGAAGCCGCCGTTTGACCGCGCCAATGCCAGGCAGGCCGCCCTGGCCTTCGCGGGTGATGTCTACGAGGGGTTGTCGGCGCCCACGCTTGACGAGGCGGCGCTGGGGTGGGCGCAGGCACGGGTCCGCATCCTGTCTGGCTTGTACGGTGTGTTGCGGCCGCTGGACCTGATTCAGCCCTACCGGCTTGAAATGGGAACACGAATGGAGACCGGGCGCGGCCCCGATCTGTACCGCTTCTGGGGCGAACGGATTGCCAGCGCGCTGGCGACCGAGTTGGCGACGCATGCCCATCCGGTTCTCGTCAACCTGGCGTCCAATGAATATTTCCGTGCCGTGCCGCCCAAGGCCCTGGGCCTGCGCATTGTCCAGCCGGTTTTTGAAGAGCGACGTGAATCGGGCTGGAAGGTGGTGAGCTTTTCCGCCAAGCGCGCACGCGGCAGCATGACGCGCTACGCCATCGACCAGCGAATCGAGGACCCCGTCGCGTTGAAGGCGTTCGATCGCGATGGCTATCGCTTCGACCCGTCGGCCTCGGATACAGACACCTGGGTGTTTCGCCGCGGCTAGACGCAACCGGCACAACGCCCTGCGGCGTGGGCGTCAAATAAAGACCACTTCAGGCTCGAGTCGTACACCAAAGCGCTCGATGACCGAGGCCTGGATGTCGGCTGCCAGCGCGGCAATATCGCTGCCCCGGGCCCTGCCGTAGTTCACCAGCACCAGTGCATGCTGCGTGTGCACGCCGGCGTCGCCGCGGCGGGCGCCTTTCCAGCCGCATTGTTCGATGAGCCATCCCGCAGGCAGCTTGGCAAGTTGGGGCGTTGCGGGATCCCGGTAGACCGGGAGCCCGGGGTGGTTCGCGGTCAGCCGATCAGCATGTGTCGCGTCCACCACCGGATTTCGGAAAAAACTGCCGGCATTGCCGAGTTCCGCCGGATTGGGGAGCTTGCGTCTGCGAATGGCGCAGACCGCGTGGGCGATATCGAGCGGCGAGGGCGGTGGGGCCGTGGGCGGGAAGGCCGTCTGCAGGTCGGGGTAGTGGAGTCGCGGGCGAGGCTTGCGCGAGAGCGCAAAGCGCACCGACAGGATGAGCCATCGCGAGGGTCCCGCGCTGCTGCGAAACCGGCTGTCGCGATAGCCCAAGCCGCAGTCGGCCGCAGCGAACTCGCAGGGGCGGCCATCATCGAGCGACAGGGCCCGAACCGAGTGCAGATGTTCGCTGAGTTCAACCCCATAAGCGCCAATGTTCTGCACCGGGGCGGCGCCCACGCTGCCCGGGATGAGCGCGAGATTTTCAAGTCCGCTCAGCCCCTGGGCGAGTGTCCAGAGAACGAAGTCATGCCAGGGTTCGCCCGCTGCGGCCTCGACCAGAACCTGGGCGTTGCCGAGCCTGCCGCCATCCACGGCGTCCAGCACCCTGCGACCGGCAAGTGAAACCTTGAGAACCGTGCCGTCGACATCGCGCGTGAAAAGCAGATTGCTGCCCGCACCAAGCAACAGCGACGCCGGGGCCGACTGAAGCTGATCGATTGCCTCAGGGGCATCGGCCTCGTCGCTCAGCGTGATCAGTCGGCGTGCGCGCGCAGCGACCCCAAAGGAGTTGAGCGCGGACAGGTCGGCCGATTCGGTGATTGCGAGTGGCATCAGGCGCGCGCCAGGGCGCTCAGCTCGGCTGGTAGGCAAGCCGGACGTAGATCGGGGCGAAGGCTTCAGCCTGGGTGATTTCCACCAGCGATTCGCGGGCGAGTTCGAGCAGCGCGATGAAGGTGACCACCACTGTCTGCGTGCCCTGCTCGATTTCAAACAGGTCTTCGAATTCGGCAAACCGGCGGTTGTGAAGGTTGCGCAGAATTCGGGTCATGAAGTCACGGACGGAAAGTTCCTCGCGGCTGATGCGGTGGTGTTGCACCAGGCTTGCTCGGCGCAGGATGTCCGCCCAGGCATGGCGCAGGTCATCCAGGCTCACCTCGGGAAGCTGCACAACACCGCCGGTCTGGGCGATGGCTGCTGCGGGCAGGAAGTCGCGTCCGACCTGGGGCAGGGCCTCCAGCCGCTGGGCAGCGAGTTTCATGCTCTCGTATTCAATCAGCCGGCGGGCAAGTTCGGCGCGTGGATCGGCCGCTTCCTCTTCACCGTCGGCGCGCTTGACGGGCAGCAGCATTCGCGACTTGATGTCGATGAGCAGTGCCGCCATCAGCAGGTAATCGGAGGCGAGCTCGAGATCGCGCTCGCGGATCTGCTCGATGTAGGCGAGGTACTGACGGGTCACCTCGGCCATCGGAATGTCGAAGATGTTGAAGTTCTGCTTGCGGATGAGATAGAGCAGCAGGTCGAGCGGGCCCTCGAACGACTCGAGGTAGATCTCCAGGGCGTCGGGCGGGATGAACAGGTCTTGCGGGAGCGACTCGAGCGGTGCGCCGTAGAGGCGCGCAACGATCCGCAGCTCAAGCTGTTCCGGCGAGCCGGCGTCCCCGGCGGGTGGCTGCTGGCTCAAGGCTTTTGCGAGTAGACGTAGGGACGCTGGGCGACTCGCGACTCACGATTGCGCTGTGAGGTGTCGAGGTCTTGCGGTTTGTCCCACAAGCGGGCCCGGCCGTCGCGCTGGGCCTGTTCGAGATGCGGACGCTCGGCTCGCAGGTTTTTTAGGAAGCGGGTGATGTCGGATTCGTACATGCGGTGAGTCCTTGCGGTGAACGGAGTGTGCGCCTTGGCCAAATTTGCCGAGGACGCACGCGGGCGCTATTATTACGGGTTTCCTGCCGCACGGATCAACCCAAAGACGCATCGATTCGGCGGCCGATGGCGGGTAAAAGCAGTCAGGCAGATCAAGCTCAGCAGATCAAGCTGGGAAGTTGAAGCTAGGTCGTCAAGCGGGGTCGTCAAGCGGGGTCGTCAAGCGGGGTTGAGCGTTCAGCACGCTGGCACGCAGGCAAACCTGAGTCTGTCACCACTGATTTTACTTGACCGGGGCCAGGGGCGGACCGGACGCGTTTCCGGTAACGGGGGTTCAGCGCAACAGGCTCACAACGGTCTGTTCCGAACGGCTCACGCTGCGGGGCATTGCAGCGGGGAAGGTTCGGACGGGGTTGTTTGCCGCGGTTCTGGGCCCGATTTCAAAGCAAAGGAGCACACATGCGTCATTACGAGATCGTGCTGATCGTTCATCCCGATCAGAGCGAGCAGGTCCCCGCCATGATCGACCGCTACAAGGCCATGGTCGAGGCGCAGCAGGGCAAAATTCACCGGGTGGAAGACTGGGGTCGTCGGCAGCTTGCCTACCCGATCCAGAAAGTTGCGAAAGCCCACTATGTGCTCATGAATCTCGAGTGCGGCAAGCCCGTGCTTGACGAGCTCGAGCACGCCTTCAAGTTCAACGATGCGGTGCTGCGGCACCTCACGCTGGCCATGAAGCGGGCGCACACCGGTCCTTCCCCGATGTGGAAGCAGATCCAGCGCGAAGAGGCGCGCAAGGTGGCTGCCGAGTCGGCCCCGGCGGCGCCTGCCCCCGCGCCGCAGGTCTGATCGCCTCGTTGGGTCCGGAATCCAACTCGGTGTCGCTGCAAGCGGTGCTCCTGTCCATGCAGTCTCTGCGCTACACGCCTGGTGGCGTTGCCATGATCGATGCAGTCCTGTCGCATCGCTCCACGCAGCGCGAAGGCGGGCATCCCCGTCAGGTCGAGCTCGATCTGTCGGCGCGCTTTGCGGATCGGGCGGCTGAGCAGCTGTCGCGTACGCCGCTTGGCAGCGTGCTTCGCGTGCAGGGTTTCCTTGCGCCTCGCCGTCGGGGCAGCAAGTCGGTTCTGCTGCATGTCACCGAGTTCCAACAAGACCCGACACCGGCATCGCTTTCCGGATCCGTCTAATCCCTGTTCCGAATTTTCTGAAAGGTTCAATCATGGTCATGCGTCGTGGCACGAAGGACAAAAAAGTCCGCCGCAACACCCAGAGCGCGCTCTTCAAGCGCCGCAAGTTCTGTCGTTTCACCGCCGAGAAAATCGAGTGGATCGACTATAAAGACGTCGACGTGCTGAAAGACTTCATCACCGAGACCGGCAAGATCATCCCGGCCCGTCTTACCGGCACCCGTGCCCGGTATCAGCGCCAGTTGGGCGATGCCATCAAGCGCGCGCGTTTCCTCGCGCTGCTGCCTTACACCGACAACCACTGAGGAGAGGTGAACCATGCAAATCATTCTTCTCGAACGCGTTGCCAACCTGGGCCAACTGGGTGATGTGGTCCGCGTCAAAGACGGCTACGCCCGCAATTTTCTGATTCCGCAGGGCAAGGCGCGCCGCGCCACCGACGCCGCGCTGAAAGAATTCGAAGCGCGCCGCGCCGAGCTCGAAAAAGTTCAGTCTGACAAGCTGGCCGTAGCCCGGTCACTGGGCGAACGTCTGTCCGGCTACACCTGGCAGACCACGGTCAAGGCCGGTGTCGATGGCCGGCTGTTCGGCTCGGTCACCAACTTTGACGTGGCCGAGGGCCTCACCAGCCAGGGCTACACGGTCAGCAAGGCCATGGTGCGCATGCCCACGGGACCCATCAAGAGCATTGGCGAGCACAAGCTCGAGATCGCGCTCCACCATGATGTGGTGGTCGAGGTCACGGTGTCGGTGATTGGCGATACCGCCTGATCGGTCCTCGGGTTGACCGGTCCCGGGACACCCCCGGACCGTGCCGAAAGGAAAGGGGCGCGCAGGCGCCCCTTTTCTCGTCTACTGCACCAAGGCGGTCCACTCCCGATGGCTAATGAGGGTGCCGGTCAGGTATCCTGAATGTATCGAATTTGAACCCGCCGACGGGTTCGACTCCCTCAGTCTTTCCTTGCCTGGATCTCATGTTTTCCGACGCTTCCGCCGACGCCCAATCGCTTTCCCGCGACCCCGAGATTGCGGCGCTGCGCACGCCTCCGCACTCCACCGAGGCCGAGCAGGCGGTGCTGGGTGGGCTGATGCTGGACAACACCGCATTTGACCGGGTCGCCGATCTGCTGCGAGAGGGAGACTTCTACCGGCATGACCACCGTCTGATCTGGCAGCAAATCGCCCGGCTGATCGAACGCAGCCAGCCGGCCGATGTGGTGACGGTTCTCGAATCACTCCAGACCGCGGGTCACGCCGAGGAGGCCGGCGGCCTCGCGTATCTGAACACCCTCGCCACCGAAACACCGTCGGCCGCGAACATTCGTCGCTATGCCGAAATCGTCCGTGATCGCGCAGTGCTCAGGCGCCTGATTTCAACCTCTGATGAAATCGCCACCTCGGCCCTCAACCCGCAAGGCCGCGACACCCGGCAGTTGCTCGATGAGGCCGAGTCAAAGATCTTTCAGATTGCAGAAGACGGCAGCCGGGGCGAGGCCGGGTTCCAGCCGTTGCAGGACCTGCTCGGCAAGGTGGTCGAGCGAATCGATCAGCTCTACAACCAGGACAATACGAGCGACGTGACTGGCGTACCCACCGGGTATGTCGATCTCGATCGAATGACCTCGGGCATGCAGCCTGGCGATCTGATCATCGTGGCCGGTCGACCCTCAATGGGTAAAACCAGCTTTGCCATGAACATCGGTGAACATGTGGCCATTGAGCAGGGACTGCCCGTGGCGGTCTTCAGCATGGAGATGGGTGCCACGCAGCTGGCCATGCGTATTCTGTGTTCGTCCGGGCGCCTCGATCAGCAGCGTATCCGCACGGGCCGCCTGATCGATGACGATTGGCCGCGGCTTACCAGCGCAATCTCCAAGATGCAGGAGTCGCCGCTTCACATCGATGAGTCGCCGGCTCTCAATGCGCTCGAGCTGCGCGCGCGCGCGCGCCGGCTGGCCCGACAGTGCGGCAAGCTGGGACTGGTGGTGATTGATTATCTGCAACTGATGTCGGCTTCGAGCTCTGGCGAGAACCGCGCCACCGAAATCTCCGAAATTTCGCGCTCGCTCAAGGCGCTTGCCAAGGAACTCGACTGTCCTGTGATTGCGCTGTCGCAGCTCAACCGGTCACTTGAGCAGCGGCCAAACAAGCGGCCCGTCATGTCTGATCTGCGTGAGTCGGGCGCCATCGAGCAGGACGCCGATGTCATCATCTTCATTTACCGGGACGAGGTTTACAACCCCGACTCCACCGACAAGGGCACGGCCGAAATCATCATTGGCAAGCAACGTAACGGGCCGATCGGGACCGTGCGCCTGACTTTCATCGGTGCCTATACCAAGTTCGAGAATTACACCTCCGGGCCGCAGCCCTGAGGGGCCGGGCGCACCGGCGCGTGGCTGGCTGGCGTGACCGCCGATCGCCCGTGTCGGAGGCGCTTTCCTAGAGCGCGTCGGCCGCGAAATCGGCCAGACGGGAGCGCTCGCCTCGCTGCAGCGTGACATGCCCGGAGTGGGCCCAGCCCTTGAACCGGTCCACCACATAGGTGAGGCCCGATGACCCTTCGGTGAGATAGGGCGTGTCGATCTGCGCGATGTTGCCCAGGCACACCACCTTGGTGCCAGGCCCAGCCCGTGTGATGAGCGTTTTCATCTGCTTGGGCGTGAGGTTCTGGGCCTCGTCAATGATGAGGAACTTGTTGATGAAGGTACGCCCGCGCATGAACGACAGCGCCTTCACCTTGATCCGGGTGCGAACCAGATCGGTGGAAGCCGAGCGGCCCCACTCGCCGGCTGCGGGATCTCCCTGCAGCAGCACCTCGAGGTTGTCTTCGAGTGCGCCCATCCAGGGCTGCATTTTTTCCTCTTCGGTGCCCGGCAGATAGCCGATGTCTTCGCCTACCGGCACGGTGGCGCGGGTCATGATGATTTCGGTGTAGCGACGGCTTTCAAGTACCTGCGTGAGCCCCGCGGCGAGCGCGAGCAGGGTTTTGCCGGTACCCGCCTGACCAAGCAGGGTCACGAAGTCGATTTCCGGGTCGAGCAGCAGGTTGAGCGCGAAATTCTGTTCCCGATTGCGCGCGCCCACGCCCCAGACCGCGTTTCGATGGTGGCTGTGATCTTTCAGTGTCTGAAGCACAGCCGTTTTGCCGACGATTTCCCGCACCCGCGCCGTGAGCGGCGTATCACCCTCGAGGTAGACGAACTGATTGAGCATCAGCCGGCTGATGAGTGGCCCGGTGATCCGGTAGAGCGTGTTGCCGTTCTGCTGCCAGGATTCAACGCCCTTGCCGTGCCGGTCCCAGAAATCGGCCGGCAACTCGAGGATGCCGCTGTAGAGAAGATCGGTATCTTCCAGGACCTGATCGTTGAAATAGTCTTCTGCGGGGAGCCCGAGTGCATGCGCCTTGATGCGCATGTTGATGTCTTTGGATACCAGTACAACCTCGCGGCCCGGGTGCTGCTCCTGAAGCGCGCGCACCACGCCGAGAATCTGGTTGTCGGCTTTGCCCATGGGGAGCGACGCCGGCAGCATGGCCGCAAACGCCTGGGTCTGAAAAAACAGATTGCCCGAGGCGTCGCGGTTGCCCAGCGCCGCCAGGGGGAGACCCGCTTCGATCTGCGCGCCGGCCGCTGCAATCAGTGCATCGAGCGAGCGGCTGACCTGGCGCGCGTTCCGTGAAACCTCCGACATCCCCTTTTTGTGTCCGTCGAGTTCCTCGAGCGTCATCATTGGCAGGTAGACGTCATGCTCGGCGAACCGGAACAGGCTGCTTGGGTCATGCATCAGAACGTTGGTGTCGAGCACGAACAGCTTGCTCGCTTCGCGAGCGGTGACCGACTGGCGCCGCCGGCTGCGTGGGGCGCTATCCTGGGCGGCCGATTTCGCTGCGGCATGGGCCTGCGCCGCGGCGACGGGACCGGCGCCTTTGACAGGAATCGGAGCCGCCAGGCCTGCGGAAGTCTGTGGACGCGAGGGCGCGGTGGCGGCTGCTGCCGATTGCGGATTCGCCCGGCCGGACGCCCGTGCCGGCGCCTGAGACGGGACTGGCCCGGGTTGAGCAATGGAAGCCTGCGCCGGGGGACGTGCACCAGGCCTGGCGCCCGGCGCGTTGCCGGTTGCGGTCGCTTTCCCTGCCGCTTTGGCGGCAAGCTTTTCGCTGGCGGGCCGTGCCTTCCGCGCGCCGCGGGCGGAGTCATCCAGGATCGCTGCGGGACCGGTCGGTGGCTTGGGAAGCGGCATGATGTTCCTGGCTGGGCGGGGTCTGGCCTCGGGGGACAGACCGTGGGGACTGATGGCTGGGGTGGGGACTGACGGAGTCGGCCTCAGAAGAGCAGGGCGGCCTGCGCGGCCCGGCACGACCGGGCGGATGGTGGGCGCATGAATGTGCGGGGGGTCAGAGTGCGCGGACTGCTTCCAGCACCTCTGCTGCGTGCTGCGCCACCTTGACCCCGCGCCACTCGCGAACGAGTTTCCCGCTTGCGTCGATCAGAAAGGTGGAGCGTTCAATGCCACGCACCTGCTTGCCGTACATGTTCTTCATTTTCATGACGCCGAAGGTCTCGCAGAGCGCTTCATCGGGATCGGACAGCAGGTCGAAGGGCAGGCCGAGCTTCGTGCGAAAGCCCTCGTGCGAGCGCAGGCTGTCTCGCGAGACCCCGAATATGGCGGCGCCCGCATTGACAAATTCGCCGTGCAGATCGCGAAAGTCGCCGGCCTCCGAGGTGCAGCCCGGGGTGTTGTCTTTCGGATAAAAATAAATCACCACCTTGGTGCCCTTGAGGGCGGACAGGCTGACAGGGCCCTGAGTGCCTTCAGCGGTGAAATCGGGTACTTTGCTGCCGGTCTTGACGTTCAACTCGGGTTCTCCGGGGAATGACTCAGCGTGGATGACGCCGGCGCGAGCGCTCGGGTCGGCGGGGACCATAACACAGCCACAGGGGCCGCTTCATGGCAGACCGCAAGCCGCACTCAGGTTGGGAGCAGGGCGGCCAGCACCCGCCGGCCCTCGGCGGCAAGAATGTTGTAGGTGCGACACGCGGCAGGGGTGTCCATCACGTCAAGCCCGATCCGGGCGCCTGACAGCGCTGCGCCCACCCGGGGGTGTGGAAAACGCTGACGAGCGCCGGTGCCGAGCAGCACGATCTCGGGCCGGTGGCGGAGGAGCCCCGCGATGGCGTGCTCGTCGATCTGATCGAACGTGGCTACGCTCCATTCCAGCACCGGGCCGTCGGGCAACAGCACCAGCGATCCTTCGCGGCGCTCCCGGTTGACCTCGACAAAGCCGGTGCCATAGCCGGTGACGAGATTGAGCTGGGCAGGGAAGTCTGAGTGAAGCTTCAAGGCGAGCCAGGGGAAATGGGTGTCTGTAAACCGGCTAAAATAGCAGGTTGCTCACTCAACCGGCAAAGAACCCATGCGCCCCGGCGCGCACGCGGGCAAGCCCTTCAAGGCCTATGAAGACCATCCAGAAATCGGCGAAGCTTGCCAACGTCTGCTACGACATCCGCGGCCCCGTCATGGCGCGAGCCCGGGCGCTCGAGGAAGAAGGCCATCGCATCATCAAGTTGAACATCGGCAATCTGGCGCCCTTCGGATTCGAGGCGCCCGAGGAAGTGGTTCGCGATGTGGTGATCAACCTGCCGGGCGCTTCGGGCTACTCCGATTCCCGGGGCCTCTTTGCCGCGCGCAAGGCCATCATGCAGTACGCGCAGACCAAGTCGATTGCGGGCGTGCAGCTGGACGACATCATCACCGGCAACGGCGTCTCCGAGCTGATCGTCATGTCCATGCAGGCGCTGCTCGATGCGGGCGATGAAGTGCTCGTGCCTGCGCCCGACTATCCGCTCTGGACGGCAGCCGTGAGCCTGGCCGGGGGCACCCCGCGCCACTACCTGTGCGACGAGGCAAGCGGCTGGCTTCCCGCCATCGATGACCTGGAACGGAAGGTGTCCGGGCGCACCAAGGCGCTGGTCATCATCAATCCGAACAATCCCACCGGCGCGCTTTATCCCGACGAGATGCTGAAGGCGCTGGTCGATTTTGCGCGGCGACACGGTCTGATCATTTTTGCCGACGAGATCTACGACAAGATGATCTACGACGGCCTGTCGCACACCTCCATTGCTTCGCTCGCCGATGATCTGCTGTTCATCACTTTCAACGGCCTGTCGAAAAATTACCGCGCCTGCGGTTACCGCGCCGGCTGGATGATCATCTCCGGCAACAAGCGTATCGCCTCCGATTACATCGAGGGGCTGAACATGCTGGCCACCATGCGGCTGTGCGCGAATGTGCCAGCCCAGTTCGCCATCCAGACGGCGCTTGGGGGCCGACAGAGCATCAACGACCTGATCAACCCCGGCGGTCGACTCTATCGCCAGCGCGAGCTGGCCTGGAGTCTGCTCACCCAGATCCCGGGGGTGAGCTGCGTCAAGCCCCAGGCGGCGCTTTATCTTTTCCCCAAGCTCGATCGGCGGATGTATCCCATCACCGACGATCAGCAGTTCATTCTCGAGCTGCTGGAAGAACAACATGTGCTGGTGGTGCAGGGAACCGGCTTCAACTGGCCCGAGCCCGATCATCTGCGAATCGTGTTCCTGCCCAACGCCGACGACCTGCACGACGCAGTCGGCCGGTTCGGCAGGTTCCTTGATGGCTATCGCCGGAGGCACGCCTGACATGAGCATCCAGTCCCCGATCCGGGTGGGTCTGCTGGGCATCGGCACGGTGGGTAGCGGCGCCTTTACCGTGCTCGCGCGCAACCAGGCCGAGATCATGCGCCGTGCCGGTCGCGGCATTGCCATCACCCACGTGGCAGACCTCGATGTCGAGCGTGCCCGCAGCATCGCAGGCCCCGACGTGGTGGTCAGCGCCGATGCGTTTGCACTGGTCCGCAATCCCGATATCGATGTGGTGATCGAACTGATTGGCGGCTATGGGGTTGCACGTGAACTGGTGCTTGAAGCCATTGCGCATGGCAAGCACGTGGTCACGGCCAACAAGGCGCTGCTGGCCACCCACGGCAATGAGATTTTCCGGGCGGCCGCGAGCCGTGGCGTGATGGTGGCCTTCGAGGCGGCGGTGGCGGGGGGCATCCCGATCATCAAGGCGCTTCGCGAGGGGCTCACCGCCAATCGAATCGAGTGGATCGCCGGCATCATCAACGGCACCACCAATTTCATTCTGTCTGAAATGCGTGAGAAGGGCCTGCCGTTTGCGCAGGTGTTGGCCGAAGCGCAGCGCCTGGGCTATGCCGAGGCCGATCCCACGTTTGATATCGAGGGGGTCGATGCCGCTCACAAGGCAACCATTCTTGCAGCGATCGCTTTCGGTATTCCGGTGCAGTTCAGCCGCTGCCATGTCGAAGGTATCACCTCGCTTCAGAGTGAAGACATCCGCTATGCAGAGCAGCTGGGCTACCGGATCAAGCTTCTCGGCATCGCGCGCCGCCGCACGCTGCCCGAAGGCGGCGATGGGTTGGAGCTGCGCGTGCATCCCACACTCATTCCGTCGCGCCGCCTGATCGCAAGCGTGGAGGGCGCAATGAATGCCGTGTGGGTGAAGGGCGATGCCGTGGGGCACACCATGTACTACGGCAAGGGCGCGGGCTCAGAGCCCACGGCCAGTGCGGTGATCGCCGATCTGGTTGACGTCACCCGCACCTTCAGCGCCGACCCGGGGCACCGCGTGCCGGCTCTTGCGTTTCAGCCCGAATCGCTCTCAGACATCCGCATTCTGCCGATGGCGGAAATCGAGTCGGCCTATTACCTGCGCATGCGGGTGGCCGACGAGCCTGGCGTGCTGGCCGATGTCACCCGCATCCTCGCCGATCTGCGCATCTCGATTGACGCTGCGCTACAGCGCGAAGCCGGTGAGGGCGAAAATCAGACCGACTTCATTCTGCTCACGCACCGCGCTATCGAGGGTCGGGTTGACGATGCCATTGCGCGCATTCAGGGGCTTCCCACGGTGCTGTCAAGCGTTGTGCGGCTTCGGATGGAAGAGCTGTCGTGAACTATCTGTCCACACGCGGCGGCATGGCGCCGGCGCGTTTCTCCGAGGTGCTGCTGGGCGGGCTGTCGCCGGATGGGGGGCTGGTGGTGCCAGAGCGCTATCCCCGGATCGATGACGCCACGCTTGCGCGCTGGCGCGAGCTTTCCTATGCCGAGCTCGCCTTCGAGATCCTGAGCCTCTACGCCACCGACATCGAACCTGCGGTGCTTGCCGAGCTCACCGCGTCAGCCTACAACGCGCAGGTCTTTGGCAGCGAGCAGGTCACGCCGCTGTCGGCGCTGGGTAGCGACGGCCTCTATCTGCTGCATCTTTCAAACGGCCCGACGCTTGCCTTTAAAGATGTCGCCATGCAGCTCCTCGGGCGCCTCTTCGAGCATGTGCTTGGCAAGACAGGCGCGCAGCTCAATATTCTCGGGGCCACCTCGGGCGACACCGGAAGCGCAGCCGAGTACGCCATGCGTGGCCGCCGCGGCATTCGCGTCTTCATGCTGTCGCCGCACGCGCGGATGAGCGCCTTTCAGGCGGCGCAGATGTATTCGCTCGCTGACCCCAACATTTTCAATATCGCGGTAGACGGCGTGTTCGATGATTGCCAGGACATGGTGAAGGAGGTGTCCGCCGACCTGGCTTTCAAGCAGCGCTATGCGATCGGTACCGTCAACTCCATCAACTGGGCGAGGGTGGTCGCGCAGGTGGTCTACTACTTCCGCGGCTACTTTGCCGCCACCGCGAGCAATGCCCAGACGGTGTCCTTCTGCGTACCCTCGGGCAACTTCGGCAACGTGCTCGCCGGGCACATTGCCCGTCAGATGGGGCTGCCCATTTCCCGATTGGTGGTTGCCACCAACGAGAACAATGTTCTCGACGAGTTTTTCCAGAGTGGTCGCTACCGGGTGCGCGGGTCAGCGGAAACCTTCCAGACCAGCAGCCCCTCCATGGATATCAGCAAGGCCTCGAACTTCGAGCGCTTCATCTATGACCTTGTAGGCCGTGACGGCAACCGCGTCGCCGCCCTGTGGCGCGAGATCGATGCCCGGGGTGAGTTCGACCTCAGCGAAAGTGCCGAGTTTGCCGAGATCGGGCGCTATGGCTTTGCCTCGGGCCGCAGCACGCACGCCACGCGGCTCGAGACCATCCGTGCGGTTCACGCCAACTTCGGTGTGGTGGTGGACACCCACACCGCTGACGGGCTGGCGGTGGCCGCCCGCTGGCGGGAACCGGGCGTGCCGATGATCTGCCTGGAAACCGCATTGCCGGCAAAGTTTGCCGACACCATCCGTGAGGCGCTGGGCTGCGAGGCGCCGCGGCCTGCAGGCTTCGAAGGGATTGAATCGAAGGTGCAGCGTTTTGCGCTGATGCCCGCCGATGTGCCCATGCTCAAGCAGTACATCGCAGCCCGCTGCCCGGTTGTGGGGGGCTGAGCGGTGCCTGAGCAGGCGCTCACCTGGCGGCAAATTGTTCTGCTGCTCGCCACGTCGGCGAGCTTTGCATCGTCGGTCATTCTCAACAAGCTGATGGTGAACGCGCTCCCGCCGCTCACCCTGGCCGCCAGCCGGGTGTTGCTTGCGCTGCCGTTTTGCGTGGTCGCGCTGGTGCTCCTGCGGCGGTCGCTGCCGCGCGAGCCCCGTGACCGGGCGGCGGTGGCGCTTGCGTCGCTTGGCATCATCACCGTGCCCTACACCGCACTCGCCATCGGTCAGCAAACCATCGCGAGCGGGCTGTCCGGGATCATCTATTCCATCATTCCGCTCCTCACGTTGCTGCTCGGCGCGGTGTTCCTGCGAGACGAACGACTCGGGCTCGCGCGCTTTGCGGGAATCGCCACCGGCATGGCGGGCGTCGTGGTGGTGATCGGGCCGTCGGTGTTGGGCGGGCTGGGCGAGCATGCCGTGGCGGAACTCATCACGCTGTGCGGACCCGTCGCCTATGCGTCGGCCATGGTGCTGATGCGGCGCTTCCGCCACATTGATCCGGTGTCGCTCACCACCGGTGCGTTTGTTGCCGCCTCAATGGTCCTGGTGCCACTTGCCTTCATCTTTGAGCGCCCGCTCGATTCGCGCCCCGACGCCGGGATGCTCTTCACCTTGCTGGCGCTCGCCACAGTCGGAACCCTGATGCCAGCGGTACTTAACTATCTGCTGGTGCGTCAGGTGGGCGCCACGCGGGCGGCCATCGCCATGTTCCTGATGCCGGTGGTTGCGGTGTTGGGCGGCTGGGCTTTCCTTGACGAGCGTCTGGGTATCCATGCATTTGCCGGGCTCGCGCTTATCCTCTTTGGCAGTTTTCTGGTGAACGGCCGCTTCGGTCGCGCCGGTGCGGCTTCCGTGCCCGTTCCGGCCGCGGCGATTCGTGCCACGGACTGACATGAACAAGGCGCCTTTACTTTCCTTTGATGATGCACTGGCAGCGCTGCTCGCTGCGGCCTCGCCACTTGCGGACACCGAAGCCGTGTCGACCCTGGACGGGGCCGGCCGTGTGCTGGCAACCGATCTGCGTTCCAGCCTTGATGTTCCGCCGGCGGACAACACGCAGATGGATGGCTATGCAGTACGCGTTGCCGACCTGAAGGGCGAGCTGGGCGTACGCCTGCGGGTTGCGCAGCGGATCCCGGCGGGCCAGTTGGGCGCCACGCTCGAGCCCGGCACTGCAGCCAGGATTTTCACCGGCGCCTTCATTCCCGAGGGCGCCGATGCGGTGGTGATGCAGGAGCAGGTTCGGGTCGATGGCGATCATGTCGTGCTCGAGCATGTGCCGCGTACGGGTGAATGGGTAAGACGGGCGGGCGAAGATATTGCGAAGGACAGCGTCGTGCTGGCAGCGGGCACCAGGCTCACGCCGCAGGCGACCGGACTTGCTGCGTCGGTGGGTGTGGCCTCGCTCAGCGTTCGTCGCCGCCCGCGCGTGGCGTGTTTTTTCACCGGCGACGAACTCACCATGCCGGGAGAGCCGTTGCGCCCTGGTGCCATCTACAACAGCAACCGCTTCGTGCTGGTCGGTCTGCTTCGTTCGCTGGGCTGTGAGGTGATCGACTTCGGCATCGTTCCCGATTCGCGTGAAGCCACCCGCTCGGCGCTGCGCGAGGCTGCGACCCGTGCCGATCTGATCCTCACCTCAGGTGGGGTGTCGGTGGGCGAAGAAGACCATGTCAAACCTGCGGTCGAGGCCGAGGGTGAGCTCGCACTCTGGCAAATCGCAATGAAGCCGGGCAAGCCGCTGGCGTTTGGCCGTGTGCGCCGCAGCGGCAACCCGGATTCGCAAGCCTGGTTTATCGGGCTGCCGGGTAATCCGGTTTCAAGCTTTGTGACCTTTCTTCTGATGGTGCGTCCATTTTTGCTCCGCCTGCAGGGGGTGGCCGATGTGGACGTTGCCCGTCTGCCCATGCGAGCCGACTTCGCATGGCCCAAGCCCGACCGGCGGCGCGAGTTCCTTCGGGTAGCGCTCAACGCGGGGGGCGGGCTCGATTTGTTCGCCAATCAAAGCTCGGGCGTGCTCACCTCCACCGTTCGCTGCGATGGGCTGGTGGACAACCCGGCAGGGCGCGCCATCGCCCCGGGCGATACCGTGCGCTTTATTGCCTTCTCCGCGTTGGGCGCATGAAGATCACGGTGCTTTATTTCGCAGCGCTGCGCGAAGCGCTTGGTACCGAAAGCGAGTCGGTTGAACTGCCCGGGGAGATACACACTGCGGCCGAGCTTCGCACCTGGCTCGCTCGCCGCGGGGGCGTCTGGTCTGAAGCGCTTGCGCCGGGTCGTGCGCTTCGCATGGCGGTCAACCGTAAACTGGCCGACCCGGCAACGCCGCTTGCCGAGGGTGCCGAGGTGGCGGTGTTTCCTCCGGTCACTGGCGGCTGAAGCGGCTGCATGTCATGAGTGCTATCCGCTCCATCGTGCGCGTTCAGCAGGATGACTTCGACCTGGGGCTGGAGGTGAAGACACTGCGCGCCGGCGACACCGGGGTAGGGGCCGTTGCAGCGTTCGTGGGCACTGTTCGCGACGTCAACGACGGCAGCGGTGTGTCCACGCTCACGCTCGAGCATTACCCGGGCATGACCGAGGCGGCCCTGGAAGACATTGCCGCCCAGGCGCATGCCCGCTGGCGGTTGAACGCCACGCTGATCATTCACCGATTCGGTGAGTTGCGGCCCACCGACCAGATCGTGATGGTGGGGGTCACGTCGGCGCATCGGGGCGATGCGTTTTCCGCCTGCGAATTCATCATGGATTTTCTGAAAACCCGCGCGCCGTTCTGGAAAAAGGAACAGACCCCGCAGGGCTCGCGCTGGGTTGATGCGCGCAGCACCGACGACGACGCGGCGGCGCGTTGGGGGCCGGTGTCTGATCAGACGGGCTCACAGCCTTCGGATGGCCAGCGGACGCGCTGAGGGCATGGCCTCGCGTGAGCGCAATGCGGCGCCCCCTTGTGAGTAACCGCCTGATGCCGCGCGCCCTGATCGGTTGAAAGCGCCTGATGTCTTCAACCCTGATCGGTTTATGCGCTGTCGCTTCGGGCGCCGCGCTGGGCGCGTGTCTGCGCTGGGGGCTGGGCCTTGCCCTCAACGGGATGCAGCCCACATTGCCGCTGGGCACGCTGGCCGCCAACCTGTTGGGGGGATTCCTCGCTGGCGCGGCAATGGCCTGGCTGATGCGTCATCCCGAACTCTCGCCCGCCTGGCGGCTGTTCATCACCACTGGTTTTCTGGGTGGACTGACCACGTTCTCAACGTTTTCGGCCGAGTCGCTGGCGCTGCTCATGCGCGGAGAAATGCTGGCCGCCACCGCGCACTCTGCACTGCATCTGATCGGCTCGCTCGCGGCTGCCGCGCTTGGCTACCGGCTCGTGGCGAGCTGATCGGCGCCGCCCTCTAACGCTGTGCGGTTCTTACATCGCCGAACAGGCGAGGGTGCTCGCGTGGCTGGCTGCGCCAGTACTGGCGCGGCGCCGGTACTTCGGCCCCGAGGGTGGCGGCGGCATGCCAGACCCAGCGCGGGTCGTACAACATGCCGCGCGCGATGCCGATCAGGTCGGCGCTGCCGTCGGTCAGCACCTGCTCGGCTTGCTGCGGCTCTGTGATGAGGCCTACCGCCATGACCGGGATGTCGACCGCCTCGCGGACGGCCCTGGCAAACGGCACCTGGTAACCCGGTCCGAGCGTGATTTTCTGACGCGGTGAAATGCCTGCGCTCGACACATCGATCCAGTCAACGCCCAGGGTGGCACAGCGCCGCGCAAACTCGCATGCGTCCGGCACATCCCAGCCACTGCCCTCGATCCAGTCGGTGGCCGACAGCCGGACTCCAAGTGCCTTGTGCGCGGGCCATGCACTGCGCACCGCCGCAATCACCTCCAGGGGAAAGCGCATACGGTTGTCGAGCGGTCCGCCAAACTCGTCGTTTCGATGGTTTGCCACGGGCGACAGAAACTGATGAAGCAGATAGCCGTGCGCGGCGTGAACCTCGACGGCATCGAAGCCCAGACGGTCGGCGCGGGCCGCAGCCGCGACGAAGCTTTCGCATATCTGCGCCAGATCGTGGTGCCCGAGTTCGTCGGGGGCTGCTTCCCCCTCCTTGAGCGCGACCGCGCTGGGTGCCACCGGCTTCCAGCCGCCGTGAAGGGGAGGAATGAGCGCGCCGCCCTCCCAGGGCCGGCCGCTGGAGCCCTTCCGACCGGCGTGGCCGAGCTGGATCGCGAGCGGTATCGGCGAGACACTGCGGATCATGCGGATCACGCCCCCAAGGGCCTCTTCGCAGGCGTCGTCATAGAGGCCGAGACAACCCGGTGTGATCCGGCCGCGCTGCTCGACCGCGGTGGCCTCCAGAATCAGCAGCCCCGCGCCGCTCAGTGCGAGCTGCCCCAGGTGGGCGAGATGCCATGCCTGGGCACAACCGTCGATCGCCGAATACTGGCACATGGGCGCAATCACCACCCGGTTCGGTAGCCGGATCGATCGCAGGGACAGGGGTTCGAACAGTCGGACGGTCATGGACAGGGCTCCAGAGGGCTTGAAATCGGCGGCAATAACCCGCACGTCGAGTAAGGGTGAGATGGCGACCATAAAGGATATCGCGACATGCGCATCGACAAGTTCACGACGCAACTTCAGCAGGCGCTCGGGGAGGCCCAGAGTCTCGCCCTGGCCAATGACAACCAGTACATCGATCCGCTGCATCTGCTGGTGGCGCTGGTTGCCCAGACCGACGGATCGGGACGCGCCCTGCTCGAACGCGCCGGGGTGAGGATAGGCCCGCTCAAATCGGCGGCAGAGTCGGCCATCAAGCGGCTCCCCCAGGTGTCGGGGGCGGGCGGCGATGTGCAGGTTGGGCGAGAACTCGTCAATCTGCTCAACTTGGCCGAAAAAGAGTCCATGAAGCGGGGCGATCAGTTTGTCGCCACCGAAATGTTTCTGCTCGCGCTTGCCGACGACAAGGGCGAGGCCGCACGGGTGGCGCGCGAGGCAGGGCTCGGGCGCAAGCCCCTGGAGGCCGCCATCGACGCGGTGCGCGGCGGCGCCAAGGTGGCCAGCGCCGAGGCCGAAGGTCAGCGCGAGGCGCTCAAGAAATACACCATTGATCTCACCGAGCGCGCGCGGCAGGGCAAGCTCGACCCGGTGATTGGGCGGGATGATGAAATCCGCCGGGCGATTCAGATCCTTCAGCGTCGCACCAAAAACAATCCGGTGCTGATCGGCGAGCCCGGTGTCGGCAAGACCGCCATCGTTGAGGGGCTGGCGCAGCGAATCGTCAACGGCGAGGTACCCGATTCCCTGCGCGACAAGCGGGTGCTGGTGCTTGACATGGCAGGGCTGCTGGCGGGCGCCAAGTTTCGTGGCGAGTTTGAAGAGCGGCTGAAGGCGGTGCTGAAGGAGGTGGCAGCCGACGAAGGCCGGATCATCCTGTTCATCGACGAAATTCACACCATGGTGGGTGCTGGCAAGGCCGAGGGGGCCATGGACGCGGGCAACATGCTCAAACCCGCGCTCTCGCGTGGCGAGCTGCACTGCATTGGCGCCACCACACTCGACGAGTATCGGAAATACATCGAGAAAGATGCCGCACTTGAGCGGCGTTTTCAGAAGGTACTGGTGGGTGAGCCCAGTGTCGAGGCCACCATTGCCATCCTGCGAGGCCTTCAGGAGCGCTACGAGCTTCACCACGGTGTCGACATCACCGATCCGGCAATTGTGGCCGCGGCCGAGCTCTCGCACCGCTACATCACCGATCGTTTCCTGCCGGACAAGGCGATCGATCTGATCGACGAGGCGGCTGCGCGCATCAAGATGGAAATCGATTCCAAGCCCGAGAGCATGGACCGCCTCGATCGCCGCATCATCCAGCTGAAAATCGAGCGCGAGGCAGTCAAGCGCGAAAAAGACGACGCGTCGAAAAAGCGGCTGGATCTGATCGAGCAGGAAATTCGCAAGCTCGAAAAAGAGTACAGCGATCTTGAAGAGGTGCTGCGTGCAGAGAAAGCGGCGCTGCAGGGCAGTGCGCAGATCAAGGCCGAGATCGACCGGCTGAAGCTCGAAATGGCTGAGCTGCAGCGCAGGGGGCAGTTCGACAAGCTCGCCGAGATTCAGTACGGCAGGCTCCCCGAACTTGAAGGGCGGCTCAAGTCGGCGGCTGAAGCCGAGGCCGGGCGCGGACAGGGCGACGCTGGGCGCCCCAGATTGCTGCGCACCCAGGTGGGGGCAGAGGAAATCGCCGAGGTCGTCTCGCGCGCCACCGGCATTCCGGTCTCCAAGATGATGCAGGGCGAGCGCGACAAGCTCCTGAAAATGGAAGACTTCCTGCACAAGCGCCTGGTCGGTCAGGATGAGGCCGTGGCGCTGGTGTCCGATGCGATCCGTCGCTCACGCGCAGGCCTGTCCGATCCCAACCGTCCCTATGGTTCCTTCCTGTTCCTGGGCCCAACGGGCGTGGGCAAGACCGAACTCTGCAAGGCCCTGGCCGAGTTTTTGTTCGATACCGAAGAGCACATGATCCGCATCGACATGAGCGAATTCATGGAGCGGCATTCGGTGGCGCGGCTGATTGGCGCCCCCCCTGGCTATGTGGGCTACGAGGAGGGCGGGCATCTCACCGAAGCCGTGCGTCGCAAGCCCTATAGCGTGATCCTGCTCGATGAAGTCGAGAAGGCGCATCCGGATGTGTTCAACGTGCTGCTGCAGGCGCTCGACGATGGCCGAATGACCGATGGCCAGGGGCGCACGGTGGACTTCAGAAACACTGTCATCGTCATGACCTCCAACCTTGGCTCGCATGACATCCAGCGCCTTGCAGGCGAGGATCCCGACCTCATCAAGGAGGCGGTGATGGGCGAGGTCCGTAAACATTTCCGGCCTGAATTCATCAACCGGATCGACGAAATCGTGGTGTTCCATGCGCTGGCCCGGGATCACATTCGGCACATCGCCCGCATCCAGCTCGCTCGGCTCGAGCAGCGTCTGGCGGATCGGGAGATGACGCTCTCGGTCACCGACGCCGCGCTCGACGAGGTGGCCAAGGTGGGCTTTGATCCGCTCTATGGCGCGCGGCCGCTCAAGCGTGCCATTCAGCAGCACATTGAAAATCCGGTGGCACGGCTGGTTCTCGAGGGGCGCTTTGGCCCCAAAGACGAGATCCCGGTCGATTTTTCAAACGGCGAATTCCGCTTCGGCCGCATCGTTCACTAGCGCCTCCCGCGCGGTTTTCGCCGCGGGCTTTGCGCTCACGCGTCTGCGGGCTTGCTTCTTAGCAAGCCCGGGCGCGATCGCTCATTGCGGTCGTGTCTCGTCATTCTTACTCTCGCTTCTCGTATCACCGCACACATCGGTGTGTGGCGATGCGAAGCCCCGCTGATCTCGCGATCACAGGGTTTCGTCGTCGTCCGGCGCGCGCGGACGACATCACTCAACGAGATGGAGAGCAACAGATGTCAACAGCACTCAAAAACTTCTGGCGGGACGAGTCCGGTGTCACGGCGATCGAATATGGCTTGATTGCCGGACTGTTGGCGGTCGTGGTCATCGCTGCCGTGACCGCAGCCGGGGGTAACCTCAACGCGATCTTCTCGCTGGTTTGCAACAAGCTGAACGGTGCGGTGACCGCAGGCGGTGGCACGGCAGTAGGCTGCCCGGCCTGATCGGGTTGGTCTCGGGCATGCGGCGCATCGGGTTCTGTGGGAAGCGGTTCGAACGCTTCCGGGCTGGTTGTTGATGGCGTTCGATCTCTGGATGGTTCGGCTCGGGCAGTTGGGGTTTGCTCTGTTGCTTGCGGCCAGTTGCGTGAGCGACTGGCGCAGCCGACGCATTCCCAACGTGCTGACCGTTGCCGGGCTGTTCGGTGCGTTGGCCTTTCACGGACTCGCACCGGGTGGGGCGGGGTTGTTTGACCCCTACCTGCCCGGTGGCCTGGGGCTGAAGGCGTCCCTCCTTGGTGCTGGCGTCGCACTTGTTCTGCTGCTGCTCCCCTATTCACGCGGCTGGATGGGTGCCGGCGACACCAAGCTGATGGCAGCCGTCGGGGGATTCGTGGGCCTCGCCGCACTGCCCGCGGTTCTGCTGGGGGTGATGCTCTCGGCCGGCGTGCTGGCTCTTGTTTACGCGTTGCTCGATCGCGAGCTCCGATCGGCGGGCGCCCGTATCGCAGGCTGGATGCGATGGCCACTGGTGACGCCGGGTGATGTGAGGGGTCATGAGGCTGACGCATCCGTCGCGCCCGCACCGCGCCTGCCGATGGCGCTTGCCATTGCGTCAGGGGTCGCAGGCTTCGCGCTCGCTGCTCATTTCAATCTGCTCGGCTAGCGCCGGGCTGTACAGGTGTTGATACATGGATATGACTGAACTCGATCGTGCAGGTGCCCTGCCCAACCCGAATCCGCCCTTGGGCCAGCCACGGTCGCCGCTCACCATCGAGGACACCGGATTGGCGCCTGGCTGGTTGAACAACCTGGTGCTGCGGCATCTGTATGTCGCGGGCGATATTGATTGCCCGGGGCTGTCGGCACGGCTGCTGCTCCCCGTACGCCTGTTGGACACATTGATCGGAAAGTTGCGAATGGCCAAATTGATTGAACCGGTGGGCGGCAACCGCTCATCATCGCAGTGGACATTCGCACTGACCGACAGCGGCAGAGCCCACGCGGCGCAAGCGCTGTCGAATAGTCGTTATGTGGGCCCCGCACCGGTGAGTCTGGACGACTACCGCCGGCAGCTGGCCACGCGGGCGCTGCCCCAGCCCACCTCGTGCGGTGGGCACCCGCTGACTGATGCGTTCGAGAGCCTCGCGCTCGACGACTCCATGATGGAGCAGCTTGGCATTGCCCTTTCCTCACAAAGAAATTTCGTGGTTCACGGTCCGCCAGGTAGCGGGCGCTCGAGCGTGGTGGGTCAGTTGGCGGCGATCTCGCGAGGCGTCGTCTGGTTGCCGCACGCCGTGCTCGCTGGCGATCAGGTGGTTCGAATTTTTGATGGCGCGTTGCATGAGCCGGTTGATGGGGCGATCGCACCCGAGCCGCAGACGCCAGCCGAGCAGTTGAGGGCTTCAACAGGGGAGCTTGCGGGTGATCGACGTTGGGTGGCCTGTCGGGAACCCGTGGTGCGGGTCAATGGAGCGATGGGTCGACAGGCGCTGACTGCCCGAACAATTCACGATGATCAGTCGATCGAGGCACCGGTCGCGGTCAAGGCGTCACCGGGCACGCTGGTTGTCGATGATGCCAGCGCTGCGGGTCGCGGTTTCGAGCCAGTGCTTCGCCGCCTCCACGCTGCGATCGAGCGCGGCGCTGACCGGGTGACTCGCCGGGATGGTCAGGTGATCGACTTTCCCCTCAGGTTGCGATTGGTGACCGTTGAGTCCCATCCACCCGCTCGCCGCGGGTTTCAGCGGCGTGGCGCGCGCCTCGCTCATTCGGTAGCACTGGGGCCACTCTCGGTGCATTCCTATCGGCGTGCAATGCAACTCGCGGCGCGCAAACACGGACTCCGTTGCGATATCCACGCCGAGGACGCTCTGCTCGCCCAGCACCGGGAAGGCGAGGGGGTCGGCCGGCTGGCGGCGGTCCCGGATGCGTTGTTTGGCCGAATCGCCGACCGGTTGCTCTGGCAGGGGGGGCCGCCTGTCGTCGATCAGACACAGATCGACTGGGCCTGGCAGCAGCTCTTCGGGCGCACGCCTGCCGGGGAGGGGCGATGATCGCGCGCGCTGGCTGGTGGATGCTCGGGGTGTCACTGTCTGCAGGCGCGCTCGCAACCCTGCTTGCCTCGGCGTGGCTTGGCGAGCAACGCGCCGACAATGGTCTCCCGGTGGTGGTTGCAAGCAAGGATATTGCCGCGGGTCAGGTGCTTGATCCTGCGCTGCTTGACGTGGTCAAGTGGCCGCGCGGGGCCGTGCCCCAGGGGGCGTTGGCTGATCCGGCGCTGCTCGTGGGGCGTGTGCCCCGGACCGCGCTGGTGCGGGGCGAACCGCTGCTGGCTGCCAAGCTCACGCCCGAGGGGTCACGGGGCGGCCTGGCCGCGGTGATCGCCCCGGGTCATCGCGCCATCACGGTTCGAGTCAATGAGGTGATCGGCGTGGCCGGGTTCGCGCTGCCAGGGAACTTCGTTGATGTGCTGGTGAGCGCGCAGGATGATTCACAGGGCGCGCGCATGGTGTCGAGAATTGTGCTCGAGCGCATCCTGGTACTCGCCATCGCACAGGAAGCGGCGCGTGATGAAACCCGTCCGAAAGTGGTGAGTGCCGTGACGCTCCAGGTGACGCCGCAAGAGGCAGAGCGACTGGATCTCGCGCGCAATGTCGGTCAGCTGTCGCTTGCGCTGCGGAACCAGGGCGATTCGATATCGGCTGCGGGGCGCGGCGTCTCGCGGGCTGAACTTCTCGGGCTCACCGAGGCGAGGGCCTCGCCGCCGGTTGTGCCCGAGAGTCGCCCTCCGCTTATCGCGCCTGTTCGGGCGAGTCACAGTCCGCCGGCCGCTGAGCGGTCGGCCACCGGTCTGCCTGATCTGCAGGTGGAGGTCATTCGCGGCCTCCTGAAATCGACCGCCACGTTCAACCGTAAGGAGGTCGCTCTTGAGCGCTGATCTGATGAGCCGTCGCAAGTGGCTGTGGAGTGCTGTCGCGTTGGGCGCCCCGTCTCTGGCCAATGCGCAGCGTGCGGGCGCCGCGCCTGTTACCGCGCCAGCGGCGCGCACCGCCCCTCGCCGGGCACCCCTTGAGCGAACCCGGATCGGCCCTCCCATTACGCTGGTGGCGGGCAAATCCACCTTGTTGCATCTTGACTCGACGATTGAACGTCTTTCGGTCGGCAACCCCGCCGTTGCCGACGTGACCCTGATCAGCCCGGTCGAGCTGTATCTGCTTGGCAAGACCTTCGGTACGACCAACCTCATTCTGTGGCGGGAAGACGGGCCGACGACCATCATCGATCTCTCGGTCAGTCTTGATACCCAGGCGCTGCGCGAGCGGCTGCGCGCGCTGTTGCCCGGCGAAACCGGCATCTCAGTGGAAGCAGCGGCCGATTCGGTGGTGTTGAGTGGTGTCGTGAGCAGTGCGATGCGCGCCGAGCAGGCGGCTGCAATTGCCGACGCCTTCGTTCGAAGTGTGGGTAGGGGCCTGGTGATGCCGATTGGCGCGGGCGATGGTCGAATGGCAGCGGGACAGACTGCGCAGGTGACATGGGCGCCGGTCGCGCCGGCTGCATCCGGGACGGGTGATGCTTCGCTTCGGCCACGGGTAGTCAACCTGCTTCAGATATCGCAACCGCAACAGGTGATGCTCGAGGTCAAGGTGGCCGAGGTCTCGAAGACACTGCTCGACCAGTTGGGGGCGCGCTTTGAAGGCTCGCGTCTGAACGGTGACTGGCGATACAGCATTCTCAGTCAATTCCTGTCGGGTTCGGGCGGGCTGCTTGGCGTTCGCTCGCCGGGCGGTGATGAACTTCGACTGGATGCCGAACGACGCGATGGCCTGATCAAGATTCTGGCTGAGCCCAATATTGTCGCGATCAGTGGCCATGAAGCGAGCTTTCTTGCCGGCGGAAAGATTTTCATACCGGTGGCGCGGGCCAACGCGGCCACTGGCGCCAACACCGTGACGCTTGAAGAAAAGGAGTTCGGTATTGGGCTCAAGTTCATGCCCACCGTGCTCGACGGCGGTCGCATTCACCTGCGCGTCTCGCCCGAGGTTTCCGAACTTTCGCAGACCGGTTCGCCCTTCGTGAGCGTAGGTGGAACCACCTCGATCCTGCCCAGTTTCACGCTGCGCCGTGCGCAGACCGCGGTGCAACTCGCTGATGGTCAGAGTCTCGCCATCGCAGGCCTGATTCGCAGCAACGTGAACGAAAGCATCAAGCGGCTTCCCTGGCTGGGGGATATCCCGGTGCTGGGTGCGCTCTTCCGCAGCGCGGAGTTTCAGGCGGATCAATCCGAGCTGATGTTCGTGATCACGCCCCGGCTGGTGGGCGCAGTGGCAGCCCCAATCGGCTTACCCACCGATTCATTTACGCCACCCAACCGAATCGAGTTTTTCGGCGAGGGACGCCTGGAGGGAAGCGGTCATCCGGCATTACCGGCCACACCGTGGCGTGATCCCGTGGGTTCCGATGCCGTGCCCGCGCGCGACTGATTGACCCCGGCAGTAACACTCAGGAGAAAGCAATGCGGAAGAAGCATTTTTCAGTGCTGCTGGTAGCGGCTGCGCTGGTTGGTTGTGCCGGGATCGATGTGGGTGTGATGCCGGTCGCGAGCCCCACCCGTGACGCATTTGGAGATGCCGTGCGCCAGGCCAGAGCCCGCCAGATCATTGATCCCGATGCCGCGCGTCGCGCACCCGCTCACGCCGGTCTCGATGGACCCGCCGCAGTGAGCGCCTGGCGCCGCTATCAGGAGAGCTTTCAGTCACCCCCGCCGTCGTTCGAGATATTCGGGGTGGGTGCTGCGGCGCGTTGATGCGGCAGACCGTGAGCAACCGTTGGCGACGCGGCCGGTGCCTGCAGCGGGGCGCAGTGGCAGTGCTGTTTTCGCTTGCGCTACCGGTCGTGATCGGGTTGGCGGCGCTTGCCATTGATGTCAGCCGTCTGGTGGTGGTGAGGGCTGAGCTGCAGTCTGCTGCTGACGCGTGTGCGCTCGCTGCGGTGTCGCAACTGCGTTCAACCACCGCAAGCACATCGCAGTTGCTGCGGGCGGAGGCGCATGGCCTCGCCTTGAGCGATGCGCTCGCCCAGAGCCTCTCCGGTGACGCGCGGCCTGCCGATTCGCTTAACCGGTTCGATTTTCAGTCGCGGCAGCTGAACGGATCAATGCTGGCTGTGCGATTTTCGAGCAGTGCGTCCGGGCCCTGGCGAGCTGCCTCGGTCAGTAGCGGGAGCATCTCTCATGTCCAGTGCTCGGCCGATGGTGGCCAGATTCCGCTCTACCTGGCGGGCGTGGTTGGGGTCCGACAGGTGTTCCCCGTGACGGCGCGCGCGGTGGCAGCGCTTGCGCCCAGTCAGGTGAATTGCGCGTTTCCCATGGCGCTATGCAAGGCGCCGGGTACGCGCGCGAATTCCAGCAAGCCTTTCGGCCTTCAGGTCGGTGACTGGATGCGCGAGCCGAGCTCACAGGGGACCAACCGTTATGATGGGGCGGGAAAATTCGGCTGGGTTGATTTCGATCCACCCAGCGGCGGCGCAGAACAGCTGCAAGAGCTGATTGCGGGCCGGGGAAGTTGCTCACTCGAACTCGGCCGCAAGGTCGGCGAGAGCGGCGCAAAAAGCAGCGTCTACGATGCCTGGAACTCACGCTTCGGGCTCTATGGTAGCGGTGGCCCGACCCCGGCAGCGAGTCCAGGCGATTTGTCGGGATATGCCTACACCAGCAAGACCTGGCCCGATGGGCGCAACGCCTATTCCGGGACGGCAAAAGGTGCGGCTGCGGGCACGCCAAACTTTCTCGCGAGTCGCGCGGGTTTCGCGCCCTATCAGGGCAACAGTGCGTCCGGTGTCAACGCCAAATACTCGACCAATTGGTCCTCTGCAGACCGTCGTGCGCAGGGCCGCGAGCGCCGGCTGGTGGTGGTGCCGATCGTGGATTGTGCAGTGTGGGATTCGAGCGGCAGCGTGCAACCGGTGATTGAGGGCTGGGGCTGCGCGCTCCTGCTGAGCCCGATCGCGACTTCCGGCAGCAGTGGGCCGGGCCAGGCAGAGTTCCTGGGGCTCGCAAGCGATCTGGGGTCACCCTGCGCAAGCAACGGGCTGCCCGGCAGCAGCCTGTCCGCGGGCCCACTTGTGCCGGTGCTCGTCGAATGACAGCGCGCGTCCGTGCACGCGAGCGGGGGGTGGCGACGATTGAACTTGCCGTCATCCTCGGATTGCTGGCCTCACTCGTGCTGGGCGTTGTTGAGCTCTCAAGAGCCACCCAGCAGTTCGCCACGCTGAGCGGCGCAGCGCGCGCGGCGGCGCGGCTTGCCTCGGCCAGTGCCTCGCCAGAGGGAATCGCGAGCGCCCAGTGCCTGGCCGTCTACGGCAGGGCGCTCGAGAGTTGCGTTGGCAATTCGGCCGGGGCGCCATTGTTGCCCGGCCTGTCAACGCGGCATGTGCTGATCAGCGTTCCTGCCGACCTTCGTGATGCCTCGGGCGCGCTGGTTCATGTGGCAACGCCGGGGCTGGCCTCGATTCAGGCGCGCGCCGCCGATGGCAGCAGCGCTGGAACGCTTGATCTCCTCACGGTGACCATGGGCCCCCCCGGTGCGCGCTACCGGTTTGTTCCGCTGATGCCGGCGTGGATGCCGGCGTTTGAATTTGCGCCCATCAGCGTCAGCATGGCGATGGCGGGTCACTGACATGCGCCGCCTCCGCAGTCGTCAGCACGGCGCAAGCCTCGTCGAAATCACCCTGTCGATTCTGATCCTGGCGGTCCTGTTGACGCTCTTTGTCGATGTGTCGCGCTGGCTCCATGCCTGGAGCGCTGCGGGTGAAGCCACCCGGTTGGGGGCGCGGCTGGCGGCCTTGTGCGAACGTGGGGCGGATGGGGAGCAGGCGATCCGCGAGCAGATGCGTAGCTGGCTTCCAGATCTTTCCCGTGAGCGCGCGGCAAGCGTGATCCGCATCAGCTATGAGAACCCCGCGGGAAGCCCCTCGGCTTCATGCGATGCCAGCAGTTGCCGCCAGGTCAGCGTCTGGCTGGAGGGCCACGCAATCGATGCACTGGGCGGACTGGTTCCCGGTGGCCGACTGCCGCTTCCTGCAATGCGCGCGAGCGTGGTCCGAGAGAGTCTTCAATCCCGCACCGGTGGGTGCGCGCCCGTTCGATGAAAGGCCCGACGATGTCCATTTCTGTCAGTGTGGTTGGCGTTGACCCGCAGCACCTGAGCCGCATCGCGGCAGCACTTCCCGGCGACTCGGAATCGCTCACGCTTCGGACCATGACCGGGGGCGCACTGGAGGCGGCTGGAGAGGTGCAGCGTGATCCGCCCGATCTGCTGGTGCTCGATGCGCCTGCGCTTGACGAAGCCGATCTCGCCTTGCTCGAGTCCTCGCTCCTGTCGGCGCCTGCCACCGCGATGGTGCTGCTGTCACCCGACCGCTCGAGCGAATTTCTGATGCGGGCAATGCGCGCGGGCGTGCGGGAGGTGATCCCCTCACCCTCGGCCGCATCCGACCTGAGTGCAGCCTTTGCGCGCCAACTTGAACGGCTGGGGCTGCAGCGTCTTGGCATGCCGGCGGGCACGGTGATCGCCCTGGTGCCCGCGAAGGGCGGAAGCGGTGCGACCTTCATCGCGACCAGCCTGGCGGCTGAGCTTGCGGCGCAGGGCGCACGAACGCTGGTCATCGATCTGAACGCGCCGTTCGGCGACGCCGCGCTCCATCTGGTCGAGGAGCGTCCATCCGCCACGCTCGCCGATCTGGTGCGGCAGGTGGGGCGCCTGGATGCGACGCTGCTCGAATCGGTCGCGGTGGAAGCAAGTGACGGCTTGTCGCTCCTTGCCGCGCCCGACTCGATCGAGTCATTCGAACAGGTTGGCGCCGACGCATTCGAGCGGATCCTGGCACTGGCTCGCTCGCGCTTCCGTTTTGTACTCCTCGACGTTGGCCGCTCGCTCGATCCGGTCACGGTTCGCGGCCTTGATCGCGCGGATCGCATTCTGCTGATCTCTCAGCCGTCGTTACCGTATCTGCACGCCGCGCGCCGCGTGCTCGATCTGTTCGTGGGCCTGGGCTACGGCTCGGATCGAATCGACCTGGTGCTCAACCGCTTCGAGCGTGGCATGGAGCCGTCGGCCGACGAGGCCTCGAAGATGCTGGGGGTCAAGGTCGCCGATCTGATTCCAAACAGTTACCGCGCCGTGGGGCGCGCGATCAACCATGGTCAGCCTATCCGTGCCAGTGCGCCACGCGACCCGGTGGCGAAGGCACTGTCGGTGCTCGCCGAGCGGCTTTTGTCGCAGCCGCGTCCTGGGCGTGGCGATGCGCTGGAACCTGGCCCCGCGAAACCGGTGCGCCATTGAAGACCGAGTCTGCAGCCCAGTCAGGAGCCTTGATGTCAATCCGAGACCGTTTGGTTGAACCCGCCCGTTCGCCCGGGATGGCGCCTCAGGGTGCGCACCCGATATCCGTGTCCGCCCGACCCACGCCGGAGTCGGTCAGTGGCGCCTCCTACCGGATTCTGAAGGGTCGGATCCATCGCGAACTTCTCGATCGCGTCGATACGCGCCAGCTGTCGGCGCAGGCGCCCGAACAGCTCCATGAGGAGTTGCGTCGCCAGATCGATCAGCTGTTGTCCGAGCACGGTGCTCAGCTGAATGCGGCCGAGCGACGACAGATTGTGGTGGACATCCGGCATGAAGTTGCCGGACTGGGGCCGCTTGAGCCGCTGCTGGCCGACGCCACGATCTCCGACATTCTGGTGAACTCGGCGAGGCAGGTGTATGTCGAGCGTGGTGGCGTCCTGGAACCCACCCAGGTGGAATTCGATGACGACCAGCACCTGCTTGCATTGATCGATCGGATCGTGTCCCGCATGGGCCGACGGATTGACGAATCGAGTCCGATGGTTGACGCGCGCCTTGCCGACGGCTCGCGGGTCAACGCCATCATCCCGCCGCTTGCGATTGACGGACCGTGTTTGTCGATCCGGCGCTTCAGCGCGGTGCCGCTCAAGATGGATGATCTGATTGCGCGGGGCGCGATGCCCGCGCCGGTTTCCGAACTGCTGGCAGGGATGGTGCGGGCCCGGCTCAATATCCTGGTGTCCGGCGGAACGGGCGCGGGGAAAACCACGCTCCTCAACGTGCTCTCGTCGTTCATCCCGAATCAGGAACGTGTCATCACCATCGAGGATGCGGCCGAGCTGCAGCTGCAGCAGCCCCATGTGGTTCGTCTGGAAACTCGCCCGCCCAATATCGAGGGGCGGGGCGAGGTGTCGCAGCGTGCACTGGTTCGCAACAGCCTGCGGATGCGCCCCGACCGGATCATTCTCGGCGAGGTGCGCGGCGGTGAGGCGTTCGACATGCTGCAGGCAATGAACACGGGTCATGAAGGCTCGCTCGCCACCGTGCACGCGAACATGCCGCGCGATGCGCTGATGCGCCTGGAAAACATGGTGGGCATGGCCGAGCTGTCGCTGTCGCCCCGATCGATCCGGCAGCAGATTGCGTCCGCGATCGATGCGGTGGTGCAGCTGTCCCGGCTGTCCGATGGCAGCCGGCGCCTGACGGCACTGGCCGAGGTCACCGGCATGGAGACCGATACCATCACCATGCAGAACATCTTCGAGTTTCGGCAGACCGGCGTCGATGGCGAGGGGAGGGTGCTGGGCGCTTTTCATTCAACCGGTGTCCGGCCGCGGTTCGCCGACAGACTGGCCGCGCGTGCGATCGGGCTGCCGTCGGGCTGCTTCGACCCGCGTTGCACCTGGCCCGCGCAGGCTGCCAGCAAATGAGCGCGTTGTCGGTGAGCGCCTGGCTGCCCTGGATGCTGCTCGTCTTCATCGCGGTGAGTCTGCTGCTGCACGGCGCCTGGCTGATCTGGGACGGGACGATGCGGAGCCGACGACGGATGTCGTTACGCTGGGCGCGGTTTCATGATCCATCGGCCGCTCGGATGCGGTCCGGGTCGGAGCGCGCATCTGTCGGTGATCTGCCGGGCGAACGCCTCGCCGGTGCCGGCGCCCGCATCGGTGGACGTCGTCTCCTTGGCTGGCTGGATCAGCCGCTTCGCGATGCGCAATTCCGATGGCGCACCCCGCAAGTGCTGCTCGGTGGGGGCGCGATCGGACTGCCGGTGGCGGGCTTGGGATTGGTACTGGGCGTGCCTGTTGTACTGGTGCTGCCCGTGCTCGGTCTGATGCTCGCGGTCCCCTGGCTTTACGCAGCCCGCGTCATCCGACGCCGCGCGGCGCAGATTCAGGGCCAGCTCGCCGATGCCGTCGATCTGGTCGCGCGCGCGCTCCGCGCCGGCCATGCGCTCGCTTCGGCGCTCCGGATGGTTGCCGATCAGGCGCCTGCGCCAATCTCGGTCGAGTTCGCCACCGTGTGCGATCAGATCGGATTCGGCGTTCCTGCCGATCAGGCGCTTCGCGAGATGGCGGTGCGCAGTCGCTCGGATGATCTGCGCTATGTGGTGACCGCGGTTCTTCTGCAGCGTGAAACCGGCGGCAACCTCGCCGAGCTGCTCGACAACATCGCGGGGCTGGTCCGGCAGCGTCAGCAACTGCGGCACAGCGTGCGGGCGCTGTCCGCGGAAGGCCGTTTGTCGGCGTGGAT
Source organism: Burkholderiaceae bacterium (assembly GCA_049423065.1). Classification (GTDB taxonomy): domain Bacteria; phylum Pseudomonadota; class Gammaproteobacteria; order Burkholderiales; family Burkholderiaceae_E; genus SYIM01. The sequence goes on from JBMSQB010000026.1 coordinate 44,916, forward strand.
TCTGGGAATCCTGCCGTTTGCGCTGGCGGGTGTGATTTCGGTGATCAACCCGGCGCTTCTGTCTCTGCTCTGGACCGATCCCGCAGGCCGCGCAATGGCTGGCGGCGCGCTTTTCATGATGGTCCTGGGCATTCTGATCATGCGTCAGCTGGTGCAGGTTCGCGCCTGACATGCGGGAGACTTCGCTATGACCCTGCCGATCTGGGCGATGGTTGCACTTTTTGCCGGGACGACGATGACCGTCTGGCTGCTTGTTTCGTCGCTGGAGCGGCGCTCGGATTTGCGGCGCCGGTTTCGAGCCCTGGCGCGGGCGCGACCGGTTGCCGGCGAGGCTCGCCCGTTTGCCACGGTCGACACGCCCCGATGGGTCGAGTCCGTGCAGCGTTATGCCGAACCGCTTGCTTCGCTCTCCATGCCGGAGCAGGACGAAGAGATTTCGGCCTTGAGGCGTCGCCTGCGTCATGCGGGCTGGCGGGCACCCTCGGCGCTTCAAGCCTTCGTGGCCGCGCGTACGCTGCTTGCGGTGATGCTGCCGGTCCTGGCCTGGATCGGCATGCAGGCTGCGCCGGGCGAAGCGCCGACCATTGCGATGCAATCACTGGGCATGCTGGCGGCCGCTGCCATCGGCTACCTCGCCCCCGGGGTCTGGCTGACGATGCGGGTGGGTCGGCGGCAGCGCGACATATTCGAGGCTTTTCCCGACGCGCTCGACCTGATGCTCGTTTGTGTGGAGGCGGGCCTGGGCCTCGATCTCGCGATTCAGCGCGTGGCGGCCGAGATCCGCTTGCGTTCGCCCGCGCTTTCGCTCGAGCTGGAACTGGTCAGCGCGGACGTGCGTGCGGGTTCCACCCGCGAGCGCGCGCTGCAACGGCTCACCGAGCGGATCGGACTCGATGAGGTCACCGGGTTCTCCGCGCTGCTCACCCAGGCGGACCGATTTGGAACCAGCATCGGCGATGCCCTGCGCGTGCAGGCTGACTCGCTTCGCACCACCCGTCGTCTGCGCGCGCAGGAAGCGGCGGCCAAGGTGCCGGTCAAGCTGATGCTGCCGCTGGTGTTCTGCATTTTTCCGGCGATGTTTACCGTGCTGCTGGGGCCAGCCGCGATTCGTATCTGGCGGGTCATGGTTCCGGCGCTGCAGTCGGCGAGCTGAGCGTACGGGTTGCGTGGCACAATCGCGCCCGTTTCCTTCAACCGCTCGCTCACCGCCTCCTGAACCTCAGATGTCGTCCACGCTCTCCGCTGCAGCACAGGCCCGCATTCTGCGAACCCTGTGCGCCGAACTCGCTGCCAGGCCCGTCCAGGTCGAGTCGGCGACAGCCCTGCTTGATGAGGGCGCAACGGTCCCCTTTATTGCGCGCTATCGGAAGGAGGCGACGGGCGGCCTCGATGATGGCCAGCTGCGCCTGCTGGAGGATCGTCTGGGCACCCTGCGGGAACTGGAAGAGCGACGCGCCACGATCCTGGAAAGCATTGCCTCGCAGGGGCGCCTCGGCAAGGAGCTCGCGGCGCTGATCGATGCGGCCGAGACCCGCAGCCGGCTTGAGGACCTCTATCTGCCCTATCGGCCCAAGCGGCGCACCCGTGCCGACATCGCCCGGGAGTGCGGGCTGGAACCGCTCGCCGATCTGCTGCTTGCCGAGCCCGAGCGGGTGCCGGCCGACGAGGCACAGCGCTTTATCCGCCCGCCGGATGCCGCAGGCGAGCATGGCGTGGCCGACATCAAGGCGGCGCTTGAGGGGGCGCGCGACATCCTGTCCGAGCGGTTCGCCGAGCGTCCCGAGGTGCTGGGCACGCTGCAGGACTGGCTGTGGGAGCGCGGCTGGCTGCATGCGAAGGTGTTCGAAGACAAGCGCGTTGAAGGCGAAAATTTTCGCGATTACTTCGAGCATGCCGAGCCGATGGCCACGATTCCTTCACATCGGGCGCTTGCGCTGTTTCGAGGCCGCCAGCAGGCCGTTCTTTCGTTGCGCCTTGGGCTGGAACCGGCGCTTGAAACCGTGGTCCCGCATCCCGCCATCGCCCGGCTGGGGGGCCTGACCGGGCTTGGTGCGGTGATCGGCGGCACCCGTGCGGCCGATGGCTGGCTCGCCGAAGTGCTTCGCTGGTGCTGGCGGGTCAAGCTCCTGCCACACTTCGAAACCAGTCTGTTTGGCCGCATCCGTGAGGCAGCAGAGGCCGAGGCCATCCGGGTATTCGGGGCGAATCTCAAGGACCTGCTGCTTGCTGCGCCCGCCGGCGCGCGGTCGGTGATGGGTCTGGACCCGGGGCTTCGCACCGGCGTGAAAGTGGCGGTTGTCGATGCAACGGGTCAGGTCGTTGAGACCGCCACGATTTTTCCGCATGAACCAAGGCGCGATTGGGAGGGCTCGCTGGCGGTGCTCGCGGCGCTTGCCGCCCGGCACCGCTGTGAGCTGGTTGCGATCGGCAACGGGACCGCGTCGCGCGAGACCGACCGCCTTGCGATCGAACTGCTGCGTCGATGCCCGGAGCTGAAACTGCGCAAGGTGATGGTGAGCGAGGCCGGCGCCTCGGTGTATTCAGCCAGCGAACTCGCCGCACGCGAAATGCCCGATCTGGATGTGAGTCTTCGTGGAGCGGTGTCGATTGCCCGGCGACTGCAGGATCCGCTCGCCGAACTGGTGAAGATCGATCCCAAATCGATCGGTGTCGGGCAGTATCAGCATGATGTGAATCAGCGGGCGCTTGCGCGGGCCCTTGATGCGGTGGTTGAAGATTGCGTCAACTCGGTTGGCGTCGATGTCAACACAGCGTCGGCACCGCTGCTGTCCAGAGTGTCGGGTCTCAGCGCCAATGTGGCGCAAAGGATCGTGGATCAACGCAACCTCAAAGGCCCCTTTCCGAACCGCGACACACTGAAAGAGGTGCCCTGGCTGGGCGAGCGCGCATTTGAGCAGGCAGCGGGTTTTTTGCGCATTCGCGATGGCGACAACCCGCTGGATGCTTCCTCGGTGCACCCTGAGGCATACCCGGTGGTGGAGCGGATGCTCGCCAGGCTCGCGCGTTCGGCGCGCGACGTGATCGGACGGCGCGAATTGCTGCGCCAGCTGGTGCCGGCAGACTTCACCGATGCGCGCTTTGGCGAGCCGACCGTGCGGGACATTCTCGCCGAGCTTGAAAAGCCGGGTCGCGATCCGCGCGGAGAATTTTCGACCGCCAATTTCAAGGAAGGCGTGGAGTCGATTGCCGATCTCGCACCCGGCATGCGGCTCCAGGGCGTGGTGACCAATGTGGCGAATTTCGGTGCGTTCGTCGACATCGGCGTTCACCAGGACGGACTGGTCCACGTGTCGCAACTGTCCGACCGGTTCGTTCGCGACCCCCGCGAAGCGGTGAAGGCCGGGCAGGTGGTGAGCGTGACGGTGGTCGAGGTCGACGCGGCGCGAAAACGCATCGCGCTATCGATGAAGAGCCGGCCGGTGATTGGCGCACGCGCCGCTGACGGTGCTGGGGGTGGCCCCCAGGGCGCCACGCGCGGCGCGCCGCCCGCCGGAGGCGGTGGCCGCCCGTCGGGCGCAGGCGCAGGCGCAGGAGGCGCTCGTTCACCGGCGGGCGCCGCCAGGCGCGAACCTGCGGCAGAGACCACCGCGCTCGGGGCAGCGCTCGCGCGCGCCATTCGGCGCTGATCCCGCCCGCAGGCAACGGTCAAATCGGAGACCCGCGATGAATGACCTGCTGATTCGTGGCGCGCTGCTGGTTGACGGTAGCGGCGCTGATCCCCGGCACGCAGACGTGACGTTATCGGGCGGGCGGATTGCCGAGGTGGGCCCGCCCGGCAGCCTGAGTCGGGCGCGCGAGGAAATCGATGCCGAGGGCCTTGCGCTGATGCCCGGGATTGTCGACAACCACACCCACTATGACGCGCAGGTGACCTGGGACCCCTGGTGCTCGCCTTCACCCCAGCTCGGCGTGACCACTGCGGTGATCGGCAATTGCGGCTTTACCATCGCCCCCTGCCGGCCCGGCGACCGCGAGCGCATCATGCGCAACCTCACGCAGGTCGAGGGTATGTCGCTCGAGGTGTTGCGCCAGGGTATCGACTGGCAGTTCGAGTCGATTGCCGACTATCTGGCGTTTATCGAGCGGCGCGGTACCGTGCCCAACCTCGCGGCCTTTGTCGGTCACTCGTCGCTGCGAACGTTCGTGATGGGCGAGGAGGCATCCCGGCGGGCAGCCTCGCCTGCTGAAGTGGCGCAGATGCGCGCGCTCCTGGTCGAGGGATTGAAGGCCGGGGCAATCGGCTTTGCCACCTCCACCTCGCCCGCCCACAACGGTGAGGGGGGCATTCCGATGCCCTCTCGGCTGGCGGACGACAGCGAGCTTCAGGCCCTGGTGGGCGCGCTCAGCGATGCCCCCCGCTCGGTCTTCATGCTCACCAAGGGCGGCCATACCCGCATCGATTTTCTGGAGACGCTCGCCGAGCAGAGTGATCGTCCGGTGATCGTTGCGGCGCTGCTCCACAACAGCACCAATCCGGGGGCGGTGTTCGCCGATCTGGATGCCATCGCTGCGGCCCGGGCGCGCGGCCGCAAGATGGTGGGCGCAGTGTCGCCGTGCCCGCTCACCAACGACTTCACCCTGCATTCGCCCTATCCGGTGGAGGGCCTGGAGAGCTGGCGACCGCTCCTCGCGCTGAAGGGCGAGGCGTTCATCGCGGCGCTCCGGTCGGCCGAGCGACGCGATGCCATTCGGCGCGAGTTGTCGCAGCCCGCCGTATTTCGGCTGTTCAATGGCGAGTGGGACAAGGTGCAGGTGGTGGAGACGCAGCGCGCCAGCCACCGTCATCTCGAGCACCGCAGCATCGCCGCACTCGCGCGTGAGGCGGGGTGCGATCCGCTTGATTTCATGCTCGATCTGGCGATCGAGGAGAACCTCGATACCGTCTTTTCCGCCGTGCTGCTCAATTCGGACGAAGAGGCTGTCGCCCGCATGCTCGCCCATCCCGCAAGCCTGGTATCGCTGTCGGATGCCGGTGCGCACCTCACGTTTTTCAACGATGCCGGCTTCGGCCTTCATCTGCTCGGGCACTGGGTACGCGAGCGTCGGGTGCTGAGCCTTGCCAGTGCGGTGAGAAAACTTACTGCCGAGCCGGCTGCGCTCTTCGGGCTTGCCGACCGGGGTCTGATCCGGCCCGGGGCCTGGGCGGATCTGTTGCTCTTCGACCCCTCCACCGTGGGTCGGGCTGGCAAAACGCGCGTGAACGATCTGCCGGGCGGCGGCGCCCGGCTGCTTACGCCGCCCGTCGGCGTTCACGGTGTCTGGGTGAACGGCACACGCGTGGTCGATGCCCATGGTGATCCGGTTGCCATGAGTCCGGTTGACCCTTGGCCCGGTCAACTGTTGCGTAGCTGCTGAGCGAGTCTCGGCCCCACGCGGTTTTGTGGTCTACTTGGGTCTCTCTTCCTCCTCCAACACTTTCACCCTGGCGACCCGATGAAATACCGTTTCCCGATTGTCATCATCGACGAAGACTGGAAGGCCGAGTCGGCCAGTGGTCTGGGCATCCGTGCGCTCGCCAAGGCGATCGAGGAGCAAGGCTATGAGGTCGTGGGCGGCTTCACTTACGTGGATGTCACGATGGTGGCCAACCAGGCCGCGCGCGCCTCGGCGTTTGTGGTGTCGATCGACGACGAGGAAATCAACGAAGACGGCGCCGAGAGCAAGGCAGTGCAGGAGTTGCGCCAGTTCATTGTCGAGACCCGGCGCCGCAATGTGCACATTCCGGTGTTTCTGTTTGGCGAAACCCGCACCTCGCAACACATCCCCAACGACATCCTGAAGGAGCTGCACGGCTTCATTCACATGTTCGAGGACACGCCGGAATTTGTTGCGCGCTACATCATCCGCGAAGCGAACAACTATCTGTCATCGCTCGCGCCGCCGTTTTTCAAGGCGCTGGTCAACTATGCGCACGACGGCTCCTACTCCTGGCACTGCCCCGGGCACTCAGGCGGGGTGGCCTTCCTGAAGAGCCCGGTGGGCCAGATGTTCCACCAGTTTTTCGGTGAGAACATGCTGCGGGCTGATGTGTGCAATGCGGTCGACGAGCTGGGCCAGTTG
>JBMSQB010000027.1:0-50421 GCA_049423065.1 Burkholderiaceae bacterium
CACCTTCCGCATCCGCGACGAATCGGGTTCGGTGATCGCGATTGGCAAGGACAATGACCCCGTCGGCTGGGGCCAATTCGAGCTGCCCAAGGTGCACATCTTTAACACCGGTGCGGTCTATCTCGAAGCGGGTAAGTACTACAAGTTCGAAGCCGTGCTGGTCGAGAACAGCGGCGGCGAGTATTTCCGAATTGGCTATACCCAGGACACCACCCCCGCAGGTACCTTTGTTGCCAACGTGGTGGGCAGTTCAGAAAACTACCCGCCACTCGTTCTCAGTACCGATCTCAAGATGGCGACCAATGCCTTCGATGGCACGACCGCCGAATACCGTAACACCGACGGCACTTCCACGTCGAACCGCAACAGCGGCGTGATGTTCCGCTTGTCTACACCCACCGCCCTGACCGGCATCAATTTCCAGAGCGCAGCCACCACGCCCGAATGGAATCCGACTCAGTTCACGATCTACGGCTCCGACCAACCACTGGCATGGGGCTCCAACCTGTGGACGTCTATCGGGGCTGGTGCTACTGGACTGACAGGCTCCTCGGCGGGTAACGCCTGGGGCGGTCCAGTCAGCTTGACCTCGGCCCCGGCCTACACCTACTACAAGGTGGTTTTCAACCAGACCGCTGGCGAGTCGGGTGGCAATTACTACGCCCAGATTGCCGAGATTCAGCTCACCTCAGCGAGCGGCGTGATATCGCCCATGCCGGCGTTACCGTCGGATGCGACAGCCGTGACCGTGGTGACGCATCGCGGCCCAGACTTCAATCTCATTCCTGATTTTGCCGGTACGAACTTCACCCTCACGCTCAGTGCCGGTTCGGCGGGTGTGGTCAATGTCGGCAGCTCAACCAACGCAGCCCTGTTGACCTCCCTTGCGATCACCGCGTCGGGCGACGGAACCTCGACCGCGACCCTGCAGGGCAGCCTGACTGCGCTCCAGAGCTATGTCGCAATACCGAATGCTGTTCGGTATACGGTGGGCCCCGCCCAGAATCTGACGGTCACGCTCACCAGCGCCCCCCTCAGCAAAATCGCCGAGAACGCCAAGCCCGCGCCCTCAGCCGGCACGATCGTTTCCTACACCGCGACACCCGTTCGGGCGGGCGCGCCTGCGCAACCCGCACTCAATCTTCCTGCGACCTTCACGGTGCTGGATACCAACGGAAAGATCACGTTCGGATCCAACCCACTTGGGACGGCCGGCGCAAGCGATGTGCGCACCGTGGTGCTCACCACCAGCGATGGAACGATCACGGCCAACGCGCTTGCCAGCAGCGGCGTAACGGCCACGGTATCCGGAACACCCCACATCTCAGGTAACGCCCCGGCGGCGTCTTCGGTATCGCTCAGCGGCACCGTTGCTGCATTGAACGCCTACCTCAGCGCCGCGGACAAGCTGAGCTTCAACGGCACCGCTGGAACCTTCCCGACGCTCACTGTGCTGGTGCAGGCATCCGCGGGCAATCTGGTGTCGCAGGTACAGCAGCGTTCAACGCTGACGGTGTTGAATGCGGCGTCTGGCCTCGCCGCCTCGGCGACGCAAACGCTCGCGCCGGTTGGATTGACCAAGCTGCCTCCTTCGCTGCCCATTACGCCGAACAGCGCGTCGACCCTGGTGTTTGACGGGCTCGACCTTACCGGGGTCAGCGACGTTGAATCCCTGACGCTCACCGTCAGCTTGCCGGACAGCGCTGCACTAGCACTCGGCACCGGGCAAGGGTTGAGCTGGTTCAATTCCAGCAACGTGGTCCAGGCCTCGGAGCAACGCACCCTGACCATTACAGGGAGTGAATCGCTGCTGGAGGGCGTGCTCAAGGGCACTTCCGGAAAGCTGGTGTACACCGGCGCCGCGCAAACCGAATACAGCACGCCGGTCACCGCAACACTTTCCCTCACGCGAACCAACGGTACGACGTCGACTGTATCCGTGCCGGTCTCCACGCCTGCGCAGGCCACCGGAACCCCCGCAACACTTTCGATACCGGCCGCCCGCATCACCACACCCGGCGCGCTGCAGTCGCTTCCCTTTGGCTCGTCGGCACTCACGGGCACCGGCAATGTGCTGCTGAACTTCGAAGCCACGGGTAATGCGCAGTTCGAGTGGTCATCGAGCGGCAGTCTGAAAGCTTCCGCGTCCGCTGGCAGCACGCTTGCCGCCTCCACAACCGCGGCTTCAAGCGTTTCGTTGTATGGCGATGTGGCCGCGCTCAATGCCTACCTTCACGCGGGCAACCTGAAGCTTCGCTCATCTGGGGCAGGGTCGGTTACCGTCACCGTCGCCGCGGGCGACTTCGTGTCGGCGAGCACGATACCCGTCACGCTTCAGGGCAATACGGCGCAGGCCCGTACCGGCCCGGCGCTGGCGATTCCCGCGCGCTTCAATGTGCCGGCATCAACCGGCCTTATCACCCTGGACGCAGACGGCGTTCTGTATGCACCGTCAAGCGGCACTGGGTTGGCGAGCGATGTGCTGACACTCACGATCAGCATTCCGGACTCGGTCACCCTATCGGGCAGTCAGGGTTTGGGCACAGTGACGTCTGCGGGCGCTGTAAGCAGTCTGTCGCGGACGCTTACGCTTTCCGGCACCGCGGCGCAGTTGAACGCGAAGTTGCTCGGCACCGGCAGTGCCGATCGCATCCGATATGTCGGCCCGGTCTCGGCGCCGCTTGTATTCTCGGTGACCGATGGCACATCGCTTGACGGCGTTCCGATCAGCTCGACGGTGACGTCGCTGGTCAACACCGTCAGCACCATCATCACCGCGAATCCGGATGTGTCTGAGACGACCGCCGCGTTTGCGTCGCTGCCCACCAAGGTGTGGGTCACCCCCTACCGCGATTCCGATCTGCGGTTTGTTGGCGCATCGCTAACCGGCGCCCTCGCCAATGGCACGGACGAGCTTCGGCTTCGTTTCGTTCCCGGCGCTGCTGCGGGAACACTGACCGCCACCGCTTCGGGCTATGTCACGGTGCATACGGTCAATACGCACACCGAAATTCGCGGCAAGGCCTCCGATCTTGCAACCTACCTCGCCACACCTGGCGTGCTCCGCTACAACGGTGGCGGCACCACCTACACCCTCGAGCTTCGTGACGCACAGAATCAGCTTGATGCGACGGTCACGGTAACGGTTGCGGCCACTCAGCAGACGTCGAACTCGCCGTTCGATCCCACTTACCTCGCGGCCACTGCGCGCATGGTATTGCCCGCTGGCTTGAGTGTCGCGCCAGGGGCGCTCCTGCAAGTTGAGCCCGCCGCTGCGAACAGTTTCACCTTTTATGGCAGCGGAACGCTTGATCTTGATATTGAAGTGCCAGCCACGTCGCTGACCATCAACACATCCGGCCGGGCCATTACCAAGTCGACGTTGGCAACGACCACCTGGACGAGACTGTCGGGAACCGCAGAGGAGCTCTCCGAACTGTTCGCAACGCCCGGCGCGGTGCAGTTCGATCCGATTTTGGGTGGAACCTCGCTTACTTTCCGACTCGTTCAGGGCGGAGCTCGCGGCGTAGTCGACGTGTTTGCCGCCGGCGCCCAGCCGCCTGCGAGCCTGCTGGATTCCGTTCCGGCAGGCGAGCCAGGGCTGCAGCTCCCGACTTCAGTTGTTCTGGTGCCCAACACCAGCAGCCCAGTCTATTTCGGCACTGACCGACTGAGCTACGCCTTTGGCAGCGATCCGCTCCGATTTACGGTCACGGCCGCCAGCGGGACGCTGAGCCTGGGTACGGCGCCCGCCGGCGTAACGGTTGAATCTGCCTCCGGCAGCAGCGTGGTGCTTGTTGGACTTGCGGACAATCTGGATGCGTGGATCAGTCAAGGGAACATTCGCTACAACACCGCTACATCGTCGCAGCTGTTGGTGAGTGTGGAATCGCCCGCGACGCCCGCGCGCAGGGCCGAGGGTGTGGTCAGTGTTGTTAGCGCAAGCGTTCAGCTGGGCACAAGTTCTGGTTCCCCGGTATTCACATTGCCCGATCGATTGCGGTTGACCGCTGCGGCCAGCACCAATCTGGTAGTGCCGGGACCAGTCTTTGACGTATCCGACTCCCGAACACTCACGCTTACGCTGAAGGCGCCCAACGCGGGTGGCGACTTTACGCTGGTCGATGATGACGACACCCAAAATGGTGGCGCGGGTGCCGACGGCGTACTTGTGTCGACCGCAGTGGTGGGTGGCGTGGAGGTGGCTACGCTCCAGGGCGGCGCTGCCGCGCTCAACACGTATTTCAGCACTGCCGGGAAGATCACCTACAACAACACGGCGGGAACGCTCGCGGTGACGGTCTCTGCCGGTACCGGCAGCGCGGCTCGCAGTGTGGATACGATTTGGCGACTGGAGTCACCTGTTGGCGCGGCAACGCCGCAGATCGGCGTGCTGCCCCAGCGGCTTCTGGTCACCAACGGCTATGCAAACCAGATCGCGTTCAGCGGACTGACGCTGACTGGCGCCGGCACGCTCACGGCCACCCTGACGCTGCCTGCGGGTCTGGTGCTGACCGCGGGCCAGGGCTGGTCCGGCCCGGACACCGGTGGCGTTGACGCGACCGTATCGAACAGCGGCAAGACGCTTACGCTTGAAGGCAGTGCCGCCGATCTTCAGACCTATCTATCAACCACCAATCGGGTCGTCTACAACGGTCCTGGCCAGTACAACAGCGCGCCGATGCCTGTCACGCTGACGGTTGCCAACGGCGTCAACGAGTCGAGGGCAACGATCACGCTCGACGAGCCGGTTCAGCCCTCCACCACCGATCAAAACATCCGTCTGCGGCTGCAGGCGGCGGATCCCGATGCCGGTGGCTGGGTCAACCTCATCTTCCCGCGGCCAGGCTCCAGCGACACCGGGCAGCTCGTGTACACCGAAGACACGGCCTCCGGGCAGGTGGTGTTTGTCGAGCTTGAAGCGCCTAGGAGCACGTTCCAGATTGCGGGACTCGCAAGCGGCGCCTACGGTGCCGCAACCGGAGGCAACGTCAGGGTTGCCGTTGGTTCGACCATCTCAACTGGGGGCACGTCGTTTACTTCGGTACGCTTCATTGGTACAGCCGCGAACCTCAATACGTTCTTCGCGACATCGGGTAACGTTCGCTACGACGCCACCACGGGCGTCGCCTCGGTTGCAGCTCGAATCGGCTCCTACTCGCTCGCCGTCGCGGGCGCAATGCCCACCGCGGGTCAGACCTTGACCGTCAACGGCCTGGCAACGGATGCGGTCAGCTACATGGTTATTGCTGCCGACCTCACGGTCGACGGCGCCGGTGGCGGCGGGGCTGCGCCCCTTGCGCAGGCCCGCGCCAACATCGCGGCCAAGCTTGCCGCGGCGATCAACGCGGCCCCGGGTGCGCTGGTCACCGCCGCCGCAGTGGCGTCGACCTCCAGCTCACCCGCACCCGGGACCGTATTGCTCGCCAGACTCGGCGGCCCGATCACCGTCACCACCAGCGTCGCCGGTGGCGAGATTCAGCTTGCGGTTCTCGGCACCACGCAAACCCGAGGCCAGATTCCGATCGTGCGTCCGGCGGGGTCGGGTGTTCAGTTACGACTCGCTCAGCAGTATGTGTTCTCCGACACGCAGCTGCCGTTCCTCACCTTCCCGTCCAATGCGCTGACCACGAGCGACGCAACCCAGGTCATTACGGCAACGCTCTCGGTTACCGCCGGTTCGCTCAGCTGGGTGAATGTCGCGGGCCTCACTCTGCCCGCCGGCACGACGATCGACAACACCAATCTGTTCGGCACCGGCCCGTCGCTTACGATCACCGGCACCGCTTCGGCGCTGAACTCCTGGCTTTCAACGGCTGGCAACCTCGCCTATACGGGCACGCAGGCGGCGACGCTGACGTTCCTCATCAACGCGGCGTCGTCGGCCGGTGGCCCGGTGGTGTCGTCAACGATTCCGTCTAGCCTGATCATCCGGCCCGCGGCCACTCCGACGGTGTCGCTCAGCGCCCCTGCAACGCTCACGCTTGCGCCCGACGCGGCAGGCGTATCCACGGTTGCGTTCGCCCGCGATCTGATCAGCGCATCGGGCGGTACCGGCGCGCTGGTTGCAACGCTGATTGCACCAGCCGGCGAAAACTTCCTGAATGTCTTCAACGACGATACGGTTGCGGGTAATGCTGACGGTGTGACCGTCACGACCTCGCTCACGGTGAATGCCCGCAACGCGGTGCAGCTTGCGGGGTCTGCGGCTGACCTCAACCGGTATCTGCGCGCGGTGGGCAACCTGACCTACTCGGGCGTCGGCGCACAATCGCTTGAATTGCGTGTGACCAATCCGGGCACCGTCGCCGGGATGGATACGATCTCCACCGCCCGCATCCTCCTCGACAACCCCGGCGCTCGCGCCATCCCGCGCCTCGCGCTCCCCACCGCGGTCACTCTCGTTCCGGGTGCAGATTCCCCATTGCGATTGGGCGCGGCATCGGACGGCAACTGGCTGCTCGGTGTCTCGTCCGGGGCGACGGATGCTGGCACCGCGCTTGTCCAGGCTACGATCACCACCTCTGGTGGCGAGCTGTCCACGCTTGATGCGGCGGATGATGGAGTCACCGTCTCGGGTACGGGCGCCACGCGCACGCTCGTTGGCTCGGTGAGTGACCTCAGCGCCTGGCTGAATGCAGGCAAGCTCACGCTGCGCACCGACGCGGCCCGCACCGTGAGTGTCGAACTCCGTCGCGCCGCTGCCGCGGGCACCACCCTGTCTTCGCTCGACTCAACCCTGCTCGCTACCGGCGGCTTCTCGGTGGATCTGCACCAGCCCTCCGGCACGCGCTTCACCAGCCCCACGGTCAACCTGCCCGGCAGGCTCGCGGTGCTTGCGGATACCGACAGCGCGCTGACCCTGGGCGCGGCTGCCTTTGGTACGGATACCGGCACCTCGCTCTCCGTCACCTTGTCGGCCACCAATGGCTCGATCAACGTTGCATCGCTCGCGCCCACCGCAAGCGGCACGCTGACGGTGACGGTCGGCAGCGGCTCACAGTCCGTCACCGTTTCCGCCTTCACCACGGTGTCGACGGGTGGCAGCCGAACCTTCGCCGGCTCGCCCGCTGCGCTCAGCGCACTGTTTGCCGAAGCAGGTGCCGCTGCGCGGGTGTTTGTGAACGGCTCCGCGCAGCAATCGCTGTCGGTGACCACCGCGCTGATGCAGAGCTCGGCTGCGGTTGCATCCACCACCGCCACCATCGAGCTCTACGGCGCGCTCTCTGCCTCGCTCAATCAGACCGTGCCGGTACTCACCAAGCTGCCAACCAGCCTCCCGGTCACCCCTGGCACCGAGAATCTTCTCCGCTTCAACACCGCGTCGCTTGAGGGTGCGAGTTCGAGCGCGCTCCTTGAATTGCGCCTTGCCTTGCCGGCGACGAACCTCACGCTGGGATCGGGCGAGGGCCTCTCAATCGTGTCGGCGACCGATGCTGCGCTTGCGGTTACCGTGGTCAGCTCAATCCCCAACCGCGAACTCGTGATCCGTGGCACCGCCGCGCAACTCGCATCGGCGCTGCGCGCCGATACCGGCGCGGCACGCATCACCTATACCGGTCCGGGCACGCTGACCAACAATGGCGCCATCAAGCTCGACGCGCGACTGATCGCCGTACCGGCCGGCCTTGCGACACCGACCACAGCGCTGACCGGCGCGCAATTCTCGGCGGCGGCGCAGTCCAGCGTCGAGGTCACGCTTGCCGCAGCGGCGCAGCCGGCCGAGTCCGAGTTCCACACCGGCGCCGCCAAGGCGCTCGATGCCAAGGTCGAAGTCACACCCGGCGCGTTGGCGGCTATCGTCTTCGCCAACAATGCATTCAACGGCAGCCATCCGCTGTCGGTCACGCTGAGCTTGAACGACGCAGCAGGCACTGAACAACTGGCCTGGGCTGCCGTGCCCGCCGGGCTCGCGTCTGCGCTGACGCTCACGACCGGCGCCGGCTTCACCACGGCGGTGACGGCGGCCGGCACCGGCACGGCACTACGCCTGACCGGCACGGCCAGCCAGATCAACACCTACCTGTCCACCGCCGGCAACCTCAAGGTTCGCGCCGACGCCGACACCACGATCACGGTGACGACCACGTCACAGGGACCGGATGCCGGAACCGCAGACGACATCACCAGCGTCTCGACCATCGCGATCGATCATGTTCCGGTGCCTGCGGCTGTCGCTGGCGTGCTGCCGCAACTGGGTCTCACCCTGCCCGCACAGCTCACCACCGCAGCAAGCTCAACCGTTGAAGCAGCGCTCGTCATCGCCCACCCGCCGCTTACGGGCAACGCGAGCCAAGCGCTTGCGATCGAGCTCTCCGTCAACGCGGGCGCGCTTGCCGCTCAGGCCGGCACCGGCATCACCGTCGTGACCGCCTCGGGCACCACCGTTCGCGTGACGGGCACGCTCGCCAACCTGAACGCCTGGTTCGCCAATGGCGGCGCGCGCTACACCGGCCCGGCGGCCACGCTGTCGGTCACCTACAGCCACACCGTGGGTGCTGCCTCGCAGACGCTGTCTGGCAGCGTGCTGTTGAAGCCCGCCATTGCGCCGGCCCCCGCGCTCGCGGTTGCGGCCTCTTATCCGGTGGCTGTGGGCAACGGCGCAGCCAGCCTCATGGTGGGCGGCTCCGCGATCAGCGGCGGTGCCACGCAAGTATCGGCCGTGTTCACGGTGGCCTCGGGCAGCTTCGAGACGCCCGATACGACAGGCCTCGTTTCGGCGGTTCGCAGCAACAGCAACCAAACCCTCACGCTGACCGGGTCGACATCACAACTCAACGCCTGGCTTTCCGCCGGCAAGCTGCGCTATCAATCCGCTGCCATGGCGGCGGGGGCATCGGTTTCGCTGGATCTGGTCGTCACCAACATCGATGCGGGCGATGTCTCGGGCTTTGCCCGGTCGGCGAGCGCACGGGTTGCGCTGGTCGCCACCGCCGCTGCCGAAACCACCGGCCCGGCCACTCTGGGTCTTGCGCTGCCCGAGAGCCTGCGCGCGCTGTCGACCGAGGGCGTCACCACCGCACTCACGCTGCCCGGCACGCCGCTTTCCGGCGCCACCGGCAACCTGGCCTCGACGGCCGATGACTACACGCTGACGCTCACCGCATCGCAGGGCACGCTCTCGGTGCTGTCGGGCGCGCTCGCCGACACCGACGTTGATGCAAACGAGCTGGTGGTCTCAGGCGACATCGATGCGCTCAATGGCTTCATCACCAGCGGCGCGCTGGGTTACAGCGGCACGGGCGGCACGCTCAGCGTTCTGCTGTCGCGCGGCGCGCAGTCGGTACGCGGCACGATCGCACTCGATGCCACCACCACGCTCGCAGCACCGACCAGCCTGCTGCCGGGCGCGATCGGCGTGGCGCCGGATGCCGCCAGTCCGATCGTGTTCGGCGCCAATGCATTCGGCAGCGGATCCAACCCGGTTCGGGTCACGCTCTCGGTGCCATCCGACGGCACGTTTGCGGCAACGGGCGTGGGCACGCCTGGCACCGATGCCAATGCGGTGCTGGTGACCGGCAGCAACACCTCTCAGATCGTCTTCACCGGCAGCGCCTCCGCGCTCAGCAGTTATTTCTCGGATGCGTCGCGCATTGCCTACACCGGCCTTGCCACGCAGCTGATGACCGTGCTCACCGAGCGCCGCACCGCCGACCCAGCCACCACGCTGTCTTCAACGCGTTCGAGCGTGCAGCTCTATGGCGCCTCGCGCCTGAGCGAGGCCGCACCGGTCATCACCGGTCTGCCAAGCCAGCTCTGGATGACCGCCAGGACCGCCTCGGATCTGCGCTTCACGGGCGCAGCGCTCGCCAACGCCTCGGCCGGCGAATCGCTGACACTGACCCTGTCGCTACCGGCTATAGCCGATCTGGCGCTCGATGCCACCTTGAGCGAAGGACTCTCCGCGAACGCAGGCGGCGGCGTGACCGTCAACAGCACGCTCAGCAACGCGCGCACCCTTGTTCTGCAAGGAACAGCCAGCAACCTGCAGGCGTTCATGGCTGCTGCGGATGCCATCCGCTACAAGGGCCCTGCGCTTGCGAGCGGCAACGCCCCGCTTGAACTCGGTGTGCGGCTTGAGAATGCGGTCGCGGCCTCGACGGTGAACGTGCTGCTCGCAGCGCCCACCCAGCCTGCCACCGCCAATGCCGGCGGCATGATGCGGCTGCCGGAGGGCGTCATTGCCACGCCAGGCGCACTCGCCACCCCCGCCTTCGGTGCGAATGCCATCACCGGCACGGGCCCGCTCACCCTGCGCTTGACGGCCACCTCGGCCGCGACGCTCGTGTGGCAGGCCGACACAGCGCTACGCACCGGTTCGGGCGGCGCGCTCATTGCCGCGGGCACCGGCAGCACGCTCACGCTCTACGGCACAGCGGCAGAACTGTCCGCCTGGCTGCAGGCGGGCAAGCTCAAGCTGCTCGCCACCGGCACCGGGTCGGTCGCGGTTGAACTGGAGTCGACGCCTGCGGCGGGCTCCGCGCCCGTAGTGAGTTCGGGCACCTTCACTGTGGGTTACAGCCCTGCGCAGTCGACGGTAGCAGGCGCCGCGCCGGTTCAGCTTCGTCTGCCGCTCGCGCTCACTGTGCAGTCGGGTGCTGCCAGCACCCTCGCGATCGCGGGTTCGACTGCATCGCGCGTGGGCGCAGCCACCGACACAGCGTTGTCGATGAAGCTTGCGGTCGCGAGCGGAACACTCGCTGCTGTCGACTTCGCGGGTCTGGTGGCGGGCAGTTTGTCTGCAGACGCGCGCACGCTCACGCTCTCGGGCACCACGGCCGCGCTCAACGCCTGGCTGGCCGCGGGCAAGCTGGCCTACACCGGCACCGGTGAGGCGCTCGAAGTGGGCTTGTTGGAGGCTGGCGCCTCGGCCTCGCAGGCCATTACCGGCTCGGTACAACTGATTGCCGCATCGGCTGTCGTTCCTGCGCTCGCGCTCCCCACCAGCGTGCCGGTGCGCGCGGCCACCGCATCCAATGTCGTGATCATCGGCACACCAATCTCCGGTGCCGGCACTCTCAGCCTGATCGCCTCGGTTGCGAGCGGCAGCCTGCAGGCTGCCTCCACCGGCGGCCTGACCGACCTCGACGCAGCGGCCAATGTCGTACGGGTGACCGGGACCGCGGCTGCGCTCAATGCCTGGCTCGCGTCCGGCGCGCTCCGCTACACCGGCGCGGGCGAGGCGCTTACCCTCACCGTTGAAAACACCACAGGCGGCGCGCGCTCGGCTTCTGCGCGCGTGGCGCTCACCCCCGTGGCTGCGGTTGAAACGACCGGCCCGCAGGGCCTTGCGATGGCCCTGCCCAGGGCGATTCCGGTGACCGCCGGCGCCGATGTGGCGTTGCTGATGCCGGGCACGCCGCTGGGCGGCGCGTCGGACTCGGTCTACACGCTCACGCTTGCCTCCACCGCGGGCACGCTCACCGCAGCGCCCACGCGCGCCGGCGACGCAAGCGCCGTGGCGGCGCTCGTCGATCTGGATGCCGCAAGCGGCACCGTGCGCTTGAGCGGCACGATTGCCACGCTCAACACCTGGTTGGGCATGGGCCGCCTGGTTTACAACGGCCCGGCTGCAACGCTCAATGCCACGCTGTCGCTTGGCGCGCAGAGCGTCTCCAGCGCAATCGAACTGTCGGCCGGCGCAGCCTCGTCATCGCCCGCGCTCTCGGCGCCTGGCGTGCTGCCGGTGGTGCCCGCCGCAGCAAGCCCGGTGGTGTTTGCCGCCAACGCCTTGGGCAGCGGCACCGTGGCGCGCTCGGTCACGCTGCGCGTGGCCGACGGCGGCGTCTTCAACGCAAGCGGTGCAACCGAGGCCGGCATCACGGCGGTTGGCAACGGATCATCGAGCCTCACGCTCACCGGCTCGGCCGATGCGCTGTCGGCGTATCTGTCGGCCTCGCCCGCACGGGTCAACTACCTTGGCATTGCCTCGCGTGTCGATGACACTGGCACGCGCGCCCAGACGATGCGCGTTTCGGTTGAGCTTGGCGCCAACCGCGCCGAGGCCGAGGTTGCCCTCTATGGCGCAACCAGCGCATTCAACACCGCGCCGGCCATTGGCGAGCTGTCATCCCGCCTGTGGGTGACGCCTTCGGTTTCCTCGCAACTCAAGTTCGATCAGGCGGTGCTCTCGGGAACCGGCACGCTCACGCTGTCGGTTGCGCTCCCGGCCGCCGGCACGCTCGCGCTCGCCGATGGCCAGGGGCTCGCGGCCACCATTGCGTCGAACGGTGCAGTGGTGGTGGATGCAGCGAGCACCCCGCGCACGCTGGTGCTGCGCGGAACCGCGCCGCAGCTGGCGGCGCTCCTGTCCGGATCAAGCGGTGAACTGCGCTATGTCGGGCCGGGCGCGCTTGCCGACAATGCCCCGATCGCGCTGCAGATCACGCTTGCCGACTCGCTGGGTCATGCGAGCCGCACCGCCGTGTCGATTGCCGCACCCGCGGCAACCACCGCAACACTCACCGGCGCCACGCTCACGCTGCCCGTATCGCGCGTGGTGACGGCCGGTGCGCGTGTGCCGCTGATGCTGGGCGAACAGGCGCTGCAGGCTGCAAACAATCCAACGATTTCGGTCGAGATCGAAGCGCCGCCGCCCAGCGTGAGCGTGACCGGACTTGCCTCGGGCTCGGTGACCCTCGCGGCCGGAACAGTGGCGGTCACAGCAGGCACCACCTACACGCGCACCATCAATGGCGTGTCGCTACAGATCGCATCGACGCGCTTTACCGGCAACGTCGCAGCGCTCAATCAGCTGTTCAGTAGCGCGAACGGCGTGTTCGTCGAGCGTGCTGCGGGCGAATCGGTTGCCATCCGGGTGGTCGGCGACATCAGCAGCCGCGGCTCGGTGAGCGTCACCGCGGCGCCTGCGCCCGACACGGTTGTTGCAGGACCGGCCCTGACCGTGCCTGCGGGCTACGCCCTGCCATCAGGCGGCATGATTCTGCTGCCCGCGCAGGCGGTGGCGGGTGCGGGAACGCTCACGCTCCAGATCAAGGTATCCGCCGGCACCCTCGCCTGGGAGGCGAGCGACACGCTGCGCGAAGCGGCAAACGCCACCGACACGATCGAAGCCGGTACCGGAAGCACGTTGACCCTGGTGGGCACGGCTGCCGACCTCAATGCCTTCCTCAGCTCGCGCGATGCACTGCGCTTTATGGGCAGTGCAGATGCCGTGCTCGGCTTCGAGCTGACGGCGCCGTCGCAAAGCGCGGGCGAGCCCGCACGGGTGGCACGGGCCGAGTCGGCCATCGATGCGCTGTCGATCTCGCTCGAGCGCGCGGCCGATGTTGGGCTCCGCCTGCCGCAGGGTATTGCGCTCGCGGCAACCGGTGCAACCTCGCTGGTCGTCGACCATGATGTGGTGATTGCCGACCCGGCACGGGGCCCGGTCACCCTTCTGCTCACGCTGCCGGCTGCGGTGGCTGGCGCTGACGCGCCCGCGCTGACGCTGGCTGATGATGCGACCGATGCACTGCCGGCTGGTGCAGACGGGGTGGCGATCCAGCGCCTGCAGAACGGTTCGATCGAACTGAGTGGCTCGGCTGACAATCTCAACGCCTACATTCGCAGCGCCACGTCGCTCAGCTACACCGGCCCGGCCGGAATGCTCGGCTTCGCGCTCGTCCAGGGTGAACTGCGCGCGGACGGCGCCACGCTCATGAAGCGGCCCACGTCGGGCGATACGCAGCTGAGAAACGCGCCCAGGCTTGCCATGCCGACCAGTCTCGTGCCCGATGCCGAGACCGGCGCGCTGCGCTTTGGCGCCGAGGCGATCCAGCCGGCACGCTGGTCCAACCTGGCCGGCACGATGATCGTCGAGCTGACCGTGTCTGCCGGCCTGCTCAAGCTCGGTGCGCTGCCCGATGCGCTCAATGCCACCGACGGCAACGATGAGTCGCTCGCAGCGGGCGGAACAGCCAGCACGATCCGCTTGTTTGGACCTGCAGGTGCGCTGGCCGAATGGCTTGCCAGCGTACCGCCCGCGGCGTCGGCTGCGCCGCTGTCCTATGTTGAAGACGCTGAAGCGGGTGACCAGGGTCTGCCCGCAGGCGCCGTTGCCGAGCTGTCGGTGATGGCGAAGCAAAGCGGGCTCGAATCGCGCGCGACCACCCTGGTCGGCGAGGTTGCCAACGGCCTGCCCGACGACCTCGGCGAAGACGTTGAAGTCGTGACGGGCGACGCGCTGATCGACGATGCATTCGTGGAACGGGCACTCGCCGCGCGCACCGACCCGGCCGAACCGGTCGTGATTGCCGTCACCGGCTCGGTCACACTCACCGATGCCATTCTGGGTATCGACAATGTCGAGATCGTCTCGGGTGGCGATGTCTCGGGCGTGATCAACCCCAGCGGCCCGATCCTGAACCTCAGCATCCGCGCAGCCGGCAGCATCTCGATCACCAGCACGGGCGACCAGCCCATCACCGTGGGCCGGCTGACCGCCGGCAAGGCCGGGTCGGCAACCGAGGAGGTTGCACCGGCCCCGATGGTGCGGAGCTTCGCGCTGTTTGCGGCCGCAAGCGACACCGCAACGATGGCCGAGCCCGGCCAGATCGTGCTGAGGAGCCGCGGCGCGATCACCGTGTCTGATGCCATCGAGACCTATGGCGGCACGCTCGTGATCGAGGCGGGCGGCGGTGCGCTCACGCTGGGTGCAACGATTGAAGGCGGCACGGTGTCGCTCGCTGCGCGCGACGGCATCGTGGCGACCGAAGACGGTCTGGTGAAAGCGACGGTGCTTGACCTGTACACCTCGGCCGCTGCAGACGATGAGACCAGCGAGACCGCCGGTCATGTCGGCAGCGACGAGCAGCCGCTTGTGATCGACCTGATCGGCGCGGGCGCGCTGTTGACCGGCGAGGTGGCGGGTTCGCTCTACCTGCGCGAGGCCAACGGCGATCTGGTGGTGGGCCGGCTGTCTGCAACCGGTTCGGCGGTGCTCGCCACCAGCACGGGCTCGATCCTGGGCGCCGACAGCGGAGGTGCCGCCAACCTGCGCGCAGCCGACGTCCGCCTCGAGGCAATGGGCGGCGGCATTGGCCGCGTGCTGGAAACGATCGAGACGGTCGAGGTGCTGGTCGAGACCTTCGATGTGGGCGAGTCCACCGGCGAGGAACCGATCCTGATGCCGGTGAGTCGCACCGTCACCGAGGCGTTCCGGGTCCATGCCGCAAAGCTGTCGGCCGCGGCCGATGGTGGCCTGGTCGGCGGCGATGCGCTGCCGCTGGGCATCCTGATCGACGTGCAGAAGTCGGGCACGGTCACGCTCGACGAACTCACGTTCACCCTGGCCGACGAGAGCGTCGAGGGCGCGACCGTATCGCTCTCGGCACGTGGCGATCTGCTGATTGCAGGCGAGGTCACCACCGGCGGCGCGTCGCTTGCGATGTCGGCGCGCGGCAAGGTCACGCAGGCCACCGCCGGTGCAATCGACACGCAGGGGGGCGATCTCACGATCACCGCGGTGCGCGGTTCGGTCATCCAGCAAACCGAAACGCGTCAGGTGAAGATTGAAGGCGTACTGCCAGGCACGGTGAGCGAGCAAGTCTCCTCGGTGATTGCCACCGGCGGCGGCTCGGTGGTGCTCGATGCCGGCGAATCTGTGCTGCTGTCGCAGATTGATGCGAGCGGTGCCAAGGGCGCGCTCGGCTCGGTGGCGCTGATTGCGCGCAGCGGCTCGGTGATCGACAACGGCCGCACGCGTTCGGGCGGGCCGTCGGTGGGCACGATCAATCTCGATACCGACCCCGATGTGATCGCTTCCGATCTCTGGCTTGATGTGGCCGAGTCAATCGGCGAGACCGTTTATGCCGGCGGCCAGCTGCCACAGGTCGCGGGCGATCTGGTTGATCTGCTGCTGGGCACCACGCGCGACCAGCGTCTGGTCGATGCGCTCGAGCTCACGGTTGACCGGGTTGCCGGTCGCAGCGGCGGCTCCATCTACCTGATCGAGACCGATTCGCTAGCGGTGGGCGAGGTGGCGGGCGATGCCAGCACGCCCGATGCCGAGCCCCGCACCGGGCTGATCACGCTGGATGCGATCGCGGTCGAAATCGAAAGCCTTGGCGATGATGCGCGGCTCTCGCTCAACGCCGAACTCGATGCCGGCGCTTCGGGCTCGGTGAGCCTGCGCGCCACTGGGTCGGGCACCTCCGCCCAGATCGACGCACCGATCCGCGCGATCGGCGGCAATGTCCTGATCGAGGCGGCCGACAAGGTCGGCTCGCTCAATGGGCTCATGTTTGTGAATGGCGGCGACCTCGTGATCCGCGCGGCCGAGGGTCTGGTGTTCGGCACCTGGGGCGACGATGTCTGGGTTGACGCGCGCTCCTCGGCTTCGCTCGATGACCTCGGACAGGGTCTGGCCGATGCGATCGAATCAATCGGTGAGGGTGCCTTCCAGGCGAGCTACGCCGACGGGGAAATCACGTTGGGCACAGGCGCCGGCGACCAGGTGATTACGCTTCGCCGTGACACCACGCGTCTCGACGGAGATACCGGCGTCGAGGTGAGCGCAGCGGCGGCGAAGGCCGATGCACCACGCACCATCGATCTCACGAGCCTGGGTCTGATCCCCGAGGCGGGCCGTTATGTGCTCGGCATCGGTACCGCGCAGTACGCGTTTGTGGCCGACGCAGTGGTGTTCGGCCGCCTGGTCTCGCCGGGTCTGATCCGCATCGAGGGCAACCAGACGCTGGGCGCGGGTCAGGGCCTGCGCCTCAATCTGGCAGGCAGCGATGCCTTCGACCGGCTCGAGGTCACCGGCACGCTCACGCTCGATGGCGGCAACATCGACATCGGTTATGTGGACATTGATGATGGCGAGGGCGGTGTGGCGCCCTTCACGCCGCGCCTGGGCGATCGCTTCGAGGCGCTGGTGAGCGCAGAGGCCATCGAAGGCAAGTTCGGCACCAGTGCGGGACTCTTCGGCTACGACAACGGCGATACCGTGCTCGATGTCAGCCAGGACAAGACCGGCTTCCATCTGGAGGTGGCGGAGCGGCCGCTCGCCCAACTGCTCGATATCCGGGCGCACTCGAAAGCCGATGCCGATGTGCTGGGCAGCTATTTCAATGCCGACTACTTCGGCAACGACGTCGACTATCTGGCGGGTGCCACGCTGTCGGCCGCCGACTTCCTCACGATCGATGGCCGCTTCCGGCTGCGCTCGGAGGTGAGCTCGGTCGCGCTGTCAGACGGCTCCGACGTTCAAACCCAGCGCTGGACGCTGGGCGGCAGCGAGCTCTACGGCTTCGTGGGTCTGAACGGACCCTATCGCCTCGATACCGACCATGACCTGAACCTGGATGAGGAAGTCGTCAACCCGTATGCGGTGGGCTTCGAGATTCAGGGGATCGATGTTGCGTTCGTGCTCAACCTGGAAGACCTGGGCGACAACGGAACCGGAACGGGAGCCGCTGATCCGCGCGGCTGGATCAGCGTAAGCGGCACGGCCAAGAAGGCGAACGACATCGGGCTCGATGTGATCAGCATCGATGCCGATGATCTGAAGCTTGAGCTCAATCTGGGCACTGACGGCCGCACCGTTGTTGACTACGGCGAGCCGGATACGTCTGACGACACGGTGGACGGCGGCGCAGACGCGGCCACCGAAGCCGATGCAGAAGCCTCGGAGGCTGACGCTGACGCCGACGCCGCCGACGGCGAAGCCACCACCGGCACCGGTCCGACGCCCACGCCCGCCACCGGCCCTGCGCCGCTTACCGTCTACACCGGCGGCCTCGCCGAAGATGGCAGCGATGAGGCGATCACGCTCGACTTCTCGGGCAAGCGCGGAACGCTGATCCGGGCCTCGGGCAACCTGACGGTCCAGGTGGCCGACTTCCTGTTTGTCACCGGTTCGCTTGGCTTCGAGAAATCCACGCAGGATCTGATTCTTGCCGACCGCACCGAAGTGCGGGTCGACACGCTGATGTTTGGCGGCCAGGATCTGTATGCGTTTGCGGGTGTCGACGGTCCCTACTGGCAGGACACCGACGGCGACGGCCGCATCACGATGGACGACACGCCCGAGACCGATTCGCTGGGTCTTGCGCTGGGCGACGTGCAGTTCGGTCTGGTGATCGCCAGCGCCTCGCCCGAGCAGGAGAACATCGCCGGCCTGAATTGGGTCACCGTGAAGGCGGCCGCAGGCTCGGTTGAACTGGTGGGCGTGGAAGGCCTCACGCTCGCCGCGCGCAACCTCGCGGTGGATATCAACCTGGTCGATGGCGTGGGCGAGGGCTTTGATCCCGATCGCAAGGTCATCGACTACACCGCCGAGGGCGGCGAGCTGTCGGTCATCACTGGCACCGGCAAGTCGCTCGACATGGACGCCTCGGGCGAGAAGGGCGAATGGATTCGCGCCTCGGGCGAGGTTGATGTGTCGCTCGGCGGCTTCATCGAAGTCAGTGGCTCGCTCGCGTTTGAGCGCGCGCGCCAGGTGGTGACGCTTGCCGACGGCTCGCGCGTGCAGACCGAGATGATCACGATCGGCGGCACCGACCTTGACGGATTTGTCGGGATCGGTCCCTACGGCGACGACACCGACGGCGATGGCGTGTTCGAAAAGAGCGAGATCAATCCGGATGCGCGCGGCTTCGGTGTTCGCGACATTGAATTCGGTATCGGCCTCTTCAAGGGCAAGGGTGCACACGCGGGCACCAACTGGATTTCAGCGACCGGCGTCGTGGGTGGCGTCGATGTGATGCTGGGCCTGCCCGAGGACCTGCGCTTTGACATTCACTCGCTCGGCCTCGCAGCCAACCTGGTAAGCCATGAGGCGCCGGCGCTGTCGGGCCCTGCGCTGGCACTGCCTGCCGAGCTTGCCGTCGATGGCGATACGGGCGTGATCAACTTTGCCGCCGGCAGCCTGGGGGGCGCGAGCGCCCAGGATGCGGTGACGGTGACGCTGTCGCCCTCGGCCGGAACGCTTGCGATCGCAGGCAGCGATCTGCCGCTGTCGCGGGTCGCCGGTGAAAAGGCGAAACAGACCTCGAGCTTTGCGCTCACCGGAACCTTCAAGGTGGGCGATGTCATCTCGATCGACGGCATTGCAGTCTCTGCGGCGGCCGACGATGCCGAGTCCGACGCCGAGCCCACCCCACAGACCTTCCGCTACACGGTCACCGAGGACGACCTGCTCGAGCGCAATGCCAAGGACGAGATCGTGGGCCCGGCCTCGACCGAGCTCGCGCTGCGTCAGATTGCCGCGTCGATCCGCGAGGCGATCAACGAGCCCGAGGACGAGTCGATCTCGATGGTCGTGTCGGCCTGGTATGCGGGCGTGCCCTTCGATGCGCAGGGTAAACCCAAGCCGGGCGCGGTCGCGCCCGATCTGGGCACGCTGATTGTCCTCGAGGCGCTCGAAGAGGATACCGACGGCGGCTTTGCGCTGTCGGTGAGCGAGGACTCTGAAGAGGGCGAGATCATCCGGCTGCGCGCCACGCAGACGCTGCCCGAGACAATCGCCTCCGACGCTCGCGCAAGCGACAACCTGAGCGCGGGTATCGCGAGCCTGGTGCTCGAGGGCAGCGCTGCGGCGATCGATGACTGGCTCGACCGCCATGCAATGCTGCGGCATCAGCATGTGCCGTTCAACCTGTTCGATCCGGCCACCCGGGTCGATGCACGACTCACGGTGCGGGTCGAGTCGGCTGCTGCCGAAGCGGTGGCCTACGCAACCATCACCGCCTCCGAGGGCGATTCACCCGAAGGCCAGGGCATCGAGAACCTGGCCGACGACCGGGCCGATACGATCTGGCTCAATGAAACCGGCGAAGGTGCGGGCTTTACCGTCTCGCTCGACAAGGAAGAGGTGCTCGATGGGCTTCGCCTCACCTCGGTCGCAAGCGACGACATCTGGCAATTCGATCCCGCCACCTGGGAGGTCTACGGATCAAACGAGGGCGAGGACTGGGAGAGCGACAGCTGGACGCTGCTCGGCGAAGGCGATACCGGCCTGCCGGATGAGCGCGGCTCGACCAGCGAAGTGCGCTTTGCCAACAGCCTGGGCTATCGCTACTACAAGGTGGTGTTCCCCACCACCAAGGACAGTTTCGACGGCGACAACTTTGTCCAGCTCGCCGAGGCTCGCCTGTTCGCGCATGCCGGCCCGGCCTGGAGCATTGAAACGAGTGTTCACCTTGACGGCAACCGCGATGCGCCGCAGGGCTTCAGCGGCGGTATCACGCCAGTCGTTGAGGCGCTGACCAGCAAATTCTGGATCAGGGCCAACGCGCCCACCAACCTGGTGTTCGCCGATGTGGCGCTTGGCCTGGCTGGCCCGTCAACCGGTCAGAACAACGCCGCCGCGCAGACGCTCAGCGTGGCGCTCGACATGCCGCGCGATGACGATGACCTGCCGGTGGGCGCGTTCGCGATGCGCAACGTGCCGGCCGACAGCGGTGTGACGATCACCGAGCGCGCGGGCGGCATCACCTTCACGGGCACGCCCGCGGCGATTGCTGCGCTGCTCACCGCGCCGAACCGGTTCTTCTACACCGGCGCGTTGTGCGACCTGTCGCTCAAGGTCACCGCGACCGCAACGGGCGCCGCCTTCACATCGCAGATTGCGCTGGTTGCCAATCAGGTGATCGATTACGCCGACCGCTCGGTCTTCAATGAGGCGGGCGAAGTCCTGGTCGACGACAACCGCGCGATCGAGATTGCCACCGGCACCGAGCAGACGCTCACGTTCGATTTCGACGGCATGCGCGGCCCGCTCCTGCGTGCAAGCGGCGGCGTCGAGCTGCAGCTCGCGGGCTTTGTGAGCGCGGGCGGCACGATGGCGATCGAGAAGTCCTCGACCACGCTGACGCTTGCCGATGGCAGCACGGCCGAGGCCGACCTGCTCACCATTGGCGGGGCGAATCTGCATCTGTTCGTGGGCGCCAACGGCCCCTATCGCACCGATACCAATGAAGACGGCGTGATCAACGTCGAGGACGAGGCCAACACCGATGCGCTTGGCGTCTCGGCGGTGGGCGGCGAATTCGGCCTGGTGCTGGGCTGGGAGCGCACGCTGGGCGATGCCGGTGAGTCCGGCAAAGTCGACCTGACTGCAGGCCGGCGCTGGATCGCGCTCGAGGCCAATGTGGCCGAGGCCGCGCTGGTGGGTGTGCCCTCGATCACCGCGGTTGGGCGCGACATCGAGGTTGCCGTGAATCTGGTGCGGGATATGCCCGCGGGTACGCTCGCCAACACCCAGGTGATCGACTTCTCCGAATCGCCGTTTACCCTCTACACCGGCTACCGCACCACCACCGAGCTCTCGCTCGATGGCTCACGGGGCGAGTCGCTCAGGGCCTCCGGCGCGTTCGAGCTCGAGGTCGGTGGCTTCGTGCAGGCGCGTGGATCGCTCGCGCTTGAAAAATCGGCGCGCAGAGTTGCGCTCGCCGACGGCACGCGTCTCACCGTGGATACGCTGTCGCTGGGCGGCACCGGGCTGAGCGCCTTTGCAGGCATTGGCGGGGGCTACTTCACCGACAGCAATGGCGACGGTCTGATCAATGCATCCGACACGCCCAATCCCGATGCGCGCGGCTTCGTGCTTCAGGATGCGGAGTTCGCGCTTGCACTCATGACGCCGTCCTCCGACATGAGCGCGCTGTTCACACCCGAGGCGGGTGCGATTGGCGTCTACGACTTTGCCTCGCGCGAGTCGGTGCTGGCCAACAGCATCGCCGATGGTCCGGCGCTCACCCGGGTGGCTGCGACCGGCGTGGTTGCGCCATCGCCCGGTGGCTCGCCCTTGGGCGAGGGCGTGGCCAATGTGATCGACGGCAACACCGGCACCAAGTATCTGAATACCGCAGGCCGGGGGTCGGGATTCACGCTCACGCTGCCGCAGGCGCAGGTGCTCGATTCGCTCGCGCTCACCACGCGCACCAATGACAACACCTGGCAGTGGGATCCCAAGACCTGGGAGGTCTGGGGCTCGAATATCGACGGCGCCTGGAACAACCCCAGCTGGATGCGGCTTGGCGCAGGCCTGACGGGTCTCGCCAACGAGCGCGGCGCCTCCAATGTGGTCACCTTCAACAACACCCAGCCGTTCAAGTACTACAAGGTGGTGTTCCCGACGGTCAAGGGCTTCTCGGGCGGCAGGAGCTACATGCATGTGTCCGAGGCGCGGCTGTTTGGCCCGATCGAGCACCAGATGTCGCTTGCCGATGATGCGGGCGTTCGCGCGGCCGGTGTGATCACCACCGCCTCGGGTCCGGGCAACTACCTGATGCTAGACCGCGGCGCCAATGCCGCACCGCTCACCGACTACACGGTGATGTTCGACGTCCAGTCGCCTGAGGACAGCCGGTCGCTTCTGCGCAGCCTCCTGCAGGCCAACGGCGGCAATGCCGATGATGCGGAGCTCTTCATCGCTGCGGCCAACGACGCCCTCGGTTCGCCCAGTGGCACCGACGGACTTGGCTTCAGCACCAACCCGGTTGACGAGACCCGCTGGGCTCGCGTGGTGTTTGTCAGCAATGCAAGCGCCAAGCGCCTCTATGTTGACGGCGATCTGGTGGCGAGCGCGAGCAGCACCTCGGCGCGCTACACGCTGGGCTCGAAGGTTCTGTTCTTCGCCGACAATGACGGCGGCAACGCGCCGCTCAACGTTGGCAAGCTTGCTCTCTGGAGCCGGCCGCTGTCGGGCGCCGAAGTGGCAACGCTGGGCACCGCCGAGCGGCTGGGCCTGGAAGCCATGGCCGATACCCGCTGGACCGCGCTCGAAGTGTCGGCAGGCAAGGTGGGCTTTGTCGGCGGCGACGATCTGCAGATCACCGCCAGTGGCATCCTGGTTGAAGTCAATCAGGTGAGCGGGCTGCCTGGCGGCATGAACAGCGTCGACAAGGTGCTTGATCTTGCCACCCGACCGGTGAGCGTGTTCACCGGCACCGGCACCAGCCGTGTGCTCGACATCACGGGCGACCGCGGTGAACTGCTGCGGGCGAGCGGCCAGGTCGAGATCCGGGTTGGCGGGTTCCTGTCGACATCGGGTTCGCTTGCCTTCGAGAAATCCACCCGTGTTCTCACCCTCGACGATGGCACGCGGCGTGCGCACGATGTGCTCACCGTCGGCGCAGCCGACCTCTCGGCGTTTGCCGGCATCAATGGCGGCATCAATCCGGGGCCGGATGCCACCGGCTTCGTGCTGAACGACCTTGATCTTGCGCTGGTGATTGCCGCCGAGCGTGAAGCGGTCGAGCGCGCGGTCGGTGGGCCGCTCTCGTGGACCGATGTGGCGATTGCCGGCGTGCGCCAGGTGGCGGTCGCAGGCGGCGCGGCCGGCCAGGTGTTTGTGTCGGATGATCGCGGTGTCACCTGGCGAAATGCCGGCGCGCCGCGTGGCAATTACCAGGCGGTTTCAATCTCCGACGACGGCAAGATGATTGCCGCGGTGATGGCAGGTGGCCGGGTGGTGGTCTCCACCAACGGCGGCCTGAGCTGGAGCTTTGGCAGCGCGGCGAGCACGCCACTCACCGATGTGGCCATGCTCTCGCGTGACCGCATCATCACAAGCGATCTCTCGGAAGCGGTGCGCTTCGATGTGCTCGACATCTCCGGGCGCTTTGTACCGGGTGACATCATCGGACTGCGGGTCTGGGGTCAGGCCTACGAGACCTTCCAGATCCGGGTGCCACAGCGGCCGTTGGATGCGGCGCCGCCGGCACAGGCGCAGTTGAACGAGAGCCTGGCTGCGATGCTTCGCGCGCAGATCAATACCCGTTCGCCCTTCTTGCGTGCAAGCGGCGCGGGCTCCCAGATCATCCTCGAGGCCCGCGACGGTGCGCTTGGCTGGGTGTCCATCGATCCGTTCACCCTGCAGGGTGACATCGATCCGGTCAGCAAACCCACCAAGGTGTTCTTCAAGACAGTCTGGAGAACGGTCAACGAACGCCGTGTTCACTTCGGCG
The DNA here is from genome assembly GCA_049423065.1 of Burkholderiaceae bacterium. GTDB lineage: Bacteria > Pseudomonadota > Gammaproteobacteria > Burkholderiales > Burkholderiaceae_E > SYIM01. The sequence goes on from JBMSQB010000027.1 coordinate 23,919, forward strand.
ACTTCGATCGCGCGACGCTTGGCAACACTGAATATGCGCAGCTCACCGGCCTGTTTGCCGAGGGCGACAGCATTGTTGTCACCGGCTTTGCGAGCGATCCGGTCATCTATGAGGTCAAGCGCAGCGATCTGTTCGTTCCGGCGGGCAAGCCGGGCCGGTTCATGCCCGCCACACCCGATCAGGTGCGGGCAAATGTCGCCTTCAGGCTGGCCGAGCTTCTGCGCTCGCAAACCACCGCCTATGCGGTGGTGGGAAGGAGCGGACCGACGCTCGTCTTCACCGGCGAGGCTGGCCGCCCGACGCTGCAGATCACGGTCGAGCGCGCTACCGACGCGCAGGGCGTGGCACGCGGAACGGGTGGGGTCGAGCAGGCGAGCGCCAACACCTATCGCGAGGCGGCGGGCCGACTCCAGATCGGCGAGCCGGGCGATACCGCCACATGGGTGGATGCGCAGGTGCCCCGCGGGAGCGCACAGTTCACCGCGCTCGACACTTTCGGCGCCGGGCAATCGATCTTTGCTGCAGCGGGTGATCCGATGTGGGGCCGGGTGCGGGGCGATATGCCAGGCCTCTTTGTCGGTTCGCTCGAGGCTGCACCGAGCGGGCCTGCCGTGGTCACGGCCATTCTGCCGACCAAGGGCGCTTCGCCCCCGGGCGAGGGCGTCGAGAGCCTGCTCGACGGCAACACCGCGACCAAGTATCTGAACCTGGCCGGGCCCAACAGCGGCTTCACGGTCAGCCTCGATGCGCCGCAGGCCTTCAATTCGCTCACGCTGGTCGCGCGCACCAATGACGACACCTGGCAATGGGATCCCAAGACCTTCGTGGTCCTGGGTACCAATGACAGTGGCGACCTGGGCGCGGCCCGGTGGTCGCCGATCGCCGAGGGCGAGACGCGGCTTGCCGATGCGCGCGGCTCGGTGAGCCAGATCGGCTTCGAGAACAACACGCCCTACCGCCACTACCTGGTGGCCTTCCCCGAGACCAAGGGCAGCTTCGACGGCAAGCGCTATGTGCACCTGGCCGAGGCGCGGCTCGCACGCACACCGTCGTTTGTGGTGCCCGAGGCGCTGGGCATGACCACGGCGCCATCGCCGGGCTCCTCACCCGAGGACGCGGGCTTTGGCAATGTGAACGATCGCGATCCGGCGACCAAGTATGTGAACTTCGATGGGCCCGACACGGGCTTTACGGTGAGCTTCGATACGCCCGAGGCGATGAACTCGCTGCTTCTGGTCTCGCGCATCGACAACGACGTCTGGCAGTGGGATCCGAAGACCTGGCGGGTGCTGGGATCGAACATCAGCGCCGACTGGAACGAAGCCGTCTGGACCGAGCTCGGCTCGGGCGAAACGCTGCTGGGCAATGCCCGCGGTTCGTCCAGCGTGGTGGCGTTCGACAACACCACGGCCTACCAGCACTACGCGGTGGTCTTCCCCGAGATCAAGGGCGACGTCGCGGGTCTGCGCGTCATGCAGATTGCCGAGGCGCAGCTCTTCCGTGCGCCAACCGGCTCGCCGGGTGGCTCGCCTGTGTTCGAAGCCGTCGACAAGGTGAACGACGGCAACATCGGTACGCGCTATCTCAACTTCGAACCGCAGAATTCCGGGTATGCCGTCAAGCTGATGGAGCCGGAGGCGCTCGATACGCTGCTGCTGGTCTCGCGTGTGGGCAATCCGTTGTGGTCCTGGGATCCGGCCACCTGGGAGGTCTACGGCTCCAACACCGCCGAGGCCTTCACCGACGAAGGCTGGGTGTTGCTGGGCGGGGGCGAGACGGGTCTGGGCGACACGCAGGGCTCGTCCCGCATCCTCGGCTTTGCGAACGCCGATCCCTATCGCAGCTACAAGGTGGTGTTCCCGAACGTCAAGGGTGGCATGCCGTTCCCCGAGGCGATGCAGATCGCCGAGGCGCAGCTCCTGCGCTCGGCCGCCGTCGTGCAGCAGACGCCCATGACGGGCGAGCATGTGGCCTGGACCGAAGTCACGCGCAACGCCCCGGCGGATGCCGCCTGGCGGGCGGTTGCGGCAAGCGGCAATGGCAGCGTGCTGGTGGCCGCTGCCGCCCAGGGCCAGATCTGGGTGGCCGACACCTCGAAAGCCGACTGGGAGTGGGTGGCCACGCAAACACCGCGCGCCTGGACTTCGGTGGCAATCTCGGCCAACGGTCGCGTGATCGCGGCAGCCGCCGACGGCAATGACGGCGGCATCTGGGTGAGCGAGGACCGCGGCGCAAGCTGGCGCATGGTGCTCGAGACCGCGCGTCGCGACTGGCGCTCGGTTGCGCTCTCGGCCGACGGCGCAGAGCTGGTGGCTGCAGCCGATGGCGAGGGTGTGTTCACCACCCGGCTCGCGGTGGCGGGCCGGGTCATGCCCACTCGTATTGCGCTCGAGGCTGAAGCCGGGCGGGTGGCGGTGGTGGGCATCGAGGGTCTGACGCTCGATGTCCGCGATGCTGCGGTCAAGATCAACCTCGCCGACAAGACCTTTGATCGTGTGGTCGACTTCTCGGCGGGCGATGTCGATGTGGTGACCGGCACCGGCACCAGCCGCACGATGACGATCGATGGCGCCGACCACCAGATGCTGTCGGTGACCGCGGGCTTCACGATCGCGATCAGCGACTACGTCTATCTCGATGGCAGCGCGGGCTTCGAAAAGCGCACCGATACGCTCACGCTCGCCGATGGCTCGACGGTGAAGGTCGATGCACTGCTGGTGGGCGCAGCCGACGTCAATGCCTTTGCAGGACTCTCAGGCCCCTATCGCACCGACACCGACGATGATGGCGATATCGATGACGCCGACACCGTCAACCCCGACTCGGTTGGCGTGTCGATGACCGACGTCGACTTTGGTCTGGGCCTCTTCCGCGCCCAGGCGGGGCAGAAGGATGCTGCGGGCAACCTCCTCAATGGCACGCGCTGGACGGCGCTGACCGCCGAGGCGGGTGCGATCGAACTGGTCGGCATTCCCGATGTCACCCTGGCTGCGCGCAGCTTCAGCGTCGAGCTGAATCGCGTCGGCAACCTGCCGGCGGGTCTGGTGGCCGATGCGCATGTGGTCGACTTCAGCGGCAACAAGGCCTATGCGGTGCGTACCGGCACCGACACCACCGTTGATCTCGCCATGGCGGGCTCATTCGGCCAGCTGCTGCGCGTCAGCGGCGATGTCGATGTGGCGCTGGGCGGCGTGTTGAGCCTCTCGGGCGGAATCCAGCTCGAGCAGTACCAGCGCACGGTCACGCTCACCGACCTCACAGACGAGCAACAGGTCATCGAAGTGATGACCGGCGAACGTCCGGGTGCCGAGTGGTACCGGATGTCGATCGAGATCGACGGCGAAACCTACGTCACCCGTGATATTCACGTGACCGAGACGCCGCAGAGCATCGAATGGGCGATCGACGCTGCGCTCGAGACGATTCCGGGCGCGCGGGTGATCGTCACCACCGAAGTCGATGGCGACCGGCCCGTGGTGCGCTTTGCCGGCACTCTCTCGGGCACCGACATCAAGCCGATCCGGCTGGTGGTGCCGAGCTATGGCGTGGAGTGGAGCGCGGTGGGCTCGGTGTCGACGCTCGTCGAGGGCGGCGACACCCAGGAACTGCTCGCCCGCATGCTGGTGCTGGGTGGCGCCGATGTGTCGGCGCGGATTGCCACCGGATCGGGTGACGAGGCAATCGGTCTCGAGCTGAAGGACCTCGACTTTGCGCTCGCCTATGCGCGCCCGGTCGATGCGGGCGACAACCGCAGCTTCCTCGGCTTGCGGGGCACGGCAGCATCGCTCGGCGTGGTTGGCCTTGACCAGTTCGGGCTTGCACTGATGGGCACCAACCTGTCGGTCAATCTGAACCTGGGCTTTGGCGATGATCCGCAGGGCGGCGCCAACACCAACACCATCGACTGGACGGCCACACCGCTTACCTTCAAGCCGGGCAGCGGCACGCCGCTTACGCTCGACTTCACCGGAACGGTGTTCGAAATCGGCGGCACGATGCTGGTGAAGGTTGGCGACTTCCTGCGCGTCGAGGGCACGGTGGTGGTGTCTCGGCAGTCGCTCGAGGTCACCGTGGGTGGGCGCAGCGAATTCGTCGAGGGCTTCCTGGTGGGCGCTTCCGACGTGTCGGCAAGCGTCCAGGGCATTGCGGTTGATGGGCTCAACCTGGCGGTGGCGCTCCTGCGGCCGGAGGACGCGCCGTCCTGGGACGACCGCGCCTGGCTTGCGGTGCGCGCCGAGGTCGATTCGATTGCGGTGAGCGCCGAGGCGCTTGGGCTGCCGTCCGACCTGTTCACGCTGGATGCCAACTCGCTGCTGTTTGAAACCAATCTGGCGCTGGGCAGCCGTTCAGGCGTCGACAATGATCAGGTGCTTGACCTGTCGGTGACCGAGGTCGATGGCGAGACGGTCGATCGCTCGATCGCAGTCAAGACCAATCTGGCGACCGACAGCACGATGACGCTCGACTATGGCGTCGATATGGGCGAGTTCACCACCATCACGCTCGATGCCACGCTTGGCATCAGCGACTATGTGCTCGCAAGCGGCAGCTTCGCGCTGTCGATGCTGGGCGGGCGCACGGTGACGCTGAGCGACGGCAGCCGGCGCTCGATGCGCACCACGCTGATCGCCGCGCGCGATGTCGATGTGCGGCTGGGGGTCAATGCGCGCTCCGAAGACGACTTCATGGGCGTTGCGCTCACCGGCGGCTCGCTGGGGCTTGCGCTCCTGGAAGACACCCGCGGTGGCGGCACCTTCATCGGCCTGAATGCAGGGGCCAACAGCATCTCGCTCGAGGGCGTGCCGGGCGTCACCCTGGCGGCAGGCGGCCTCGCCCTGTCGCTCAACCTCGGTCCGACCACGGGTGTGCTGGCTGGCCTCACCGCCGACTTCAAGAAGGGCGATATCGATGGCGACGGCAACACCGGCACCGACATCCGGATGCGCGGCGAGACCGTCGATACCATCGACACGCGCGTGCGGACGCTGAAGGCCGCGGGCTCGGTCACACTCGAAATCCGTTCGCCGGATGCAGAGGCTGATGCGCCGCCGACGCTGTCGGCAGGCGCAAACCTGTCGCTTGAGGTGGTGCCGGGCGGCGCGCTCCTGATTGGTGCAAGCGGCATCGAGGCCACCGTATCGCTGGCTGGCCAGACCGCCGGCATCATCGACGGCCGACTCGGGCTGGTGGTGCCGCTGCCGGCGCCTGCGCTCAGCGCCTCGCCCGGCGGCTCGCCGGCAGACGAGGGGATTGCCGGCATCAACGACAACAATCCGGCCACCAAGTACCTGAACTATGCAGGCCCGGGCACGGGCTTTACCACGGCGCTGCCCGAAGCCAAGGCGCTCAACTCGCTGCTCCTCACCAGCCGCACCAACGACGACATCTGGCAGTGGGATCCGAAGACCTGGGAGGTCTGGGGATCGAACAACAGCGTTGACTGGGGCGATACCAGCTGGACCAAACTGGGTGCGGGCAACACGCTCCTGGGTGATGCACGCGGATCGCAGAGCGTGGTGAGCTTTGCGAACGACACGCCCTACCGCTTCTACAAGGTGGTGTTCCCCACCACCAAGGGCATCTCGCAAGGCAAGGCCTATATGCACCTTGCCGAGGCGCTGCTCTTTGCGGCGCCCGCGGGCACGGTGAACGGCTCACCAGGATCGTCGCCGAACAATGAACTGGTCGGCAACGTGATCGATGGCAATCCGGCCACCAAGTATCTGAACACGACCGGACCGGGATCGGGCTTCACGTTCACGCTCCCGACGGAGCAGGTGCTGGATGCGCTCGCGCTCACCACGCGCACCAACGACAACATCTGGCAGTGGGATCCCAAGACCTGGCAGGTCTGGGGCTCCAATGACAGCGCCGACTGGAACGCCACCACCTGGACGCAACTGGGTGAGGGTGCAACGGGTCTGGCCAACGGGCGCGGCGCATCCAGCGTGGTTGCCTTCAACAACACCACGGCATACAAGTTCTACAAGGTGGTCTTCCCGACCACGAAGGGCGTGTTCACCGGCAAGAGCTACATGCATGTTGCCGATGCCAAGCTCTTCAAGCGGCCGCCGGCAGGCGCCACCGGCACGCTGCCGGGCGAGGGCTTTGCGTTCACGCTCGATGCGACCGCCAAGGTACCGATTCCGTTCATCAACGAATCGCTCTATGGCGATATCTCGATTGGCGCGAACTTCACCGGTGCGCCGGTCGATCAGGCCGTCAAGGTATCGGGTCAGACGATCGACGTGTCGTTCAAAGCCGATGGCGAGACCCGCTTTGCCCTCAGCAACCTCGACGGTTCGCTGGGTGGCCAGATCGGCGGTGCGCTGCGCACGATCGCGAGCCAGATGAGCGGCTTGCGCTCGGATCTGATCAATGCCGAGCCGCTTCCGATCATCAACCAGACGCTTGACGAGATTCTGAACATCTCGCCCTACCTGCGGGTGGGTGACGATGTGCTGGCCTATCTCAACAAGCCGGCGTCGTTCTTCGGGGTGAAGGGCGTGCCCACCGTGCGCGGCCTGCAGGCCTATCTCGAGTGGGCCAATTCCGACCGGGCGGGTCCCACGGTCACGGCCGTCACCGCGTCGTCAACGCGTTCGCCGAACGGCGAGGGCGCAGCCGCCGCGATCGACGGTTCGCCCTCATCGAAATACCTGAACTACGGCAAGGAAGGCTCCGGTCTGGTGATGACCTTGTCCGAGGCGGCGATCGTCGACTCGATTTCGCTCACCACCGCGAGCGACAATCCCGAACGCGACCCGCTCGAGGTATCGATTTATGCCTCGAACAGCGCGACCGCGCCCGCCTGGGGCTCGACCGGCTGGGTCGAGATTGCGACCGATGTGGAAACCGGACTCACCACCGCCCGGAACGCCTCGCGCTCGGTCAACTTTGCCAACACCACCCGCTATCAGCACTACAAGATCGTCTTCACCAAGCTGCGGGACACGTTCAGGGCCAACAGCGTGCAGGTGGCCGAGATCAACCCGTTCCCGCAGAAGGGCCTGGTATTCGATCTCGATGAAAACGGCTTGAAGTTCGGACTGAAGGCTGCGATTGGCGCGAAGGTTGAAGACCTGAAGCTTGATATCGGCTCGCAGCTGGGCGGTATCGGTCTGGAGCTCGAGGGCGACCTGCTGTTTGATGCCGACTTCTCGGCGGCGCTCGACTTCGATCTCGACATCGGTTGGTCGAAGGGCTTCTCCGCGTCGTTCAACCTGAACGATCTCAGCTTCTCGGGCGCGCTGTCCGCGCGCGATGTGGTGCTGAAGGCGAGCCTCGGGCCGATTGCGCTCAGCATTGGCCGTGAGGGCGACGCCGAGCCCGCCCAGCGCGACGCGCAGGGCAATATCACCACGCCCGCGGTGCCCTGGGCGCGCGGGCTGCTCGATGCGGCAATCGGCGGCCGGATGGCCTGGCAGAACGGTGCGCTCACGCTCACACCCACCGCCAGCCGCTTCAACCTGGTGCTGCCGCTCTATGCGTCGGTGGCGGGCTTCGATCTGGTGGCCACCGGCAGCGCTGTGCCCACGGCCAAGCTGACGGGTGATCCGCTCGCCGGCAAGTTCGACTTCACGACCGAGAACTTCGACCAGCTGAGCAACATCAGCCGTATGTCGATCACCGACCTGTTGCTCGCGTTGCCGGGCATCCTGTCGTACCTGGAGAGCGTAAGCGCCGAGAGCCTCGGCATTGGCGATCTGCCGTTCGTGTCGCAGGGCGTTGACCAGCTGCTCGATCTGGGGGGGCTCTTCAAGCGCACCGTGGTCGACAAGGTCGACACCTATCGTCCGATCAAGCTCTGGACTGCGGCGGCGGGCGAGACAGCCGCAGTGTCTGGCACGGCCGCAATACCGAATGGCGTTCGGTCATCGCTCGTGGGTAGCGCCGGCCAGTTCGCCAAGTCGATGGCGGGCTACTGGATCACGCTGTCGGGCGCAGACGGCGGTTGGCTCGCGCCCACACAGATCGTGTCGGTGTCGGCCGACGGCTCCACACTCACGTTGCGGGACTCCTACTCGTCCGGCCGCACTGGCGTGCAGTACAAGGTGCATGAGCGGCGCGAAAACATCCGCACCATCGACGAATTCGTGGCCGCGTTCAACGAGGGCTTCAAGGACTCCCGGATTCTTGGAACGATCACCTTCGACGCCGAAAGCGGCGACCTGCGTATTCCGCTGCGACTGCGCGAGCGTCTGGTGGGGATCGACACGCCGATCGACCTGGGCTTCGGTGAAGACCAGCCGATCAGCCTCAGCACGTCCGCGCAGGGCAAGCTCGATGTCGATGTGGATGCAGGATTTGACCTGATTCTGGCGCTGGGCGGCGAGCGCTTCCAGATTGCGCTCGACAACGTGCGCGCCAATGCCGATGTGCTGCTGGATGTGTCCGACCTCGAGGTGACTGCGAAGCTGGGCTTTGTTGGACTCAAGGCGGGCGGTGCCGGTACCGGCACCGGGGTGAGGCTGGATGCCGGCGTGCACTTTGCGCTCGATCGCGATCCGTCCAATCAGAACGCAGGCGATTTGCGCTTTACGCTCGCCGAGCTCGCCTCGAGCGAGGGGCTCAACGCGATCCAGTTCAACGTCGAAGGCGAGGCGGGCGCGAGCCTTCGCGGTCTGTCGCTCGTGGGCGGCAAGGATGCGAGCTTCTCGATTGCGCCCGACCTCGAGCTGGCGTTGATCGTCCCCGACCTGACGCGCTTTGGCACGGTGACGCTGGTCGAGTCGACACCCACGCTGATGTCGCGCTTTGACGGCGCGAGGGAAGTCAGGCGTTCGCAGACGACCGAGCTGCCACTGTCCGGCCAGTTCAAGGCGGGCGACGTGCTCCGTCTCGGCGATGTCGCGGCGGCTGATGTCGTCTACACGGTGACCGCGGCTGATGTGGCGGCCGCCTCCGCCGAGACGCCCCTGGCTGCGCTATTGGCAGGCCGGCTCGCAACCGCGGTTGCTGCCACGCCGGGCGCACGCGTCACGGCGGTGGCCGATGGCGCGCTGCTCCGGCTGACGGCGTCGGTCTTGGGTGATGCCGGCGGCTTCAACGTCACGCCAGCGGTTGTGCGGGCAGAGGGCAGCACTGGTGCAATCGGCGAACGCAACGTCGGGTTCGACCGTGCCGCGGCGCTTGAAGGCAAACTCATCGGCGAACGCGACGTGGTGGTCGTGCTGCCCGATGTGGGCTCGCTCTTTGATCTGAGCCGCCTCACCTTTGCCGACATCGTTTCGGGTCTGCGCTTTGCGCTCTCGACGATCGACGATGTCGTGGGCGAGCAGCCGTTCTACAACCAGACGCTGCCGATCCTTGACCGTTCACTGGGCGAACTGCTGGATCTGGGTGACGTGTTCCTGGGCCGAATCGAAGCCGCGGGCAACACGCCGGCTGCAGCGCTCGATGCGGTCGAGGCCATCATCGAAGAGGCGCTTGGCATCAGCCCGGATCTCTTCGATATCACGCTGGGCGCCACGCAGCTCATCATTGATGTGAACCTCGAGGCGGCCTACGCGGCCGACTTCGCGCTCAATCTGAAACTTGCCGACCTGATCGGCATGGCGCTGCCCAATGTCGCGATCCCCGATGCGCTCTATGAGCTGGTCGACAGCTCTGGCGAGGCGAAGATCGGCCTGGAGGTGGGCGCTGCGCTCGATCTCCAGGTTGGCATTGGCCTGCCGGGCACGTCGGCGCCTGCGGTTGAATTGTTCGACTACGATCCGGTGACCGGCAAGGGCACGCGCGTGAAGCTTGATGCGCGACTGGTCGCCGATGACATCGATCTGCGCCTGAAGGCCGGACCGTTCGATGTCGGAATCGACAGCGGCAAGGTGGTGTTCGATGCCGACGGCAGGCTGGCCGAGGCCGCGCCGGAAGCGGCGCCGGAAGCCGCCGCGCCGGAAGAAGGCGCGCCGGAAGAAGGCGCTGCGCCCGAAGCGGCCGCAGCGGCGCAGGCCGCCACCGAAAGCGTGGTGGTCGATGCGCCCGCCTCGCTCACCGTGTCGCTCAAGAACGGCTCCCCCGAGATCGTTGCCGAGGGCGGGTTCTCGATCAATCTGCCGCTCACCTTCGTGGTGGGGTCGCGCACGATCAAGCTGGGCGACCTCTCAATTGGCACCAATCCGGCTTACGGCAACCGCGGGCTCGAGGCCTTCGTCCGCGAGGTCGCCAACAACGCCGCCTTCCCGAGGCTGGAGGTCGACGGCAAGGTTGAAAGCGCGCTGCAGGTCAAGCTGCCCGACTTCGATGTGTTCAATGCCAAGCCGCCGTCATTGCTCGAGGTGCTCTACGACCCGACACCGGTGCTCGATGGCGTCGACTTCGCGCTCGGCTCTGTGCAGGATGTATTCGAGAACGCGCTGGTTGCCAATCTGCCGCTGATTGGCGACAAGCTCTCGCAGCTGGGCGGAATGATTGCAGAGCTTCGGAACGGGCTGCTCGGCGACCTGCGCGCGCGCCTGAGCGAGCCGGGCAAGACCGTCGAGATCCTGCGGACCACCCTCTATCAGTTGTTCGGTGAGCGGCTTGGCATTCTGCGCGATGCCAGCGGCGACAAGCTGGTGACGCTCAGCGATATCTCGATCGATTTCTACGATATTGAAGGCAAGCGACTTGCCGCCTGGGTGCCCGGCGCCGAGATGCCGCGCGAGGCCGATTCGATCCGTATCGACATGGATCTCGGCGGCCGCGTGCTGGGCACCGGCATCGACATCCCGCTGGATCTGGACCTGCCCGGGTTCGCACTGTCGGTCGACGGTGGCTTCGCGCTCGAGTTGCAGTGGGCTTACGACTTTGGTTTCGGCCTGTCGGTGGCTGATGGCTTCTTCCTCAGCACCAATGCCGACGCGACACCCGAACTCCGTCTGGATGCCCTTGCCTACCTGGATGGTTCGCCCAAGGATCCCACCGTCATCACACCGTTTGCCGGCAGCGGCAAATTGCTGTTCTTCAACGCGGCCGTCACCGACCGCGACCTGGATCCCGATGCCGAGGGCTTCCAGCCGAGCGGGTTGCGCGCGCAGTTGGGCATCGACATCAAGGGCAATGTGAAGCAAAGCCGCCTCACCTTGTCGGATCTGATGTCCAACCCGTCGGCCGTGCTGGGTGTGACCTTCACCGCCGATGCCGACATGCGTCTGGGCATGTCGCTCTCGGCGCTGGGGCTCCCCGCGTTGATGGCCGATCTGGTGGTGGGCTGGGACTGGAGCCTTGCCGACAAGTCGCTGCGCTTCCCGACCATCGCGATCGAGAATCTGCGCCTGGACTTCCGCTCGGCGGTGACCGACTTCCTGCTGCCGATTGCCAACACGATTGCCGATACGGTTTCGCCGTTCCGCGACATCGTCTATGCGCTCACCCAGCCGGTGCCGGGCATGGAGCTCTTCACCGATACACCACGCAAGGCATTGGGGCTTGCCCCCGATCCGACGCTGCGCGGCCTGATCGATGTCATCAACGAACTGGTGAGAAAGACTCGCCCGTCGCTCAATCTGCCGCGGATCAACTGGGCCTTCCTCGACGCGGTCAAGTTCGCGCTCGACATGCCCGACCAGATCCGCACGCTCCTGTCGGTGGGCGCCGGCCTGCCGCTCGGCAGCATCTACGGCCTTGGCACTTCCGACGTTCGGTTTGTGTCCAACTTCAAGATGCCGGATGCGGGCAGCAAGGACAACGCCGTCTTCAGCGCGATCTCGTCGCTCTCCGCGCTCGCCGTGGGCAGCACTGTCACAGCCAAGGAGAGCAGCGGCCTGCAGTTCATGCCCTATCTGCTCGACATCGGCAACTGGGCGAAGATTTTCTCGGGCGGCAACGCCACGCTCTTCACCTATGAGCTGCCGATCCTGGAATTCGAGATGGTGTTCGAGCAGATGCTTGCGCCCATCCCCATTCCGTTCCCGCCGCTTTCCTGGCTTTCGATCAACGTCGGCGCAATCGGCCGCGCGCGCGCCTACATCGACCTGTCGTTTGGTGTGGACACCTACGGCGTGCAGAAGGCGCTCCAGACCGGCAACCTGTTCGATGTGGCCGACAGCTTCTACATCAACGACTGGACGCTCCCCACCATCCGCAACGGCGCGATCGTGGCCGGCACGGGCGGCAAGGAGAAGCCCGAGTTCGGCATCGATCTCGAGATCGGCTTGCTGGGTGGTGTTGGTATCACGGGCGTGGTGTCGGGCGGCATTGGCGGCTCGATCACGATGAAGGTCGACGCCGATCTGAACGACATCAAGCGCGGTACCGTGGTCCGTGACGAAAACGGACAGGTGTCGAGCGTGAGCTACAAGGGCGACGGGCGCATCCGGCTGTCCGAGGTCGTGACGATGATGCTGTATCCGGGCGTCATTCCGTTCACCAACATCAGCACCGGCATTCCTGGCGGGCCGCTCAACCTGTTCGATCTCACCTTCCGGGGCGGCATCAGCCCCTACATCTGGATCGACACGATCGCGACCGGCACGATGGCCTTCAAGCTGTTCACCATCTGGCTGCCCTCGGTCACGATGGAGGCGCCCACCGTCAAGCCGACGCTGGCGCAAATGAACAACGGCGTCCTCACGCTCAACGCCGGCCCGCGTGCGGCCGATCGCCTGTGGGTCAATACCGCCGACGGTGGCGAGAAGTTCGTTCTGAGCGGCATGGGCGGCGGCGTGATCGACGTCGAGTTCGACAGCTTTGTGGTTCGCTACACCGGCGTGAGCAAGGTGGTCGTCGACCTGGGCGAGGGCGACGACACGTTCGACGCAACGCGCCTGCTGGACCAGACCGTCACCTTCGATGTTCGCGGTGGCGATGGCGACGACACGATCCTCTTCGGAACCGGCGGTGGTACCGCGGTCGATCTCACCGGCTCGAACCGGCTGGATGCAAGCCGCAGCCAGGTGCCGGTCACCCTGGTGGGTGGTGCGGGCGACGACACCTTGACGGGTGGTCTGGCCGACGACGTTCTGCTGGGCGGACTGGGTACCAACACACTGGGTGGTGGCGCGGGCGCAGACTGGATGTACGCGATTGCCGGCATCAACCGGCTCTCCGGCGGACGCGGTCTCGATCGTTATGTCTTCGTGGGCTCGGTGGGCTCCAACCGGATCCTGGGCGAGACCGACGAGGAACTGTCCGACCTTGATTTCTCGGGCCGTCTGTCGGCCTCCCTCATGGCGCTGGCGGGGCCGCCGGCAAGCCTGCCCACGGTATCGATTCCGACCGAGTTCGGCGCAATCCGCCCGGTGGGCGAGACGCAGTTCACCTCGAACATCATCTTCTACGGCAAGCCGTTTGGCGGTCCGGCCGACCGCGACCTGAGCGTCACCCTGCGGGTGGGCAGCGGTGCGGTGGTCGCGGAGTCTGGCGATGGCGTGACGGTCAGCGGCAGCGATACCGAGCGGATCTTCACCGGCCGCCTGGACAAGCTCAATGCCTACTTCACCAAGGTGGGCAAGGTTCGCTACAACTTCGCGGGGGATGCCACCGAGGAGCGGTTGTCGGTCGAGATCCGCTCCGACTCCAACCTCAACACGGTGCGCAGCACCATCCGCATCGGCGCAGCCACCGCAGAGGTATCGAGCTGGACCGATATCGCGATTTCGCCGGTGCGCCAGGTGGCGGTATCGATGAACGGCACCGGTCCCGACGCTGCGGTCGGCGGCATCTACCTGTCGGAGGATGGCGGCATCAGCTGGACGCTCGCGGCCGGCGCCCCGACCGGGGTCGACTACTCGTCGGTTGCCCTGTCTGACGACGGGCTCACGATCGTAGCCACCGTCGCAGGCGGCGGCGTGGTGAACTCTGCCGATGGCGGCAAGACCTGGCAAACCACGCAGGCGATTGCGCTGCAAGGCTCGCCGTTCCTGGGCGGCGCTGCAACGGTCGAGCTCTACGAGAACATTGCCGGCACCAAGGTGTCGGACCTGACCTTCTCGAGCAGCGGCTTCTCCTTGCCGGCCACGCGCCTGGCCGAGATGAGCGGCGCCTTCGACTACACCGGCAAGGCCGACAGCTACGGCGACCGGATCTCGGGCTGGATCACCCCGCCCGAAACCGGCAGCTACCAGCTGTGGATTGCGGGTGATGACACCGCCGAGCTCTGGCTGGATTCGTCAGGCACCGGCGAGGGCGCGCTGTCGAAGGTGGCAGCGGTTGAATCGGCGGTGGGACGCAACAACTGGACCCAGACCGCGGGCCAGCGCACGGCGCCGGTGCTGCTCGAAAAAGGCAAGCTCTACCGGTTCGAAGTGCTGCACAAGGAAGGCTTCGGTGGCGACTTTGTTCAGGTCGGCTATTCGAAGGCAGGCAGCACTGCGGTCCAGGTGATTCCGGGCAGCTGGCTGGTTGCCGGTCACACGCCCGATCAAATGACGGTCACGCTCGGCGTGCCGCTGGGCTCAACCGGCGTCATCACGGGCGATGTGGTGAGCGGGCTCAATGTCACGGTAGGCGGCACGGACACGCAGCGGACCTTCACCGGCACGTTGCCTGCACTCCATGCCTATTTCACGCAGCCGGGCAACATCCGCTTCACCGGCGATGCCCGGTCGCTCGATGTGCGCGTTGCGGGTGCAAGCGACACCGTGGCGCCGGTCACGCTAGCGCCGGCTCTGCCGTCGGGTGCGGTCACGGTTGAAACCTGGAACAACCTCGCCGGTACCGCGCTCTCTGCACTCAAGACCTCTCCGAACTATCCCGGCAACTCGAGCTCGGTCCGCGAAATCGCGCTGCAGCCGGTCGATGCCGCGGGCAACAACGGCTTCTTTGTGAACCCGGGCGGCGACAACTACGGCGCGCGCGTGAGCGGCTATCTCGCGCCCGCCGAGAGCGGTGCGGTCAATCTCTACCTCACCGGCGACGATTCGGCCGAGTTGTGGCTGGATCTGTCGGCTGACGGCACCGGTCCGCTCACCCGGGTGGCATCGCTCGACTCGGCGGTGGGTACGGGCGACTGGACCCGGAACGCATCGCAGAAGTCGGCCAGCATCACGCTCGAGCGCGGCCGTCTGTACCGCTTCGAGATCCTGATGAAGGAAGGCTCGGGCGGCGACTTTGTCCGGGTCGGTTACTCCAAGGCAGGCTCGAGCACCGTGCAGGTGCTGCCCGCAAACTGGGTATTGCCCGATCTGCCCACGCAGCTCTCGGTCACGCTCACCGCGCCGGCAGGCGGCGTGGTGGTGCTGGGCGGCTCCGATGCCGTGCCCGGTCAGGCCAACTCGCCCTCGAGCGATGGGCCGCTCAATGTGCTCGACGGTGATGCGGGAAGCAAGTACTTCAACCGCGACAAGCTCAACACCGGGCTGGTGTTTGCCTATCCGCAGGCCTATGCGGCCGACACGCTGCGTCTGGTGACGGCGGGCGATGCGCCCGAGCGCGACCCGATGCAGTTCGTGCTCTACGGCTCGAACGAGTCGGCGGATTGGAGCGATGACAGCTGGGTGGAGGTCGCCTCAGGCGATACCGGCCTGAGCGCCGCGCGCCGCTCGGCCAATGACATCGCAATCGACAACGACACCGCCTACCGCTTCTACAAGGTCGTGTTCCCGACGCTGCGCGATGCAGCGCGCGCCTCGGGCATGCAGATCGCCGATGTGACGCTGTCTGGTTCAGGCGTGTCGCTCGCGGCTGTGCCGTTCGGGTCGGTCAGTGCCAAGTCGGCGAACGGCATCACGATCTCGGGCGATGCCGTCAGTCGCACGCTCTCGGGCAACGTGCATGCGCTCCACCGCTACCTGAACACGGTCGGCAACGTTGAATTTACCGGCATGGGCACGCAGCTTCAGGTGCGGGTTGCCGGCACCCAGGCGCTGTCGACGTCTACCGTCGTGCCGTCGCTTGCCAGCGGCTCGGTCACGCTCGAGGTCTGGAACAACCTGAATGGCACGGCGCTCACCGCGCTCACCGGTTCGGCGCTCTACCCCAACCGCAGCACCTCGATCAGTGAAGTTGCCGTCAAGGCCGACACCGGCTTTATCGTGAATCCGGGCGGCGACAACTACGGTGCGCGCGTCTCGGGCTATTTTGCGCCCACCGAGTCGGGCAGCTTCAATCTGTACCTGACCGCTGACGATTCGGCCGAACTCTGGGTCGATGTCTCCGGCACCGAACAGGGCAGCCTCACCCGCGTGGCGCAGGTCACGAGCTTTGTGAATGCCGGCGAATGGACCAAGACACCTGTCCAGCGGTCGGCGGCGCTCACGTTCGAGAAGGGCAAGCTCTATCGCTTCGAGGCGCTCCTGAAGGAGGCCACCGGCGGCGATTACATCCGGGTGGGCTACGCCAAGGCGGGCACCACCACCATTGCGCCGATTCCGTCCAATTGGCTGATCGCCGACACCCCCTCGCAGATCACGGTCACGCTGTCCGCGCCCGCGGGGGGTGTGGTCGTGGCGGGCGGCTCGAATGCGTCGGGCTCGAAGGCCAATTCGCCTGCAAACGAAGTCGCAGCCAACGCAGCCGACGGCAACACCGGCACCAAGTACCTGAACACCGATGGTCCGGGAAGCGGGCTGGTGTTCAGTGCGCCACAACCGGTGTCGGTTGATGCGATCCAGCTCAGCACCCGCACCAATGACGACATCTGGCAGTGGGATCCCAAGCGCTGGCAGTTGTGGGGGTCGAACGCGAGCGGCGACTGGAACGCACAGGGCTGGTCGCTGATCGACGAGGGCGAGACCGGGCTTGCCAACGATCGTGGGGCATCGAGCACGGTGGCGGTTGAAAATGCAGGCGCCTTCCGGTTCTACAAGCTCGTGTTCACCGAGACCAAGGGCACGAGCGCCGACGGTCGCCGCTTTGTGCATGTTTCCGAGGCGCGGCTGCTCTCGGCAGGCCAGCCGATTGAGCAGGTCCCGTACGGCGAGGTGGTGCTTGCGCCGTCCGCCAACATCACGATCGGCGGCAGTGGCGCGGTGCGCACGCTCACCGGCTCGATCCATGCGGTGCATGCGTATCTCGGCACCAGCGGCAATGTTCAGGCGCGCACCAACGGCCAGAGCCTCGAGATGCGGGTGAGTGCCGCGTTGCCCGAGCCGCGCACGGCGCCGATCGGGTCTGCGCCGCTCGCAGGCGATCCGATCGCGGCCGGCAGCTTCCGCGTCGAGCGCTGGGCCGATGTGGGCGGCACGCGCGTGTCCGACCTGACTGGCAATGCGCGCTATGCGGGCGCACCGAGCACCGTCGAGCGGGTCAGTGGCAAGCTTGAAATCACGCCCAACCGCGACGCCTACGGCGAACGCCTGTCGGGCTGGATCTCTCCGCCCGAAAGCGGCAGCTACCGTCTGTGGGTGGCGGCCGACGACACCGCTGAATTGTGGGTTGATACCAGCGGAACCGGCACGGGCGCACTGACCCGGGTTGCGTTCATCGAGGGTGCGGTCACGGCGGGCGCCTGGACCAAGAACGCCTCGCAGAAATCGGCTGCAATCACGCTCGAGAAGGGTCGTCTCTATCGCTTCGAAGTGCTGCACAAGGAAGGCGGCGGCGGCGACTTCGTGCAGGTGGGCGTGAGCAAGGCAAACGAGGCTGCACCGCAGGTGATGCCCGCCAACTGGCTGGCGGCTGGCAGCGAGCAGCTGATGCTCACCTTCAGTGCCGCAGGCACTGCAGGTGGCGCGATCATCGCCAAAGCAGGCAACGGCATCACCATCGGCGGTACCGATACTGCGCGCACGGTCACCGGCACCTGGGCCGCGCTGTCGGCCTGGATGGCGCAGGCCGATGCGGTTCGCTACTCGGGTTCGGCCAACACGCTCACCATGGTGTCGACCAGCCTTGCGAGCAATCGCGTGCTCGAGTCGCGCTCGATCTTTGTGGGGGCCGGCAAGCTCGCGGTCAATCGCGCGAGCAGCTATCCGCTCGGTGCGGGTCGTCTCGATGTCGACAAGGCCTACACGATCGAGTTCGCCCGTCCGTCGATCGATCTCAACCTTGCCAGCACGCTCACCCTCGGCGACAGCTACAGCGCCTCGGCGGTGGTGGCTGGCAACCGGTTGCTGGTGGCCGATCTGGCCAGTCGCGAAACCTATTTCTACAACCGCAACGACCAGGGAACGCGTGAGACCCCGGGACAACTCCGGGTGCTCGAGGCGGGTGCGGCCGACTGGTCGTCTGTGACCGGCGCGGCCAACGCCAACTGGAGTGCGATTGCCACCGACGCCAGCGGCACGAAGCTGATCGTTGCATCGGCGGCGTCGGCCAACGGTGCGATCGGCAGCCTGATCTACACCGGCACCGTGTCGGCCAACGGCGCCATCACGCTCACCGAGTCGATGCGCGGCGTGCCCGCTGGCGAGAGCTGGGTGTCGGTCGATTCCGATGCGAGCGGACGCTTCCTGGTGGCGGCCGCAGGCCGCTCGGCGGCAGTGCTGAAGCAGATTGCCGATCTGCGCGCCGAGATTGCACCGGTGCAGTCGGAGCATGACGCGCTCAAGGCCCGCTGGGACAGCTACAACATCTTCCAGAAGGCGGCCAATGCGGGCGAAGGCATCCGCCTCGCGGCGCTCGGCGCGCAACTCTCCGGCCTGAACGGCAACCTCGGCAGGCTGCTGGCAATCGGCGGCAAGCTCTATGTTGCCGATACGCAGCAGCCCGACTGGCAGTGGCGCGAGCTGGGTGATCTGAGAACCGGCTGGAGCTCGGTCACCATTTCGGCCGACGGCAAGACCATTGCCGCCGCGGCAAGCGGTGGTCCGCGCGGGCTGTGGGTGATCACCGAAGGCGGCAACCGCTGGCGGATGATGTCGGATCTGGGCATCAAGGTGGACGCGATCGACTGGACCGCGATCGAGCTCGACGCCGAAGGACAGACGCTCTACGCAGCCGGACTCAACAACCGCCTGTACACGCTGCCGGTGACGCCGGTGAATGCGGCGCCAAGCCTGTTGGTGCCCGATGCGATCGGAGCGGTGGCGGGCGAATCCACACAGCTGGTCTTCGATCGCAGTGCGGTCGCCGATGCCGACTCAAGCCTGGTCACGGTCACCTTCTTCCCGCCCGAGGGCGGCTATCTCGATGCGAGCCTCAACCGCGATGTGGTGGTGAACGACCTGTTGGTGACCGGTGTGGCCTACACCGCCGATCGTGGCGGCAGCGGCTTTGTCACCGGCGCCGAAGGCGGGCCCACGGGCGGGCTCGCGCTTCGGAGCGGCGAGCTCGCGCTCGGCTATCCGTCGATCGACAACAACGGCACGGCGCGGCAGATGCTCTCGGGCTTCTTCGTGCCCGATCGAAGCGGCACCTATCAGTTCGATCTCGATGCGAACGACCGAGCGAGCCTCTGGTTCGAAACCTCGGGCAGCGGCGTGACCAGCGGCGGCACCTTCAAGCAGCTTGTGCTCGATACCGAGGCAGGCGGTTCGTCGCGCTCGGAGAAGCTTTCGCTCCTGGCAGGCAAGCGCTACTACTTCGAACTGCGCCATGCCGAGCAGCGCAACATCACCAAGGAAGGCTTCCTGGGGGTGGGCACCGAATTCGACACGGCCAGTTATGCCCGGCTGGGTTACCTCCTTGGTGAAGACACACTGGTTCAGCCCCTGACCTCGGACCGGGTGATTCCGGCGGGTCTGCCCGATGTGCTCACCGCCACCGTCAGCGTGCCGACGGTGGGTGTCAAGGTCACGGGCGCCTCCAACGCCTGGCCCGACCGCTCCAATTCGCCTGCGAACGCACTTGCAGCCAATGCGGTCGATGGCCAGGCCGCATCCGCCTACCTGAACTACCACACGGCGAACTCCGGGCTGGTGTTTGCCTATCCGACTGCGCTTGCCGCCACTGCCATCCGGTTTACCACCTCGAATGCCGCGGCGGCGAATGATCCGGTGAGTTTTGTGCTGTACGGATCCAATGATTCGGCGGACTGGAACTCCGACAGCTGGCAGACCGTCGCAAGCGGCAACACCTTTGGCGCGGTCACGGCGACGGCACCCGCGCGCGGCGCGAGCACGACCGTGGCGCTGGCTGGCGAGCCGGTGGCCTACCGCTACTACAAGGTCCTGTTCCCGACCGTGCGCGATGCGGCCAAGGCGACTGCGATGCAGATCGCCGAGGTGTCGCTGCGTGCAGGCGATACCGCGCTTCAGGACATGCCCTTCGGGCGATTGAGCCTTGCGCCGATCGATGCCGGCGAGGGCATTACGGTGGATCCGTCGTCCACCGCGGCGCGCGCAGTGCTGAGAGGCAGCGCGCCTGCGCTCCAGGCCTATCTGGGCTCAGCCGGCAATGTGTTCTACGACGGCAACGCGCAATCGGTTTCCATCCGGTTGACCGGCGCGCAGACCGGCCGCGTGTCGATCGACCGGACGATTTCGCTCCCGCGTGTGTCGGTCAATTCCGATGCCGAGTCGTTCTCCATCACCGGCACCGCTGACACCATTGCCGACTATCTGTCGCGTCCGGGCAATCTCACCTTCACCGCCACCGACGTGTTCCGTCTGGAGTTGAAGGGCGAGTTCGCGGCAGGCAGCACCATCCGGATCGGCGGCATCGCCGCGGCCGACCTGGTCTACACCGTGGTCGCAAACGACCTCACCGTCAAGGGCGACGGCACGGGTGGCGCCGCCACCGCTGAGCAGGCGGCTGCGAACATCGCCTCTCGGGTGGCCGCGCAGGCGCTCGCCGCGCAGGGCTTGCGCGCCGACGTAACGGTTGACGGTTCAACGATCCGCTTCGAATCGCGCGAAGGCGATCCGGCGGGTTCGTTGTCGGTCCGTGCAACTGCCACCGGCGGCGTGGCCATGCTCACGCGCCCGGCGGGTTCGCTGGTGATGCGGGTTGATGATGGGGTGAATGTTCGCCAGCAGACGATCACGCTGGACGTGACCCGTCCGAGCGCCATCAACGCGGTGTTCAACGGCACCGGTCTCGAGGTGATCGACCCGAACGGCACCAGCATGCGGCTGTCGCGCTTTGCGCTTGACGACATCCGGCTGGGCAGCAAGGCCGACAGCTTCACGCTCACCCGTCTGGGTGCTGCGCCCATGACGGTGGTGGCGACCGAAGGCGCCGACAAGACACTGGTCAACCTGGGCAACACGGTATCGCCCGATGGTTCGCTGCGGCAGCTCACGCTGAAGGACGCGTTCGATGGCACGCGTTCGCTGCTCGCCGACGACATGCTCACGCTTGCGCTCAAGCCCCAGCCTGCGAAGTCCAATGGCGAGGGCACGCTGGTTCGGCTTGGCCGGGTACAGGTCGGGTTGAATGGCGCGCCGGACGTGATCCGCATGTTGTCTGGCGTCGAGGATGTGCGCTGGGATGCAACGCTCGGACAGCTGGTGATTCAGGGCGACATCATCCGGTTGGCGGGCTTTACCGATGCGCAGGGCAACACCCTGCCGATGGATCTGGGCCAGACCAAGGTCCGTATCGTGGCCAAGCGCCTGTCGATCGAGTCCGACCTGATCGTGGGCGCGCTCACGCTCGACGTGTCGGAGCGGATCATGGTTGACGGCCAGCTGCTGCGCTACGGCGGCGCGCCGATCGCGCTCGCTGCGACCGCTGCGGCATCCTCGCCCGCGCTGGCCGCGCTGCCTGCAATCACTGCGGTCGGCGGCTCGCCGATCACCGCGCTGTCGCCGTCAGGCTCCGGTGCGGCAGCGGCCAACGACAACCGCGCCGACACCAACTTCATTGCGCCCGCAGCGCGCCCGGTGATCCTGTCGAGCGAGGCTGCACAGCAGCTTCAGCAGGCAGGCGGATATGGCACCGAGACGCTCACCATCACCGTGACCGAAACCGGGGCCCAGGGCGGCGTGATGCGTGCCCAGCCGGCGCCCGGCATCACGATCAACGGCAGCGACACTGCCCGCGCGATAAGCGGCACCTGGGCCGCGCTCCGCAGCTATCTGGCGCGCGCCGACGGCCTTGTCTACCTGGGCAATGCGGCCTCGCTGAAATTCACCGTGACCAGCTCGATCGCAGGCAAGGCTGCGCAGACGCTCGCCGTGTCCCCGGCAGGCGTTCAGCCGGGCTTCGACCTGGGCGATCTCAACGCGGGGCTCAAGTTCACGCTCGCCCAGCCGGCCGCGGCCAAGGCGCTTTCGCTCACCACCGCGCGCACCGATGCACGCAGCGATCCGGCGAGCTTCACGGTCTTTGGCTCAAACAATGATCTGGGCTGGAACGACACCGGCTGGACCCTGATCGCCGAGAACCGGCCGACCAATCTGCCGACCACACGCGGCGCCACGGTCGATGCCACCTTCACCAACAACACTGCCTACCGCTATTACAAGGTGGTCTTCAACGGCGTTCGCGACGCGGCGGCCGGCCGCGTGCAGATCGCCGAGGCGCGACTGAGCGTGCCTCAACCCACCGCGGCGAGCGGCGCGGCCAGTGCCATCGATCTGCTTTCAAGCACCCGCTACATGAGCGTGGGCGACAGCGGCAACGGCATGAAGCTCACGCTGGCAAGCGCGGCCAAGGCGAACGAGCTGGTGCTCACCAGCGCGGCCGATCTCCCCGGTCGCGATCCGATGACCGTGTCGATCTACGGATCGAACGACGATCTGGCGTGGGCGAGCGGCGCGTGGGTGGAACTCGCGCGCAATGCAGCGAGCAACCTGCTCGCCGATCGGGGCGCAAGCAGCGCGGTGGCCTTTGCCAACGACACGGCCTATCGCTACTACAAGCTGGTCTTCGGATCGAGTCGCGATGCCGTCGAAGGCGCCGTGCAGATTGCCGAAGTCGGGCTGCGCACCGTTCCTGCGGCGGCTGGCAAGTTCGAATTTGCGCAGGTCATTCCGGCGGATCGCGCGCCGCAGATTGTGACCGCGCAGAAAGTTGACGGTGCACTCGATGCGGCCGCGCTCGCGAAGATGGCGGCCGACAACGCGGGTCAGGGCCTGCAGCTGAAGCCTGCTGACGCCAGCGCATCGATCTCGATCGGTGGCGCGGGCGGCGGCTCGGGCGTGAGCCTTGACCCCTCGCAGGTGAGCGCGATTCCGGTGCTGGTGGTGGGTTCAACCGGCGGCTCGAACCCGGTTGCGCTGGGCGGCGCCGGAACGGCGCTTGCCATGACCACGCCGCTGGTGATCCAGGCGCAAGGCGATGGCGGCAAGGTGCGGGTGGGCGGCAAGATCAAGGGCACCAAGACCGAGGTTCAGGGCTCGGGCAACACGACCGAGTTCGACGGCACGTCGCCCGGCGGCACCGAACTCGAGATGACCGAGGGCCTGTACATCAATGACGCGTTGCGGATCTTTGGCGATGTCACGCTGACTGCGGGCGATACCGCCCGCACGGCGGTCGTGGGCGCGCAGGAGTACCGGCTCGAGTTGTCGGGCAACTTTGCGGTGGGCGACCTGATCACGGTACGGGGTGCGGCTGCGGTCGACATCACGCTTACGGTCGGTGCCAACGACCTCACCGCGGACGGCGCAGGCGGCGGCGGCGCGGCAAGCGCTGCGCAGGCGCTCGCCAACATTGCTGCGCGGCTCCGCGCAACGTCTGCGGCAACCCTTGCCAATCCGGCCTCGGGCGCGCGCGCCACGGTCGATGGCACGGGGGCGGGTGTGCGCTTTACGGGCCTCAAGGCAGGCGATGAGGGCGACTTCACGGTCACTGCCACCGTCATTCCGCTCAGTTCGGGCGGCGTGGTGAGCGTGGCAACGCCGGATCTCACGGTCACTGGCCGGATCAACGGTAGCGACCGCAGCGACGACTCGCTTACGCTGCGCGCGCTGGGCGGCGACATCACGATTCAGGGCCGGATCGGAAGCGGCATCGGCAGCAGCCTCGAGCAGGGCGACTTCAGCTTTGTCGGTGGCGCGGGCTACGCGACCGAAAGCGGACGCGGATCGGTCGCCTTGGCGGTCGAGGGCACGGTCGCCACGCTCAGGCTGTCCGGCGACTTCGTCGCGGGCGACCAGATTGTGGTTCGCGGCGTGGCGCAGGCCAATGTGCTGTACACGGTCACCGCCAAGGACCTCACCGCCAACGGCAACGGTGGTGGCGGGGTTGCGACGGCGCAGCAGGCCTACGCCAACATCGCGGCGAAGGTTGCGTCGCTCCTCACCGAGCGCGCGACGGGCAATGCTGCAGGGGCGAAGCTCAGCTCGGCGAGTGCGTCGGGCAGCGCCATCGTGCTCAGCCTGGCCCAAGCCGGGCTCGAGCCTACGGCGTCGGTTGGCCGGCTCTACAGCAGCGTGCCGCTCCTGGGCGGCACCGGCGCGGGTGCCACCGCGCACATCGTCGTGACCGATGGCGTGGCCACCTCGGTTGCGCTCGAGTCGCTGGGTGGCGGCTATGTGGCGGGTGATGTGCTCACTGTGGCGCGGGCCAGCCTGGGTGACACCACAGGCTCTGGCGATGGATTCAGCCTCACCGTCAACCGGATCATCGAACTCGAGGCGTTGCGGATCACCGAGGCGGTTGACGTCAACTTCCAGGATCGGGTCTACGTCGACGGCAACCTGACGATTCGCGCGACCGGCACGATCACCTTTGCCGACGAGCTGGTGATCTTCGGCAGCGGCAAACTGGTGATCGAGGGCGCAACCTCGGTGATCTTCAACCGCGGCGTGCGTCTGGCCGGAGGCGCCGGCGCGAATTCAAGCCCGATCAGCATCACCCCGGCGGCCAACGATGATGTAACGATCGTGTTCGGCGCAAGCCTCCTTGCCGGCGACAGCAACAGCTTCAAGCTCTCGGGGGTCCAGTCGTTCTCGGTTGCCAAGCAGTTCGATACCGCGCTCAACCGTCTGGTGGTGGGCGATGTCGCGATCAGCGGCGCCGCGGGTCGCACGCTTGCGATGGAGCCCGCGCTCGGACGCAGCACGGCGGCGCTGACCGCCCAGAAACTGACCATCACCAATGCCGGCAATATCCGCCTCGATGCGACCCTGGGCGCAAGCTCGCTTGCGGTCACCTCGACCTCGGGCGCGATCACCCAGTCTGCAGCGGGCTCGATGGTCGTTGCCGGCGCGCCGAGCTTCAGCGCAGGCGGCGCAATCCAGCTGGCGGGCGCCAACCGGTTCGGCGGCAATGTCACCGCCACCGCAGGCGGCGCGCTCACGGTGCGCGACGGCGATGCGATGTCCGGCAGCTTCACCTCGGTGGGTGACATGCGGCTCGAAGCGGCGGGCAACCTCACGCTTGCCGGTTCGGTCGGTGGCGCGGGCAGCGATCTCACGCTGATCGCGCTCGCTGGCGGCACGGTCACGCTCGGCTCCATCGGATCGGTACCGGGCGACCTCACGGTATACGCCTCGGGCGCCATCACCCAGACCGGCGCATTGTCGGTCGCAGGCGAAACCCGGATCGAAGGCCAGCAGCTGAGCTTTACCGGCACCGGCAGCACTGCGTTGTCGCAGTCCGCACTCCCCATCCAGATCAGTACGGCCGAGGGCCGGTGGGTCGCGGTAGCGGACCGTACGGCGATTGCGGTGTCGGGCACCGCGTCGGCGCTGGCGGGTGCCACCGTGGAGCGCGTGGTGCTTGCGCAAGCGGGCAGCGGTTCGGCCAATGCGGTGGTTCAGGCAGCGGGCGATATCGCAGTGAACAGCGCGGCGGGCCGTTGGGTTGCAGCCGCGAGCCGCAGCGCGGTGGATCTGTCGGGCACCGCTTCGACAGCCGCCGGCAGCACCCTGACGCTCACCTTTACCGATGCGGCAGGCAAGACGGTGCAGCGCACCGCCACGGTCAGCAATGGCGCGTGGACGCTGTCGGGCATCAACCTGTTCACGTTGGCCGACAGCGGCCCGGTACGGTTGACGATCACCGGCGCCGGCGCCACCTGGTTCGAGCAGGCCGCGTTCCTGAATGTGGGCACGCCCGCGCCCGAGTCCGCCACCGACACGGTGTTCCCGCAGATCACGCGGGTCGACGGCCCAGCGGCGGGTGTCTATGCCGCGGGTCGCACGATGATGTTTGCGGTTCGTTTCAGTGAAACCGTCAATGTCGATACGGCGGCGGGTTCGCCAGCGCTTGAGCTCGCGCTCAACACGCCAGCCGGCAACCAGACCGGGCGCGCGGAATACATGCCTGCGCTGTCGTCGGCCGCAACCAAGGTGTTCCGCTACACGGTGCCGGTCGGGACGACGGTCAACGCGGCCCAGCCGGGTGCGCTCGTTCTGAACAGTGCCGCGTTGAGCGACGTGGCGGGCAACCGGATCGGCGCGCTGACCGTACGCTTTACCGACGCGTTGGGCGCCTCGGTTGTGCGCAACGCCTCGGTTGCCAACGGCAGCTGGTCGCTCGCGGGCGTCGATCTATCCAGCCTGACGGGTCGCGGATCGGTCCGCATCACGGTTGCGAGCGCAAGCGGTGCGCTGCTTGAACGCGATGCCTTCATCAATGTGGGTGAGGCGCCTGCTGCAACCGGCATCGATCGCACGGTGCCCAGCATCGTCCGGATCGATGTGCCAGCCGAAGGACGCTATGAGGCGGGTCGCGAGATGGTCTTCAAGCTCGCGATGAGCGAGGCGGCCGATATCGACACCACCAGCGGGTCGCCGACCCTGGATCTCGCGCTCCAGACCGATGCCGGTGCGCGAAGCGCAAGCGCAACCTTTGATGCGTCGGCCTC
>JBMSQB010000028.1:0-50184 GCA_049423065.1 Burkholderiaceae bacterium
CCGCGCCCTCATCAGTGCAGTGTCGCCCCACCTGCTGCGGTGCGCCTGCGGCGTCGATCACGAAACAGGGTCTGCATCACGCGGGTGGTGCCCACGATGATCATGTCCTGGCCAATCGAGTGCCCGTACTCCTCGAGCACGTCGAGCGTGACCCGCGCTCCACTTGCGGCGAGCCGGCGACAAGCCTGTTGGGCATGAACGACCGGCACCACGCTGTCCAGCGCGCCATGGAGCAGATGGATGGCAGGCGTCATCACCTCACCCTGGCGCGGCGGGGGAATCATCCGGCCGCTGTAGCTCACGGCAATGCCCAGCAGATCCGGCCGACTGCGAGCGAGTTCGAGCGCAAGCGTCGCGCCTTGCGAAAATCCGATGACCACCGTGGACTCACCGCTCACGCCTGTTGTCTGTTGCAGCATCCCGATGCGCTCTGCCACCTGACGACCAGCCTGGGCGATGCGTGGGGCCAGCGTGTCGGCCGTACCCAGACCGTCGAACCAGTCGCCGCCCGCGCCAACGCTCGCCGGGCGCAGCGCGTGAAGAATCGCGCCGGTGGCGCCTGGAAACTTGAGCATCCAGGCAATGGCAACGGGAGCGAACCGTTCGGCGGTTGAACCGGCGCCGTGCAGAAAGATGATCAGCCGGCGCGGCGCGGTGGAAGAGATTGGTGGAAGCTCGAGCCAGAGCGCTTCGGCCTCTCGCGTGTCGCCCGGCGGAGCACTCATGCAACGCTCACAGGATGAGGGTACCGATCCACCACGCAATGGCCGCCATGATGGCCGACGCGGGAATGGTGATCACCCATGCCCAGACGATGCTGCCCGCGAGCCCCCAGCGCACCGCGGAAAATTTCTGCGATGAGCCCACACCCACGATCGCGCCGGTAATGGTGTGTGTGGTGGATACGGGGATGCCGAAGCTCGATGCAATGAAGAGCGTCATTGCGCCGCCCGTCTCGGCGCAGAAACCGCCCACAGGCTTCAACTTGGTGATTTTCTGGCCCATGGTTTTCACGATCCGCCAGCCACCGAACAGCGTGCCGAGTCCAATGGCCAGATAGCACGACAACACCACCCAGTAGGGCGGCGCCGGCGCACCCGGCGCGACCGAGCCGGCGGCGATCAGCAGCAGCCAGATGATGCCCATGGTTTTCTGCGCGTCGTTGCTGCCGTGGCCCAGGCTGTAGAGGCCCGAGGAGACCAATTGCAGCCGGCGAAACCATCGGTCGCTCTGGCGCGGCGTGACATTGCGCATTGTGTTGGCGACCAGCAGCATGAGAAGCGCGCCCAGCAGAAAGCCCAGCGTGGGCGACACCAGAATGAAAATGGCGGTTTTCATGATGCCTGATGCGAGCAGCGGGCCAGTGCCGGCCTTCGCGAGGATCGCGCCTATCAGCCCGCCGATCAGCGCATGCGAGGAGCTCGAGGGGATACCGAACCACCAGGTGATGACGTTCCAGGTGATGGCACCGACGAGCGCCCCAAAGATCACGATATGGTCCACCACGGCCGGGTCGACGATGCCCTTGCCGACGGTTGAGGCCACCTTCAATTCGAAGAAAAAGAGCGCAATGACATTGAAAAACGCTGCCCACACCACCGCCTGGTAGGGCTTGAGCACCCCGGTTGACACGATCGTCGCGATGGAATTGGCCGCGTCATGAAAACCGTTCATGAAATCGAACGCGAGCGCCAGAATCACCAGGAACACCAGCACGGTGAAGCTGAAGTGAAGCGTGGTCATGGTGCGAGGGCGCCTGCGCTCAGGCGTTTTCGAGGACAACGCCCTCGAGCAGATTGGCAACGTCTTCGCACTTGTCGCTCACCGCCTCAAGCAGCTCGTAGATCTGCTTGAGCTTGATCAGCTGGCGCACGTCGCTTTCATCGCGAAACAGCTTGGACATGCCGGCGCGCATCACCCGATCGGCGTCCGACTCGAGCTGATCGATTTCGCGGCAAAGCTTCAGGATGGCCTCTGCGTTGTCCATCGAAGGCAGCATGCGCACCGCCATCTGGACGCGCTTGCAGCACATTTCGTTGAGTTCGGAGAGCTGCTGCGCTTCGGGCGTGATGCGCTGCAGATCGTAGAGCATGGCCGACTCCGCCACATCCTGGATCAGATCGAGGATGTCGTCCATATTCGAGATGAGCTGGTGGATGTCGTCGCGGTCGAAGGGAGTGACGAAGGTTTTGTGGAGCAGCGCGACGGTCTCATGGGTGATGCGATCGGCGTTTTTCTCGACCAGATCGATCCGGTCGATATGCGTGCGCCGGCTGGCCACGTCGCTGTACTGGCGCATGAGTTGGGCCAGCGCCTCGCTGCCGGCGATGATCTCGTCGGCGTGCCGGTTGAAGAGGTCGAAGAATCTGCCCTCGCGGGGCATCAGTCGTCCAAACATTGCGCTTTTCCGTTGGTGTCCACGCTATGCGATCGTGCGATGGTTTCGCCGCCGGCTCGCTGCGCCGGATCGTTCTGGCCAGGCGGCCAGACCGGCCACCCTCGGCACGGGGCAAGAGCCGGGCGAAGGTTATCAGAAAGCGTTTGGCCGCCGGTGCTGACCCGGATCATGCCTGGTCGGTACGGGTAGCGCTTCGGCGCAGCAGGCAGTCGAGGTAGGCGACTCCATCGGGCGGGCGGTGGTTGCGTTGCGCCTCCCAGAGCACCTGGCCCAGGCATTCCATGACCTCGTGCGCGGCGGCATGTTCGTCACCCAGACGCCCCGCGAGACGCTGCCAGGCCTCGCGGATACCTTGGGGTTGGTCGATCGACAGTTGTTCCGCGATCGCCAGATGCATGGACAGGTGAAGAAACGGATTGCCGCGCCCATCGGCGGCGTCAAACTTTTGGGCAAGCGCCTGCTCCGGGTGGTCGAGAATGGTGTGATATTCGGGATGAACGCCAATCCAGTCGGCGGCAATGGACTCGAGC
Organism: Burkholderiaceae bacterium; assembly: GCA_049423065.1. Classification (GTDB taxonomy): domain Bacteria; phylum Pseudomonadota; class Gammaproteobacteria; order Burkholderiales; family Burkholderiaceae_E; genus SYIM01. The sequence continues at coordinate 2,929 of JBMSQB010000028.1, forward strand.
GGCGTGAGCGGCTCGCCTGCCACGCGCTTTCGTTGCGTTTCGCAGAAGAACCTGCGCACATCATGCTGCGATGGATCAAACACTGGGCCCTCCCGGGGCTAGCAGGTGGCAGGCGCTTCGGTCTTGCGGCGGAATTCGCAGTCTTCTTGAATCAGGCAGCGCCAGCATTCGGGTTTGCGGGCTTTGCAGACGTAGCGGCCATGCAGGATCAGCCAGTGGTGGGCGTCCTGGCGGAACTGTTCGGGCACCAGCCTCGTCAGTCGGTCTTCCACTTCAAGCGGCGTGCGGCCGGGCGCGATGCCGGTGCGGTTGGAGACCCGGAAAATATGGGTGTCGACTGCGATGGTGGGCTGCCCGAAGGCGGTGTTCAGCACCACGTTGGCGGTTTTTCGCCCCACACCCGGGAGCGACTCGAGTGCCTCCCGATCATCCGGGACTTCGCCGCCATGGTGTTCGATCAGAATCGCGCAGGTCTGGATCAGGTGCCTGGCTTTTGAGCGGAAGAGACCAATGGTGCGGATGAACTCGCAGACGCCATTTTCGCCTAGCGCGAGAATGGCCGCCGGGGTCCGGGCCACTGCAAAGAGCTTGCGGGTGGCGAGGTTCACGCTGCGGTCGGTGGCCTGAGCCGACAGCAACACCGCCACCAGCAGTTCAAACGGACTTGAATATTCCAGTTCGGTGGTGGGGTGCGGGTTGTTCTGCTGCAACCGGCTGAAGATCCGGATGCGCTTGTCGCGGTTCATGATCCGTTCTCACGCTCAGGTGGGGTTGCCGCTGCCCGAGCGGCAGCGCGTTCACGTGCGCGCGCAATCGCCGCTTCAATGGCCGCGCGCTTGCGCGCAGTGTCGCTGGTTGCGGGCTCGGTTTGCAGCGCCTCGAGCTTGGTGCTTGCTCGCGCGGCAAGGCGGCGGTCGCGCTCGGCTGCCACCCGCAGCAGACGGCTTGCACGCGCCTCGTGCCGCGCGCGGGCGGCGCTCGCGTCGGCGTCGCTCCAGATTGGCAGGGGTTGCGGGTCGAGTGGCTCGATCACGATACAGTCGACCGGGCATGGCGGCACGCACAGATCGCATCCGGTACAGAGCTCGGTGATCACGGTGTGCATCCGCTTGGGCGCGCCAATGATGGCGTCGACCGGACAGGCCTGAATACATTTGGTGCAGCCGATGCAGTGCTCGGGCTCGATGCGGGCGACCGTGCGCGGACCTTCGCTGCCGCAGGCGGTGTCGAGCGCAATCGGCGCGATGGCGAGGAGGCTCGCCAAACGCGCGATGCCCGCTGCCCCGCCGGGCGGGCAGCGGTTGATGGGCGCGCTTCCCGTGGCGATGGCTTCAGCATAGGGTCGACAGCCCGTGTAGCCGCAACGCCGGCATTGGGTTTGCGGCAGCAGCGCGTTGATCGCCTCGACCGACGGGCGCATGGCAGGCCAGCCCGCGAGCTTGAAAGACGCGCGCTAGCCGCGCGCAGCGCCCCGCCCGCGGCGCTCATGCTCGGTGATGAAGCTGCGCACCTCGGGATAGATTTTCTCGCGCCAGCGCCGGCCGCTGAAGATGCCGTAGTGACCAGCGCCTTCGGCGGTGAGATGGCGCTGCCAGCTGCGCGGGATGCGGGTGCAGAGGTCGTGCGCGGCCTGGGTCTGGCCGCTGCCTGAGATGTCGTCGAGCTCGCCTTCGATGGTGAAGAGCCCGACCGACTTGATCGCAGAAGGGTCTACGAGCAGGGTCTTGCCGTCGAACCGCACTTCCCAGGTGCCCAGGGGCAGCGCGTGCTTCTGGAAAACGGTGCGGATGGTGTCGAGGTAGTACTCGGCCGGAAGATCGAGCACTGCGTTGTACTCGTCGTAGAACCGCCGATGTGCCTCGGCATCTTCCATGTCGCCGCGCACCAGGTCGAGGTAGTAGTCCCAGTGCGAATTCAGATGCCGGTCCGGATTCATGGCCACGAATCCGGCGTGTTGCAGGAATCCCGGATAAACCTGACGGCCTGCGCCTGGATACCGGCCGGGCACGCGATAGATCACGTTGCGCTCGAACCAGACGTAACTGCGTCGCTGCGCGAGCGCATTGACCTCGGTGGGATTGCGACGCGTGTCGATCGGGCCGCCCATCATGGTCATGCTGAGCGGCAGATGGGGATCGCGGGTCTGGGCGAGCAGCGAAACCGCGGCCAGCACAGGCACGGTGGGTTGACAGACCGACACCAGATGCACCTTCGGGCCCAGGTGGCGGATGAAGTCGGCCGCATAGCCCACGTAATCGTCGAGATGGAACGGTCCCTCTGAAAGCGGCACCATCCGGGCGTCGATCCAGTCGGTGATGAAGACGTTGTGGTGCGGAAGGAGCGCCCGTATTGTGTCGCGCAGCAGCGTGGCATGGTGGCCGGAGAGCGGCGCGAACACCAGCACGGTGGGATCGGATTCGCGAGCGCGCAGTTTTGCCGGCAGCAGCCGCTCGAACTTGACCAGGCGGCAGAAGGGGCGCGCGATTTCGATGCGCTCGACAACGCTCACCGGCTGGTCATCAACCAGCGTTTCGTCGATTTCGAACCCCGGCTTTTCGTATTCCTTGCCGAGGCGGTGGAGCAGCTCGAGGCCAGCGGAGATCCGGTTGGCAAATGGCGTGTAGGCAAGCGGGCTGTACGGATTGACGTAGAGCTGGCTGACCGAATCAGCCCAGCTGGAAAGCGGCTTCAGAACCGCACGCTGGGCTTCACGGAGGTGGTAGAGCATTCGTCTCTCCCGCTTCGAAACTGGTCGATTCTGCCCGAATTTGTGCGACGCGTCAGACGCGACAGCCGCCAGCCGTCTCGGCGGACCGCCTCAGGTTTTCGGCGAGCCACGCGGCGCTTTGCTTTTCCTGCAGAGAGTTTTGCGTAAGGCGCTGATTCAATGCAGCAAAATCAACCTGATCGAGCGGCTGGTCCTGGTTGAAGCAGGAGAAAACATAAGTGATGCGCCCGGTTTTCGGATCACGGTGCGGTTGCAGGCATTGCGCGCACACCTCTTTCATCATGCACTGCATCGGTGAATTGATGGACCCGAAAGCGAGGTGGTGGGCGGGCAGTACATTGGCGAGCGCATCATGGCGCGCGCGGGCCACCGCCGCCATCATGCGGTCGGAGCCAATCGCGATCAGCCGATCGGCATCTTGCAGGCGCGGCGAACCGCTGGCCGGCGCGAGCGACCCGCTGGCCCAGGCCTTCATCGCCTCCACGATATTGCCCACAAAGCTGCGGTCCTGCGGACGAGTGGGGGTAAAGCCCGGCGCTTCGTCGCTGCACCACACCACGACATCGGCGGCCGCCTCGATTTCAGCCACCTTGTAGCGATCGATGAGCTTCTTGTAGCCCGCGAAATAGAGCACCTTCGAGCCGCGCGCCCGGAATGCCGCGCCGATTGAAAACAGCACCGCATTGCCGAGTCCACCGCCCACCAGCACCACGTTTTCATCTGACTCGATTTCGGTGGGGGCGCCAGTCGGGCCCATGAGCACAACCGGTTCGCCGGGCTGGAGCAGCGCGCAGAGGTTGGAGGAGCCACCCATTTCAAGCACGATGGTGGAGACCAGTCCGCGCTCGCGGTCGACCCAGGCGCCGGTGAGGGCGAGACCTTCCATCACCAGCCGGGTGCGGGTGCCGTTGATGTCGACCACCGGTGCCAGGGCCTCGAAATTCTGCAGGCGATAGAACTGACCGGGTTCGAACCGACGAGCGGCAAGGGGCGCATGCACCACCACCTCGATGATGGTGGGCGTGAGCCGCACCACTCGCTCGACGCGTGCCCGAAGGAGCCCGTTGATGTGGGTGGCAAACGCCTGGGGCGACAGATCGGAGGCGGGTGCGCGGTCGGCAAGCACGCGCGAGACCACCGGATAGCCCTGTCGCGCGGAGCCCATCGCCTTCACCACGTTACCGAAGTAGCTGGGATGGAGATCACCGAAAAACGAGACCATGCGGCCGTCATCGGCGCGCGCGAGCAGCACCTGCGCCTCGGCGGGTTTGCTCGAGGCGAACTCGGGCTTGACGGGCTCGCCCCGCTGGTTGACCGCCTGGAAATATTTGCCGTCGAGATGAAAGTGGGTGGCGTCTTCGCGCGCAAGCACTGTGTTGGGCTGCGTGCCTGCCGCCACAAAAATGGTTCGCGCCGGCCAGGTGACGGTGGCGTCGTTGCCGGTGGCGTCCGACCAGCGGCCGTCTTCGGACCGGATCTGGCGTGCAAGTGTGATGGCGCGTGCGGCGCCCTGATCGTCAACATCAATGGCGCGCGGATCCACGCATTCGGCAAACCGGATGCCCTCCTCGAGCGCCTTTTCGACCTCTTCGTGGTTGAGCGTGTAGGAGGGGCTGTCGACCATGCGCTTGCGGTAGGCGAGCGTGACGCCGCCCCACTGCTGAAGGAGTTCGACCACGCGCGCCGCACGGCCTTCGGTCTGGGCGGCCGCGCGTTCGGCGCGGATCGCTCGCGCGTGAGCGAGAAACTCGTCAGCGAGTTCGCGCTCCGACGGGCTCCAGCCCGCGCGCACCGTGGTTTCATCGGTGAGCGCGACCAGCGCCTCATGGCGCGCGAGGAACTTCTCGACCTGCACGGTGTAGTAGGCGAGCGATTCGGTGGCGGTGTCGACCGCGGTGAGGCCGCCGCCGATCACCACCACCGGCAAGCGAATCTGCATGTTGGCAAGCGAATCGTCTTTGGCCGCGCCGGTGAGCTGCAGCGCCATCAGGAAGTCACTTGCCGTACGGACGCCGCGCGCAAGCCCATTGGGAATGTCGAGCACCGTGGGCTTGCCCGCGCCCATCGCGAGCGCCACGTGATCAAAGCCCAGCTGCCAGGCATCGGCGAGCGTGAGCGTGCCCCCAAAGCGCACGCCGCCCACCAGGGTGAACTGTTCGCGACGCTCGAGAAGCAGCCGGATGACCTTGAGGAAGTTCTTGTTCCAGCGCACGGTGATGCCGTACTCGGCGACCCCGCCAAAGCCCGCCATCAGCCGATCATCAAGTGATTCCCAGAGGGTTTCAACATGCTCGACCGGTTCGAACGGCACGCGTTCGCCGGGCGAGCCCCCCTCATGGCGCACGCCTGCGAGTTCGGGCGGCAGCGGCTCGATCTTGAGGCCGTCGATCCCCACCACGGTGTGACCGTCGTTCATGAGGTGATGGGCAAGCGTGAAGCCGGCCGGCCCCATGCCGGCGACCAGAACCTTGTGGCCGGTGGCCGCGCGCGGCACCGGGCGGGCGAGGTTGAGCGGATTCCAGCGCGTGAGGAGCGAATAGATCTCGAAGCCCCAGCGAAGCTCGAGCACATCCTTGAGCGAGCGGGTTTCCGCCTGCGGAATATCGACCGGCGTCTGCTTCTGATAGATGCAGGCCTTCATGCAGTCGTTACAGATCCGATGGCCGGTGGCCGCTGCCATGGGGTTGTCGATTGTGATCATGGCGAGCGCGCCGATCGAGTGCCCCTGCGTTTTCAGAATCTGAAACTCGGAGATGCGCTCTTCGAGCGGGCAGCCGGCCAGCTTCACGCCGAACACGGTGCGCTTGTAGACAATGCTGCCGTCAGCGGCGGGCTTGTCGCGCAGGCCGCGCGAGCAGGAGTCTTTCCCCTGATTGTGGCAACCGATGCAGTAGTTGGCCTGATCGAGGGCGCCCCGCAGGTCGGTGCCCTCGTCGGTGAGCTGAAAACCCTGTCGGCGTCGGATGTGGGTGGGATCGATGGTGTGGACGGTGACTGCCTGCTCGGTGGCCACGTGGGCGTGGGCAAGCAGCGCCCAGGGGTCGACCTTTCCCGGCTGACGAAACAGGATGCCCGAGGCGTGACGCGCGCGACCCTCATCGGTGAGGGTCGCCCAGGCACTGAAGCGGAGCGCGAGGTCGAGGTCTGCGGCGCTGGCCTCTCCCTGGTCCTGCCAGGCGAGTACGGCGTTGGCAAAGGCGAGCTCGTCGAAAGCCGGAAGACCGAGCCGTGAGGCAAGCGCGGCCTCGGCAGCGGGGCCGTCAAAGCCCGCCAGATCCTCGATGCTTACCTTCAGCATGGCCTGGCGTTTGACGAACTTCCACTTGACCTTGTAGAGCGGTTCGAGCGCTGCGTGACGGGCGCGCAGATCGGCGAGCTCTTCGGCCACACCGAACATTTCGCCGATGAATGCATCGAGCTGCGGCGCGAGATCGAGAAGGAGCGCCGCCTCGTCCTTGGGCGCGAGCCGGTCGCCGGCGGCCACCTGCGCGCGCGCGGCCTGCAGCCGGTTGGCGAGATCAGGGTGGCGGCTGCGGAGCTCGGCTGCGAACTGCGCGTCGATGCGGTTCAGGCCGTCGGTGTGGTACAGGTCCTCGAAGCGCAGATTCCAGGCGAGCTGAACAGTCATCGGAGGGCTTCAGCCGCGGTCGAGCTGATCGAACTTCACCTTGACCTCGCGCCACTCCTCGGCGTCAGCCAACGCCTCCTTGGTTCGCGTGATGCTGGGCCAGCCGCTTGCGAGCTCGGCGTTGAGCGCAATGAAGTGCTGCTGATCGGCCGGCACGTCTTCCTCGGCGCGAATGGCCTCGACCGGGCACTCGGGGATGCAGACCGCGCAATCGATGCACTCGTCGGGGTCGATCACCAGCATGTTGGGGCCTTCGCGAAAGCAGTCGACCGGGCAGACATCAACGCAGTCGGTGAATTTGCAGCGAATGCAGGATTCGGTCACCACATGGGTCATGACGGCAATTCCTGAGAGGAGGAGGGTTGTTGGGCGGGCGAACCGCCCCGGCCAGCAAACGCAAGCCGGGGGTACTGATCCGATTGACGGCGATTTTACCGTGCGATACCTTCAGCGCCAAACTAATGAAGTCACGGCTTCATAAAGCGCCCGGTGCGGCGCCGCGGAAGCCGCGCTTACACACGGAGACCTGTCATGACGGCCCATGCGTCGCTTCAACCGCCACGTTCTCCCGTGCAGCTGGACGATGCGCTCGAACTGCTGGCGCAGCCAGGCTGGCTGCCGCTTGCCGGCGGCACCGATGTGTTTCCGGCGCATGTCGGCCGGCCGCTCGTGCAGCCCCTTCTCGACCTCAGCCGGATCGATGCGCTGCGTGGTCAGGGGCGGTTTACTGATGCGCAAGGCCGGGCCTGGTGGCGGATCGGTGCGCTCGAGACCTGGTCTGCGGTACGCGATGCGCCGCTCCCGCCTGGGCTGGAGGCACTCGTTCAGGCCGCGCTCGAAGTGGGCGGGCGGCAGATCCAGAACCAGGGCACGCTGGGGGGCAACCTCTGCAACGCTTCGCCAGCCGCCGACGGCGTGCCGGTGCTGCTCGCGCTCGACGCCCAGGTGGAACTGCGGAGTCGAGCGGGCAGCCGTCGTCTGTCGCTTGCCGAGTTCGTGCTCGGCAACCGTCGCACTGCGCTCGCGCCAGGGGAGCTGCTGGTGGCGATTCACCTGCCCCTGGGAAGCCCGCGTGCGCGATCGCAGTTCCTCAAGCTCGGACACCGCCGCTATCTGGTGATCTCGATCGCCATGGTGGCGGTGTCGGTCGATGCCGATGCGCAAGATCGCCTCGCGCGATGCGCGGTTGCGGTCGGGGCGTGTTCGGCCGCGGCCAGGCGATTGCCGCGTCTGGAGGAGCGGCTGCTGGGGCTGCCGCCATCGCAGGCCGCGGGTGCGGCCGCGAGCGCGCTTGCCTCGGGAGACGCGGCGGCGTTGCTTGCGCCCTTGTCGCCGATCGACGACGTGCGAGGCACCGCGGGCTATCGTCGGGAGGCGGTTCGCGAGTTGATCGGCCGCGCCATCGCCATGGCCTGTGCAACACCGGACGCGGCCGCCTGAGCGGCAAGGAACACCCCATGAACAAGCCTTCAGACGTGGCCTTCGATCATCCTGCCCAATCGCTTGCCTTCTCGGTCAACGGCCAGACGGTCTCGATCCCGCTGGTGCGCGCGGCCCAGCGCCTCACCGACCTTTTGCGCGATGACTGTGGTCTGACCGGCACCAAGGTGGGCTGCAGCGCGGGCGACTGCGGGGCCTGCACGGTACTGCTCGATGGCGAACAGGTCTGTGCCTGCCTGGTGGCGGGCGCGCAGTGCGCGGGACGACAGGTGGAGACGGTGGAGTCGCTTGCGCCGGCAGGCGGGCCGCTGTCGGCGTTACAACAGGCTTTTGTTGATCACGGCGCCGCGCAGTGCGGCATCTGCACGCCGGGCATGCTGATGGCGGCTGCCGATACGCTTCGCCGTCACCCGCAGCCCACCGAGCAACAGGTGCTCGATGGCCTGGGTGGCGTGCTGTGCCGTTGCACCGGCTATCGCAAGATCGTCGAGGCTGTGATGGCGGTTGGGGCTGCGCACGCACGCGCAGGGGCGGGCGGTCCCACCGGGGCAGCGACGCCTGCGGCCACCCCCGGGCTGTCGATTCCCCAGGTCACGGCTGGCCATGCGGTGGGTGCGCGGGTAGAGCGTTTTGATGCGCGCGCCAAGGTGACCGGCGCCGAGCGCTTTGGCGCCGATCAGGCGCCGGTCGAGGCGCTGTGGTTGCGCACCATTCGCTCGCCGCATCCGCGGGCGCGTTTTTCCATTGGCGATCTCGACGCCTGGGTGGCCGCGCAGCCTGGTGTGGCGGGCGTCGTGACAAGCGCCGACATTCCGAACAACCGGTTTGCCATCTTTCCCGATCTGCGCGATCAGCCGGCGTTGGCCGAGGGCGAAGTGCGTTTTGCCGGCGAGGCGATCGCGGTCGTGGCGGGCACGCAGGCGGCGATCGAGATGCTGGACGAGGCATCGTTTCCCGTGGCCTGGGAGGTGCTCCCTCCGGTCTCGGGGATCGCTGCCGGCGTGGCGCCGGGTGCGCCATCCGTGCAGGCACGCTGGCCCGACAACATCCTCTGCCGGGGCCGGGTGGTGTCCGGCGATGTGGTGGCTGCCGCGTCGGGTGCGGCCGAACAGTTGTCGCTTGCCATGCGCACCCAGCATGTGGAGCACGCCTACATCGAGCCCGAGGCGGGCTGGGCGCGCTGGGACATCGAACCCGAGGGGCCGCGTGTCACGATCTTTGCCTGCACGCAGACGCCCTACATGGACCGCGATGAAATCGCCTGGATGTTCGAGGTGGCGCCCGAGCGGGTACGAATCATTCCGTCCGCGGTGGGCGGCGGCTTTGGCGGCAAGCTGGACCTGTCGGTGCAGCCGCTTCTGGTGGCGGCAGCGAGGCGACTGGGCCGGCCGACCCGCATGGTGTATCACCGGCCCGAGTCGATGCGATCGACCACCAAGCGGCACCCGGCGGCAATGGAGGCAAAATTTGCCGCGACCGCAGACGGCCGCTTCGTGTCGTACGATTTCGCGGGCGATTTCAATACGGGCGCCTACGCGTCCTGGGGGCCCACCGTGGCCAACCGCGTGCCAATTCATGCAGCCGGCCCCTATCGCTGGGATGCAGTTCGCGCGCTCACCCGCGCAGTGATCACCAACGATCCGGTGGCGGGCGCCTTTCGCGGCTTTGGGGTGCCACAGTCAACCCTGCTCTGCGAATCGCTGATTGACGACTATGCAGCCCGGATCAATGCCGATCCCCTGGAGCTTCGCCATGCGAACGCACTTCGTCCGGGTGACCGGACGGCCACCGGCCAGACACTGACGGCAAGCGTCGGGCTGCGGGCGTGTCTTGAGGCGCTGCGGCCCGCATGGCAAGCGGCGCGCGCCCGCGTGGCGGAGTGGCGCTCGGGGCCGCCCTCGGCGCGGGGGGGCAGCGCGGCCGCGCCCAGTGATCCGCACGGCCGTGACCCCTCGGCGCTGCGACGGGGCGTGGGCGTAGCCTGCATGTGGTACGGCATCGGCAACACCGTGATTGCCAATCCGTCCGACATGGAAATCGGCCTCAAGCCCGACGGCCGGTTCGTGCTGTTCAACGGCGCGGTCGACATCGGCCAGGGCACCTACACCATCATGCCGCAGATTGCCGCTGATGCCCTTGGCGTGCCGCTTGCACTCATTGATCAGACCGTGTCCGACACCGCGCTCACGCTCGATGGCGGAAAGAGTTCGGCTTCGCGGCAGACCTTCGTGTCGGGCAATGCGGCGCGGTTTGCGGGGCTTGATCTGCGTGCAAAGCTCCTCGCCCTTCTGGGCGCGCCCGAGTCGGCCAGTCTGTCGGTGCAGGGCGGCATGCTGCGGGCGGGCGGGGCCGAACTGAGTCTCGCGGGGCTCGCGGTGGACGAGCGGGGTCTGGTGGCGGTGGGCCGCGGGCGGTTCAATCCGCCCACCATTCCGCTCGATGGCGACGGCCAGGGCGTGCCCTATGCCACCTATGGGTTTGCCGCGCAGTTTGCCGAGGTGGAGGTTGACCTGTCGCTGGGTACCGTGCGGGTGCTGGCCATTCACGCCGCGCACGACATCGGTCGTGCCATCAACCCCACGCAGGTGGAGGGCCAGATCCATGGCGGCATTGCGCAGGGACTGGGGCTCGCCCTCATGGAAGACTATGTGGCCCTCAAGACCGACAACCTGCATGACTACCTCATTCCCACCGTGGGCGACATGCCACCGGTGGTGGTGCATCTGGTGGAAGACCCCGAACCGCTCGGCCCCAACGGCGCGAAGGGGGTTGGCGAGCCGGCGCTGGTCGCCACGGCTCCCGCCATACTGAATGCGATTCGCGACGCAACGGGTGTGCGCATCACCGAGGTGCCGGTGACCCCCGATCGCATGCTCGCGGCCTTGCGTGGCGCCGCCTCCGCCTCGCGCTGAACCTCGCCCACCGATCCGTCAGGACTGTCTCCGATGAGTGCCTCTTCCGCTACGCCTTCTGCCACGAACGAAGCCGCCGAGCCCGCCGTCGTGAAGGCGCGACCGCCAGAAAAAATGGCGACCAACAAGATCCAGTGCGATGCCTGTCCAGTGCTTTGCCAGATCAGCGAAGGTCGCCTGGGGGCCTGTGATCGCTGGGGCAATGTCGAGGGTCAGTTGCGCCGCATGGATCCCGTGGTGATCATGAAGCGGCCGGGCGTGGATCTGGTCCCGGCCGACCCCTCGGCCTGGGATGGCCGACTGCTGCATCAGGACGCTCCGGTGTTCGTATCGGGCGTGGCAAGCGGCACCACCTATCCCGACTACAAGCCGGCCCCCTTCATCGTGGCCAGTCGCGCGGAGGGCGTCGACATGGTCACCGTGGTGACCGAAGGCATCTTCAGCTACTGCAGTTTCAAGGTGAAGATCGATACCGACCGCTACCTCGGGCCCGAGCAGGCCACGGTCCGGCACCAGGGCGAGGCAGTGGGTCATGTCACCACCATCGAATACGGTTCGCAGTTCCTCTCGCTGGGTGGCGTTCATCACCTCACCGGCGGCTCCAAACGCGAGGGCCGCATCACCTGTGAACTGATGGAGCGATTGGGCAATCATCATGCGGTCGACCTCGAGATCGAGGGCGGCGCGAAGCTCACTGTGCAGGCGGGTCGCGCGCCGATCGTCAATGGGGTCGAGGAGCGCCGCATGCGGGTGGGCTGCGGCTCGGCCACGATCGGCATCTTCGCCAAGCAGTGGTTCGGGCATGCCGACGAGGTGGTGGTGGTCGATGATCACATCACTGGCGTGCTCTCGGAGCACCAGGCTGGCAAGTGTCTGGACATGCCGCCCTCGGGCATTCGGTTGCGGGGGCGAAAATCCACGCCGGGCCGTTATTTTCAGGTGGCCAATCCGGGCACCGGCTGGGGCGGCACCGACATTCAGGATCCGCTGTCCATCATTGAAGGCTGGGATCCCAAGGTGGCGCGGCCTGGCCTGCGACTCCTGATGGTGTCCACCACCGGCGAGCATGCGCAGTGGTATGTGCTGGACGAGGCGCTGGTGCCGCAGCCCGCGCCCATGCCATCGCCGATTGAAACCGTGGTGGAGCGGATCGGCGAAAACTGCGAACCGGCCCTTGCCACCGTGCTGTTCCTGGGGGGCGCGGGAGGGAGCCTGCGGGCGGGCGTGACCGAGAACCCGATTCTGCTCACGCGCTCGGTGAAGGATCTGCTCACGCGCGTCACCTGCGGTGGGGCGCCCGCCTATGTCTGGCCGGGGGGCGGCATCACGGTGATGGTTGATGTCCTGCGAATGCCTGCGGGCTCGTTCGGATCGGTGCCCACGCCGGCGATCGTCGCACCCATCGAATTCACGCTGCGTCGCGATGACTACGAACGGCTGGGCGGGCATGTCGATCGCATCCGCCGGCTCGAAGACGTGTGGGCGGGCGACCCGTATCGCCTGGTTGATTGGCAGGGCGACAACCCCTGGCCGCTGGAGCCGCTTCGGTGAACCCGGGCTGGCAGCCGGTACGCGCGCGGCTGTCCGACGGCCGCTGGCATTTTCAGCAGGGCCCGATCGACCTGGTGATCGGGGCCGACGGCGATCCTGCCGCCTGCGAAGCGGCGCATGAAGCGTGCTGGGCGCGCTTTGCGCCGGTCCTCGGCACGCTGGTCGGGGAACTGTCGGTGCTCCGCAGCGCGCTGCCCCCGGCGGGCCATCCGCCTGAGGTGACCGGACCGGTTGCAAAGCGGATGCTGGCCGCCTGCCTCCCCCATGCCCGGCAGGGCCTTTTCATCACTGCGATGGCGGCGGTGGCGGGCAGCGTTGCCGACCATCTGATCGATTGTTATCACCGGCCTGGCGTGCGGCGCGCCTACATCAACAATGGCGGCGATATCGCGCTGCATCTGCAGCCGGGCGAGTCCTGGCGTGCGGGTGTGGTCGGCAATCCGGATGTGCCAGCGCTCGATGCCGGGCTCGTTGTGCGCGCCGACAGCGGCCTGCGCGGCATCGCCACGTCCGGCTGGCGCGGGCGCAGCCTGTCCCTGGGCATTGCCGACAGCGTCACCGTGGTGGCGCGTGATGCGGCCGCTGCCGATGCGGCGGCCACCATCATCGCCAACCATGTCGATGTGGCCGACGCTGCAATCGAGCGACGCCCCGCCTGCGAGGTGCGCGACCAATCCGATCTCGGCGATCTGCCGGTCACGGTGGCAGTCGGCGCGCTGTCGCCTGCCAGCATCAACACCGCGCTTGCGAGCGGACTGGCCTGCGCGCGCGGGCTGGTCTCGCGCGGGCTGATCGGCCATGCGCTGATCGGTCTTGCAGGGCACTGGCTGCAGACCACTGACCGTCTCGCCGATGTTGCGCAATGCCGAGCACCCGGCGGGCTCACCTTGTCAAGGGCGGCCTGATGCCTTTCGTTCGCAACAACTGGTATGTGGGCGCCTGGCGCCATGAGCTCGGCAGCCAGCCGCTCGCCCGTCGCATCCTGGATCTGCCGGTGGTGTTTTTTCGGCGCGCCGATGGCAGCCCGGCTGCGCTCGTCGACCGCTGTCCGCATCGGCTGTTGCCGCTGTCACGTGGAACCGTGGTCGGTGATGTCCTTCAATGCGGCTATCACGGCATGTGCTTCAACGGCTCGGGCGAGTGCACGCGGGTGCCCGCCCAGAGCCGCATTCCCTCCGACGCACGGGTGCGGTCTTTTCCGGTGATCGAACACTGGGGCATGGTCTGGATCTGGATGGGTGATCCGGCACTGGCTGATCCGACCCGGCTGTTTCGGGGCCTGCCCTGGGGCGAGCCAGGGTGGACGCTCAACCTCGGCCCCTACACCCATGTGAAGGCCGATTACCGGTTGCTGGTCGAAAACCTTCTCGACCCGGTGCATGTCACCTATGTGCATCAGTCCACCCTGGGCACGGCAGCGATGGGCGACATTCCGATCGATACCACCCAGGACGGCGACACCATTCTCGTTACACGCTGGACGCGCGATTCTCCGGCCGCACCGATTCTTCAGCGGTTTGGCCGCTGGCCGGGCAATGTCGACCGGTGGCAGTACTACTGGTGGCATGCGCCATCGATCAACGTGGTCGATTTTGGCGCGCACGAAGTGGGCAGCGGCGAGAGCGAGGCCGCGCGGCAGGCGGGAATCCGCATGTATTCCAACCATTTTCTGACCCCGGAAACCGAGACCACTACGCATTATTTCTGGTGTCAGCTGCGCAATTTCGCCCCCGATGACGAGGCGGTTTCGCGCGAGATCACCGAACAGTTCGTGATGGCCTTCGATGAGGACAAGGCGATACTGGAAGCGGTACAGCAGGCAAGCGCCGAACCGCTCATCACACGGCCCGTGCAGCTGGGAATCGATGCCGGGGCGGTGCGCATGCATCGCACGCTTGACCGGCTGATCGATGCGGAATCCGGCGATCAGGGTTCACCGGAGCTTGCCGGCAACCGACCTGGGGCAGCACACTAGCGCGTTCTCGAATCCACTGGCCGCGTCTTGCGTGCGGTCTGTTTTCTCAACCACGGAGGAGCTCTCAACATGAAAAAACGTGAATTTCTTGCGGCAGGCGTTGCCCCGGCCGCCATGGCGGCGCTGTCGCCGGTCGGCGCCTGGGCCCAGTCGGGTCCGATCCGGATCGGCGAAATCAACAGCTACAAAGCGCAGCCCGCGTTTCTCGATCCCTATCGCAAGGGCTGGGAAATGGCGCTCGAGGAAATCAATGCCGCGGGTGGCGTGGCCGGACGCAAGCTCGAGGTGATCGCGCGCGACGATGGCGGCAACCCCGGCGATGCGGTGCGTGTGGCCGAAGAGCTGGTGAGTCGTGAGCGCGTGGATCTGCTGGTGGGTGGATTCCTCTCGCACATCGGGCTTGCGCTCACCGACTTCGCCAAGCAGAAGAAAATCTTTTTCCTGGCTTCCGAACCGCTCACCGACAAGATCGTCTGGCAGAACGGCAACCGCTACACCTTCCGGCTGCGCGCCTCCACCTACATGCAGACCGCGATGCTGGTGCCCGAGGCCTCGACCTGGAAGAAGAAGCGCTGGGCGATCGTCTATCCCAACTATGAATACGGTCAGTCGGCGGCAGCCAGCTTCAAGACGCTGTTGAAAAAGCTGCAGCCCGATGTCGAGTTCGTGGTCGAGCAGGCCCCGGCGCTGGGCAAGGTCGATGCTGGTGCGGTGGTGCAGGCGCTTGCCGATGCCAAACCCGATGCCATCTTCAACGTGCTGTTTGGCGCCGACCTGGCGAAGTTTGTGCGCGAGGGCAATACCCGCGGGCTCTTCAAGGGCCGTGAAGTGGTGAGCCTGCTCACCGGCGAGCCCGAGTACATCGATCCGCTGAAAGACGAGGCGCCGGAAGGCTGGCTGGTCACGGGCTATCCCTGGGACCAGATCAACACGCCCGAGCACAAGGCGTTTGTCGATGCCTATCAGAAACGGTTCAAGGACTATCCGCGCCTGGGCTCGCTCGTGGGCTATGCCACGCTGAAGGCGGTGGGCGCGGGCCTCGCCAAAGCGGGCGGCGCCGATACCGAGAAGCTGATCGCGGCCTTCCGGGGCCTGCAGTTCGACTCACCGGTCGGCAAGGTGCTGTTCCGCCCCCAGGACCATCAATCGACGATGGGCGCCTATGTGGGCCGCACCACGGTTCGCAATGGCCGCGGCACCATGCGCGACTTCCGCTATGCCGACGGCGCGCAGTTCCAGCCGTCGGATGCCGAGGTTGCCGGCATGCGGCCCAAGGACTGAGCCCGCGCCGCATCCCGCAGTCACGTCGCCGATCCCGTCATCGCAGGCAATGACGGGGTCGGCGGCCCGCAGTCGCCTCGGCTCGGCGTGTTTTTCCGGGTTAACCACTCATGACGCTTTCCGCACTGCTCGTGCAGATGTTGAACGGTCTGGCCAGCGCGTCCAGCCTGTTTTTGATCGCGGCCGGACTCTCGTTGATCTTCGGCGTGTCGCGAATCGTGAACTTCGCGCACGGCTCGTTCTACATGCTGGGCGTGTATCTCGCCTATTCGATTGTCGGGAAAATCGGCAGCACGCCGCTTGGCTTCTGGGCCTCCATGCTGATCGCTGCTGCGGTCGTGGCGCTCATCGGACTGGTGGTCGAGCTGGTGCTCCTGCGCCGCATCTACCGGGCGCCCGAGCTGCTGCAGCTTCTGGCCACTTTCGCGCTTGTTCTGGTGATCCGTGATGCGGTGCTGATGATCTGGGGGCCGGAGGATCTGCTGGGCCCCCGCGCGCCGGGCCTCAAGGGCTCGATCGAGATCATGGGCCGGCAGTTTCCGCAATACGATCTGGTGCTGATTTTCATTGGACCGCTGGTGCTCGCCGTGCTCTGGTGGGTGCTGATGCGGACGCGTTGGGGCGTTCTGATCCGCGCGGCCACACAGGACCGCGAAATGGTGGGCGCACTCGGTGTGAACCAGGCCTGGCTCTTTACCGGCGTGTTCATGCTGGGTGCATTTCTCGCCGGGCTGGGGGGAGCGCTCCAGCTGCCGCGCGAGCCCGCCAACCAGTTCCTCGATCTGGCTGCGATTGGCGACGCCTTCGTGGTGGTCGTGGTGGGCGGAATGGGGAGCGTGCCGGGCGCGTTCCTGGCGGCGCTTCTGATCGCCGAGATCAAGGCGCTCTGCATTGCCATTGGCCAGGTGTCGATTGGAGGCTTCAGTTTTTCGCTCTCGCGCATGACGCTGGTGGTGGAGTTTCTGGTGATGGCGGCGGTGCTGATCTGGCGTCCCTGGGGGCTGCTCGGGAAACCCGCTGCCGCCACACGCAATGCTGCCGAGATCGAAGCGCCGCTCAGGCCCGCCACCCCGCTTCTCAAGCGGTTCGGCTGGCTGGTGCTGGTGCTGCTCCTCCTGGTGCCGCTTGCAGGCCTGCGGATGCCGTTCATCAATGTGCTGATGATCGACATTCTGATCGCGGTGCTGTTTGCTGCGAGCCTGCACTTCATCATGGGTCCGGGCGGCATGCACTCCTTCGGTCATGCCGCCTATTTCGGCCTGGGTGCCTATGGGGCGGCGCTCCTCTTCAAGCTCGCTGCCATGCCGATGGAGGCTGCGCTCTTGCTCGCGCCATTGGTGGCGGGGCTCGGTGCGCTCATCTTCGGCTGGTTCTGCGTGCGTCTGTCCGGGGTGTACCTGGCCATGCTCACGCTCGCGTTTGCCCAGATCGTCTGGTCGATCATGTTTCAGTGGGACGAGGTCACCGGCGGTTCCAATGGCGTGGTGGGCGTCTGGCCCGCAGCCTGGCTCTCGCAGAAGTGGGTCTATTACTACTTCACGCTTGCGCTCACCGTGGCGGGCGTGCTGCTCCTGCGGCGGATGCTGATGTCACCCTTCGGCTACGCGATGCGCGCGGTGCGTGACTCGCGCCTGCGGGCCGATGCAATCGGTATCGACGCCGTGGGCGTCCACTGGGCGGGCTTTGTGCTGGCCGGCCTTGTCTGCGGGTTGGCGGGCGCGCTGTTTGCGTTTTCCAAGGGCAGCATCTCCCCCGAAGTGATCGGCGTCGGGCGATCGATCGACGGCCTGGTCATGGTGCTCCTGGGCGGCATCCAGACGCTGGCGGGCCCGCTGGTGGGCGCCTCTGCCTTCACCTGGCTTCAGGACACGGTGGCGCGGCAGACCGATTACTGGCGTGCGCTCCTCGGCTTCATCATCCTTGCCCTGGTGCTCGCCTTTCCGCAGGGCATCGCGGGCTTTGTTCGCGAGCGCCTGATGCCCGAGCGCGATGCCGGAGGTGCACGATGAGCGCGCTGCTCGAGGTGACCGGACTGTCCAAGGCCTTTGGCGGCGTGCGCGCGGTCAATCAGGTGTCCTTCAATGTGGCGGCGGGTGAGCTCCTCGCCATGATCGGCCCCAACGGGGCGGGCAAGTCCACCTGCTTCAACATGCTCAACGGTCAGCTGCGGCCCGATACCGGTTCGATCCGCCTCGGCGGTCGCGAGATCGTTGGGCTCGCGCCGCGCGAAGTGTGGCGCATGGGCGTGGGGCGCACCTTCCAGATCACCGCCACGTTTTCCTCCATGACGGTTCGCGAAAACGTGCAGATGGCGCTCCTGTCTCACCACCGCATGATCGCGCGCGGCTGGCGCCCGGCGGCCGAAGCCTTTGTCGATGAGGCCAATGCGCTCCTTGAGCGCGTGGGCATGAACGCGCAGGCCGAGCGCCCCTGTTCGGTGCTCGCCTATGGCGACCTCAAGCGGCTCGAACTCGCGATTGCGCTGGCCAATGATCCCAAGTTGCTGCTGATGGATGAGCCTACGGCCGGAATGGGTCCGCGCGAGCGTCTCGACCTGATGGCGCTCACCGCCGAACTGGTGCGTGCGAAAGGCGTGGCCGTGCTCTTTACCGAGCATGACATGGATGTGGTGTTTCGCCATGCCGACCGGATGATGGTGTTGAACCGTGGTGTGCTGATCGCGCAGGGCGAACCCGAGGCGGTGCGCGCCGATCCTGAGGTGCAGCGCGTCTATCTGGGCTCGCGGGCCGAACACTGAGAGCAAGTCCGATGACAGCCATGCAAGCTTCAGCGACCACCGCAAACGCCCCGATGCTCGAGGTGTCAGGCATTCATTCCTTTTACGGACAGGCCCACATCCTGTTTGATGTCTCGCTCGATGTCCGGGCAGGCGAGGTGGTGGTGCTGCTTGGCCGTAACGGCGCGGGCAAATCCACCACGCTCAAGTCGATCGCCGGGCTGGTACGACCGCGCGAGGGGTCGGTCAGATTCATGGGGGAGGCGATCGAACGCAAGCAGTCGTTTGAAATCGCGCGGCGCGGCCTGGGTTATGTGCCCGAAGAGCGGCGCATTTTCACCGAGCTCACGGTCCTCGAGAACCTGGAAGTCGGCCGACAACCGGCACGTACCGGTGTGCCCTCATGGAACTTTGAAAAAATCGGCAAACTTTTCCCCAATCTCGCCGAGATGCCTGACCGCCCGGGCGGCCGCATGTCCGGTGGCGAACAGCAGATGCTCACGATTGCACGCACGCTGATGGGAAACCCTCTGTGCATCCTGCTCGACGAACCCTCGGAGGGCGTGGCCCCCGTGATCGTGGATCAGATGGCGGGTGCGATTGCGGAGCTGAAGCGGCAGGGCGTGGCCGTGCTGTTGTCGGAGCAGAACCTGCATTTTGCGCAGGAGGTGGGCGATCGTGCCTACATCATCGAAAAAGGACGGATCCGGTTTCAGGGATCCATGGACGAACTGCGCGCCAACGACGACGTCCGCGCGCAATATCTTGCGGTGTAGGGGTGTACCCCCACCGCGGATGAACCGACAGGGAGAACGTTGATGTCTGCACAGATTCGAAAGCTCGTCGTGAGTGTCGAGGAAACGCGTCGCGAGATGGGGCGGGACGTGTCACCGCCCACGCGTCGCGCGCTCGCGATCGCGGTGATTGCCAATCCCTATGCCGGCCGCTACAGCGAGTCGCTTGATGAACTGATCGCCATCGGTGACGAGCTCGGCGGGCTGCTGGGCGAGCGCTGTGTGCAGGCGCTGGGCATTGCCCCCGAGGCTGCGGAAAGCTACGGCAAGGCGGCGGTGGTGGGCGAAGCGGGTGAACTCGAGCATGCCGCAGCCATTCTCCATCCCAAGCTGGGTGCGCCGCTCAGAAAGGCGGTTCAGAAGGGGGCTGCACTGGTGCCGTCGGCAAAAAAATCGGGCGGGCCGGGTACGCCGATCGATGTGCCGCTCGGCCACAAGGATGCCGCGTTCGTACGCAGCCATTTTGACGCGATCGAGGCGCGGGTGGCCGACGCGCCGCGCGCAGGCGAGATTCTGGTGGCGGTGGCGGTCACCGACAGCGGTCGACCGTTGCCCCGTATCGGCGGTCTGCAAAAGCATGAGATCAAGGGCGAAGACGGTTTGCGCTGAGCGCAGAAACGGTCGCTCGCACAGGGTCTGATTCAATTCTTTCGGCGGAGAGTTTTTCATGGCAACAGCAGCAATCGTCGAGCGGTCGGGCAAGGTCGTGATCCGGCGCGTCGGACTGATGCTCTCGGGCGATATCGATCGACCGATTCTCGATGCGGACACCATCGTGATCGATGACGGCGTCATCACTGCCGTGGGTCGCGAGAAAGACTGCGATACCGGTGATGCGAAGCGCGTCATCGACTGCCAGGGCACAGCGGTGGCACCCGGGCTGATCGACTCGCACACGCATCCGGTATTCGGTGACTGGACCCCTCGCCAGAATCAGCTGGGCTGGATCGAGTCATGCATGCATGGGGGCGTCACCACCATGATCTCGGCGGGCGAGGTTCACCTGCCCGGACGCCCCAAGGACATCATCGGGGTGAAGGCGCTTGCAATCACGGCACAGCGGGCGTTTGACGGGATGCGGGCTGCCGGTGTCGGCGGTGGGGTGCGGGTGCTGGCCGGTGCGCCAGTCATTGAAAAAGGCATGGTCGAGCAGGACTTCATCGACCTCGCGGCGGCCGGCGTTCGACTCCTGGGTGAAATCGGCCTGGGGTCGGTCAAAGCGGGTGATGAAGCCGCGCAAATGGTGGGCTGGGCGCGCCGTCACGGCATCCAGAGCACGATCCATACGGGTGGTCCCTCCATTCCGGGTTCAGGGCTGATCGACGAGCATGTGGTGCTGGAGGCCGATGCCGATGTCATCGGGCATGTGAACGGCGGCCACACCTCGCTCTCCTACAAGTCGGTGTGCACGCTTTGCGAAAAAAGCAGCCGGGCGCTTGAAATCGTGCATAACGGTAACGAACGGATCGCGATCCTCACGGCCCGTCATGCGATGGAGCTCAAGTGCCCGCACCGGGTGATTCTGGGCACTGACGCGCCTGCGGGCTCGGGCGTACAGCCGCTGGGCATGCTGCGGCTGATCGCGCTCATCGCGAGCATGGCCGACATTCCTGCCGAGATCGTATTCGGCTTTGCCACCGGCAACATCTCGCGCATGCGCGCACTGCCACAGGGACTGATCGAGGTGGGCCGGCCGGCCGACTTTGTGTTCATGGACAAGGCACAGCATTCGGCCGGCACCGATCTGCTGGACAGCATCCGCCTGGGTGACATCCCCGGGGTGGGCATGGTGATGATAGACGGCATCGTGCGCTGTCAGCGCAGCCGCAATACGCCGCCGGCTGTCGAGGTGCCGGTGATTGCGCACTGAGCCCGTTTCAGCCGAGTCGCCGCGTCGTCGCGACCGCGAGGCAACGCGTTCCCGCATCCTGAACGCGGCGGTCATTGAATTCGCACGCCACGGATTGTCGGAGGCTCGCGGTGAGCGCATTGCCCAGCGGGCACGAAGCAGCGAGCGCATGCTCTACTACTACTTCGGCAGCAAGGAAGAGCTGTTCCGTGCGGCGCTCGAATCCGTCTATGCGGCGCTCCGCGAGGCCGAGCGCGCGCTCAGGCTTGATGAGGCGGATCCCCTGGCAGCGCTTGAGCGGTTTTGCCGCTTTGTATGGCGCTACTACGTCGACCACCCCGAATTCATCAGCCTCCTCAATACCGAAAACCTCTACAAGGCGAAGCACCTGCGTCGCTCGGCGCAGCTGGGCGAGCTGGTCTCGCCGGTGGTGGGGCTGCTCGGTGGCCTGATCGAGCGTGGCGAGCGGGACGGCGTGTTTCGCGCCGGTGTCGACCCTGCGCAGCTATATCTCTCGATCGCCTCGCAGGGCTACTTCTATCTGTCCAACCGCCACACGCTGTCGGCGGTGCTCGCGCGCGATCTGGCCGCGCAAGCGGCACTCGAGACACACTGGCGCGAGAGCGCCGAGATGATCCGCCGATACGTAGCGGCCTGAGCGGTCTTCGCTGGGGCGTGGTCTCCTCGGGCGGTATGATCAACAGATCCCTTTCTTCCGTTTCGATCATGAAGCCCAAACTGCTGATCACCCGACAGATCTTTGATGAGGTCCTCGAGCGCCTGTTGCCTCATTTCGAGGTGGAATCCAATCAGTCGGACGCTGAGTGGTCGCGGGCGGAACTGCTCGCGAGGGTCGCCGACAAGGACGCACTCTTCGTGGTCACCTCCGATCGGGTCGATGCCGAGTTGCTCGCGGCAGCCCCCCGTCTGGCGATCGTTGCCACCGGCTCGGTCGGGTTCAACCATATTGATCTCAACGCCTGCTCGGCACGCGGTGTTCTGGTCACCAACACGCCCGATGTGCTGAACGAAGCCACTGCCGACATGGCGTGGGCGCTCCTCATGTCGGCCGCGCGCCGGGTCTGCGAGTCCGAGCACTGGCTGCGTGCCGGCCACTGGAAGCGCTGGGCCTTCGATCAGTTTCTGGGTGCAGATGTGTGGCGCTCGACGCTGGGCATCGTGGGCATGGGCCGGATCGGGTCTGCAATCGCCCGCCGGGCCCGCGGCTTCGAGATGAAGGTGCTCTACACAAACCGGAGCCCCGCAACCAATGAGGCTGAACTGGGCGCCGAGCGGGTGCCGCTCGAGCAGTTGCTCGAGCGTGCTGATCATGTGGTGCTGGTCGTACCCTACAGCCCCGCGACGCATCATCTGATCGGCGCGCGCGAGCTCGCGCTGATGAAGCCCGGCGCCACGCTGGTCAATATTGCCCGAGGCGGCGTCGTTGACGATGCTGCGCTGGTGCGCGCGCTTCGCGCCGGCCGTCCGGCGTTCGCCGGGCTCGATGTGTTTGAAAACGAACCCGCACTCCACCCGGAACTGCTCACGCTCTCCAATGTGGCCCTGACTCCGCACATTGGCAGCGCCACCCGGAGCTCGCGCGTTGGCATGGCCATGCTGGCGGCCGAGAACCTGCGCGCGTTCGCCGCGGGGCAGCCCCTTCCCACGCGGGTCAGCCGCTGATGGCCGAGCTCACCTTCGAGCGGTCGCACGCCCTTGGGCTAGACGCCGCGCGCGCGGTCGCACAGCGTCTGGCCGACGAGATGCAGACCGACTATGGTGTCGACTCACACTGGCACGGCAACGATCTGGTGTTTTCCCGAAGCGGGCTGTCAGGTGTGCTGCGCATCAACCCCGATTCCCTCAGGTTGGAAGCGAAGCTCGGCTTTCTTTTTTCCACCTACAAGACCAGAATCGAGGCCTCGATGGCGGCGAACTTCGAACGCTATTTCGGCGCCTGACCCCTACACCAACAGCACACGACACCGGAGCCAGCCTTGAATCCCACTACGGTCCAGATCGTGGCAGCGATCATTTTCGCCGTCGCGGTTCTTCACACGTTTTCAGGCAAATTTTTCGAGGGTCTCGCGCACCGCCATCCCGCGCACGCCGGCATTTTTCATCTGCTGGGTGAGGTCGAGGCGGTATTCGGATTCTGGGCTCTGGTTCTGATTGCGTTCATGGCGGTGGCGGTCGGGCCGCAACAATCGCTCGAGTACCTGAACAGCCGAAACTTCACCGAGCCCCTGTTCGTGTTTGTGATCATGGTGATTGCAGCGAGCCGACCCATTCTCAAGGTGTCGCTTGGCTGTGTGGATGTGGTTGCGAAAATGCTGCCCATGCACCGGCAGGTCTCGACCTTCTTCGTGGCGCTGTCGCTGCTGCCGCTGCTGGGCTCGTTCATCACCGAGCCTGCTGCCATGACGCTGGCGGCGCTCCTGCTTCGTGAGCGGTTTTACAACCCTGGCCTGTCGAACCGGCTGAAATACCTCACGCTGGGGGTGCTGTTTGTAAATGTTTCAATTGGCGGCACGCTCACGCCCTATGCTGCGCCTCCGGTCCTGATGGTGGCTGCAACCTGGAACTGGGATCTGATGTTCATGATCACCAACCTGGGTTGGCGCTCTGCGGTTGCGGTCATCATCAACGCGCTCGCGCTCACGCTGATCTTCCGATCAGAACTCTCGCGCATTCCCCTGATTGAAAAGCGCGATGATGAAAACCGCATTCCCGTGGCGCTGGTCGTCACGCACATCCTGTTCCTGGTGGGGGTGGTGCTGGCTGCGCATCATGCGGTGGTGTTCATGGGCCTCTTCCTGTTCTTCCTGGGAATCGTGACCGCGTACAACCGCTGGCAGGACCGACTGATCCTTCGCGAGGGGATGATGGTCGGGTTTTTTCTCGCAGGGCTTGTGGTGCTGGGTGGTCAGCAGCAGTGGTGGCTGCAGCCCGCGCTGTCGGCAATGAGCCCGACTGCGGTGTATTACGGGGCCACAGCGCTCACTGCCATTACCGACAATGCGGCGCTCACCTACCTGGGCTCGCTGGTTGAGGGGCTCACCGATGAATTCAAGCTTTCATTGGTCGCCGGCGCGGTGACCGGCGGGGGTCTCACGGTCATTGCCAACGCACCCAACCCCGCGGGCTACTCCATTCTGAAGAGCCGCTTCGATAACGAAGAGATCGGCGCGGGCGGACTGTTTGCCGCAGCCTTCGTGCCGACGCTGGTGGCGATTGCGGCGTTCCGAATGATCTGAGCGGCGTCGGGGGGGCGGGCGCGCTAGCCGCGTGACTGCGCGAAGCTTTTTTCCATCTCGCGGCGAAACCTCACCGCCTGTGACCGCATGTCGATCGTGACATCGGCCCAGCGTACCGGCGCGCCCGCTGCGACCCGGCGCTTCAGTGTCACGCCATGCGCGAGCCCGAGCGGCAGTCCGCCCACCGCCAGGGAGTCGGCTGCGGGCATCAATCGACCGTAAACTGTAAAGCCGCCCTCGCCGTCCAGTGTTTCGCCAGCCTTGAGATCGCGCTTCGCGGTCGCAACCACATCACCGTGCCAGGCCTGTGCACAGCCGGTGGGTTCGCCGCGCAGCCCCACCGAGGCCACGCTCACCCCGAGCTCGAGCCCGATCAGGTGGTAGGGCTTGTACATCGCTGAAAACTCGCCGGTGGCGTCGGTGATCAGACCGTATTCGTGAAAGCAGCGGCGTACGTAATCATCGGCACCAGCGAACACCACATAGACACCCCAGCGAAGATCGCGGAACACCGGCCGGCCGTCGCGCTCCAGGCTCGAGATCACCTCGACCTGACCGCGGTGGTGAAGCTGCCCGCCCGCGCTCGCCGGGCGCAGAACCCGCGCCAGATCATCCACGCCGCAAGGCGGGAACTGAAGGCCGCCGGGCGACGGAATGAGTCCGGTGGCATTGGCCACCGCTGCCATCTCGATGGCGGACTTGGTGCCATCCAGGAACGAATTGAACATCTGCGCATTCATGCCGCCGCGCTTGGCGTCGTCCGCCGAGAGGCCGTAGTGTTTCCACACGGTATCGGGCGTGGACTGGTGGTAGGCGGGCAGGTACTTGGTTCCTTTGCCTGCTGCGACCACGTCCAGACCTGCGGTTCGGGCCCAGTCGACCATTTCGCAGATCAGCGCAGGCTGGTCGCCATAGGCGAGCGAGTAGACGATGCCCGCTTCACGCGCCTTGCGGGCAAGCAGCGGTCCGGCGAGCGCGTCGGCCTCGACGTTGACCATCACGATATGTTTGCCATGGTCGCAACAGGCCATCACATGCGCGATACCGGCGGCGGGATGTCCGGTGGCGTCAATCACCACATCGACCTCCGGGCTTGCGATCAGTGCCATCGTGTTGTCGGTCACCCAGGTGGTGCCGCGGCGGGCGGCGTCGGCCGCCGACCGCGCGGTGAGCCGCTCGGCGGCCCAGCCCACATGGCGAAGCGCCTTCCTTGCGCGGGCGGGTGACAGATCGGCCACGCCCAGAAGATGGATGCCTGGCGTACGCTGCGCCTGGGCCAGGTACATTGAGCCGAACTTGCCCGCGCCGATCAGGGCGACACGGATCGGGCGCGAATCGGCCTCACGTTGTTGAAGCATGCGGTGCAGGTTCATGGTGAAGTCTCCGGAGTGCTTCGCATCGTCAAGCGCGGCAGGATGCGCGTCAAGTCCGAATCGTTGAGAGCGGCCCGCGCGTCTCCAGCCCGATGCCGGGAAGCGCGCCTCCTCACCCCCGCTGCCAAGGTGGTAGCATCCGCTCCGCCATGAACGGATTCAAAGACCCCCGCACGACCTGGAACAATCGCTATTCGTCCGCCGAGGGCATGCTGTTTGGCGCCGAGCCAAACGGCTGGCTCGCTGCGCAGCGTTCTCGTCTGCCGGCGGGCGGCCGGGTGCTGTGCCCGGCCGATGGTGACGGGCGAAACGGTGTCTGGCTCGCCTCGCTGGGCCTGCACGCAACCGCCTTTGATGTGGCCGACGTGGGGGTGGAACATGCGGCGGCCCACGCCCGCGCAAACGGGCTCATCGAGCGGGCGCCCGCGGCCGCTGACGATGCTTCGCCACCGGGCTTGCGGGCCCGGTTTGACTCACCAGCGGGCGGTTCGCTCGCGCTCTGTTGTGCCGATATTGCGCACTGGCCCTGGGACCGAACCCCGGCCGATCTGATCGTGGCGATATTTTTCCAGTTCGCCGATCCGTCGCTTCGTTCGCAGATCTTCGAGGGCTTTCGGCAGGCGCTGCGGCCGGGTGGGCTGCTTGTGATCGAGGGCTACGGGATGCGGCAACTGGCCTATAAAACGGGCGGCCCGGGTGTGGCGGAGAACCTCTATACCCTTGGCCTCCTGGGCGAGGCATTCCCTGGCTGGTCGGTGCTCGAGTCGCGCGACTGTGATGCCGAACTGGCCGAGGGGTCAGCCCATGTCGGCACCTCGCACATCATTTCAGCGGTGTTGCGCAAGCCCGACTGACCCGGCGGGCGTTTGCGCATCGCTTCGATGACAGCCTTCACGCCGCCCGCGCTGTTCCTCGCCGCCGACGCGATCGATACCGGATCGCAGCGCCTCATGGGCCGACAGTCGGCGGGGCATGGGTTTTTACGCGGCTTCGTTGAGGCCTATCGTGCCAGCGTCGCACGCCCGCTCGATGTCGTGACGCCAGCCGGCAATGATTCGCAATTTGTGGCTGCGGCGCTCGAGCGCATGGGCTGGTCGCATCCCGTGCGCAGGCTTGCCGCCGATCAGCCGGCCGCGTGGGGCGAGCTTGGCGTGCTTCATTATCCGGCGCCGGTGAGTGATGCACTCGGCTGGCAGCGCAGCCGCCAGGCGCATGGCGTGGCGTCGTTTGCGCTCTGCGGCGTGACCCACACCATCAGTTCGGATGCGGTCATGCGGCAGATCGCGGCTTATGTGGCCGGTCCGTTCGCGGCGCATGATGCGCTCGTGTGCACCTCGCAGTCGGTGCGCCGCGCGGTGGAGTTCATCTGGCGGGCGCAAACAGAATTTCTTGCGTCGCGCCTGGGGGTTGCGGTGGCGCCCGAACTCCCCATGCTGCCCGTGATTCCGTTGGGGGTGCATGCGGCCGACTTCTCGGCGGGTGAGCGAGAGCGGCGCGAAGCGCGCGCGCAGCACGGCTTTGTCGATGACGATGTGGTCGTGTTGTTCGTGGGTCGACTGAGCCTGCACGCCAAGGCCAATCCGCTGGCCATGTATCTTGCCTGCGCGCGGGCGGCCGCTTCCAGTGGCCAGCGTATCCGGATTCTCGAATGCGGCTGGTTTGCCAACGAAGCCATCCGCAAAAGTTTTGATGAAGCGGCTCTCGCGGCCGGTATTCGCGTTGATCGGGTGGATGGGCGTGAACCCGGGGTCACGCAGCGGGCTTATCGGGCAGCCGATCTTTTTGTTTCGCTCTCCGACAATATCCAGGAGACCTTTGGGCTCACACCGGTGGAGGCGATGGCGGCCGGCCTTCCGGTGGTGGTGAGCGACTGGGATGGCTATCGGGAGACCGTCCGCGACGGTGAGGACGGCTTCCTCGTTCCCACGTTGCAGCCTGCCAACGCCCAGGGTGCAGCTGCGCTGATCGAAGGCTACCAGGACGGGCGTCTCAACTACGACCGCTATGTGGCCTATGCGCACACGCTGGTGGCAGTCGACATCGATGCCTGCGCCACCGCGATCGCCCGTCTGGCTGCAGACCCGGCGCTTCGAATGCGGATGGGGGAGCGTGGGCGTACGCGCGTACGCGAACAGTTCGACTGGTCGCGTGTGTTGCCCCGGTATCAGGCGCTGTGGGCCGAGCAGCGAGAGCGGCTTGCCCTGTGCCGGGCACGCGTTGCGCCAGCGCCTCGTGGCGAACCGGGCATGCCCAATCCGCTGGAAATGTTTGCGCACTACCCCAGCGCTTGTCTTGCGTTGCAGTCGCGCATCCATCGCGACAGCGCGACCGGACCTGGGGCGCGCGGTCTTCGCGAGCTCTCGATGTGGCGGTTTGCCGACGGCTGGCTGCCCGATGCAGCGGCTGTTGCACGGGCATGGGAGGTGCTGCCCAGAGACGAGGCAAACGCCCCAACCATCGGCGAGTGGGCGGCCTTGCTCGAGATCGATCGTCTGCAGGCCGAACGGCTGGCAGCGTGGATGGCGAAGGTCGGTCTGGTCGCGATTCGCTAAGGGCGGGCTCTGACCAGGGTCAGGCTGCGTTCGGTGGCTTGCCGGGTGGCGCGTCCGGGGTTTCGGGGGGCGAGACCGAGGCCAGCGCCGCCTCCAGGGTGTCGAACAGCGCACCGGGTCCCAGACTTGCTGCAAAACCGCTTCGCTGCATGAGGGAGAGCGGCTGCGTGTTGGCGCCAACGATCATCAGACGCTTGCCGTGCTTGTCCAGCATGCGCTGCAGACTTTGGAGCGCATCCAGGCCGGTGGTGTCGAGGTTGATGAGCTGGTGCAGATCGAGCAAGGTGATGTCGGCAAGCGGTCGGGCCGGATCAAGGAGCGGCTCGAGCCGGTTGACCGAGCCAAAGAAGAGCGATCCGAACAGCCGAAAGCCTTCAATGGTGGGCGTCAGCGCTGCGCGCGGTGGCAATTCCAGTGCCTCGACGTGGGTGACCGAGGCAATCCGGAGAATGAAGAACAGGCTTGCGAGCACCAGCCCCACCTCCACTGCCACCGTGAGGTCGAAGATCACCGTGAGAAAGAAGGTGGCGAGCATCACCAGCCGGTAGTTGATGGTGAACTGGCGCAGTTGCGGGAAGGCTCGCCACTCGCCCATGTTCCAGGCCACGAACAACAGAATGCCGGCAAGCGCGGCCATGGGGATATCGCTTGCGAGCGGTGCGGCCAGCAGCACGATGGCCAGCAGCGTGAGCGCATGAACGATGCCCGAAATGGGGGAGCGTGCGCCGCTTCGCACGTTGGTGACCGTACGCGCGATGGTGCCGGTCACGGCGATGCCGCCGAAAAAGGGCACGACGAAGTTGGCCACGCCCTGGGCCATCAGTTCCTGATTCGGGTCGTGGCGATCGTCGATCATGGTGTCGGCCATGCGGGCGCAGAGGAGCGACTCGATTGCGCCCAGGAGTGCGATGGCCACCGTAGGCGCGACCAGGTTCTGCGCGGTCTGCCAGTCGAAGGCGGGGAGCGCGAAGGCGGGGAGCCCCTGAGGAATGCCGCCGAAGCGGCTGCCCACCGTGTCGACCTGCAGTCCGAAGAGCTTGACTGCGACGGTGGCAAACACCAGCGCGGCAATGGTTCCAGGCGCACGCGCGAGCCAGCGCCGCCAGCCGGGCGTGACCGCCCGATATGACTTTGGCCAGATGATGATGATGGCGAGCGTGGCCACACCGATGGCGACTGCCGCGGGGTTGATGGTGTGCAGACTGGAGCCGAGCGCGTGGATCTGCGACATGGAATTGGCAGGCATCTTGTCGATTGCGAGGCCGAGGAAATCCTTGACCTGATGCAGGGCAATCACCACTGCAATGCCGTTGGTGAAGCCCACGATGATCGAGACCGGCACGAAGCGCACCAGCGATCCGAGCTTGAACGCGCCCATCAGAAAGAGCAGCACACCGGCCATGAAGGTGGCGATCAGCAGGTTGGCAATGCCGTAGCGCTCGCCGATGGCGTAGAGGAGCGCGACGAAGGCGCCGGCGGGGCCGCCGATCTGCACTTTTGAGCCGCCCAGAAGGGAGATGAGAAAGCCGCCGATGATGGCGGTGAAGAGCCCCTGCTCGGGACGCACGCCGGAGGCGATACCGAAGGCCATGGCAAGCGGGAGCGCGACGATGCCGACCGTGATGCCTGCGCCGATATCGGCGGGCAGGTCCGAGGCGCGATACCCACGCATCGAATCGGCGAGCCGCGGCCGGAAGCGGAAATTGCGCAGGCTCATAAAACCGGCTGCGCGGCCAGATGAGAGGCCCCTTGCGGGCCCCGTGCGAAGGTCAGCGCACCCGCATTCCGGGCTGCGCGCCGGTATCGGCACCCAGCAGAAAAATGCCTGACCCTTGTGAGGGATCGTCCCATGAAGCCGACAATACCATGCCTTCAGAGATGCCAAATTTCATCTTGCGTGGGGCGAGGTTGGCGACAACCACCGTGTGGCGCCCGACAAGTTGAGCAGGATCATAGGCTGAGCGGATGCCTGAGAAGACGTTGCGAAGCCTCCCCTCGCCGAGATCGAGCGCGAGTCGGATCAGCTTGTCGGAGCCCTCCACCGCGCTCGCTTCCACGATTCGTGCGATGCGCAGATCGACGTTCATGAACTGGTCGATGGAAATCGGGCCGCTGTCAACCCCTTCCTGGCCAGCCGGGCCGGGCCCGGCTTTGGATGCCCCGGCGCTGGCCGGTTTCGCCTTTGCGGTGTCGGTTGTCTGAGCGCTGCCAGCGGCCCCCTTGCTGGCTTTGGCAGCGGGAGCGGACGGGGAAGCCTCAGGTGGTTCAAACAGTGCGTCGAGCAGTTTGGGGTCGACGCGGGCCATGAGGTGCTCGTAGCGCTGGATGCGTACAGGAGGGTGGTTCAGGTCAGACCAGGCGAGCGGCGCGCATCCCATGAACGCCTCGGCTTGAGCCGAGAGGGCGGGCAGCACGGGTTTCAACCAGATGGTGAGCGCATGAAAGCCGGCAAGACACACCGAGCAGACCACATGGAGCGCCTCGCGCCGCGCGGGGTCTCGCGCCATGTCCCAGGGCTTCTCGGCGTCGAAGTACTGGTTGACGCGGTCGGCGAATTCCATGGCTGCGCGCAGCGCCTTCCCATATTCACGGCCCTCGATACAGGCAGCGATGTCATCGGACACGGCTTGCGCGTTCAGGGTGGACCAGGCGGGCAGCGCACGCGGATCGAGCACCTGGCCGTCGAAATGCTTCACCAGGAAGTTGGCTGCGCGACTGGCGATGTTCACGTATTTGCCGACCAGGTCGCTGTTGACGCGCGCAACAAAGTCGTCGGGGTTGAAGTCGATGTCCTCGACCCGCGCATTCAGCTTGGCTGCGATGTAGTAGCGCAGCCACTCCGGATTCATGCCGAGGTCGAGGTAGCGCAGCGGCGAGATTCCGGTGCCGCGCGACTTGCTCATTTTTTCACCGCTCACCGTGATGAAGCCGTGCACGAATACATTGTTGGGCACCTTGCGCCCCGAGAAATGCAGGGTGGCCGGCCAGAAGAGCGTATGGAAGTAGATGATGTCCTTGCCAATGAAGTGATACTGCTCAACGCCGGGGTCGGCCACGAACTCCTCGTAGGTCTGCGTGGTCTGGCGGGCGGCCTGGCCTTTGGCGAAGTGGTTCCTGAGGCTGGCCAGATAGCCGATCGGTGCATCGAGCCAGACATAAAAATATTTCCCCGGCGCATCGGGGATCGGAATGCCGAAATAGGGCGCATCCCGCGAGATGTCCCAGTCGCCCAGACCCGACTCGCCATCCAGCCATTCGCGCGCCTTGTTGGCCACTTCGGGCTGAAGTCGGCCGCCCTGCGTCCAATCGCGCAGAAACGCCACGCAGCGCGGGTCGGACAACTGGAAGAAGAAATGTTCCGACTGCCGCATCACCGGGGTTGCGCCCGACAGCGTGGAGGTGGGATTGCGCAGATCGGTGGGGGCGTAGACCGCACCGCAGGCCTCGCAGGAATCGCCGTACTGGTCTTTCGCGCCGCACTTCGGGCACTCGCCCTTGATGTAGCGATCGGGCAGAAACATTTCCTTGACCGGGTCGAAGAACTGCTCGATCACCCGGGTTGTGATCAGTTTGTTCGCCTTGAGCGCCCGGTAGATGTCCTGCGAGAGCTCGGTGTTTTCGTCCGAATGCGTGCTGTGCCAGTTGTCAAAGGAAATGTGAAAGCCGTTCAGGTACTGGGGCCGCTCGGCAGCGATGCGTGCGATCAGCGCTTCGGGCGTGATGCCCTCGGCCTGCGCCTTCAGCATGATGGGCGCGCCGTGCCCGTCATCGGCACACACGAAATGCACCTCGTGGCCGCGCATCCGCTGAAACCGCACCCAGATATCGGCCTGGATGTACTCCATGATGTGGCCGATGTGAAACGAGCCGTTCGCGTAGGGCAGGGCAGTGGTGACGAAAAGACGGCGTTTCATGATGGATTCGGCTCGCGGAAGGAGGTGCGCAGGCAGGTACGCAGGCAAAACCTCGATTTTAGCGGGGACAGCGCGAAAGGCTGATCGTTTAGACTGCCCGGTTTGTTCCCCATTTACTTTGCAGCGAGCATTGCCATGAGCCTTACCGTCGAGCAGGTGACCGAAGCCCTGAGCCGCGTTGTCGATCCCAACACGGGCAAGGACCTGGTGACTGGCAAGTCGGCGAAAAACATCCGTGTCGACAGCGACTCGGTGAGCGTCGACATCGAACTCGGTTATCCGGCCTTGAGCCAGGTCGATCCGATCAGGAAGGCGGTGATCGCGGCCGTGCGTGCGCTGCCGGGGGTGGGTAACGTATCGGCCAACGTCTATCAAAAAATCGTGGCGCACGCGGTGCAGCGCGGCGTGAAGACGCTGCCGAATGTCAAGAACATCATCGCGGTTGCTTCCGGCAAGGGTGGGGTAGGGAAAAGCACGACCGCAGTGAATCTGGCGCTGGCGCTCGCCGCCGAAGGCGCGACGGTGGGCATGCTCGATGCCGACATCTACGGCCCCTCACAACCCACGATGCTGGGCGTGTCGGGCAAGCCCGAGTCCCGTGATGGCAAAAGCATCGAACCATTGGTCGGCCACGGGGTCCAGGCCTCCTCCATCGGTTTCATGATCGAGCCCGATACGCCCATGGTCTGGCGTGGTCCGATGGTGACGCAGGCACTCGAGCAACTGCTTCGCGACACCAACTGGCAGGATCTCGATTATCTGGTGATCGACATGCCGCCAGGCACCGGCGACATTCACCTCACGCTGTCGCAAAAAATCCCTGTGACGGGCGCGGTGATCGTCACCACGCCGCAAGACATCGCGCTGCTCGATGCCCGGAAGGGGCTCAAGATGTTCGAGAAGGTCGGTATCCCCATTCTGGGCATTGTCGAGAACATGGCGATGCACACCTGTACGAATTGCGGCCACACCGAGCACATCTTCGGTCAGGGCGGCGGCGAGAAGATGGCGGGCGAGTACGACGTCGAATACCTGGGCGGGTTGCCGCTTGATATCCGGATTCGAGAGCAGGCCGACTCCGGCCGGCCCACAGTGGTCGCCGATCCGGACGGTGATCTCGCGGCCACGTATAAAAAGATCGCCCGCCGCGTGGCTGTTCGGATCGCCGAGCGCGCGCGCGACATGAGCCTCAAGTTTCCCTCCATCGTCGTCCAGAAAACCTGAGCCGATCGTGATCGTTCGCGCCACCCGATCAGAGCGCGTGCGGGCGGGGGCGCTTGCAGCGCGTCGGCGTTTGAGCATCCTTGCCCTGATCGGATGGGCGTTGCCCGGATCGGCCGTATTCGCGCAGTCCGACAAGTCCGCGTCCGCCGCGGATGCCGCCAAGCCGCTCCGCGTGGCGGCGGCCGCAAGCCTGCGTGGCCCGCTGGATCAGGCGCTTGCCGACTGGCGGCAAGCGGGCGGCACGGCAGCAACCATTACCTACGCCGGCACGCCTGCTTTGGTTCGGCAGATCGAGCAGGGGCTGCCGGCCGATCTGTTTTTTTCGGCGGATCCGGACTGGATGGATCATCTCGCAGGTCGGGGCGGGCTTCGGCCTCAGACGCGCCGCGATCTGCTTGGCAATCGTCTGGTCCTCATCGCGCGACCGGGTGTTGAGGCGGTCTTGCCGCCGGAAGTGCGCTCATCGGGTGTCGAACTGGGCAAGGGGGACACCGCCGACCGTGCCTTGCGTGCGGCGCTCGCGAACGGGTTGGGCCGCACGCGGCTGGCGCTTGCCGAAGTGGGCAGTGTTCCCGCTGGACGGTATGCCCGCGCCGCGCTGGAGGCATTGAACCTCTGGCAAGCCTGGTCGTCACGATTGGCCATGACCGACAATGTACGGGCTGCGCTGTTGCTCGTGGCGAGAGGCGAAACCGACCTGGGCATTGTGTATGCGTCCGACGCGCAACTCGAGCCGCGCATCCGCGTGGTGGCGACCTTTGCCGACTCGCTTCATCCCCCCATCCGGTATCCGGCCGCGGTGCTTGCATCGGCCACGCATCCGCGAGCACTCGAGGCGCTCGAGTTTCTGGCGCAGCCTGCAGCCATCAAACGCTTCCTGGCGGCGGGCTTCACTGTACCCGGGCCAGCAGCGCGCCCATGAACTTCTCGTTCAGCGACGATGAACTGCAGGCGATCTTCCTCACGCTGAAGGTCGCATCGGTGGCGACCGTCGCGGCGCTTCCTGTTGGCGTGGCGCTGGGATGGTTGCTCGCGCGAAAGCGCTTTCCGGGTCGTGCCTTGCTGGACGGTCTGGTGCATTTGCCCCTGGTGCTGCCGCCGGTTGTCACCGGCTATCTGTTGCTGGTGGCGTTCGGTCGACAAGGCTGGGTCGGCGCGTGGCTCGCCGATCATCTCGGGATCGTGTTTTCGTTTCGATGGACCGGTGCAGCGCTCGCCTCGGCGGTGATGGGACTGCCGCTCATGGTGCGCGCGATCCGTCTTGCGATCGAGGCGGTGGATCGTCGCTATGAACAGGCGGCGGCGACACTCGGCGCACGGCCTGTCGTCATCTTCTTCTCGGTCACCTTGCCGCTTGCGGCGCCTGGCATCGTCGCAGGCGCGGTGCTCTGCTTTGCCAAGGCGTTGGGCGAGTTCGGTGCCACGATCACCTTTGTGTCTGCGATTCCGGGCGAGACCCAGACTCTCGCCGCAGCGCTCTATGCGCTCACTCAGACGCCGGGGGCCGACGCGGCTGCCTGGCGGCTCACGCTGGTGGCGGTGGCGGTGTCGATCGCGGCGCTCATCGCTTCGGAGTGGCTCGCGCGTCGGGTGGCTCAGCAGGTACGGGGCGGCACATGAAGCGCGTCCTGTCCACACCGATCGACATCGATGTGAGTCTGCGCCGCGGCGCATTCACGCTCTCGTTTCAGCTGTCGGGCGAGTTTGGTTCGCTTGCCCTTTTTGGCCGCTCGGGCTCGGGCAAGTCAACCCTGCTGGCGTTGATCTCCGGACTGTTGAAACCCGATCGCGGTCACATTCGGCTGGGCGGAGTCACGCTGGTCGATACGGACCGGGGGGTCTTTGTGCCGCCGCATCAGCGGCGCGTGGGACTTGTGTTCCAGGATTCGGTGCTGTTTCCGCATTTCAATGTGTTGGGCAATCTCCGCTATGCCGAGCGCTTCGGTGCCGCGGCACGCAGCCATCCGGGTGACGAGGGTTCAAACCCGCTGTCGCTGGATCTCGATGACGTGGTGAACCTGCTCGGCATTGCGCCACTGCTTGAACGGCGGCCTGTCACGCTGTCGGGGGGCGAGCGGCAGCGGGTGGCCATCGGACGGGCGCTCCTCAGTTCGCCGCGCCTGATGCTGTTTGACGAGCCCCTCGCGTCCCTCGATGCCGAGCGCAAGCTCGAGATCCTGCCCTACATCCTCAGGTTGCGCGAACAGGCGGCGCTGCCGATGGTTTATGTCTCGCACGCGGCCGACGAGGTGGCACGCGTGGCCGATACTGTGGCGGTCATCGATGCGGGGCGCCTGCAGGCCCTGGGCCCGCCTGGCGAGGTGCTGGCGCCCGCCTGGGCGCGCGGCGCGGGCGGCTTCGCGGCGGTGTCGGTCATTGAGGCCCGGGTGCGCGACTACGACGAAGCGTACGGGCTGACGCTCTTCGATCATCCGGCGGGCATGATCGCGCTGCCCGGGCGAATCGGTCGAGCGGGCGAACCGCATCGCTTCGTGATCCGGGCCACCGATGTGGCGCTTGCCGTGCAGCGCCCGCGCGATGTCAGCTTCCGAACCGTGTTGTCCGGCACGATCGAAGCGATCGAGCGTGATTCGGGGCCGATCGCGCGGATCGATATTCGGCTTCCGGGCGATGAACGGGTGGTGGCGCTGGTGACGCGCAAGGCGGTGGATGAACTGGCGATCGATACGGGTGACCGGATTTTCGCGATGGTGAAGGCCACGGCGCTCGACGAGCGGTCGTTGGCGCGCTGAGGCGGTTGGCAGCGCGGACCGATCAGGCGCGCTCAACGGTGATGCAGTGACCAGGCGCGGGGCGTCGCGTGCAAGGATCAGCGCGCCATCTTTTCGCGCACCGACGCGAACTGCGCGTCAAACGAGCGCCGCGCATCGGCCTCGACAGCCCGAAATGCCCGTACCAGTTCAGAGCCCAGCGCGCTCACCTGCGAGCGGCCGGAGTGCGCATCCATCACCACCACGGGCTCGCCAAAGAATGCGGTGAGCGACTCGATCAGGAGGGTAGCCCGCCGCTCCGACATGCCAAGCGCCTGCCCGGCCGCCGCGACCGAGCCTGTGCGTTCAACCGCCTCGAGAAGCGCGATCTTGCCTGGACCCAGGCGCGCATCGTCGCTAAAGCGCAGTCGGATCGACACAAGCGAATGGCTGGGAACGTTCATGCGCTGATGATAAACCGGTGCTATCGTCGGCGGGATGAGCCGTCCTGACACGCCCGAGTCCGTTCGACCCTTCGCGCGCGCCCCTATCCTCTTGCTGTTGCTCGCGGCGGGTGCGTTGTTGGTGCTGGTCTCGCTGGGAGTGGGCCGCTATCCGCTTCATCTTTCCGATGTGCTCGCCCTCCTGGGGGCAGCGCTGGGCGGGGCCGCGCATGGGCGCGATGCCGCAACCGAACAGGTGTTCTGGCAGCTCCGCCTGCCACGGGTCATGGCGGCCGCCCTGGTGGGCGCCGCGCTGGCGGTATCCGGCGCTTGCCTGCAACGTGCCTTTCGAAATCCGCTCGCGGCACCGGAGCTGCTGGGCGTCTCGGCGGGGGCCGCATTGGGGGCGGCACTGGCCATCCTTGCCGGCACCGGGTGGGTGGTCTTGCAGATCTCGGCCTTCGGTGGCGGGTTGGCAGCCATTGCGCTGGTGCTCGCGCTCGGGCCGCTGCTGCCCGCGCGTGATCGTCTGCTTGGGCTGGTCCTGACCGGTGTCGCGATCTCGAGTCTCGCAGGCGCGATACTCACCGCCCTCATCGCGTTTGCAGACCCCCGCTCGTCGCTCCCCGCCATCAGCTTCTGGATGATGGGCAGCTTTTCCGCGATCGGTCCGGCATCGATCGCGGGGCTGGTTGTGGCGCTTGCCGTATCGCTCATTCCGCTTGCGCTGCTGCGCTGGCGAATCGACGCGCTTGCAATGGCCGATGACGAGGCGCATGCAATGGGCGTCTCCAGCCATCGACTGCGGCTTGCCGTGGTGGTGCTGGCCGCACTCGCCACCTCCGCCTCGGTGGCGGTGGCGGGGGTGATCGGCTGGATCGGATTGATCGTGCCGCATCTTGCGCGCATGCTGGTGGGCGCTGCGTTTGCTCGTTGGCTGCCTGCGAGTGCGCTGCTCGGCGCGGTGTTCATGCTGGCCATCGATACGCTTGGCCGGATGGCGGGTGATACCGAGTTGCCCCCGGGGGTGTTGGCTGCGCTGCTGGGCGCGCCGGTGCTGTTTGTACTGATGCGTCGGGGTGTACGCGGATGAGCTCGGGCATTGCGCCAGGGGGGGCGCGCCCGCCGCTGCTCGAGGTGGATGCCTTGCGTTTCGGGCCTGGGGGCCGGGCGCTCGCCGAGCCGCTGTCGTTTTCACTCGAAGCGGGGCACTGTCTGGTGCTGCTGGGGCCCAACGGTGCGGGCAAAACCAGTCTGTTGCGCACGCTGATCGGTGCGTTGCCACCCGTTGACGGGCAGGTCCGTTGGGGCGGCCGTGCGCTTGCCGAGTTGACCGAGCGCGAGCGCGCAGCGCAAGTGGCATTCGCTGCGCCGCGGCCGCTCGATGCGGCTGATTTCACCGTGGAACACCTGGTGCTTGTTGGCCGAGTCGCTGCGCGCGGGCTATTCGCGGCGCCGACTGCTGCCGATCGAGAACAGGTCGATCGGGCATTGGCGCAACTGGGGCTTGAGCGGCTAGGCCATCGCGTACTCGCCGACCTGTCGGACGGCGAACGCCAACTCGCGCAAATTGCTCGCGCGCTCGCACAAGGCGCGAGTGCGCTGGTGCTCGATGAGCCCGCAGCCAGTCTCGACTGGTCGCGCCAGTGCGCGCTGATCGCTACGCTTCGCAGCCTCGCCACGCAGGGGCAAGCGATCGTGTTGAGCACCCATGACCCCAACCATGCGCTGGCGCTCGCCGATCAGGTGTTGCTGTGGCAACCCGATGGCAGGATTCATTGGGGGCCGGCGGCCGAACTGCTCCAGCCGGAGACGCTGTCAAAAACCTATGGCGTACCGGTGCAACTTCATGTCGCGGAAGACGGGGCACGGGTGTTTGGCATTGCCGTTTGAGGCGTCGCGATGGTGCTGGCCACCCATACGAGTTTCATGATGCCGAGGGCGCTACCAATCTGACGGTTGGAAAGTAATTTTTGTACCGTCGCGTGTCTCGGGTTAACACGGGCAGTCCGCTGACGGCAGCGTGCGCACCAATGAAAAAATCGCCGAGCACATTGCTCTTGATGCCACGACTGCGGCGGTATTGAACAAAAGCCTTGCCGGCCAGGAACAGCGCGGGCCGAGGTATTTCGAGCATCCGCAGCTCCATCTTGTCGAGCACCTGTTCAAGCGCTTCGACGGTGGAGAATGTCAGCGACAGCTCCGAGTAGATGATTGGGTTGATAGCCAACTGGTACACCCTGGATTGTGCTCGAAGCTGGGCGATCGACCAGTCGGCCCATTCGGGATCGTTTTCCAGCACGTCGACCAGAACGTTCGTGTCAACCAGGATCAGGCATTGCCGCGGAGCAAGGCCATCAGATCCTGAGTGCGCCACTTCACATCGGCCTTGCCCCGTACTGCTTCAAAGCGATCAGGCTTGCGCTTGGCCGTACCCTCCGCTTTGTGGATCACGACCAGCCCTTCCGCATTGACGGAGAAGTCCACTGGCATACCGGGTTTCAGGCCCAGCGCATCGCGAATCCGTTTGGGGATGGTGACTTGTCCCTTGACGGTGAGTCTGGTCGGCATACAAGCTCCAATGTGTTACGCGAGGCTTGATGGCAACACCACAAGTTGTGCGGGGCAAACGGCGTGTACAGCCGCGTTGATGCCGCTACGCAAGCGCCTTCGGCAGCTTCGCAAGACTCGTCAGATTGTGCACCGGCAGCATGGCGTCGACCGAGGGCAGAAGCGCCCGAACGCCGGCGGCTCGCGGCTCGAAGCCCTCGTACCGGAGCAGCGGATTCAGCCAGATCACCCGCCGCGCATGACGTCGCAGCCGTGCGGCCTCGCGTGCGAGGAGCGCCAATAAAAGTAGAGGCGGCGCTTTACCCAGCACCTCGCGCTTCCTTAGCCCCCTTGATCCCCAGCACCTTGCACAGCCCCCGTTCGATTTCAGCCAGATCGTCATCACCCATGTCGATGACGTAGCCCGACAACCTTGACTTGTCCACGGCGCGGATGTGCTCGGTACGCACCTTGGAGCTGGCACTGACTGAAGGGGTTGCAATCAGCAGCGGAAACACGGCTGGTGTTTCAGTGGTGGTGAGCGGCAAGACCACAACGGTGCGCCGATGGTCGTTGATTTCCCGCACAGAGAGCACGACACAGGGACGGCGCTTTGCCATTTCAGACCCACGAGCTGGGTCAAGCGTCACCCAGTGAACCTGTCCGCGCAGGATGGGCTTCATGAAGCCACCGCCCGAGTGGTTTTGGGTGTTTTGTGTCCTGAAGTGCGGAGCTCTTTCAAGAAGCGCTTTTCATCGAATTCGCCCCATGCGGCTTCATCGTCAAGAGCAAGCCACTCCAAACCGTCGCTCTCATGCCCCGCTTCAAGCGAGGAAAGGCGCTTTGCAGCCTCTTCCAGCTCCCGGCTTTCTCGGTCGAGTTCACGGCGAATAAGGTCCACCAAAAACTGATTGCGCTTGCGTGAGGGCGTGCAGGCGGCCAGTCTTTGGGCCAAGTCTTCTGGCAGACGAAGGGAGATTTGTTGGATTGATTTCATGATGAAGCGAAGATATCGTAGATGGCTTCAAGGGATCAAGAGCAAGGCATTGGAACCAAAGCGCTTTGGTATCTGGTTGCGGTGTCCACCGAAGATCAGGTGAAAGGGGAATCTCTGGAGGTGCATGATCGGGCTTGACTCAACAGGTGTTGGTAGTACTGCGGGTGGACGATGCGCGAGAGCCATGCTTTGGGCGGGCGTCGTTTTGATGCCTTCACGCAAGCGCCTTCGGCAGCTTCGCAAGACTCGTCAGATTGTGCACCGGCAGCATGGCGTCGACCGAGGGCAG
Organism: Burkholderiaceae bacterium; assembly: GCA_049423065.1. Taxonomy (GTDB): domain Bacteria; phylum Pseudomonadota; class Gammaproteobacteria; order Burkholderiales; family Burkholderiaceae_E; genus SYIM01. The sequence continues at coordinate 43,134 of JBMSQB010000028.1, forward strand.
AAGCGCCCGAACGCCGGCGGCTCGCGGCTCGAAGCCCTCGTACCGGAGCAGCGGATTCAGCCAGATCACCCGCCGCGCATGACGTCGCAGCCGTGCGGCCTCGCGTGCGAGGAGCGCCGTGTCCTCGCGGTCCAGGCCATCGGTAAGCAGCAGCACGGTGGTGCGCGACCCCAACAGCCGTCGTGCCCAGAGCGTGTTGAATGACGCCAGGCAGCTGCCCAGCCGCGTGCCACCGCCCCAGTCGACGATTTCGGCCAGGGTCGAGCGCACCGCTTCGTCAGGGTCGCGATGGCGCAGCCGCCGGCTGATGCGCGTGAGGCGGGTGCCGAGCGCGAGCGTTTCGGTTCGCGAATCGGCCACCGTCAGCGCGTGCGCCCAATGCAGCATGAGGCGCGCATAGCGCTGCATCGAGCCTGATACATCCAGGAGCAGCACCAGCGATTGTGGCCGCCATCGAGGCTCGCGGCCCACCCATTCGATGGCGAGCGGCGAACGGGCTGCGCGACGCAGGCTTGCACGCAGATCGGGCGTGCCGCGGTGCGCGAGCCGGTACCGGCGCGTGCGCTCTTCGGGCAGGTTGCGCGCGAGCGCGGCCGCACGCTCGGCCGCCTCGGAAAACTCCTCGACCGTCATCGAGCGGAAATCGGAGCTGCGCAATTGTTCGTCGCGCGTGTAGCCCCCTGCGCGCTCACGCGCCTGGGCGGGTGCAGCGGCAGCGGCGGCCGATCGCTCGGCGCGCAGGCTCGCCAGGGCCTTTGCCACACGCTGATTCGATGCAAACCGCATGGCCGATGAATCATCATCCTGATCGCCCCCTGCAGGCATGTGCGGTGCGGCGCGGCTGGCGGCCCCGGGCACGGCCTCGCCCGCGCGGCCAAGCAGCGCCTGCTCGAGAAGCCCAGGTTGAAAGATGGCCTCGAACAGCGCATCGAACACCGGTCGATGTTCGGGCGCATCGACCAGCACGCCTTCGAGTGCACTGCGCACGTCTTCTCGATGATCGAGCCCCACGATGGCAAGCGCCTCAGTGGCGAGCAGCGCGCGCTCAGGCCCCACCCGGAGCCCGGCCTCGCGGAGCAACCGTACGAAGATCATGAGATTGCGGACGAACTCGCCCGCGGGAGCGGTGCCTGCGGCAGTCATGCGGGGCTCAGCGCGACTTAGTTGCCGGCACTCGCCTGCAAGGGTGCTTCGCTCGCCACCCGCCCGATATCTTCCTGGTGCTTCAGCAGTACGCCGAGGGTGGCATCGACCCGTTCGCGGTCGAGCGCCACCGCGTTGAGCGCCTGAAGCGCGCGCACCCAGTCGATGGTCTCGGCGACCCCGGGCGGCTTGAAGAGCCCCATCGTCCTGACGCGCTGCACGAACTCGACCGCCTGACGGCCGAGTGCCTCGGCGGCCTGCGGAACCCGGCGCTGCACGATTTCGAACTCGCGTTCGGCGTCGGGGTAGTCGAGCCAGTGGTACAGACACCGCCGTTTGAGGGCATCGCGCAGTTCGCGCGTGCGGTTCGAGGTGATCACCACATGCGGCGGGTGCGCCGCTTTCAGGGTCCCAAGTTCGGGAATGGTGATTTGACTTTCGCCCAGCATCTCAAGGAGGAAGGCCTCGAAGGGCTCATCGGCACGGTCGAGCTCGTCGATCAGCAACACGGCCGGCACAGGCGACAGAAGTGCCTGCAGGAGCGGGCGCTCGATCAGCATCTCGCGGCGGTAAAGGTCGCGCGCGGTCCGTGACGCATCGACCGTACCCGAAGCTTCGGCGAGCCGGATCTCGAGCAGCTGCCGCGACACGTTCCATTCGTAGGCGGCCTGGGCGATATCGAGCCCCTCGTAGCACTGCAGCCGGATGAGGGGCGCCTGAAGCATCGAAGCCAGGGTTTTGGCGAGCTCGGTCTTGCCGACGCCGGCTTCGCCCTCGAGAAGAAGCGGACGTTTCATGCGCAGCGACAGAAACGCGACGGTGGCAAGCCTGCGGTCGCAAATGTAGTCGTGGCGACCGAAACCGGCCATCAGCGAATCGATCGAGTCGATCGGGGTGTCCGAAGCGGACGCTTCGGAAGTGGGCAGATTCACAGCGGGTCGCCTGACAGAGGGGTGACGGATTCAGGAGGGTGGGGACGAGGCGGCGCGGCGCACAACTGAATCGCGGCGTTGGTCCAACAAGTCTGTTGCATCATCGAGTTTAGCCGAGCTGTGATCGGTCGCTGCCCCTAAACCGGCAATCCCGCTCCGGGATGCAGTTGCCGCAGGAACGCGTCGCAGCCCATCACTGGAATGCCATCGATCATCAGGGCGTCGCGTCCCATGTAGAGGAGCGCCACGCGGGCTTCCGGGTAGTCCTCGCGAAAGGCCTTGAGCGCGCGCAGATCCTTGGGGCTCACCCGCGAGCTGCGTTTGATCCTTTATCGCATTATTGAACGAGGCTGGCAGGTCTGGCTCCGGTTGCAGGGTTCGGTAGCGCCCCGGACGGTCCAGGCCCCCGTCACCGCTGGATAGGCAAGGCGATGCAGAGCCGGTATGATCACGAGACGCCAGGCTGGTGAAGATCATCCAGACTCGCCTGTCGTCACCCAGACCCGCCGATCCCCAGCGGGCGCCCCTTTATCGGACGGAGACACGGATGCAGAAATCGCTGCACATCAATCCGGACAAGTGCACCGGCTGCCTGCAGTGCGAAATGGCCTGCAGCTTCGAGAACTACGGCACCTTCAACACCTCGAAATCGCGCATCAAGGTATTTGATTTCCATCACACCGGCCGCAAGGTGCCCTACACCTGCACGCAGTGCGACGAGGCCTGGTGCCTGCACGCCTGCCCGGTGGAAGCCATCAAGATCGATGCCGGTACCGGCGCCAAGGTTGTTCTGGAGGATGTGTGCGTGGGCTGCAAGGTCTGCACCATCGCTTGCCCCTTCGGCACGGTCAACTATGTGCAGGACACCGGCAAGGTTCAGAAATGCGACCTGTGTGGCGGTGAACCGGCTTGCGCTGAGGCCTGCCCCACCGGCGCCATCACCTACGTCGACGCCAGCTGGACGGGCCTCGACCGCATGAAGCAGTGGGCCGACAAACTCGGCAACCAGACCGCCGCATAAGGAGCATTCATCATGTCATGGGCTGGAAAAATTCTGCGAGTCAATCTCTCGAAGGGCACCTGCACCAGCGAGCCGCTGCGCATGGAGTGGGCGCGCGACTACCTGGGCCAGCGCGGCCTTGCCACCAAATATTTCGTTGACGAGGTCGACCCCAAGGTCGATCCGCTGTCGCCCGACAACAAGCTGATCTGGGCCACCGGGCCGCTCACCGGCACCATGGCCTCCACCGGCGGCCGCTACTCGGTCATCACCAAGGGTCCGCTCACCGGCGCCATCGCCTGCTCCAATTCGGGCGGCTACTGGGGTGCCGAACTCAAGATGGCCGGCTGGGACATGGTCATCGTCGAGGGCAAGTCGGCCAAGCCGGTGTATCTCTCCATCGTCGACGACAAGGCCGAACTGCGTGATGCCGCTCACCTGTGGGGCAAAACCGTCTGGCACACCGAGGAAACCCTCAAGAAAGAGCTGCAGGATCCGCTTACCCGCGTGTCCTCGATCGGCCGGGCTGGCGAGAATCTGGTGCTGTTTGCTGCGGTGGTCAACGACCTCCATCGCGCGGCGGGCCGTTCGGGCGTGGGCGCGGTGGCGGGTTCCAAGAATCTCAAGGCCATTGCCGTGCGCGGCACCAAAGGTGTGGGCAACATTCGCGATGCGAAGGCCTTCATGAAGGTCACCGCAGAAAAGAAAAAAATCCTGCACGACCATCCGGTCACCGGTCAGGGCCTGCCCACCTACGGCACGCAGGTGTTGATGAATGTCATCAACGAAACCGGCTCACTGCCTACGCGCAATCACCGCGATGTGCAGTTCGAAGGCGCAAGCAAGATTTCCGCCGAGGCCATGCTCGCCAAGCGCCCCGACGGCAAATCGCACCTGGTCACCAACCAGGCCTGCTTCGGCTGCACCATCGCCTGCGGACGCATCTCCAAGATCGATGAAAAGCATTTCTCGGTCGTGAACAAGCCCGAATACTGGGGCGCGTCGGGCGGCCTGGAATACGAAGCCGCCTGGGCGCTGGGTGCAGCACCGGGTGTCGATGATCTCGAGGCCCTGCAGTACGCCAACCTGCTCTGCAACGAAGACGGCATGGACCCGATTTCCTTCGGGGCCACGCTGGGCGCGGCCATGGAGCTTTATGAGTTGGGCCTCATCACCAAGGAACAGACCGGCATCGAGCTCAAATTCGGTTCGGCCGAAGTGCTGTGCCGGGCTGCCGAAATGACCGCGCGCGGCGAAGGCTTCGGCAAGGAACTGGGTCAGGGCTCCAAGCGCCTGACCGCCAAATACGGCCGTCCGGATCTGTCCATGTCGGTCAAGGGCCAGGAGTTCCCGGCCTATGATTCGCGGGGCATCCAGGGCATGGGTCTCACCTATGCCACCTCGAACCGCGGCGCCTGCCATCTGCGTTCCTACACCGTGGCCTCCGAGATCCTCGGCATTCCGGTGAAAACCGATCCCCTCGCCACCGACGGCAAGCCCGAACTGGTGAAGGCCTTCCAGGACGCCACGGCGGTGTTCGATTCATCGGGCACCTGCGTGTTCACCACGTTTGCCTGGACGCTCGCTGACCTCGCACCGCAGCTGCAGGCAGCCTGCGATGACGCCTTCACGCTTGAAAACCTCAACGTGGTGGGTGAGCGCATCTGGAACCTGGAGCGCGATTTCAACAACCGCGCAGGATTCACCCGCAAGGATGATGATCTGCCGCCGCGACTCAAGTCCGAGCCCGCCAAGGTGGGCCCTGCCAAGGGTCTGGTGAGCGGCATCGACAAGATGCTGCCCGAGTACTACAAGGTCCGCGGCTGGGATACCGAAGGCCGGCTCACGGCCGAAACGCGGTCGCGACTCGGCCTCTGAGCAGAGTCGGTTTGCGCCTCATCCGGCATCATCGGATGAGCGCGCAGCCTTCACGGGCGACCCGCGGGTCGCCCGATTTGTTCCAGCCCTCTGTTTCAGCCCCCTGATTGACGGAGCACCGTGATGAAGCATGTGATCATCGGTAATGGCCCGGCAGGCGTCGTGGCCGCGGAAACCATCCGCAAGCACCGCCCCAATGACACCATTGTCCTGATTGGCGACGAGCCGGTTCCGCCCTATTCCCGAATGGCGATTCCGTATCTGCTGGTCGGCAACATCAATGAAGCGGGAACCTATCTTCGCAAAAGCGAAAATCACTTCGACACGCTCTGCATCACGCAGGCGCAGGGGCGCGTGACGGCCATCGACACCGTGGCGCGCCGGGTGGCGCTGTCCGAGGGCCAGCATTTCGACTACGACCGCTGTCTGATCGCCACCGGCTCGGTGCCCGTCAGGCCGCCGATCTCGGGCCTGGATTCCCCCTATGTGCAAACCTGCTGGACCATGGCCGACGCGCGCAACATTCTGCAACTCGCCAAACCGGGCGCGCGCGTACTGCAGATGGGCGCGGGCTTCATCGGCTGCATCATCCTCGAGGCGCTGGCGCAGCGCGGGGTGAAGCTCACCGTGGTCGAGATGGGCGACCGGATGGTGCCGCGCATGATGGGCCCGGTAGCTGGCGGCCTCATCAAGTCTTGGTGCGAAGAAAAGGGCGTGCGTGTGCTCACCGGCACGCGGGTGGAGTCGCTCGAGCCGGCAGCGCCGCTTCGGGCACGGTTCTCGGGTGGCCTGGCCGAGGAATTCGATCTGGTGATCCAGGCCACGGGCGTGCGACCCAACATCGGTTTCCTGTCGAACACGCCGATCCGCTGTCTGCAGGGCGTGCTCACCGACGAACGCCAACAAACCTCGGTCGAGGGCGTGTATGCCGCGGGCGACTGCGCCGAAGCCTTCGATGTGGCGAGCAACACCAGCATTGTGTCCGCTATTCAGCCCAATGCCGTCGATCAGGCCTATGTGGCTGCCATGAACATGGCGGGTCGCCGGATCGCATCGCGCGGCGTCACGCAAATCAATGTGCTCGATACGCTCGGGCTGGTCTCCACCTCGTTTGGGCAATGGCAGGGTGTGCCCGGCGGCGACCATGTCGAAGTCACCGATGCTGCGCGCTACCGCCATCTGCGGCTCGAGTTCAAGGACGATGTGATGGTGGGCTGCAACAGCCTCGGGATGACCGAACACGTGGGCGTGCTGCGCAATCTGGTCGAGGGTCAGGTCAAACTCGGTGCGTGGAAAGCAGAACTGATGCGCGACCCCACCCGGGTGATGGAGGCCTATCTCGCTACCGCCCAGGCGCAAGGCCAGTGGCAGGGCGGCGCGCGCGGCACTGCGCGGGCCTGACGGCGCAGCGGGAATCGGTTGATGCAGATCACCTTCAAGCTGTTTGCGATGCTGGCTGATCATCTGCCCGCGCAACTCGACGGTCACTCGCGCGAGGGCAATGCGTTGCGGCTCGATGTGCCTGAGGGCATCACGGTGCAGCAGGTGATCGACCGATTCGCGCTACCAGCCAAACTCGTTCATCTGGTGCTGATCGATGGCCGCTATGTCGAGCCCTCGGCGCGCGCCTCGCGCGCGCTGGTTGAAGGTGAAACGCTGGCTATCTGGCCGCCGATTGCAGGCGGCTGAGGGCGTGAAGGGGCGGAGACGCGAAGCCCTGAGGGGCGGTCTGCCTGCCCGGCTGCGACCTGTGGCGGGAGATCGCTGATGCCCGACTTCGGCGATCGCCGGACCATGGCCTGCACCCCCGCCGACCTGAAACGTTGGTTGGGCGAGCTGTGCGGGTGTGACCCGGGCATGCCTGCCTCCGAACGTGCATCGGGTGCGCAGCCCGGCTCGATCGGCGCCGCCACCATCGAGGCCGAGGGCTTGACGCTCACGCTTCGCTGGCGTGTGCTGGCGCCGCGGCAGATTGCACTCTTGCGCATTGCGCAGCTTGAACTCGAGTTCAGCTACCCACCGGCCGAGGCCAAGGGGGCGCGGGCCTGGATCGAGCGCTTTGATCGGCATACCCAGCGAGGCGGCGGCTGAGCCCTCT
>JBMSQB010000029.1:0-48566 GCA_049423065.1 Burkholderiaceae bacterium
ATTCCGGTTTCATTCGCCTGCGCGTAGGCTTTTTCCAGCAACGCCACCCACAGCTCGGCTTTGCCCGTCGACGCCGCAACAGGAACCTTCGCATAGGACGGCGTCGCATTGGCGCCGCTTCCCACAGGAACCACAAACTGATTGTTGACGGTCACCCAGTGTGGCTTGTTGAAAACATCGTAAAACCGCACGCCCCACGTTGACGCGCCAGAATTGGCCGAGAACATTCTCTCGAACGCCGTAGCGTAGTCCGCAAGCTTCGGATCGGACGTGGTCTTTGCGTAGGTGGACGTTTCGGCGATGCCTGCCGCCCCTGCGAGCAGGTAGCAGTCTCCCATCGAGCCCTGCCGGACATCGGTGTAACCGAACCCATCGATCACAAGGCTGCCGTTGAACGCCCGGTACTCCCCGCTTGCGCCAACCGCCGCGGGGTTGGCGGTATCGCCTTCAGTCCGCGGATCCGGCAGATCGCGGCCAAGCAGCCATTTGTCGCGCAGCTTTTCCAGATCGGAAATTGGCGAGTTACCGTTCAGGTTTCCAAGCGCCTGCCGCGCGGTGGTACCCCCGGTGAAGAACGCATTCGCCGGAGACGTGTTCACCACCTTGTCAAACACATAGCTCAGATAGCCCGACTCTTTGCCGGTGAGGTCCTGGGAGGTAAACACGCTGTCACCACGCAGCGAAATCGCCCGCAGGTCGGCAAGGATCGTGTCCCCGACCGTACCGTTCGCACCACTCGCAGCCTTGGCAGCGGCGATGGCGGAATCGAGGACCGAAACAGCTTCGGCGTGGGTGATCTTGCCGTCACTCGACAGGGCCTGGTCAACCGTTCCGCGAATCGATGCAACCTTGAGTGTGCTTTGCGTCCAGCTGGGCGAGCCGGAGTACAACAAGCTCTGGTTGAGCGTACCCACGGTGTTTCCGACTGTCGCCGTAAACTTGACCGGGTTGGATCCGCTTACGAGACCGCTCAGCGAACTGACCGGAATCGACCAGGCCCCTGCATTTCCGGCTGTTACGCTCGCCGATTCCGATTGAGCCGTTCCCAGGAACACCTTGACGACCGCACCGGGCGCCGTCGTGCCCGATATGCTCGTGGTGGAGGGAGAGATCACAGACGAGCTTTGGAGGACGATCGGTACGGTTTCATTCACGTCATCAAGGATGGCGATCGATACCGGGCTGGTGGTCGCGCTGGAAGAGCCGTCAGCCGAAGTGGCCTTGACGTGGACTGTCAGCGCCTTGGTTGTGAGGGCTTCATAATCAATTGGCCCTGCGACCGAAACGACACCGGTGGTTGCATCAATTCGCAACTCTTTGCCGGTGTAGTCGGAGACGCCGTTGGAATCCAGAAGCTTGTACGACACCGTGTTGTTCGAACCGTCGTCGTCCTTGGCGAGCGCTGTATAGCCGACTGGAGTGCCAACGGGTGAGTTCTCCATGACGGCGTTGGTGGCGGTGTTGCGATCCGTTACCGCCGAAATGGGAAACTCGTTGACGTCCTGAAGCTCGACCGTGATGGTTCGCGTCGTGGCGTTCCCCGCTGCATCGGTCACTGTGATGGGTAGCGAGTAGGTATTGGCGCGACCGGTCTGTTCGAAGTTCCCGCCCGTCGTGCTTTTGAAGCTGAGAACCCCATTTGTGGTGTTGAGGCTGAATAGGGAACTGTCGCCCGTGGCCGACAAGGCCGAGAAGGTCACCGGCTCGCTCGTGGTGAGCGTACCCACTGCCTGCGTGTTCTCGTTGACCTTGATCGGCGATGACACGGTGAGTGCAGGCGCAGTGTTGTCGAGGGTATAGCCACTGAAGGTCTGGCCCGTAACGTTGGTGGCGAGGGTACGCGACGCCGAAGTCGTCGCAGAAACCGTTGCGCCTCCCAGAGTCAGGGCGCTTAGCTGAAACGTGCCACTGGCGCCCGACGGTGCCGGTGCGACAAAGGTCAGCGTGGATGTGCCGCTGCCGCCCGAGTACTGGGCGACGACGCTTGAACTGCCCACGGTAAAGGTTGCGGTGGGCGTGCCGAGGCCGGTATTTACCGTGACCGCCTCGGATGTCGTGACACTGAACGTCAGCGAGTCACCGCCCTTGCCGACACCCGTCGCGCCTGACGAGTCGGCGACGCTGAATCCGGTAACCACCAGATCAGCCAGCACGCTGAGGGAGAAGGTCTGGGAGGCGCTGAGCGCCGGAGATCCGCCGTCGGTGGCTTTGAGCGTGTAGGAGGTGGCGGTTGCCGCCGCTGCAGGGGTGCCGCTCAGGGTAAGGTTGGTTTCATTGAACGTGAGCCACGAGGGGAGCGTCGGCGAAAATGAGTAGGTCAGTTTTCCCGCGTTGGTGAGGGAAGAATCGGGGTCGGTCAGACGCCCCGCAAGCGAAAGCGTGAAAGCCTTCCCCACCGCTGCAGTTTGCGCCCCGATTGAACCGGACGCGACTGGCGCTTCGTTCACATCGGTGACGTTGACCGTCAGGTCTTTCGTCGACACATTGCCCGCGGTGTCGGTGGCTGCTACCCGTACCGAGTAGGCCGGCGACCTCCCAGCCTGCTCGAAGTTCGGAGCACTTGCAAACGACAGCGTGCTGCTGCCCTCGATCTTGAAGAGGCGCGCGTCGGCACTCAGCGACCCCATCGCACCAACAATCGACCATGTCACCGGCTCATTGGCACTGAGGTTTGCAACGCGAGTAGTGTTTTCGGCAACGCTCAGCGTCGCAGCAGTGCCAATGACAGGCACAGCGGTGTCAGTTGCAATCTCGGCCAGGCCATCGCTCACGATTGGGTCGTAGGAAACGTTACCCAATGCAGCCTTCACGGCGGCCGCATCCGAGAATCCAGCAGTTGAACCAGCAACCGTGAGATAGATGAACCCTCCGAGGTCATTCCCGGCAAACTGGATGGTCGTCGGCGCCGCTCCGGAATTCGAGTAGGCAGTAAGCCCGAGGTTGTTGGCTTTCGAGCTTTGGTTGTCTACGTAGATTCGGTCGCCCGAACCAAAGCCATTTACAGCCACATTGAAGTTTCCGGCCCGAACACCGTCATAGCCCAGGTTCGCATCCGGTCCCGACGGATCATGATCTTTGAAAACCAGCGCAACGTTAGCAGCGGAAAGATCAATCGCCGTGGCAACGCCAGCCGCGGGATTACCGATTCCTTCTATGTCGAGGTAGGAATAGCTCGAGGTCAACTTGCCGTCGCTTCCCATCACGAGAGAAGCGGCCGCGTTGCTGACGCTCGGTAGATTCGCGCTAGTTGTTCCTGGGGTCACAGTTGAGAAATTCAGGCTGGAAACACCCTCGAATGCGTCGCTGGACTTTCCACTCGCGCCGGTGAACGCCCCCGCATCGATCGAGATGTAGTAATCGTTGCCGAAATCGAGATCGACCGAGGGGTTGATGGTGACCGTTGCACCCGAGATCTGGACCTGAGCGGTTGAATCAACCGCGATATCCAGCGTGTTGATGGTGTTTTCGCCGCGGAATCCAGAACCACCGACGTTCACGATTCGAATGACCTTGCCCGACACTGCAGTGACGGTCTCAGGAAAAACGAGAACAATATTTGAACTGACGTCGAGGTTGGCAACGTTGTCGAGTGCACTGGCTGTGGGGCCCAAACCAAGCCCCGGCGTGCGCAGCGCACCGTCGAAGTCGGTGAGAGACGACAGCGCCACGCCAGCAGCGTTCGCGCCGGCTGCAACCAGCGCAGTTTTGGCAGCCTGACTTCCCGCTGCGCCGTCAGCAAACACCAGTTGGTCGTTGAGCCCGCCCGAACCACTGTTGACTTTGACAGTTTCAGTGGTACCGTTTACCGCGCGGGTAAACGTGACATAGTTTCCGGCAACCGATTTGGCGTAATCGCCCCAGTTGCCACGGAAATGGATGATGTCCTTTCCAGACCCCAGAAGCGTCGCATCGACGTTGCTGCCGTCTGCGATGTAAACCGTGTCGGCGTACAGACTGCCAACCAGGGTCATCTTCACCCCAGGTTTTCCAGGCGCAAAGGTGTCGCCGCTATCGCCCAACGCAAACGCTTTGATGCTCGCATCAAGCGGGCTCGTAACCTGCGGTGCCTGTGAGGTCTCACCGCTGGGGGGGGACAGGGTCACGGGATCAACAGCCTTGAGACTATTGAACAACGAGAGTGAATTGACCGTACCGTCGGCGAAGACCAGTCGGTCACTGATTGCAACGGTTCCAGCCTTGGTCAGCACCACTTTTTCAAGCGCGCTGTCTGCCCCTCGCTGAATGGTCATGTTGGTGCCGGCAAGGGTTACGCTGTAGTCGGCATAGCGACCAGAGAAATAGACCGCATCCGACCCGGAACCGCTCAGAACAAAGTCGATCGAGACCCCCGGGCGGACAAAGACTGCGTCCACCAGAGCCGACCCCACAAACGTCACCTCCTGCCCAGTGAGTGAGACTGAGCCGAGCGCGAGGTCGAAGTCTGTAAAGTTCGCGCCGGTCGACCCTTCGGCTGCCGGCAATACGAAGTACTTGGTGCGTTTGATAGGCATGGCGCCCTCGTCAGGCAGAAATCACGGGGGAAGAGGCAGTTTGGGCCAATTGCAGCAAAGTCTTGAACCCGGCCACCGTATCGAACGCGGCAGTGCTGTTGGCAATCGTGATGTCGATAATGCCGCCTAGCCCCGTACCCGCAAACTGGATGGTGGAGGGTGCAGATCCCGCATTCGATATGTTCGCAGTATCCAGACCATTGGCGACTGCGCTCTGGTTGTCGATGTACAGCAGGTCGTCTGCCGAGAACCCGGTGACCGCAAGGAAAATATCGCCTGTCTTGATGCCGTCGTATCCACCTGCGGTTGCACCGGTAGGGTCGTAGTCCTTCGCGACCATCGCAACGCTGCTGGTGGACCCGATATTCAGCGGCACCTTGTTCTGGGCAGAGGGGCTCCCGAGGCCCTCGATATCAAGCCAGAGCCTGCTCGCCGCGAGCGTGCCGTCAGTTGCCATGATCTGAGACGCAGCACCATCCGTTGCCACCGGTGCAGAGAGAGAGTTAGGCGACTTGGGCACGACCGTCGAGAAATTGATCACGGTGGGGTCGCTGAGAACCGGCGTGCCCTGCAGACTGGTCACCCCAATGAACGCACCCGCGTCGATTTCGACATGGAAGTTGTTCGCGAGATCGAGATCGGCAGTGGGATTGATGATTACCGTTTTCTTGTCAGCGGAGAACGTCACCTGCGATGAGGTAGCCTCAATCTGGATGCTGTTGGTTGCTGTCTCGGTACGGAAACCGTTCGCCGCCGTGCTGTTGGCATCATTGACCAGCCGGATGAACTTGGACGCGGCAGGATTGACCGCTTCACTGAACTTCAACACGATGTTGGACGTTGGGTCGAGGTTGGTGACCCCATCCAGTGCGCTGGCGGCCAGCGTTGGCGCCGTAACAGCGCTCATCGTCACGGTCTTTTCAACCGACAGGTTGCCGCCGTCGGTAGCAACAATCGTGACCACTTTGGACCCAGTCTGGCTTACCGTTCCCGTGATCGCACCCGTCGCAGCGGCGAGGCTCAGACCGCTGGGCAAGCCGGTCGGCATGTCGGCGGTTGGCTTCGCAGAGTAGGTGAGCTTGCCGTTGTTGCTGGTGCTTGCATCCGGGTCACTGAACCAGCCCGCTACAGAAGCATTCGCAAGCGCCTGACCCACCACAACGGTGTATTCGGTGGGTGAGGACGCTACAACGGTCGGCGCCTCGTTGACATCGGTCACGGCGACGACGATCGCATCGCTCACTTGAGATGACGTGTCGGCCGATGTCGCTCTTACGTAGATCGTGCGAGATGTTGTTGCGCTCGCTTCAAAATTGATTGCCCCCGCCGCAGTGACGACACCGGTGGAGGAGTTGATCGCGAACTCCGTTCCCGTGTAATCCGTACCGTTTGCGTTCACCAGCTTGTAGGTGACCGCGTTGGTGGTTCCGTCGGCATCTGTCGCCACGGCGGTAACGCCCACTGCGGTGCCTGCTGTGGCGTTCTCCGCGATGGTATTGGCCGCTGTATTGGTATCGGCAGGCTTGGAGACCTGGAACTCGTTGACGTCGGTGAGGTTCACCGTGAGCGAGGCCGTTTTCTGGTTTCCTGCCAGATCGGTTGCAGCCAGCGTCAGCGTGGTGGTGCGGTCGGCAGCCACCTCAAAATCCTTGAGCGCCGCGAAGCTGAGCACCGCACCAGAAACGGCGAAGGCTGCCGCATTCGAACTCGTCACTGACCAGGTAACCTGCTCGTCCGCGCTCAGATCCGCGATTTTGGTGGCGCTTTCAGCCACCGACAGGGTCGTGCTGGAAGGCGCCTGGATGGTTGGAAGCTTGCTGTCCAGCGTGTAGCCGGCGACCTGCCCCACACTGGTGGCGACCAGGGGCTGCTTTGACACATTTCCGACGATGGTAGCGGAGGCAAGCGAAAACGCGCCAACTTCAAAAGTGCCGCTGGCATTCGGCGCCTTGGCAGTAAACGTAAGGCTGTCTGTGCCCGTACCCTGGCTGTAGCTGGCATCAAACGTGGTGGCGGACTGCCCGTTGCTCATCACCTTGAGGGTGACCTTGGGCGTACCCGTAACATTGACCGCCTCGGTAAATTTCAGGACAAACGTGAGGTCATCGCCAGACTTGCCAATCGTCGCCGATGGAACCGGATCGGTCACCGTAAAACTTTGCAGCACCGGCGCTGAGACCACCCCGAGCGTGAAAGTCTGCTCGGCGAACAGCGACCCGGAGTCGCTCGCCCTTACCGTGACCGAGACCGGGCTGGCATCGGCGGTTGCCGTGCCAGACAGCACCCCGGCCGAGGAAAGCGACAGACCGCTGGGCAAAGTGCCCGACGTGCGCGTGTAGGTCAGAACCCCCAGCGCATCGCTGCCATCCGGATCTTTGAAGAAGGTCGCCAGATCGCGGTTGTAGGGCTGATTGGTGACGGCAGTGAGGGCACCGACATCACCATTCTTGACGGGCGCCTCATTCACGTTCGTGACCGCAACGACAATGGCGTCGCTGATCTGGGACGAGTTGTCCGCAGAGGTGGCCTTTACATAGAGCGTGCGAGTAGCGGGGGTGGCGGCTTCGAAATCAATCGGTCCGGCCACACTGACCACACCGGTGGATGCGCCGATTGCAAACTCGGTGCCGGTGTAGTCGGCCCCCGCCGCGGTGACCAGTTTGTAAGTCACGGTATTGGTGGTGCCGTCAGCATCAGACGCCGATGCCGTCACCCCCACCAGCGAGCCGACCGCCGAATTCTCGGCGATGGTGTTGGCGGCGGCGGTGTTGGCGTCGGCGGGCTTGGTGACGTCGAATTCATCCACATCCGTGAGCGTGACGACAATCGACTTGGGTGCGCTTGCGGTACCTGCCGCATCGGTGGCAATCACCGGCACGGTGTAGGTACGTGTGCCGGTCTCCGCCTCGTAGTTTTTCCCCTGCTGCGCGATGAAGCTCAGCGCTCCAGTCTCGGAAATCTCGAACTGCGCCGCATCCGAGCCAGACCCAAGCGTGTACTTGACCGGCCCTGCGTCAGTCGCGAGCACCTGTCCAATCGCCTTCAGGTTCTCCGCCACGGACAGCGCAGCGGTGTCCACCACTGGCGCGGTGTTATCCACCCGATATCCGGCGAAAGTCTGATTGACCGACGTGAGAACCAGCGGCTGCTTGCTCACATCGCCGGTAACGGTCGCCCCATTCAGGTTGATGGAGGAAATCTTCAATGTTCCGTCACCCGCCGGTGCATTGGCCGTGAACACGAGAGACAACTTGTCCGTACTGGTCGACTGATAGGTGGCCGAAAATGGCTGCCCGGTGCCTGCCACAAAGTTGACCTGAGGCGAACCCACAACCGTGACCGGCTCGCTCATGGTGAGCGTGAAGGTGACCGCTTCGCCCTGCTTGCCGACACTGGTGGTGCCTACCGCGTCGGAGGCGGTGAAACTGCGGATCACTGGCGCAGTGACCGTCTGAACCGTGACCTGGTGGCTCACGGTGCGCCCCCCCCCATCCGTCGCAGTGAAGGTGACCTGGGCGTCCGGTATGGACCCAAGCGACCCGGTGACTGCGCCCGTATCCTTGTTCAGTTGGAGCCCCGCCGGGAGCGCCGGACTGACCGAGTAGGTCAGCTTGCCGAACGCGGTGGAGCCCCCGTCAGGATCGGTAAACCAAGGCGCTACGGTTGCCCCCGAGAGCGGCTGGTCGACCACGACAATGAGCGGCGCCGTGGGCGCCAGGGACGTTTTTGAAGGGTCCTCATTGATATCGGTGACGCTGATCGCAACCACTTTCTCACTGCTGTTGTTGGCAGTGTCTTTCGCTACCACCGTGATCTGGTAGCTCGGCTTGACCTCAAAGTTGGCGCTTGACAGCAAGCGAACCTCGCCCGAACTCGCATCGATCGAGAACGCGGAAGCGTCACCGCCCGCCTTGAGGCTGTAGGCGGTGCTGCCCGTGCTGATGTCGGCGGTATCGGTTGACGTGACCTTGTAGGCAACCGTGGCTGTCGATGCGTTTTCTGCAATGCTGCCAGTGCCGAGGGATGTAATGACCGGAGCCTGCTCGTCAAGGTTGCGAACCGTGATCGTGTAGGGAATGTCTGTGGTGTTGCCCACCGCGTCGGCTGCGACGACCACAAAACTGTAGGACGACTTCGCCTCGAAATTGGGCGCCGCGGTCAGCTTGGCTTCACCGGTAGTGGGATTGATACTGATGAGCGCAGCGTCTCCTGCCCCTGATTTGATCGACCAGGCAATAGCCGTGTCTTGCCGATCGGATGCCGCGAAGACAAACGAGCCCTGGCTGTTATTTTCGTCAATCGAGGCGGCCGGCAGCGTGCCGGCGCGGGGATTACGTGTGTCTACCGCCTGAAAATGCGCAGATACGGCGGTGTTTTGATTGCCCGCGAGATCAGTGAATTTGCCTGCTGCCACCGAGACCGTGACCCGGCCGGCAGTATCGCCTTCGAGATCAGCGTCTGGTGTGACCGCAAGCTCGAAGACATTGCCACCCACGAGTCTGACAGCCCCGGAAGCCTTGCCGCCCACGATCGTGACTTCATCCGCGGTGAGCCCAAGCGAAGGCTCTGACGCGGTGATCTGGAAAACGACGTTGCCAGCAGTTCGACCAACGATCGCGGCTGCGGTGGTGTCGCTCGCAACCCCGCTGGGACTGCTGGCATCAAAAACAAGCTGACTGCTTCGCTCAACCGAATTACCGCCCGCGGTATCGGCCGCAGACAGCTTCACGATGTAGGTGCCAACCGCCTGGCTGAGCGTATCCGCAAGAACAAGCGTCTGGTCAGCGCCTGTGCCAATGACGTTGAAGGACTTGACCACAGCGTTCGTGCTCGCGTTCAGCACCTGCACGGTCACTGGCAGGTTGTTGCTCGCGGCGAACGAGATGGTAGGCGCCACCACGCTGGTGCGACCGTCACCCTTGACACCCGTATCGCTCGCATCGGTGAGTGTCCAGGCGGTGAGCGTGGGCACGACCGTGCCGATGCTGATGTCGCGCTTGGCGGCCGCCGCATCGGACGTGGTGTTGCCCGCCGCGTCGGTTGCGCGGGCAATGATGGTCTCGGCCCCCTGCCCCATGGCCTTGATGTCGGCAGGCGTGAGTTTGTAGGACCAGTTCCGGTTTGCATCCGCGGTGATTGCGCGAACATTCCCCGCACCAAGCTGCAGACTGACCTTCACCCCGGCTTCGCTTGCGGTACCCGCAACAACCACTTCCGAGCCCGGGATGTTGTCAAGGATCGTCTTGTTTTCGGTTGCGTTGATCTTGTCGTCACCAGCCACCTGCGAAATGGTGACAGTAGGCGCCTGGGTATCGACCGGCTGAGCCTCGGCCGACACGGCGAGGTTGGGTTTGCCCTGCGTGCCGGTGACGGGAATGTCCGTTACGGCATCGGCCTTGAGTTGAACCGTGATGTTTGAGGCGTTCGCCTCCGGGGTGACCACGAACGAATAGACCTGGCTCGCTGAGACGGTGGCAAGCGACCCGGGGGTGCCGCCGGTGACCGTGAGGTCTGAGAGATCAAAACCGTTCACGCGCTCGCTGAAAGAGATCGTGTAGCTAACCGGGCCAGTTGCGATGCCCGGGGTGTTATCGAGAATGATTGCCGTTGGGGCAGCGTCAACGCTGAGGTCGATTTCCGGGCTTGCCGCGGCAGGCGCGTTGCCGGCGAGGTCGGTGAACACCGTGCCAACCGACACTTTGACGGCACCCTGCGCGGTGGGAGCGGTGAAGCCAATCGTGTAGACGACCTGACCGTTGGCCGATACCGTCGGTGCGCTGAGTGTGCCCAGAGCACTGCCCGAAGGAATCAGGATGTCATCCTTGGTGAACCCCTCCACCGCTTCCGACAACGAGATGGTGAGCGTGGATGTTCCCCCCGGGGCCATCGCGCCAACGCTGTTGCTGATCAGTGCTTTCGGCGGGGTGAGGTCAACGACCACGACTGCGGCAGCCGACAGCGCGCTGACGTTACCTGATTTGTCCACCACCTGGGCCTGCAGCGAATGGTTGCCCTCGGAAAGGGGAAACGCCGAGACGACCACGTTTTTATAGCTGACAGCGAGATCCGCTTCGGTGATGGTTGCGCTTCCAATCTGGACCCCGCCCTCGATCAGGCGGATGACATCTCCCACCACCACTGCCTTGCCATCGGTGCTTTGCGTGTTGAGCGACACCTTGACTTCCGGCGTTGCGGTGCGCGACCGCGCCGCAACGGATGCCTCAGGTTTGTCGGGTGCAATCTTGTCAAGCACCTGCGATTGAACGTTGCTGATCCCATCGATGCTCGAGGTCGCGCTGATCGCCGACACCGCTTCGGCCAACGAGACTCGCGATTCAAGCGAGACATTGACCCCCTTCAATGCACTGTTCAGGACATTGACGTCGTCAAGCCTCAGGGTTTGACCACCGGCTTCCTGGATGGTGGACGCGATGGTGGTCGCGAGATTGGCCACCACCTTGGTGGCCGACGCACTGTCGGTCGCCGCCAGCGCGACGACTGTGGCCACGTTGGCTGCGGCTTTCTGCACAGCAAGCGCCGCTGCCTTGTCGTTGGCGCTGGCTGTCGACTTCACCGACAGGGGATCAAAATTGAGAAGATTACCGCCGGTGGCCACGGATTCGGGGAGGCCCAGGGTGGCCGCCACCTGGTTGGCCGCCGCCTGGATCGCGGCTTGAGTCGGCGCCGTGGTGCCCGATTTCTCAATGACCGCCTGGACCAGCGTGGTGAGCGGGTTGATGGTGGTGGACCCCGCCGGCGCCTTGAGCGGCGAGGTGTTGGGCAGGCCCGTATCGATGTTGACGCCGCCCACTGCGATGATCGTACCCTTGGGGGCAGTGCTGGGGAGGAAGAAGCGACCCGCTGCGTCGGTTACCACGCCAGCGATCATTTCCGAGGCTTCAGCAACGCCGTTGTTGTTGGCGTCGACGTAGATTTGTGCGCCCCGGATGTAGCCGTCGGCAACGACACCCTGCGAGATGCTGAACGACGCCGCATCATTGCCCGCTTCGTCTTGCAGGGTGAGGGCGCCATCACCGGCCGCATCGGTGTAGGTGAGTGCGAGCTTGATATTTCCAGCCGGGATGAACCCCGTCGCAAAACTCAGGACGACCTTGTTGCCCTCGACCTTGATTGAATCGGGCACCGTTCCCGGCGCATCGTTGATCGCCACCGTAAAGGCGGTTTTCAAGGGAGGCGCTTTGGCATCAAGGGTGCTGTCAAACGTGAGCGTGACCGTGCTGGCGGTGCTGCTCACCGCAGTGGAGACGAGTTGCGGCGGCGTCGTGTCGGGCGCCGGTGCAGCCGGCCCCGTGGCAGCTGGGGTCGATGACGAGCTGCTGGCGCTCGCGATCAGCACGCCGGCGCCGATCAGCACGCCTCCCACGACTGGCGCGGAAAGCCCCGCTGCCGTGGCTGCACCCGCCGCGCCACCCGAACCCGCTGCGGCGCCCTCAACAGCAGCCGGATTTGCGGCCTGCGCAAACAGGATAGGCCCCTCGGCTGGCGACGCAGATTCAACGCTCGCAGGTACCTCAATGGGAGAGAAATCGAGCGATATCTGGTGATCGGTATCTTCGGCATCTTCACGCCGCCGAGCGCGCAAGGAGGAGCCCGCCTGACCGGGCGCTGTCTTTACCGGCACGGCCGGCGACTCGGACACGGGAAAAAGGGCCTCTGGCAAAGGACGCTGGGCGTCGGCCATGACATCGCGACCACGCCTGCCCGTTACGCCCGCCGGGTTACCCGCAACCCGCCTGAGTTCACCCGAAGGAATGGTCGGGGCGGGGCTGTTCGCGACAGGGTCTGCGCCAGACACAGCGGGGGAGGAAGTCTTGGACGCTGGGCGAAATTCAGACATGACGAGGCTCCGGATCAACTCAGACTGGAAACAATGAAGGCCAACAGATGGCGCGGAATCGTGCGGCGATCGGCAGACAAGACCAATGCCCGATCAACCGACAGCGGCGGGTGGGCACATGCGACGCACCGCGCTGAAATATGCGAAACAACCACTTGCTGACGCAAAGGATGGCACCGAAAAAGCGGTTACGGGGATATGCGCGACAGAACTTCGCCTATGATGCCACGGTTGACAGGGAAAAGTTGAGACTTTGTGCCGCCCGCGCGCGCCAGGGCGGGAGCTGAATGTTTTTGCCTGGCGCAATCGCGTTTCGCGCGGGGTCGTTTAACATTCCCGGCAACTTTTCCGTTCACAAGAAATCCAACCCGCTGGACCCCGTTCAACGCCGAAACCCGCTCCCGACATCATGCAGATCGAACAAATCAACCTGCAGTACAACCGACTGGAAGATCGCCTGATTGTCCGCATCGGCATCTCCGGCCACCAGGAACTGCGGTTCTTCATGACGCGTCTTCTGACGGTTGAGCTGCTCAAGGTGATCGGCACCCAGCGCTCTGACGCGGGCACGCGGTTTGCCCAGGAACTCGGCGCCCCCACGCTGGATCCGCAGGTCGCACGCGAATTCGCAGACCAGAAGGCGATGTCGGGCGTCTCGCTTGAAAAGCCTTATGAGGGCGAAGGCCGAAAGCCCGTGTTCGGCGAGCGTATTCCGCTGATCAGCGCCATGTCCTGGGGGCGACAGAACGATGTCACCACGTTCACCTTCAAAACGGTAAGCAGCGAGCAGTTCACGCTGAACTGCAATGCCTCGCTGCTGGTAGGCTTCGAGCAGCTTTTGCGAAGGCTGAGCGCCACCGCCAACTGGGCCATCGATGCGTCCGCCACGCCGGCGGCGCCCGAGCAGGCGGCGCCAGCGCCCGCCGTGCCGCCTCAGTCGATGCACTGAGGCGGGCGCCTCAGTCTTCGTCGACGGAAATCGAGCCTTTCACGCCCGGCGGCACCCGCCACCCCGGATTCTGGAACGTCACCCGAATCTCGACCAGACCGCTCGCTGCGTCGATTCCCGGCGACAAATAGCTGACACGGCCACGAATCGGGGGGATCCTGAGTGCCGGCTCAAAACTGATGGGAATCTGCTGGTCGAGCTTCAGCTTCCTGAGGGCCATGGGAGTGATGTTGACGCGCAGGTAACAGACATCCGCATCAACGATCTGCAGCACTGGCTCACCGATCTTGGCCCACTCGCCCAACTCGAGATCCACCCGCGTGACGATTCCGCTTACAGGAGCAATCACCCGCCGCAACAGCCTCTCCTGGTCGGCGATATCAAGCTCGGACTTCTCCCTGACCTTCTGCGCCGCCAGCTGATCGAGACGGGCAAGCGCTGCAGACAGGTCGAGTTCGAGCCGGGAGAGCTCCTCCCGGCTGACCGACCCACCCCCCTGGAAGGCTCGACGGGAATCGTCGACGAGTGGCTTCAGGATTCGTACCCGGTCTCGCGCGGCTCGCAATTCGCTCTCGTCTTCAAAGATGACGCGCCGGCGGTGAGCTTCAAGAGCCGGCAGCCTATCGTCGAGTTGAACCAGCAGCTGGCCCTCTTTCACACGGCGCCCCACCTCGGTCTGCACCTGCATGACCGCCGCCGCCACGCCCGTACTCACGAGGATGTCGTGGCGCGGAACAATGAGCCCGGTGAACTCGGCCGCCAGAACCAGCCCTGGAAAGATGGCAAGAAACGGGATCAGCGCCCGCAGGCGCCCACCAGCACAAAGCGTCACTGCTCCACCTCAATCGAATGCCTGGGCAACAATGAACCGTCGGCCAGCATGATCCCGGTTAACAGCAAGGCGGCCCGTGTCTCGCTTTCGATCATGCGAAGCGAGCTTTCGACGAAATCGGCCTCGCGCTGAAGCACCTGACCAACCCGCGATATGCCCGAGGTCAACTGTCGCCGTTCGAGTTCGAGAAGCTGGCGGCGAAGGTCGACCTCGGCCGCATAGCGGCCGATTTCATCTCGCGAGGAAATCAACTGGTCGAGTCTCGCGCGAAGGTCGATGGCAATGCCCGCCCGAACACTGTTGAGTTCTTCCTCGCTCTGCCTCAACCTCAGCGCCTGGGCCTCGTAAAGCGAGTTGGCCTTGCGATTCCCAACCAGCGGGACTTCGAAATTGACGCCGATGTACCAGTCGGGAAACCGTGTGGTGCGGGCGAACTCCCAGGCCCGGCCAAACTCGTAGGCCATACCCGATGTGCTGTAGCTCGCCTGCAGGTCCAGCGAAGGCCGGCGCTGGTTGTCAGCGAAGTTGAGTCTGACCACCGACTGGTCACGGCGCAGCGCAGCAATGCGCACCGCTGGCCAACGATCGACCGCGCGCTCAATCGCCGTGATCGAGGTGTCCGGCTGATAGTCGAACTTCCGGGCAGGCGTGTTGGCAATGATCTTGAGCGCCTCGGGGCGGCGCTCCTCGCCGGTCGCCCGCAGCAACCCCTTGATGCGGGCCTCGGCATCTCGCAGGCTTTGCTCGGTGCGGGCAATTTCGGCCTCGCGAAGCATCAGCGCACCACGCGCCTCCACCGCGCCGATTGGCGCAACCCGACCCACCTCGACCCGCGATTCGATGCGACACCTCGCGCGGCGCGAGGTGTCGCGAGAGCGCGCAAGCACCACCAGGACCTCGCGGGCGCGCTGCAGTTGCCAATAGGCGCTCAGCGCTTCGGCGCTCACGCGCTCGAGTTGTTGACGGTAGTCGAGCAAGGCGATCTCGCCGTCGAGGCGCGCCACCTCCATATCGGTCTCAACCACCTGGCGGCCCATTCCCCTCATGAGCGGCTGCCGGACCGACACCACCAGAGCCTGCTTCTGTTCAGGGTGGGTGGCGGTCATGGGCACGAGGTTGTTGCGACGCCGATTCAGGCGCACGCTCATGCTGAGCTCGGCACCCGTGCTCGCGCGTTGCCTCAAGCCGCTCTCGAGCGAGTTGGCGTCTTCGTCGAGGAGCTCGTTCTGGGTCGGGGCATTGAGTGTGGTGATGATCTCGTCACCCGTGCGCTGGCGCGCACGTCCCTCACGCCGAAGCGAGCTGAAAAGCACCGGGTCGTAGACCGCGCGCTCGCCCTCGGCCACCAGCCCCGACGCCCTCGCCTGCATGCGCGACATGAGGATCTGCGCATTGCGCTCGATCACCAGTTGCAACAGCTGCGTGGGATCGAGTTCTAGCTGGTCGCTGCCGGGCGCGAGCGGGCCCAACTCGGCAGCACGCGCCGCGGCCTGCGCGAGGGTTCGGGCTTCATGTCCACGCGCCCACCGGAATTCCTCGGGCTGGGACGCTGCAAAGGGGGCCTCGGTTCGGGGCAGCGGCTGGGCCCCCGCGCCGGAAGGCGCGACGACAGCCAGCAACGCCACTGCTTGAAACGACAGCGACGCAGCGAGCGCGAGACCGGGGATGAAACGAGTCACAGGGAAACGACGACAAAAAAATGGCCCGGAGGAGGAATTGCCGTCCGGGCCATTAGAGCACCTTGAGCCTCACCGCGTGCCGGATGAACGGTGACGGTGAGGGCTGGCGGTGCGGAGAGTCGGTCAGGCCGCCTGGGAATCGGCGGTGATGGCCGGCGCCTCGCCGCCACTGCGAAGCGTGACCAGGCGCTCGATTTGAGCAAGCGAGATCAGCTGCGCGTAAACCGCAGGCAGATAACGCTTGGTGCGAAGCTCGAGGTGGCGATCGTCGGAGAGGTTGTTCAGACGCTCTTCGTTGATGACATAGCAGCCGGTGATGTTCTTGACGCGATCGGTGTCGCGAACGCGCATGTTGAGCGGCGTGAACATGTTGTGCTCGGCCATGTACTTGCAGAAGTCGCGGGTGATGACGTCCATCTGCTGCAGCTCGGCCAGATAGCGCTTCACGTTTTCGATGACCTCGGTGGGCTCGCCTTTGTCGTCGAACAGGGCAGCACCCTCTGCGTCATTGACGAGTTCGCTGTCTTCGTCGATACAGATCGTGAAGCGGTCCTGCTCGTCGGTGCGGGACAGGGCGAAGGGGTAACGGCGGATGATGGCGGGCACGTAGGAGGCCTGCCACTTGCCGTCGGTGCCTACAAACAGGTTTTCGCCGGCTTCCAGGCCAAGCAGAACGACCGGACGGAACTCGTCGGCTTCCTTGTCCTCGAGGAACACGATTGGGTAGATGGCCGCAGCGCGGGCGAACTCATGAATGGTGACATAGGCAAGATGGAAGCCTGACGCAAACCCGAAACCGGAAGCCTGTTTGATTTTTTTGCTGGCGTGGCGCTCACGGTTGATCGGAACGACTTTCTGGAACATCTTGAGACTCCGGTGTGTAGGTAAACTTGGACGAACGAAGAGGATAGCAGGAAAAACCGGGTGAGTGGCTTACAAAATCTGACCACACCCCGCCATCCGAAATCTCAACCCGGCCCGCCCGGCCCCGCCCCGGGTTTCCCCGGGTCTCCCGCAAAAGAGAGCTGTCGGTTGAGCCGTTTTTCAAATGACCGCAGCATGCGCCGGCTGCCCCAGGCAAGGGCCTGCGCGCGGGCTTGAGCCAGCCAGACCAGGGTCGAGATCAGCAGCGGACGAAGCGGTGCCAGCGCCGCGAGCCACGCAAGCGGCTTGGCAAACCAGGCGATATGCCGCTCGAGCAGGTCGTCCTCCAGGCTGACGAAGGCGCGGGCGAACCCCGGCGCGCCCTGCCTGCCCGCACGTCCGAACAGTTGCCAGTCGACCCGCGAAGACTCGTGTGGCTCGAGCATCAGAACGTGCAGCCCGCCGTTGGCCAGCACCTCGGCGCTCAACAGGATGTCGGTTCCCCTGCCCGCCATGTTCGTTGCCACCGTGACGCGCCCCGACTCGCCCGCAGCGGCAATCACCATCGCCTCCTGGTCATGCTGCTTCGCGTTCAGCACCGCGCACTGGACGCCGCGGGCAGAGAAGGCCTCGGCCACGCGCTCGCTGTCGCTGATCCGGCGTGTCCCCACCAGCACGGCCTTCCCCTCCGCCTGAAGGGCTACCGCAGCGTCGATCAGCGCCTCGAATTTTCGATCCCAGGTGGCGAAATGCCGCGGACGCGGGACCTGCAATTGGCTGGGCAGGCGCGGGGGCACAACGATGGAGGGAAGACCATAGGTGCGCCAAAGTTCGAAACCCACGCCCTGCAGCGTGCCGCTTGCACCCGACAGATGACGATAGCGCGCGTAAAAATCCTGAAAGCTCATCCGGGCGATGGTTCTTGCGGGCTCGGTCATCTCTACTCCAGCCCGCGCCTCGACCGCCTGATGAAGACCGTAACTCCAGGATCGGCCGGGCATGGTGCGGCCGGTGTTTTCATCGACGATCACCACCTCGTCGTCCTGCACGATGTAGTGTCGGTCGCGTTCGAACAGATCGCGCGCGACCACCGCCTGACCGAGCAGGTCCTCGCGGCGAGCCTCAGAGCGCCACAAGCCCGGCAGATGCTGGGTGATCTCCTCGATGAAGGCCCGCCCCTCTTCGGTGAAGTCGAGATCACGAAAACGCCGGTCGATCCTGTAGTGGCGGCCCTCGACAAGATCGTCACACAGGTCGCGGGCGACGCGCACCGCTTCCATCAGCATTTCGTTGCCTTCGCCCGAGGAAATGATGAGCGGCGTGGTGGCCTCATCGATCAGCACGCTGTCAGCCTCGTCGACAATCGCAGCATCGAGCCCGCGCATCACCACCGAGCCTCGTTCGCTTCGCATTGCCCGAAGCGTTCGCAAGGCGCCCGTGCCTGAACTGGCTCCACCCAGCCGGTCACGCAGAAAGTCGGCGAGCAGTTCCTTGCCTGTCGCATACACCAGATCGTGCCCGTAGCAGTCGATGCGCTCGTCAGGATCGGACTCGGGATTCACCGCAGCCGCACTCAAATTGCAAAGCTCGAAGAGCGGCCGCATGAGTTCGACATCGCGCCCTGCAAGGTAATCATTGGCGGTGACGACATGGCAATGTCGCCCCGACAGGCCATGCATCGAGGCGGCCAGAGCGACCGAGAGAGTCTTCCCCTCCCCTGCGTTCATCTGGACAGCACACCCCTCGAGGAGCCCGAGTGCAGCCTGCACCTGCACCGGGTAGGGCTTCATCTGGACGCGCCTGGAGGCCCCCTCGCAAACATGTGCGAGGGTGGATAAAAGAAGCTTCCGGTCGGCAGGCACCCCCCGCCGCCAGGCACGCGACAGCGTAGCGCTCGACTGCACAAGCTGCGCTGACAGATCCAGGTCGCTCAGCGACCCGAGGAGCGCGGCCTGCTCGACCACGTCCCGGGCCTCGGCCCGGATCCTGGCTGCAGCCAGTCCGGAGCGAAACCAGAGCCAGCGACGCCAATCTGACCAGCGTTCGCCTGTAACGGGGACTTCCTCACGCGGCGGATACCAACGCAAGGCGCGCTGCGGGCCGGACGGATTCATGTCAGATCTGGTAGCGCTTCTGCAACTGCTGCATCGCCCACTTGCGCCACTGGATCAGGAGCGGCACCGGGGCGAGGGCCACACGCAGATGCCCGGTGAGTCCGTGCATCGTGAGCAGATCCGGAGTGGCATGGTCGAGTCGTACGCGCACTTCGAAAAAGGGATCGGTCGCGGTCTCGCCCTTCTGGTCATCCTGTCGGACCGGAATGGTTCCCCCCGCATTCCAGCCCAGCGCAGCCGACGCGAGTCGCTGCCGTTGATAGGGCAGCACGTTGAAGTCGGTTGATTGCACCTCGCGGTCGATCTGGCCGCTCAGCCGGATGGCGACGCTTTCGATCGTCGAGGTGAACAGTTCGTCGGCCTGCTGCTGGGTGACCACCGCCACGAAGCGCAAATTCTCGAGATCGACCACATCGCCCAGGGGTTCGCCTCGTTGTACCCAACTGCCCAGCTTCTCGCGTACTTTGGGAGCAACAAAGGTTCCATCGTGGCGGGCCACGACTTTCAGCTGATCGAAGCGGTACTCGAGCTCGGTCAGCCGGTCGCGCAACATGGCCAGCCGGCGCTGAAGCGGCTGAACATCGGCAGGTGCAGTCGCCAGTGCCTGGTTGCGCAGCAGCTCGGTTTCAGTGATCTGGTGGCGGGACGCTCGAATTTCATATTCGAGTTCGGGATTGCTCAACTGCGCGATCAACTGGCCCGCTTTCACGCGATCGCCATTCCTCACGTGCAACGCGTCCAGCCGCCCCGCCATACCGGGAATCACCGAGTTGGCAGAGACCGACTCGATCACGCCAGGTGCCCGGATCGATGCGCTCCACGGCAACAGCGACACCAGCAAAATCGGGATCAGCAGACCCACGGAGCTGGCAGCAATGGCCCGCGTTCGGTTGCGCGACACCGCTGGCCCAGCCAGGTGCCCGAAGAGCTTTGCGAGCGGGATCACCACCAGCATGATGAAAGTGGTGAGGGCGAACACCACGCCAAGCAAAAACCACTGGTCGGCCACATACTCGAGGACCAGCGCAACGACCAGCATCCGGTAGACGAAACTGAGCGCGCCATATCCGGTGAGCCACCACCACTCGCGGGCATCGGTCGATGGACCCTTGGCATCACGGGTTCCGAGCAGATAACGGTCTGCGAAATAAAGCCACTGCTGGTTCGCCCGCTGATAGAGGTTCGGGATGTCGATCAGATCGCAAAGCACGTAGTAAGCGTCAAATCGCAACAGGGGGTTGCCGTTGAAGAGGAGGCTTGATATGGAGCCCAGCAACATGACATTGAAGGCAAGCGTATGGACCAGCCCGGGACCCGTATTGGCCCAGACGATCGCCCCCACCGCGGCCATGAAGAGCTCGGAGAGCACCCCCACCGCCCCCACCAGCGCCCGCTCATAGCGACTTCGGAAGGCCCAGCTTGCGGTGGCATCGACATAAGGTAGCGGCGCCATCACCAGAAGCATGATCCCGAACACATGCACTTCGCCCCCGAAGCGTTTGCACACAAAGGCATGGGCGAGTTCGTGCAAGACCTTCATTACGGCCATGCAGAGGTAGAGCCAGATCAGGTTGTCAAGCGCAAGCACACCCTGGGTCTGATCAGCGATTTGGGGGAGATTTTCCAGCGCCGCCTTGGCGCCAATGGCGACCACCACCAGCCAGATCAGCGCCGCCGGTACACTCACCATCGCCCTTATCAGCGGCATGATGGTGTTCAGCCAGTCGTTCGGATTCAGAACAGGGATCCGAAGATAGAGAAACCCGAGCAGCTTGCCGTAGAGCTCACGCTGCTTGAACTGGCGATAGCGGTCGAAAATTTCTACGCTGTCGGGCTCACTCCGGAAGTAGAGCAGGTTCGACTGATGCAACTGGCCGAGGAGCTGAATGACCTCGTGCTGGCTCGGCGCATCGGCAGGAAACATTTCGAGCGACTCGCGCCAGGCCTGGTCAACAGAGCGTCGCGGGGACAGTCGCGACACGAATCGCCAGGCCTGCGGCGTGAGGCGAAAGAAGCGCTGGGTGAATCGATCCTGCAGCACATACCAGTCTGCGCCGCCAAAGCGCTGGCGCTGTACCTGAACGCTGGGCAGAAGGCCGATACGCGCCTCGGCAATACGATGCCAGGACTCGCTGAAGGTCTGGGCGGTCATCGTGCTGCTCCGGCGGTGTAGAGCGGGCGCCTCACCACCACAGCTTGAGCCGCAGCGCGTCAATGGCGCGCCGGGTCATCAGCCACAGGATGTTCTGACGACCTGCGTCGATTCGCGCCAATCCGGTCATGCCTGGCCGCCACCAGGCCTCGGGCGACTCGAGCAGTTTCGCCCGCACCATGAACAGATTGCCAGCCTGGGGCTTGACCTGGGCAACGGGAATGACTGCTTCGATCTGAATCGGGTAATTTCGGTCGGGTTGGCTCAGCAGCGAAATTTCGCCACGCGACTCCGGCGTGATGAACCGCATGTCGGCCTCGGGAATGTAGAGCGTGACATACAGGCCCTCGACCTTCGCCACCCGAAACACCTTGTCGCCACGCCGCACCGGCGAGCCCAGGAGCTCGCGTCGCTCGCCCTCGACAATCACCCCATCGAACGGTGCAACGATGCGCGCCTGCTCGAGCTGGTAGAGCGTACGCTCGAGTCGCGCCTGCGCCTGCGCCCGCCTGGCGATCGATATCTGTACGTCAGCGGTTTGACCGGCTGCCCGCGCCTTTTCAGACTCGGCAGTGAAGCGCCGGATTTCCGCCCTGATTTCGGACTCCTGCAGCAGCAATTCCTGGCGATCGAGCACCGCAAGCACAGCCCCCTGGCGAACCGTGTCGCCACTGGTGGCCAGCACCTGATCCATGTAACCGTCAAAGGGCGAGTTGAGCAGCTGCGCGCTATCGGTCACCAGTTCTGCGTTGGCGTCGATGCGGTGCGGCCAGGTCCCGAAGATTCCGTACAACAGCAGTGCCGCGAAGCAGATGGCGAGCAGCTTGCGCCCAATTTGGTTGATGCGCACCGCCTCGACCGCGAGCCGACCAATGTGATGCCCGGCACGGGCACCTATCCAGCGGTTGCGAAGTTCGAGTTCGGCGAGCCAGGGCATCACCATCTGCAGACCAAGCTCCAGCGCCTCGAGCGGAACCGGCGGCGGATTGTTGTCGTCGTGTGCCAGCAGCAGCACCGCCTCGGTGGCATCGTTGTCACCACGCAGGGGCATGCTGAGAAGCGCGCCAAACCCCAATCCTTGCCGAAGACGCGCATGGGCTATAACCGGGGCATTGGCTTCATCCGACCCGGGATCGTGCACTGCGGCGTCGTGATCGAGCGTTTCCTCCATCGCGGACTCGATCAGGCGAACATGGTCTGCGCGCCGCTCGAAACGGTCGAGATGGCTGATCGCGCGCATCCGCACATACGGACCACGCCGCCATCCCAGGCTCACCTGGGTCCAGCCGGTTTGGGCGGCAATGCCGTTCACAAGCGCGAGCGAAGCCGACCCGAACTGTCGGTGGCGGGTGACCTGAATCACCAGATCCAGCCAGGCGAGCAAGGCGCCTCGCGCTGCCGGGTCCTCCAGTTTGGCCCCTGCAGGGCGGACGAGCGCATCGCCTGCATGCTGCGAAACAGCCGGCGCGCCATCCGACGGAATATCGGAAATCAGTTGCGCCCGCAGCACCAGCTCGTTGAGGCGGGGGCGCTCCGACTCGGGAATTTCGAGGACCAGAATCGCGGACTGGACTTGCGGCAGTCGGATGCCCAGCGCAATGACCGGTATGCCAGCCCCGGAAGGTACGGTTCCGAATCCCTTCTCGCCAAGCCGTTCGGCGAGATCGGGAGCGAGCGCAGGCCAGCGATCCGAAAGCCCTGTATGGGCAGCCTGCCAGTCGGCGATGGCTTGCCAGCCACCCTCGCCCAATCGCAGACAGACCGATGCCTGGGCTCGGCAAAGAAGCGCCGAGCAGCGGGCAAATTCAGCCCAGAAGGCATCGTCCTGGGGCGCAATTCGAAGAAGCTGGATGGCGGCCAGCAGTGCCTTGGCATCGACCCGGGCGCTCCCGGGTTCGGCCGGGGCTGGGCGCAGCGATCGTGAGGAGCCGGGATCGTTCATGCTGCCTGGTGCTGCTCGGATGGCTGACGATCAGGACTTCGCAGCGGCACGGCGCCGCGCGCGTGGACGCGGCGCGGGCTGGGCGTCGGCGGGTAGCGGATCTGCAGCGGGCGGTGCAGCCGGCGTGGCCGCAGCCGTGGAATCAGCGCTCAGACGCCCTTCTTTAAGTCGAACCAGACGGTCGATCTGCGGGAGCGACGACAGATGGGCGTAGATCGGTTGCAGATATCGGAGCGAACGCATTTCGAGGAAAACGGAATCGTTCAGCGCGTCAAAGCGCTCCTCGTTGATGACATAGCTCCCCGCGATGTCGCGCGCCGACCCCGCCACCTGCACGCGAAGATTCAGCGGACGCAGCAGGTTGTGCCTGACGAGGAATGCGGAAAACTGTCGCGTGAGCGTGTCCATCTGCTGGAGTTCACCCAGGAATCGCTTCACGTTCTCGAGCGTTTCGGTGGGTGTGCCGTCAGCGCTGAAGAGCGGCAGCCCCTCGTTTTCATCGAGCAGCCCAGAGCCGGCATCGACACAGACTGCGTATTCGTCGGTGCGCTCGGTGTCGGCAAGCGCGAAGGGATAGCGGCGCAGGATGCCGGGAATATAGGCTCCCTTGAGCCAGGCCCCTTCGGCGTCCACGCAAAGGTTTTCTCCCGATTCAACCCCCAGCAGTGCCACTGGCCTGAAGGCTTCGCGCTCGCGGTCATCCAGGAACACAATGGGATAAAACGCGGAGGCGCGCACGAATTCCTGCATCGCAAGCGATGCGAGATGAAACTTGCGTGAAAACCCGAACCCGATTGCGGGGCGAACCCGCAGATGGCCGTGTTGCTCGCGACTGACCGCAACAAGTCGTTCAAACATGTGAGAAAGCCTGGTTGAAACCTGCGAAGTGTAGCGCCTCAGCGGGCGTTGCGGACCAGACGGGTGCGAAAGGTGGTCGGGGCAGCAGGATCGAGGGGGTCGAGCCCAATGAGCGGGCTCAGTCCGATCGCGCCGGTGCTGAAGTCGATCGTGAACACTTCATTGCCCGGCACCCACGACGAGGTCCAGAACGAGCCAGCGCCGGTCAGGTCGAGGTCAACCAGCTTCTTCAGCGCGGCATCGGTACAGCCAGCGCTGCCGCCCTCGGCAGGCCGCCAGCGTACGCAATCGACGAGGCTTGCCAGTTCAGCGCGGTTCGGTACGCGCCAATCGGAATAGCCACGGTTGCGCGAGGCGTCCTGGTTCACTGCCGCCGACTCGGCGAGCGCGTCGCGGAACGCGCGCACCGCGGGCTGCCCTGCCACCGGATCACAACGCCCTGCGGCGGCGTTGAAGCTCCAGCCCGACGAGCAGATCATCCACATCAGGCCGCTCCGACGATCGAGCAAGGTGCCTGCCGTCAGATTCGCTTCCCAGCGCGCTGCGCTGTAATAGGAATCGGCAAAGCGCGAGGACAGGTCTGCCGTGCTCACGGGTGCCACCCGCAAGCGCAGCGTGTTGGACGCCTCGCTTCGGACACGACCATTGCCCTGAAGAAGCGCCATCCAGGCCTCGCCCGTGGCGGTGGCGACCAGCGTGCTGCTCCAGAAGCCGCTGCCTTCCGAGCTGATGCTGGACGGAATCGGGTTCTCGAGGGCGTTCCGCCGATTGAAGTTGAACATCGGCAGCCATGGGGTGAGCGCCGCGACGCGGTCGGCACCTTCCACCGTTCCCGCGTTGAAAAATACCGACTGCAGCTGATCGACCGAGGGCAAGCGCCAGGTGCTGGCAGCGCGGCCACACCAGCCTTGCATGGGGATGGCGACCGCATCGCCTTGCGTGTAGCGACCGGAATAGTCGGCCACCAGCCACACCAGCCCCGTCACGTTGTCGCGGGTGCACGTCCATTGAGACGCACCCTCACCCACCGGCGCACCACTCGGGCAGCCTGCGGTTCCTTCCTCTGCACCGTTGTTGCAGATCCGGGTGTAGTCGAACGACCCAGGGGAACTGGAGTTGAGTTTCCCCAGCTTGGCCGGGATGGCCCCGCGGCCAGTCCCGCCATCCTGCAGCGCACAGTCCACGCCAGGCATGCATTCGGTGAGACCAGTGTCGTTGATGGGCGTGTGGACGCAGGACAACGACGCAGACCCCCGCCCGCCCAGCGCCGTGGGCGCGGCGCTGATCGAACAGATCCGGTTCACCGGATTGCGGTCGATCACAAGCGTGGCGGCCGCGCCGCCCGCACTCGTGACCTGTAACCCGGCACCCGCCCCGGCCACTGCAGGCACCGTGTAGGGCACGCCGTCATTTCCCTTCAGGACGATATTGCCGCCCTCAAACGCGGAACTCGACGTGCTGCCCACCCCCGAGACCGAAACTTCGTACCAGGCCGTGGACGTGGTGGGGCCGCCACCCCCTCCTCCGCCCCCGCATCCAGCCGCCGCCAGGCCGACGAGCGGCAACGCCACGAGCCACGCCGCCAGGCGAAGGTATCGGTCCTTCATGCCGCGACGATCGTCCGCGGGCCACTGCCCGCTGCGATCAGATGCTGAGTTCATCGTCATCACTCCAATATTCATACGCGCTCGCACCGATCGTGTCAGCCCCGGTTACACCCGGCAGATACGACGGCGTACCCAGCAGCCACGCATTCTCGAGTTGCGAAGGATCGGTGGCCCGGTCGGCCTCCAGCGGATCGAACAATTCGTCAAGCAGCCCATCGCCCGTACGCGCGGTTCCCCAGTTCGGCGCCGCCCCAACGTTCACCCGCTCCGCACTGCCCAGCGACTGCAGATACGCTTGCGTGTTGGTGTTGAGGCTCTTCAGCACCGGCGCCGAGCCGCCACCGGACGGTGCCAGCACAGGGGTGGTGTCGAGCGACTTGAGCGCGAGCAGCGTCGTGGCGCTTGGCGTGGCGCGATAAGCCACCGCTGCCGCACCCAGCTGGCTCTGCTGCCAGTTGTCACCCTGAGGATCGTAAATCGACGGGCTGAACTTCGACTGCCCCGCCGTCACGTTGAGCATCAGGTAGCGACCATTGGCGTCGTAGCCCAGATACCGCGTGGTGCCGTTCGCAAGCTGCACGCGGTCCACGCCGCCCGCCGGCACCATCACATTCACGCTGTCAGCAGCCGCCCTCAGGGGCGACTGCCCCGATCCCACTGCTGGGCCCTTGCCGCTTACGACCAGGAGCGGTACCGAACCTGCGCTACGCGTGCTGATGTTGAGCAGCGCCGCGTCCGCCGACTGGATCACGCCACCCGTGCTGTAGACCGCCACCGAGGTGTCGCCCCGGATCTCCGAAACGGTTGCGTTACCCGTCAGGCGGATCTGCACATCGTTACCGCTCAGCCGATCGGCAGCCGTCATGGAGAGCGACCCGCCAAACACCGACAACGGTCGCTTCACATCAACCGAACCGACCACTGTGACGTCGCCCCGACCGCCGTTGCCGGCGCTGGCATCGTAGCCCACCACTACCCGACCGCCTCCCGCGGCGAGCGCAGCGATCGAGTCGGTATCGAGCACAAATGTGCCGGCGGCCTCGTTGCCACCCAGGCGGATGGCACCGGTCCTGGTGTCGGGTTGCAGCGTGAGCGTGGCCGACGTGGGCGCTGTCACGGAACCCGCCCCGCCCCGGAAGTCGATCGTCCTCGCCTGCAGCGTGGTGCTGCCCGCCACCTGCAGGGTGCCGCCAAACTCGATCCGGTCGGTGAAGCCCAGTAGCGGTCCGCTGCTCACCACGACGCTGCCTGTTCCGATGGTGAGCGACACGCCGCGGATCTCATTCTGCAGCCGAACCGGCACCGCTCCGTCAGGCTTCACCCGCACCACCACCGGGTCCGCAAAGCTCAGACCGGTTCCGGACTGCCCCATCGTGATCGAACCTTGCTGCTGATCGCTGCCAATCACCAACGCACTGAACCCATCAAGCGCGCTGTCGAACCCGCCTCGCGCCAGCATCCGCAATGCGCCCGGGTCGCTCGCCAGATCGCCGATCACCATGGCGCGCGTGGGGGTGGCCGGGCTCAACGCAAACTCCCCGCCTGAACCGCGCAGTTTCA
This sequence comes from Burkholderiaceae bacterium, assembly GCA_049423065.1. Lineage (GTDB taxonomy): Bacteria > Pseudomonadota > Gammaproteobacteria > Burkholderiales > Burkholderiaceae_E > SYIM01. The sequence goes on from JBMSQB010000029.1 coordinate 26,927, forward strand.
CAGCTGCTGCAATATCCACCGTGCTGTCGGCGGCCAACTCGACCGCACGCCCACTGGTCGCGCTCGTGGTGATCGTGACCGTTTGGCCGGGAGCCGCGCCGGAGGCAATCGTCAACAAGCCCCCTGCATCGCCCCTCAGTGCCAGGCTGTGCACCGACATGGTCTGGTCGAACCTCACCGCTGCGGCTGTGATGTCAAAGCGTGTGTCCGCAGCCGACACCGGCGCGTTCGCGTTGATCGCCCCAAGCACCACGCCCTGACCGGTGGCCGGCCGGATCAGCAGTTGCTGGGCATCATTGCCTGCAAAGCTCATCTCCACCTGCGACAACCTGCCAGCCGCGCCTCCTTCCACCACCGCTGACAGACGAAGGTTCGAAGCGGTGGCCGCAACAGCCGGGTTGGCCGGCAGACTGAGCGCGCCAAAGTCAACGCTTGTCACGTTCTCGATGCTGACCTGCGTGGTGCGCGCACCGGTGACGTCGCTACGCAATCCGCCATCGAAGATCACCCGGTTGGTCGCACCCTCTACCGTGCCGCCGTTGATGTCCAGCGTGGAGCCACCAAGGAGGGCGAGCCCTCTGTTGAACTGCAGCGTGCCCGCCGCGTTGATCACCAGGTCGATGCTGCCCAGCGCCATGGTGGAAGCCGCCGCTGGCGAGCTGAGGCCGGTCTTCGCCGGGTACTGCGGCAGGCCGAAGTTCAGGCCCGCGCCGTCGCTGCGCATTGCCTCAACAAGGGTCTTGGCGCCCGCGCCCGACCGCGCAGTGAGCTTCACCTCGGCCGCATTGTTGATTGTGAAGTTGCCCGCCGCACCAGCGGTGGCGGCAGCGTTGTTCAACACGACCTGATCAATGTTGGAGAGTGTGACACTCACCGCCGCCGCGGCAGCCGTGCCACCAATCGCGAGGCCTCCATCGAATATCACCATGTCCGAGGTGCCACTGGCCGCGCCATTCACCAGCAGCTTCGCTCCGTTCAGGAGCGTCACCCGGCCGCCGAAGCGAACGGTATCGCCCGCACCCGCCGTGATGTCGAGCGTCCCGCCATCGATCGTGACATCGCCCTCGAATTTCAGGTCATCGAAATTCGACAGCGTCATCGCGTTGAGCGATACCGACTTGTTGAAGGTGATGTCATAGCCACCTGCGGTCAGCGTGAGGCTGTCGGTGCCATTCGCGTTGCCATCGACCACGTCACCCGTGATGCGGATACCGTCGGCACCCGTACCCCCTGGTACCGCCGTCCTCGCCACGATCGTACGGCCACCGGTCACGATCACCCGGTCGTCGATGAATACATCGTCCGACATCGACACATCGTTGTTGAGCGAGGTCGTCGCTCCCGAGCCGTAGATCTTGAGCGACTCGCCCTGAATCTGCTGGTTCAGGTTGATGTGACCACCCGCCACCGGCGCCTGCAGGGTCAGCGGAACGTTGAAGACGATCGGCTGTGCATTGACCAAATCACCCACGTCAATGGTGTGTTTGCCGGTGTACGACCCAACCACCAGTTCCTTGACCTCGAGCGTCCGAAGATCGGTGGTGTTGACGAAGAGCGAGGTCGCCGAACTCGCATTGGATGCAGCTGCGAGCCTGATCCCCTTGGTATCGACCGTCGGGCGCAACTGAACCACGTCGTTGGCACCAGCGAGTTGTCCCAGGGCCTTGATGTCGACCGAGTCGGTTTCAAGTTCGGTGCCCGAGTTGACACGTGCTTCGATCGTGATGGACTTGGCGACTTTGCTGAGATCGAACCGGGTAAGCGCCTCGCTCGGCGACAGGATATTGCCGGTCGGGCCTGCAATCTCGCCAGTGACGACGATCAGGCGGCCGCCACCGGTCACGGTGGCACCGCTCACGATAGCGCCGTTGATGGTCAGCGCAACGGCCGGGCTGATCACCAGCTGTGTCTTGCCCAGGGCCCCCTTGAAGATCGTGCTCGAGGAAATCAGCGCCGTCGCGGTCGAGGCCGTCACACCGGAGAGGTCCGCCTGCGGCGACGCTCCAAGCGCGGTGATGATCACCTGGCCATTGCCACTGACCTTGCGTCCACCCGCCTGGGCCGCACCAAGCGTGGCCGTCGCTCCCGAGTTCACCACGATTGGCGAGGCGCCAAGCGATACGCCAGAGAGATCCTGATGCGTATTGACAACCAGCGTGAGTTCGCTTGCCGACAGGTTCGCGCCGCTGATGATGGTGGGCGATGCTGCGGTTCCTGCTGCTCCGGCCAGCTGCAGCGCACCCTCGCCAGCCATGTCGCGGGCCACCGTCGTCGAGCCGCTGCCAACCAGCGTCTGGGCCGGTGTCATCGTGAGCGTTGCTCCGGCCCCGACCCGGATCGATGCGCCACCCAGGTTCGTTTCGCCATCAAGCGTCGCGCTGGCCGATGCCTGCGCAGTGACGGTACCCGCTACGGAGATGTTGTTCAGCATGACCCGGGCGCTGCCCAATCCGGTCACCACCACCGAGCCATTGCCCGTGATGGAACGGCCGGCGACGCCGCTGTCGCTTCCGGTTGTCGCTTGCGCTGCGGTGAGCGTGAGCGACACGTCATCGGCGACCTGCAACGTGAGTCGATTCCCGAGGACCGACGCCGGGTTCACCTCGATGCTTCGGCCGATGACAGCCGAGGTCGGCACTGCGATCGCTGAGAGGTTGAACGGCGCAGCATCGAGGCCGGTAAGGCTCACCGAGCCAGAACCTGTGACGGCGCGGCCACTTGCCTGGCTGGCGGACATCACGACCTGTGCCCCGCCGGAGAGCGCGAGGGCCACCGGGCCGAGAAGGCTGCCAGAGGAGACGGTCAGGTTCGACGACACCTGCGCCTGGCTGGCAAGCCCGGACGCGACCCGCGTGAAATCAACCGTCCCTCCACCCAGCCCTGTGATGACCAGTGACGATTGAGCACCGGTGCCGGCGTTGATACTGCGTCCGGTCGCCTGGGCCGCGCTCACTGTCAGGGTGGCACCCGCCGACACCTCGAGGCCAACATGCCCGAGTTCCACCGCGCCGGGCAGCGTCATGGTGCTGTCGATCACCACGGTGGTGGCCGCCGACAACCCGTCAAAGCTCGGCACCCCTTGAGCAGCGAGGTATTGCGACAGTCCCGTGACCCTCACCTGGCCGGCGCCACCGACCATCGCCCCGTTGGCCTGCGCCGCACTGAGCGTGAGCGTGGCACCGGCAGCAACATTGATCGAGGAAGAACTATTGACCAGCGCAAGCGCTGATCGGAACGGTCCGCCGGCCCCCAGGTTGACCGCCCCTTCAACGACGATATCGCCAGAGAGCGTGAGCGAAGCGATGTTGGCCACATCCGGGTGAGTGGCGAGCGCCGCCAGCTGCCGGCCATTGAATACGACAACACTGGCATTCGCAGCAATGGGTGCGCCCGGTACATCGAACCCCGGCGCAAGCTGCGAACCCAGACGGATCTGCACTGCACTGCCCGACGGCGGGAGGATGATGCCGGCGCCCGCAGCGCTGCTGTCCTTGACGGCGCTCAGCGTTGCGTTGGCGAAGCGGATTTCAGGCTTGATCGCGCCGCCCGGCTGGAACGAGGCGATCTTCCGCAGATCGATCTCGCGATCAATCGCGCCTTCAACCGTGAGGACACCGTCACCCAGGAACTCGGACAGCCCGCCGGTATCGAGAAGCTGCTTCATCTGCTCGACCGATACCGTGAGGGCCGAGTTCACCACGACGCGGGAGAAGCCACCGAGATTGGCAAGCGGTACCCGGCTGATATCGAGAACACCGTTGTTCGACTCGAGCGTGTTGCTCTCGCCGTTGCCGATCTGGCCGAGCTTGATCACCGAGGCGGGATCCAGCCGGACCACCCGCGCCGTGCCGCCCTGACCAAAGCGGAACGACACGGTGTCGTTGCCGCCCACCGAATCGGTCATGTCGAGCAGCATGGTGGCGGTTGGCGTACCCGAAGTGTCGGGCGTAAAGCTGAGCCCCGACACATCCACGATCAGCGTGTTGTTGGCCGCATTGCCACGCAATTTGGTGGCCTGCAGTTGCTGCGGCGTGACAACAAATCGCGACGAGCTCGACAGCGTGATCTCGGTGCCCGCGCCAGTGGTCGCGGCAAGGGCAGCGCTAGTCAGGTCGACCGTCTGGGTCGCAGCACCGGCGAGCGATGTGCTCGACGAAATCGGCCCGGTCAGCACCAGGGTGCCCGCCCCCTCCAGTCGTGCGCCGTTCAATTGCGCAGCGGAAAGCGCAAGGCTGCGCCCCGCCGGGATGGAAACGATGGCGGTTCCCAGGACCGTACCCGCCGCAAGCGTTGACACGCTCGCGCTCAGCGTGGCCTCCACACGGGTGGTCTGTATCGCAGACAGATTGGCCGCCACCGTGCCCAGATCCGAGATTCGGGTGGTGCCCGCACCGACCACGCGCCCGCCATCGGTTGCAATGCGGGTCGCCTGTGCGGCACTCAAAGCCAGGGTCTGACCCGCGCCGACCGACAGGACCATTGAGCTCAGCACGGTTCCCGCGTCCAGACGCACCAGCGACACGCCCGATGCGAGCGCGCCGCTTCGGGTTCCGCTGACCGAAACCTGGCTGAAGTCAAGGGTCCGGTCATCCACCCCGTTGATCTGAACACTGCCCGCGCCGGTCACAGTCCGGCCGCTGGCTTGTCCAGCGCCGAGCGTGAGCGTGCGACCCGCGGCAATTTCGACCCCGAAGCTGCCCAGGTCGGTGGCCGCCGCGAGCGTCGTGTCATTGGCGATGACCAGTCGACGACTGAGCGCCGTGTTGCCAATCGCCTGAACCCGGGTGAGGTCGACCGCGGTGCCGTTGATTCCGGTGACCACCACCTCACCCGCCGCCCGGATCAATCGGCCGTTGGCAAGGCCCGAGGCAATGGTGAGCGACTGCGCCGCACCCGCTGCGCCGGCCGACTGGATCACAAAGCGCGGATTCAGGGTGGTTGCCGTGGTAAGCACCGCACCGGGAACCGCTTCGGCCAACAGGGTACCGGTCGAGATCACACCGGTGAGGTCAACCGCCGTGCCCCCCGCCCCTAGACCCGTGATGATGACCGAACCCGTTCCGTTGATCGACTTGCCGCTTGCCTGCGCCGCGGACAGCGTAAGCGTCTGACCCGATGCAGTGCGCACCTTGAATTGACCGATGTTTGAACCGGCGTCCAGCGCGACCGAGGCCGGCACGGCCAGCGTGAGGGTGCTTCCAGCGATGTTCGACAGATTGAGCAGGACCGGCTGCGTGGTCTGCGATGCTGTGACCGTCGACAGCACCACACTGCCGGCACCCGCGATACGCAGGTTGCTGAATGCATCCGCCGCGCCGGTGAGGACCTCGCCCGCGCGCAGGTTGAAGGTGACAGACTCGGGGTTGGCGATCTCGACAGTGCTGCCCTCTCGCGTGAGAATCAGCTTGCCATCGACCCGGCGGACGCTGACATCGCCCAGCGCCGGGCCGCCCAGCTCGAAGAGCCCGTTCGCCGGGTTCGCTGCGACGCGGAAAGTTGACGGGACCTGGACGTCAAACGGCCGATCCGAGAAATTGACGCCGCCGAGACCGGAAGCCTTCAATTTTCCGTTCAGGACCAGAAGACCCTTGTCGCCGCCGCTCACCGGTCCGACGTCAAGATCGATCAGGTCGGCCACCACCGCGGTCTCGAACCTCACCGTGGTGCCGGTGACCTTGAGTCCGGTGGTTCGCAGCTCACCCCGATCATCAACCCGATTCGGGTTGTTCATCGCCGCCAGCGTGATGGCACGCGCGGGCTCGCGATTCGCAACGAATTCCAGCGTTCGCGCGTACTTCCGAAGGTTCGGAATATCCGCCGCCCCGTTGTCGTTGCCCACCTTGTTCGGATAGAGCCAGGATTCGTATTCAGCCTGTGACGCTACCGCGTATTCGATCGCAGCGAGCGAGTCGTTGTCACCGATGGCGCCAAACAGGAACTGGCCTGCATTGGTGCCATCAGAGAGCGTGGGACGGCTGGCAAACGCGTCGAGCAGCACCAGCTTGTTCTGCTGCGCGAGCGCCAACCAGGGTGCATCGAGCACCAGCCGGCGGGCATCGATATCAAGATCGGCGTCGACAAAGTTGCCCGACGACCCATCGTTGCCGTCAACGACGTAGCCCTGACGCGTGGTGATGCTTACCGTATCGGCCCGGATCAGACCGGTATCGATGACAAGGTTGCCCTGCTCGACGTCGATACCCACTGTGGAAGGCGCACTGGTCGTGCTGCGGATGCCGTTCTGCGCGAGCGTGGGCTTCATCACGCTCGAGCCGTTGGCCTGCACCTCGCGAACATCGACCCCCACCTGCACCACCCGCAACTCGCCCTTCGACTGCAGGTAGATGTCTCCACTTGCGGACTGCGCGCTGAGGCGCCCGCCCTCTACGCGCAGCGGCGACGCAGCCGTGCCGATGCTCCCGATTGTCGTAAGCAGGAGTTCGGATACGGTGGTCTGCGGTGCCCCGCCTTCGCCGACGGACGCCTTGCCCTTGGCAGCTTTGGCGGAGAAGCCCTCAGCGCTCACACTGCCGAGAGCAATATCCTGATCTGCCAGGATCAGGACGTCGCCCGGCGCCCCGACCGCGCTGGTGCCGCGCATCAGAACCGAACCCGCCCTGGATTCCATCAGCACTGTCGAAGCCGCAACGCCCTGAGCAGGCTGGCCGGTGACGATGTCCACGCCCGGAATCGCCTCGCTTCCCACCGAGAGCGAGCCCTCAGACATGAGGGTGATGTCGCCGGAGCCTGAGCGAACATCGCCCTGGATACTCAATGTGGAACCCGTTCCATTGGCGCGGATCAGGATATTTCCAGACCCCGGGGTGCTTACCGCAGTGCCCGCATCGGTCACCGGGGTCGTCACATCGGGCAAGCGCCCTTCACGAAGCTCGATCGAACCTGCGTCGGTCGTGAGCACGACCGCACCAGTGCCTGCAGCCACCACCAGGTCACCCGTTCCAGCGTCGGACTGGTCGGTGAGTTGGCCATCGATACCGACAAGTTTGAGCGGAGCGCTCACGCTGTCGACGACCAGGTCGTTCCGCTCGCGCAGGAACAGCCCTGCATTGCCAGTGCCGCCTGTGCGTGCCGCAAGCTTCCCGACATCGAGCGCGAACGGCGCAGTTGGCGTGCCGATCTGCCCTGCAGCGTTGAGCTTGAGCGCATCGGCCGTGATCAGCCAGACAGGACCGGCGTAGTTGGCGGCCGGCGAAATCGCACCCCCCGCGGCCGACAGGCTGACCGACGCCCCCTTGAGCGCAGCGAGCGTGATCGAGGTGCCCGCACGCAGTTGAACATTGCCGCCCATGTCGAGCGACGCGGTGCCATCAAACGCCACCGCTCCCGAGCCCGCGTCGAGCAGCGCCGACCCCTGGCCTCCCGAGCGGATGTCGACCCCTGCAGCAGTGGTCGAACCGACCGAGATTCCAGAGCCCGCGAGCATCGTGAGATGGCCGGACGCACTGGTGATGTCGGAATTGATCCGGATCGCGCCAGCAAGCGCCTCGAGCCGCAGTCCACCGCTACCGCTCAGCGTGACCGACGACCCTGCGCCCGTGCTGCTCCCGCCCTCGAGCACCAGATCGCCCGATGCCGTGCGGAGCACAACGGTGCCGTTAGCCCCACCCGCCTCACTGGCAGCGGTCGTGAGATCGCTCTGCGCCGCGTCGGTTGCGACCTGGGTGCCGGCATCCGGCTTGACCGAATAGACCGATGCGGCGAACTGCGTGGCGGGGTTGGAATCGGCATCGACCAGGCTCAACACATCGTCGATACGGAGCCCATCCGATTCGCGGATATTCATGCCATCCGATCCGCGCACCATGGCCGACAGCACTGCAACCTTGGTCTCGATGGCATTGACATTCAGATTGAGGCTGTTGCCAGCCAGCAGACCGAAGCCTTTGCCCGCATCGACTCGTAGCCCCAGCGCCTCGATGTCAACGGTGGCGTCGTCAGCCTGTGCGGTGACGCTGTCGCTATCAAGCACCGAGCCCGACGCGGTAATCGACACGTTGGCATTCGTTGCGCGGATGACGCCAACCGAGACCCGATGCGACACATCGCTTCCACCCGCGATCCGGATATCGCCATTGACCGTGCCGAGCGAAGCATCGGCGGCCATGGTGAAACTGCCGCCTGTCGCAAGAAGATCGAGGCTTCCAGCGCCGGTCGTCAACACGTCGGTACCGGCCTGGAGGTCGACCGCGCGCGCAGCCTTCAGCGTGATGTGTCCCGTGCTGCTCTGCACATCGGCGTTCGCCTGGGCGATGAGATCGGCGCCCACGCCTCCTGCCTGCAGCAGGATATTGCCTGCGCCATTCGCAACCACCGCTGCGTCGCTGTCCGGGTCGCTGGTCGCGCTGCCCTCGGAGAGTGTAAGCGTGCCCGCCACGGTGCGAACCACGATACTGCCATTTGCTCCGTTGGTGCCCAGCGTGACGACATCGCTCTGTGTGGCCTCGCCGCTCGCGCTGGTGGTGGCATTCGCGCCAACCGTCTGAACCGATACCGCCTGGGTTGAGTCGACCAGGCTTGCAACATTGCCGATGGCAAGCGCATCGGTTTCGACGACGTTCACGCCGTCGGAGCCGCGAACAATGACCGAGAGTGTATCGACGGTGGTTTCGACGGCGTTCACAGCCAGGTTGAGGCTGTTACCCGCCAGCAGACCAAAGCCCTTGCCGGCATCGACGCGCAACCCCAGCGCGCGCACATCGACGGTGGTGTCATCGCCTGAGGAGACGGCGTCGGCATCAACCACCGAGCCCGGGGTGCTGATTGACACATTGGCGTTGGCTGCAACGACCACACCGAGGGCGATCTGATCGCCAACATCGTTGCCCGCAGCCAGTCTGATATCGCCGTTCACCGAGGTAAAGCCCGCATCGGCGGCCATCAGCAGACTTCCCGCACTGGCCGCGATGTCCAGGCTGCCCGACCCGGTGGACGCCGCCTCGGCTTGAGTCTGGAGACTGATGGTTCTACCGGCCTTCAGCGTGATATGACCGGTGGTGCTCCGGATGTCAGCATTGGCGAGCAATGTGAGGTCCGACGTACTGCCGCCTGCAGAGATCAGGACGTTGCCTGAACCATTGGCGATGACCGCTGCATCGGGAATGAGGTTGTTGGCCGCGGTGCCTTCGCTCAGCGTGATCGAACCCGACACCGTGCGCAGAACAATCGCGCCGTTCGCACCGTTGGTCGCCAAGGTCAGGACATCGCTCTGCGCCGCCTCGGATGCGGTGGCGGTGGCGCCATCGCGTCCGACCGTCTGGACAACCACCGACTTGGTCGCGTCCGACTGGCTCGCAACATTACCAATCGCGATCGCGTCGGTCTCGAGCAGATTCACGCCATCCGACCCGCGGACGACTGCCGACAAGTTCTGAACCGACGTCTCGATCGCATTGACCGGCAGTTCAAGACTGTTGCCTGCGAGGAGGCCGAATCCCTTGCCGGCGTCCACCCGCAGACCAAGCGCCACCACATCAACCGTGCTGTCGTCAGCCTGCGCGGTGACCGTGTCGCTGTCCAGCACCGAACCTGTGGTGGCGATCGATACGTTCGCGCCGCTTGCCGTGACGCTCCCCAGGGTGATCTGGTCGAGGAGGTCATCACCGGCGATGATCCGCAGATCGCCGTTTACCGTGGCGAGCGTGGCGGTGGACGCCATGGTGAAACTGCCGCTTGCAGCAAGAATGTCCAGCGTCCCGGTCCCTCCGGTGGCCACGTCGACACCCGCCTGCAGCGTGAGCGCCCGAACGGCCTTCAGCGTGATGTGGCCGGTGCTGCTTCGCACGTCGGCATTCGCCTGAGCCACGATGTCTGCATCGGTCCCGGACGCCTGCAGCAGGATATTTCCGGAACCGTGGGCGACGACCGCCGCGTCCGGATCCAGATCAGTGGTTGCCGTTCCCTCGTTGAGCGTGATGGAACCGGCGTTCGTCCTGATGACGATCGAACCGTTGGAGCCGCCGGCTGCGCTTGACAGGCTGACGACATCGCTCTGGATCGTCTCTGCTGAAGCGGAGGTGCTGGCGTCAGCCGCTACGGTCTGAACCGATACCGCCTTGGTGTCGTCGACGAGGCTTGAAACGTTACCGATCAGGAGGGCGTCTGATTCCTGAATGTTGATACCGTCGGATCCGCGCACCACCACCGAGAGCACGCCCACCGAGGTTTCGATCGCGTTCACCGCCAGACTCAGGCTGTTTCCAGCAAGCAGACCGAATCCTTTGCCGGCATCGACACGCAAGCCCTGCGCCACGATGTCGACGGTGGTGTCATCGGCCTCGGCGGTCACAGTGTCGCTGTCAATCACCGAACCCGAGGTGGTGATCGCAAGGTTGCCAGCACTTGCGGTGATCACCCCGATTGCGACCTGATCGCCCGCCCCGTCACCGGCAATGATTCTGATGTCACCGTTCGCAGTCTCGAGCGTGGCATCGGCCGCCATCAGCACACTGCCCGCCGAAGCGCGCAGATCGATGCTCCCTGATTGCGTGGTTGCAACGTTGACGCCTGCCTGCAGACGGACAGACTCCGCAGCACTCAACGTGACATGACCCCGCGTGCTCTGCACATCAGCGTTCGACTCGGCCACGATCTCGGCACCGGCACCCATCGCCTGGATAAGGATATTGCCCGTGCCGTGTGCCACCACCGCGGCATCCGGGTCGAGATCAAAGGCTGCCGTGCCTTCACGCAGCGTGATCGAGCCGTTGGTGGTGCGGATCACGATGCTGCCGTTCGCGCCATTGATCGCGTCGGTGACCACGTCGCTCTGGGTCAGTTCGTTCACCGACTCCGACAGGCCAGTGCTGAGGACCGCGTACACCTGGATCGCCTGTTGCGTATCCACCTGGCTGACCACATCGCCAATGATGAGCTGGTCGGCTTCAAGCAGATTCAGGCCGTCGGAGCCGCGAACCCGAGCCGACAGCGTTTCAACCCGGGTCTCGATCGCATTGACTGCGAGCGACAGACTGTTGCCGGCAAGCAGACCCGCCCCCTTGCCAGCGGAGATGAGCAACCCGCGCGCTGTCACATCAATCGTTGAATCGTCGACAGTGCTGGTCACCGTGTCGCTATCGAGTACCGAGCCCGTGGACACCAGTCCCACATTTGCGTTGCTCGCCACGACACGGCCAAGCGTAAGCTGGTCGGAGACATCGTTGCCTGCACGCAGCAGGATGTCGCCGTTGACCGATGAAATCAGCGCATCGGCCGCCATCGTGAGGTTGCCGGTGCCTGCCGTAATCTGCACCGATCCAGCGCCCGTCGTGGCGATCGTCGTGCCGGTGCCTGCCGCCACCGTGCGGCTCGCAGACAGGGTGATATGTCCCGTCGAGCTGTTCACGCCAGCCCCGATCAGCAGATCTGCGTCGGTACCCTGAGCCTGCAGCAGGATGTTGCCGGTGCCATGCGCACTGACCGCAGCGAGATCGGCGGGGGTACTGGCTGAGCCAGGCGCGGTTCCGTTGGTGAGCGTGAGGCTGCCAGCCGTGGTGCGGACCACGATCGAACCATTGCCGCCGGTGGTCCGCAGGTCGCTTTGCACGGCATCTGTGCTGTCAGCGGTGGATACGCTGGCGTCGGCCAGCACGCGGTTCACCGAAAGCCCGACATCGCCGATCGATAGCGCGTTGGCCTCCAGCACCCAGATGCTGCCGTTTGCGGCCAGCGCTGTGAGGGTGGCAACCGTGGTCTCAAGATGATTGACCGCGTCGCCCACCGCTGAGCCGGTCATCAGCCGCAGGCCGGATGCGGTGATGTCCTGATCGGCATCATTTGCACCGCTGCCACCGGTTGTCACCAGCGCGTCGGCATCAAGGACAGACCCTGCCACAGCGGTAATGCTCACCTTGCCATCGGGCAACTCGATGTCGCCCACCGTGACACTGGTCGCGGCACGCAAGCGCGCGGCGGCGGTGGCGCCGGTGCTCGTGATCAGGCTTGAAGCATCCTGTGTGATGGATCCCGTCTCGGCCCACACGTCGATGCTGCCGCCTGCCGTGCGGATATCGGCGTTGGCGGCAAGGGTCACGGAACCCTTGGCGATCACACTGATATTGCCGCTGGCGGTCGCAAGGTCGGCGTTCGCCACGATGTTGGTACCGGCACCGAGCGTCTGCAGCAGAACGTTGCCGCTGCCGTGTGCAACCACCGACGCCTCATCGGCAGGTGTGCTCGCTGCGCCGGGCGCGGTACCGTTGTTGAGGGTGAGGTTGCCCGCCGAAGTACGCAAGACAATCGAGCCATTCGCGCCGGTGGTTCTGATGTCGGACTGGGCATCATCGGTGACGGTGGAGTTGGCAACCGAACCATCGGCCAGCACCCGGTTCACCGTCGCTGTGACGGTATCCACGGAAAGCGCATCGGCTTCCAGCACCCAGATTCCGCCCGCCGCTGCCACCGCGCTGAGCGTGCCAGCCGTCGTTTCCAGATGATTGGCCGACTGCGCAATGGCCGTGCCGGCATTGAGGCGCACCGCAGCGGCAGTGATGTCCTGATCGGCGTCGTTGATACTGCTGCTGCCGCTGGTCACCAGCGCATCGGCATCGAGTACCGAGCCAGCCACTGCGCTGATGCTGACCTTGCCGTCGGCGAGTTCGATGTCACCCACCGTGACACTGGTGGCTGCCCTCAGTCGCGCTGTGGCCGTCGCTCCGGCGCTGGAAATGACGCTGGACGCATGTTGGGTGATGGACCCGGTCTCCGCCCACACATCAATGCTGCCGCTACCGGCAGCGGTACTGGTGGTGCGGATATCAGCGTCGGCAGCAAACGCCACCGAGCCCTTGGCGATCACGCTTGCGTTACCACTCGTGCCAACAATGTCGGCGTCGATCTGAATGTTCGATCCCGCGCCAAGCGCCTGAACCAGCACGTTGCCGCTGCCGTGCGCGCTGATCGCAGCCCCTGCGGTACCGCCCGCGGTCCCGTCCTTCAGCGTGAGGTGTCCAGCGGTCGAGCGGAGCACGATCGGGCCATTGCCGCCTGTGGTCCTCAGATCCGACTGGATGGCATCGGTCACGGTGGAGCTCGTGACCGCCCCATCGGTCAGCACGCGGTTGACGGTGACTGTCACGTTGTCGATCGAGAGCGCGTCGGCCTCGAGCACCCAGATCCCACCGTTGGCTGCGCGCGCGGTGAGCGTTCCTGCCGTGGTCTCCAGGTGATTGACGGATCCGCCTACTGCAGTGCCGGCATCGACACGTACGCCAACCGCCGTGATGTCCTGGTCGTTATCGTTCACGCTGGCTGAGCCGCTCGCGACGAGTGCATCGGCATCGAGCACCGAGCCCGACACTGCCGTGATGCTGACCTTGCCGCCCGCGAGCACGATGTCGCCTGCCGTCACGTTCTGTGCGGCATGCAAGCGCGCCTGGGCATCGGCGCCCGTGCTCAGCAGCACACTGCTGGCACTTTGGGTGATCGACCCGGTCGCAGACGCGATATCGATGCTGCCCGAGCCCGCCCCCGTACTGCCGGTCCGGATATCGGCCGTCCCGTTGAACCGCACATCCCTCACGGCGATCACGCTCACGTTGCCGCTGGTGGTGCTGATGTCGGCGTTCGCGATGAGGTCGTCCCCCACCGCAAGAAGCGTGGCCTGCGCGGTGGTGGCCAGCCGCACAACATTACCGGTGCTCCGCTGGACCGTGGCCGACAAGGTGTAAGCCGACGTGTTCGACGCTGTGCCGTTGAAGCGGACTGCATCGGCCGAAGCCAGGAAGGCACGGAGATCGTTCGCCGTGCCGGTGAGGCTGAGGATGGCAGAGCCTGAACCGCTGATGGTGACGCCTGCCGTCGTGCCATTGCCGGCGGTCGCCGACAGCGCCGCAGCGGCGGCCGTTGGCCCGCCCTGGACTGCCAGGACAAAGGTGTGGATGTCTGTGCCGGCACTCAGCGCATTGGCAAACCGGATCTCGCCGTTATTTGCGCTCACCACGAAATCGGCCGGCAGTGACATCGACAGCGCAGGCTGCGCGGTGGCCGCGCCCGTGTTGGCAACGGCAGCTGTGGCCGAACTGGTCACTGACGCGGTTGCCGTACGGGTCGACTCGACCACATCGCCATTCAGCCGCTGCACCGTCACGTCGAGCTGATAGGCAGTGGTTGACTCCTGCCCAGTGAATCGGACCCGCCCGCTGGTATTCAGATAGTTGCTGAGCGCCGCGGCGGTTCCGGTGAGCTTGAGCGTTGCGCTGCCCGAACCGCTCGCAGTCACGCCGTCAGCCAGGGTGTTGCCCGCTGAACTCGACAACGTGGCGTTCGCGCCGGTGGGGCCACCGCTTACTGTCAGCAGGACTGTCAGGCTCTCGTCGCCGCTACCCACCGCGTTGCCAAAGCGCAGCTCGCCATTGGTCGGACGGGTGGTGAAGCTGGCCGGCAGCGCGAGATTGGGCGACGCAAGCGCTGTGGCACTGCCACTGGAACCCGTGGCAAGCCCAGGCAGGGAAATCAGTACGTTGCCGCTACCGTGGGCACTGATGGCGGTGTCGTCGGCCGACGCAGTGCCGTCGTTCAGGGTGATTGATCCAGCAACGGTCCGCAGCACGATCGAACCATCCGCACCGGTGGTCTTCACGTCCGATTGCAGGGCGTCGGTTAGGCTGGACCCTGCAAATGTGCCATCGGAGCGCACACGGTTCACGGTGACCGTAACATCATCGATCAGGAGATCGCTCGCCTCGAGCAGCCAGATGCTGCCGCCAGCGGCGCGTGCGCTCAAGCGTCCGACCGAGGTCTCGAGGTGATCAACCGCCTCGCCCACACTGGTGCCGGCCGACAGCCGGAGCTGTGCGCTGCTGATGTCGTGGTCGGCATCGTTGAGGCTCGCAGACCCACTCACGATCAGGGCGTCGGAATCAAAGATCGATCCGGTCACAGCCGAGATGCTGACCTTGCCATCGACAAGCTCGATATCGCCCACGGTGACATTGGTTTTCGCGAGCAGCCGTGCGCTGGAACTTGCACCGGTGCTCGAGACGACGCTCGCCGCACTCTGGAAAATCTCGCCCTCGCGAGCTTCGATGTCGATGCTGCCACCCGAGACGGTACGCACGTCTGCCGAACCTGACAGCGTGACGTTGCGGCTCGACACGATGCTGATACTGCCGCCTGCACTCACGATATCGGCCGAGGCCACAATGTCATTGGTGGTGGTGAAGGTGAGCACCACCGCCTTCGAGGTCACCGCCGAGCGGATCGTACCGCCAGTGTCAATGCTTTGCGCCGTGACAACCAGCCCATACGGCGTGGCCGACGAGGCGCCGCTGAAGACCACCCGGTTGGCCACATTCAGGTAGTCGGAGATGTCTTTCGCCGTACCGGTGAGCGCGAGTCGCTGTGTGCCCGACCCTGTCACTGCGACACCCTGTGCAGTAACGTTCCCCAGCGCCCCGGTGAGGGTCCCGCCGCTAACGGACAGTACGACCGTCAGCGTCTCTGTGCCGCCTCCCACCACGCCCTGCATCCGGATTTCACCCGAGTGCACGCCTCCGCTCACATTGGTCGCGGAGAAGCTGGCCGGTACAGTGAGCGTGGGCAGCGCCACCGGAGCGGCGAGCGAAGTGAGCGTGGCGTGCGCGGTGGATGCGCCCTGCACAACATTGTCTGCCAAAGCCTGGACCGTGGCCGTGAGTCGATACGGCGTGGTCGAGGCCGTGCCGTTGAAACGGATGCGATCGGTCGTATTGAGATAAGCACTGATCGCTGCCGCCGTGCCGGACAGCACCAGCTGCGACGATCCCGATCCCGATGCGGTCACGCCATCTGCAAGCGTATTGCCCGCCGCGCTGGTGAGCGTCGGTGTTGCACCGGTCGGACCCGCGTCGACCGACAGCACCACGCGGACTGCCGTGGTGGCATTGCCCGTGAGGTCCGGGATCCGGATGCTGCCGTTGACTGCCGACGCAGCAAAGCTTGCCGGCAGATTGAGTGTTGGCGCCGCCAGCACCGTGGCACTGCCGCCGATGTTCGACAGAACACTGGTGAGCGTGGCCTGTGCCGTGCGCGCGGAGCGGACAACGCCCGCCGTTACGCTCTGCACCGTGGCAGTAAGCGTGTAGCTGGTGTTGGAGGCTTGACCGCTGAACAGCACATTGCCCGCTGTGTTCAGGAAGGTACTGATCGCGGTGGCAGTGCCGGTCAGCGTGAGCGCATTCGTGCCAGCGCCCGCAACCGAAATGGATGAGACAAGGGCTGGCGTTGACAGCGTGGGCGCAGGCGACGGACTCGCCGGACCACCGCTGAGCGAAAGGAGAACCGTGACACTTTCGGTGCCGGTTCCAGCCAGGTTGGCAAGCCGGAGTTCACCGCCAACGGACGGCACCGACAAGCTCGCAGCGAGATTGAGGGTGGGAGCGCCCGCGAGCGTAGCGTTGCCGGTCGTGGCCGGATTACCGGAGGCAACGCTGGTGAGGGCAGCTGTTGACGATACTGCTGACCGGACGGTGGATCCGTCACGGCTCTGCACCGTCACGCTCAGCGCGTAGGCGGTCGTGGATGCGGGTCCATTGAAGAGGATTCGCTCTGCAACGTTGACGTAGTTGCTGATCGCGACTGCCGTGCCGGTCAGCGTGAGCGTCCCGGAGTCATTGCCCGCAACCGTGACGCCCTCATTCGTTCCGTTCCCCAGCGCACTGGAGAGTTTGGGTACCGCACCGCTCGGCCCGCCGCTCACCGCCATGATGACCGTCAGCGTGTCGGTGGTGCTGGTCCCGACCAGCCCATCGGTGAGGGTCGGCGTTGTGGGCAGGGCGACCCGGATGGAACCATTGGCCGCCAGCGTTGTGATGCTTGCAGGGAGGTTGAGCGTTGGCGCCGCGAGCAGCGAGGACGCGCCACTTGCGCCTGTGATGAGCTGCACACTGGTGAGCGTTGCCTGCGCAGTGCGGGCCGACCTGACGACGCCTGCGGTCAGGCTCTGTACCGTCGCGCTGAGCGTGTAGTTGGTGCTGGAAGCCTGGCCATTGAAGAGCACGCGTCCCGCGGTGTTGAGGTAGCTGCTGACCGACGTTGCCGAACCGGTCAGCGTGAGCGCGGCAGTGCCAGAACCTGTCACCGTAACCCCCGAGACCGTACCCGAGGTGGACAGCGTCGGCGCAGGCGTTGCACCGCCAGGGCCGCCGCTTACCGACAGCAGAACCGTCACGCTGTCATTGCCTGTGCCAACCGCATTGGCAATCCGGATCTCGCCGCTTCCCGACAATGCGGTAAAGCTTGCCGGCATGTTGAGCGTGAGCGGCGCGAAGGGCTGCGCCGTGCCGCTGGTCGCCGCAGTGCCTGTTGCAACGCTGGTCAGCGTCGCCACCGACGACGCCGCCGAGCGAACAGTCATGCCGTCACGGCTTTGCGCGGTCACGGTGAGCGAGTAGCTGGTGGTGGATGCGGTGCCGTTGAAGCGGATACGGTCGGCGATGTTGATAAACGTGCTGACCGCTGCGGCCGTACCGGTCAGCGTGAGCGTGTTGGTGTCGGTTCCGGTGACCGTGACCCCTTCCGCCGAGCCGTTACCGAGGGCGCTTGAAAGCTTGGGCGTGGCGCCACTCGGGCCACCCGTCACCGCCATCACAACGGTCACCGTGTCGGTGGTGCTGCTTCCAGCGAGGTTCGCGATCTGAAGGCGACCGTTGGCCGCCAGCGTCGTGATGTTGGACGGCAGGTTCAGCACGGGCGCGGTCGCCGGCGTGGCTGTACCGCTAGAACCCGTCGTCACAAGCTGAACGCTGGCTGTAGTCGCCGAGCGGACGGTGTCGCCGCTCAGCGACTGGGCGCTGACGGTCAGTGTGTACGGCGTGGCGGTGGCTGATCCATTGAAGAGAATGCGGTTGGCCGTGTTGAGGTAGGCGCTGAGACTTGAGGCGGTTCCCGTCAACGTGAGGCGGTTACTGTCTGAGCCGCTTACGATCACGCTGCCCGAGGCGACATTGCCTTCCGAGCTCGACAGCTTCGGCGTGGCACCGGCAGGACCGCCACTTACCGAGAGCACCACGGTAAGCGTCTGGTTGCCCGAGCCCAGGGCATTTGCGACCCTGATCTCGCCGTTCGCAGGCAGAGCGGTGATCGTGCCCGGCAGGCTGAGGGCAGGCGCCGAGAGCAGGACGGCAGACGAACTGCTGACAAGCTGCACGCTCGCGAGCGACGCGGTTGCCGTTGCCGCAGCGCGCACCACACCATCACTTCCCAGGCGCTGGGCCGTGACCTTGAGGTCATACGCCGTAGCCGACGCCGGTCCATTGAAGCGCACGCCAGTGCTGCCGAGATAGGTGTTGAGGTCAGCAGCCAGACCGGTGAGCGAGAGCACACCAGTGCCGGCACCCGTCACCGTGACACCCGAGACGGTGGCAGCCGGCGCGAGCCACGGGCTCACACCCGAAGGCCCACCGGTTACTGACAGCACCAGGGTGAGCGTTTCGGCGGTGGGCGTGGCACCCAGCACATTCGTGATCCGAATATCGCCGTTGCTCGCGAGTGCAGTCAGGCTGGCCGGCACTGCAAGGGCAGGAGCGGTCGACGCGGTGGCCGTTCCAGCCGAGGCCGTGGGTCCCAGTTGCGCACTGGTGAGCGTGGCCTGCGCCGTCCGCGCAAGCTGGACAACCGGTCCGTTCAGGCTTTGAACCGTGGCACTGAGGGCGTAAGGCGTGGAGGACGCCTGCCCATCAAAGCGCACGCCACCGCTTGAACCCAGGTAGGCGGAGAGCGCGGACGCTGTACCGCTCAGCGTAAGGGTGTTGGTGCCTGAACCACTCACTACCGTCACAGCGGACGATCCGCTTGCTGACAGCACCGGCGCAGGCGTCGGACTTGCCGGTCCACCACTGACCTCAAGCACGACAGTCAGCGTTTCAGTGCCACTCCCGAATCCATCGGCGAACTTCACTTCGCCGTTCGCTGACAGCGCCAT
Source organism: Burkholderiaceae bacterium (assembly GCA_049423065.1). Taxonomy (GTDB): domain Bacteria; phylum Pseudomonadota; class Gammaproteobacteria; order Burkholderiales; family Burkholderiaceae_E; genus SYIM01. Next base: position 45,843 of record JBMSQB010000029.1, read on the forward strand.
CAGGCTGGCCGGCATATTCAGCGTCGGCATCGCCGTTGCGGTGGCACTGCCACTCAAGCCGGTTTCAACGCTGGCAAGCGTCGAGACCGCTGTGCGCGCCGAGCGCACCACACCGGCGGTCACGCTCTGCACGGTGGTCGTGAGTGCGTAGGACGTGGACGAGGCCTGCCCGTTGAATCGCACGCCCCCGCTGGTGTTGAGATAGGCTGAAAGCGCGGTGGCCGTGCCGCTGAGTGTCAGCGTGCCGGTTCCCGAACCGCTGGCCGTCACGCCGCTTCCCCCAGCCGCAACCAGTGCAGGCGCGGGGGTGGGGTTCGCGGGGCCGCCACTGACCGCCATGACGATCGACAAGGTGTCAGCGCTATCACCCACCGCGTCGGCAAAGCGGATATCGCCATTTGCCGACAGCGCAGAGAAGGCCGACGGCACATTGAGCGCAAGCGGCGAGAAGGCCTGGGCAATACCGGTCGATGAAGCACTGCCCGACGACGTTGCTGTGAGCAGTGTCTGCGCAGTGGTCGCCGCGAGAATGACACCGCCGCTGACGCGCTGCGCCGTGGCGGTCAGGGTGTAGGCGGTTGCAGAGGCGGTCCCATTGAACAGGATCCGGTTGGCAGCCGTGAGGTAGGTGCTGACCGCCGAGGCGGTTCCGGTGAGGGTGAGCGTCGCAGTGCCGCTGCCGCTGACGGTTACCTCGTTTGAAAGACCGTTTCCTGCGGTGCTCGACAGCAAGGGCGTGGCACCGGCGGGTCCACCGCGAACTGCCAGCACCATGGTCACGATGTCGGTACCGGTTCCCACCGCATTGGAGAACCGGAGCTCGCCATTGGTGGCCGGGGTGGTGAACGACGAGGGAACATTGAGCGTGGGGGCCGCCGCAGGCGTGGCCGTACCCGCTGCACCGGTGGTCACCAGCGCAATCTGCGAGGTGGCGGCGGCAGTGACCCGGCTGCCCGTTGCAGTCTGAGCAGACACGGCGAGCGTGTAGGGCGTGGCCGTCGCGGTACCGGTGAACAGGATACGGCTGGGGTCATCAAGATAGTCGCTGAGATTGGCCGCGCTGCCCTTCAAGGTCAGACGGCTGGTGCCAGAACCCTCGACCACCACTGCGCTTCCCGTGGGCGGAACGCTGGTGAGGCTCGCGGTCGAGCCAGCCGCGCCGCCCCCCACCGCGAGCACGACGGTAATCGAGCCGCTGCCTGTCACCGAATTGGCGGGGAACCGGATCTCGCCGTTGGTTGGCAGTGCGGTGATGGTGGCCGGAACCGCGAGCGTGGGCGCGGTGCTGCCGGTCGCGCTGCCCGCAGCGCCGAGCAGGACACTGGTGACTGCCGCGTCCGCTGTCGCAGCGGTCTGAACCACTGCCGCATTCACGGTCTGCGCCGAGAACTTCAGCGAATAGGGTGTCCCCGAGGCTGCGCCATTGAACCGGATCCGGTCGGCGGCCTTGAGGTAGGTGTTCACGTCGGCAACCGTTCCGCTCAGTGTCAGCACCGAGGTGCCCGAACCGCTCACCGTGACGCCATTCGATACGCCATTGCCAGCGGACGAGGTCAGTGACGGGTTGGTCACAGACGGGTGGCTGACCGCGAGTGCAATCGTGACGCTGCCGGAACCGCTGACCGCATCACCCGACAACCTGATTTCGCCATTGCTCGACAGCACCGTAAAGGCCGCCGGCACCTGCAAGGTGGGGGCCGTGGAGGCAGCAGCAAGCGTCGATCCGCTTGATACGCCAAGCTGCACCACTGACAGCGCAGCCTGCGCCGTCGTCGCAGACTGGACTCCAATGCCGTTCATGCTCTGGGCCGTGAACGTGAGCGCATACGGTGTGGACGAGGCCATGCCGTTGAACACGACCCGGTTGGCCGAATCGAGGAAGGCGCTGAGATCGGTAGCCGTGCCGGTCAAGGTCAGACTCGCAGTACCCGATCCGGAGACCGTGACACCGCTGCCGGTGGTTGAAGTGAGCGTGGGAGCGGGCGCGGGCGAGGCCGGACCGCCGGTCACCGACAGCACCACGGTCAACGTCTCGATTCCGTTGCCCACGGCATTCGCGAAGCGGATTTCGCCACCAGAGGAAAGGACAGTGAAACTGGCCGGCAGAGACACTGTGGGTGACACGATGGGTGCCGACGCCATGCCCGCCTGGATCAGGACGTTGCCCGTACCGTGAGCACTGACCGCGGTGCCATCCGCCGCTGCGGTACCGTCACCCAGGGTGATGGTGCCTGAAGTGGTTCTGAGAACAATCGAGCCATTCGCACCCGTTGTGCGGATGTCGCTCTGGGCCGCATCGGTGCTGTTCGTGGTGAAGGTGGAGGCATCAGCCTTCACGCGATTCACCGACAGACCCACGTCCCCGACGACCAGATCGTTGGCCTCGAGCAGCCAGATGCCGCCGGCCGCCGCGCGCGCGCTCAGCGTACCGGTGGTGATCTCCAGATGGTTCACCAGATCGGCGATCGCCGTGCCGGCTGACAGGCGGAGCAGCCCGGTGACAATGTCCTGATCGGTGTCGTTTGCGCTGGTCACGAGCGCGTCAGCATCGACAATCGCGCCCGACCCGGCCGTAATACCCACCGCACCATCGACGACGATGTCGCCAACCGTCACCGTCGTACCGGCAACCAGCCGGGCGGTCGCAGTCGACCCCGAGCTGCGGAACTCGCTGGATGCATGCTGCGTGATCGCGCCCGATTCCGCCCAGACGTCGATGCTGCC
>JBMSQB010000030.1:0-48515 GCA_049423065.1 Burkholderiaceae bacterium
GGAAACACGAGCCTGGGGGTGAGCGGCGGCTTCACGCTCGACATCACTGCCCCGTCCTCTCCGTTGGTGAGCCTGCCTGAGGCGCCGCTTGGGGTGTCACAGGCCGAAGCGGTCAGTCAGAGCGGAACGCCGATTCGTGTGGCATTGCCCGCGGATGCCAAGGCAGGCGACACGGTTAGCTCCGAAGTTACCCGGCCAGACGGCGGCAAAATTACCCTCAGTACGGTGCTCGGGGCTGCCGACCTGGTACAGGCAAGCGTGAGCCTGGTGATTCCGACGACCAGCCTCAATCTGGATGGCCCCTGGTCCACTTCAACGACGATCATCGATGCAGCTGGAAACGTCAGCGCACCGGCCAGCGCAGGCTTCATCCTTGATGTTCAGATTCCAGCGGCGCCCGCGGCGATCCTCGCGCCAGCGAGCGATACGGGCGTCCTGGGAGACGGCCTGACCCGAGACAACACACCCACACTGTCGGGGTCTGGCACCCCTGGCGACAGCATCAGCATTCGTGATGCAAACGGGACAGCGATCGCGTATGCAATGGTTCAGCCAGATGGCAGTTGGTCGGCAACCGTCCCCACAGCATTACCTGACGGATTGAATACGCTGCGGGTGGTCGCCACCGATCCATTCGGCAACGACAGCACGCCAACGCTGGTGCCGATCGTCATCGACACGCAAGCGCCGGGCATCCCGTCCGCGGTGCTGGCGTCATCAAGCGATTCCGGCATTCAGGGTGATGGCCGAACCAACGACGCCACCCCGACGATTCAGGGCACAGGCGCCAACCCCGGCGATACGATCACGGTCACCATGCCCGGCACCGGCGAGGTCCTGACGACCACGGTCGCTGCCGATGGATCCTGGAGCGCGACCCCTCTGCAGGCCATCGCCGATGGCACTGCCGGAACCGTACGGGTAGTCGCAAGCGATACCGCGGGCAATACCAGTGGTGAGCGGCGGGTCCCTCTGGTGATCGACATCAGCAGTCCTTCCGGGCTCATTGCCGATCTTGCGCTCTCAAGCGACACTGGCACGTCGGGTGATCGGATCACGAGCGACAGCACGCCAACCATCAGCGGTACGGGGTCACCTGGCGACACGATCACGATCAAGGACGGCGGGGTGACGCTGGGTACCGCCGTGGTGGCGGCGGACGGCAGTTGGTCGATCACGCCGAGCACCTCGCTGTCAGACGGAACGCACCCGCTGGCAGTCACTGCAACCGACACGGCCGGCAACACCAGTGCACCGGTAACGCTTCCCATCACGATCGATACCCTCGCGCCCACCGTCGTGGTGAGCAGCGTCGCGGGCGACGCGGTCGACAACAACAGCAGCACTCCGACTCCGACCGACGGCACCTTTGACGCCGCCGAGCGAGGCGTTTCGCCCTCCAGCGTGACCACAAGGCCCGTGATCAGCGGCACGACCGATGCAGAGATCGGCCAGAGCGTCTCGATTACGCTCAATGGGCGAACGGTGCAAGCTACCGTCCAGGCGGGATCAAGCGGTCAGCCGAACGTCTGGTCAACCAGTCTGCCCGAAGCCGACGCGCTCGCGCTGAACCACGGCAACAGTTATTCCATCACTGCGTCGGTCACAGACCGTGCAGGCAATGCGGCAACCGATGCCGACAACAAGCTGGTGGCCAATACCGCTGCGCCCGACGTACCCACTGTTCTGGAGCGTTATGCGAGCACGCTCACGCCAACGCTGAGCGGCCGGGCCTTCAAGGTCGATCCCGCGAATGCATCAAACACCATTCCTCTTTCGAGCGGCGATGCCCTGGTGGTCACCCTGGAGGGCGTTCGCTACAGCCTGACACTGGGCGGAGCGAATACGGCAACACGGCTATCCGACAATTCATCGGTCAGCGGTGGCCTGCTTGCCTACTCGGCAGGTAACTGGACGCTTGCCGTTGCACCCGGCAATCTGATTGCTGATGGTTCCTTTAACGTGGTGGTGACAGCGACCGCAGCAGGAAGCAGTCGCTCCGACATCAGTTCGCAAGAGTTGCACGTCAATCGGGTGCCGCCGGCCATCGCGCTGGCTCCGGTTTCACCTGATTCGTCAGCCCGTAGCGTGGTGAACGGACTGGAAGATGATCAGCCGCTGACGGTTCACGGCACCACCGACGCTGAAGTTGGCGCCACGGTCACCCTGACCGGGCTCGATGGAATCGTTCGCACCGCGACCGTCCTGGCGGGTGCTTCAGGCCAGCCCAACACCTTCAGCCTGGTGATTCCTGGTGCGCAGGTTGATCTGTTCACCGAGGGCACCAAGACACTGGCGGCAAGCGTTACCAACCGCTATGGGCTTACCAACGTCGATACCGAAAGCGTGCTGGTTGACACGGTGGCTCCGGTCGCGCCAGGCGCGGTGCTCGATCCGGCAAGCGACAGCGGACAGCAGGGTGACTCACAGACCAAGGATGACACGCCGACCTTCTCCGGCACCGGAACAGCCGGCGACACGATCACGATTCGCGATGGGGCGGGTCGCATCATTGCGTCTGCACTGGTGCAGTCTGACGGCACCTGGAGCGCAACGCCTGCTCAATCGTTGTCCGAAGGTGTCAACGCACTTCTCGTGACCGCCACCGATCCTGCTGGCAACGCAGGCGCTGCAGCGTCGCTGTCAGTGACGATCGACACGCAGGCACCGGCAGCGCCAACCGCCATTCTGTCGCCGGCCAGCGATTCGGGGGTGACCGGAGACGGCATCACCAATGACGCAACACCCACACTGTCGGGAGCCGGCGCATCGCCCGGTGATGTAATCACCGTGACGATGCCGCTCACCGGAGAAATTCTTACTGCGGTGGTCGGCGCCAATGGCGCCTGGAGCGTCACTCCGACCCAACCCTTGCCCAATGGCGCTGCAGGCAATGCCTCGATCACAGCGACCGACGCAGCAGGCAATGTCAGCCCTGCAACCGCTCTCCCTTTGATGATCGACACGCAGGCCCCGTCGGCTGCCGGCATCTCGCTGCCCGAGGCGCCAGGCGGGGTTAATCGCGCAGAAGCAGACAGCAACAGCGGCACCCCGCTGGTGATCACGCTGCCTGCGGATGCCAGGGTGGGCGATACGGTCACCACGACGGTGACCCAGCCCGGCGGTGGAACCTTGACGCTCACCACAGTCCTCTCGGCTTCGGATCTTCCCCCTGCGCAAGGTGGACAGGCTTCCGGGAGCGGGCCGTTCACGGTGACGCAGGTGATCCCCAGCAGCCGACTCTCACCCGATGGCGTATGGTCGACCAGCACATCGATCAGCGACACCGCCGGCAATGCCGGCTCACCGGCGATCGGAGCGTTCACGCTCGATACCGCAATCGTGACGCCGACCGCATCCCTTGCGCCGGCGAGCGACACGGGCACTGCCGGTGACAACCGCACCAGCGACGCGACGCCCACTTTAAGCGGCACCGGTACACCGGGCGATACGATCACGGTCAAGGATACGGCCGGCAATGTGATTGCCAGCGCTACCGTACAACCTAACGGCAACTGGAGTGCAACCCCTCTGTCGGCCCTGCCAGATGGCTCAGCCACTCTTGAGCTGACTGCAACCGATGCCGCGGGCAATATCAGCGATCCCGTCCGGGTTCCGCTTGTGATCGATTCGACCGCACCAGCCGCCCCCGTGTTGTCGAGCGCCAGCGACAATCTGGGCCCGATCACGGGCACGCTTGTATCGGGTTCGCGCACCGATGATGCAACCCCGACCCTGGTGTTTACGGCCGAGGCTGGAACCACCGTGAGGATCTACGACGGCTCCACACTGCTCGGTGCGGCGACCGAGGGGCCGGCGGGTACCTTTACGTTTACGCCCAGCGCTGCGCTTGCCGATGGCCTCCATCGGCTGTCGGCCACAGCCAGCGACGCATCAGGCAACGCAAGCGGACCGTCCATCTCATTTCCCCTGACGATCGACACCAGCGCCCCGAACGCCCCGGTGCTGGCGAGCGCAACCGACAACGCCGGATCGCTGACAGGCAATCTGGCTGCCGGCGCAATCACGGATGACACGACGCCCACGCTCGTGTTTACTGCCGAGGCGGGTGCGGTGGTCAAGGTGTTCGACGGGTCAACACTCCTTGGCGTGGCCACGGAAGGCCCGGCGGGATCATTCAGTTTTGTTCCGGCGACTGCGCTTGCCGAGGGATCGCACAGCTTTACCGCGACTGCGACGGATGCCGCTGGCAACACCAGCAGTCCATCTGCTGCGTTGGCGATCGTGATTGACGCGAGCGTGGGCAGTGCGCCGGTGCTGACCCTGGTCACCGATGATGTCGGAACCAACACGGGCACGCTGTCGGGCGGCGCTGTCACCGACGACAGCCAACCCACGCTGGTCTTGACCGCCGAACCAGGGGCTTTGGTGCGTATCTATGACGGCACCACACTGCTGGGGGCAGCCACGGAGGGGCCCGCGGGCACCTTCACATTCACACCAACCGCTCCGCTCGTCGAAGGCGCCCACAGCCTCACAGCAACAGCAACGGATGCGGCGGGCAATGCAAGTGGCGCCTCGACTGCGTTTGCGCTGACGGTTGATGCGAGCGCGCCAGCCTCGCCTTCACTGGTGAGTGCAACCGATGATGTTGGGCCAGTCACGGGATCCGTTGCAAACGGCGGCAGCACCAACGACACGCGGCCCACGCTGGTATTCACAGCCGAGGCTGGATCGCTCGTGAAGGTATATGACGGTGCAACGCTGCTTGGCACCGCAGTTGAAGGACCCGCAGGAACCTATACGCTGACACCCGCGTCGCCGCTTGCGCAGGGCGCGCACAGCGTGACCGCCACCGCCTCGGATACCGCCGGCAACGCAAGCGCGGCATCGAGCGCCTGGGTGATCACCGTTGACACCGCAGCTCCTGTTGCGCCGGTTCTCACCTCAATCTCGGACGATCAGGGCTCGGCAACGGGTTCACTCGCGAGCGGCGCAAGTACAGACGACGCGACGCCCACACTGGTATTGACTGCCGAAGCCGGCAGCACGGTGCAAATCTACGATGGGTCGACGCTTCTCGGATCAGCCACCGAAGGGCCAGCCGGAACCTTCACGTTTACGCCGGGCTCTGCGCTTGCCGACGGGGCGCACAGCTTTACAGCGGTTGCGACCGATGCAGCAGGAAACACGGGCCCCGCATCCAGTGCGTTTCCCATCGTGATCGATACCACCGCACCCGGTAACCCAGTCCTGGTGAGTGTGACGGACGACATCAGCCCCGCCACCGGCCCGCTTGCGAGCGGGGGGCGCACGAACGACACGCAACCCACATTGGTGTTCACCGCCGAGCCGGGGTCAACGGTCAGTGTCTACGACGGCTCGACGCTGCTGGGCGTTGCGAACGAGGGCCCTGCAGGAACATTCACGTTCATGCCGGCGCTTGCCTTGTCTGAGGGGTTGCACAGCTTCAGCGCAACCGCCAGCGACGCCTCCGGCAACACCAGCGGCTCGTCCACCGCGTTTGCCGTGACAATCGATACCACTGCGCCTGCCGCGCCTGCGCTGGTGAGCGGCACCGACGATGTTGGCCCGGTCACCGGGGCCATTACGAGCGGCGGTTCAACCAACGATGCCCAGCCAGCCATGGTGTTCACGGCCGAGGCAGGTTCGACGGTCAAGGTCTACGACGGCGCAACGCTGCTCGGCACCGCAACCGAAGGCCCGGCGGGACGGTTTACCTTCACACCAAGCGCCCCACTTGGCGACGGCCCACATAGTTTCACCGCAACCGCAACCGATATCTCGGGCAATACGAGCGGCGCATCGACCGCGCTGCCCATCACCATTGATACGGCAGCGCCTTCTTCGCCTGTGATGGTGTCCGCAGCCGATGATGTGAGCCCGCTTACCGGTTCGCTCGCGAGCGGCTCGTCAACCAACGACGCAAGCCCGACGCTATCCCTGACTGCTGAACCCGGCAGCACTGTTCGGATCTATCGGGCGGGCACGCTGCTTGGCACGGCGGTCGAGGACCCCAGCAGCCCCGGAAACTTCAGCTTTACCCCGGCGACGGCACTCGCCGACGGCCTCTACAGCCTGACCGCTACGGCGACCGATTCAGCCGGCAACCCAAGCAGTGCATCGGCGGTATTCAACCTGACGGTCGATACAACCACTCCCGCGGCTCCCGCAGCCGATGTGGCGGCTGCAAGCGATACCGGGTCGAGCAATTCCGACAATGTAACCAGCGACACCACGCCGACAATTTCCGGTACCGGCGCAACTCCTGGCGACACGATCAAAATCAGGGATGGGGGTGGTACGGTCATTGCCACCGCAACCGTGCAGTCTGATGGGAGCTGGAGCGCCACGCCGTCCAGTGCCTTGCCCGATGGCAGCACCACGCTCTCGGTCACCGCCACCGATGCAGCAGGAAATGAGGGCGCGGCCACGTCCGTACCGATTGCGATCGATTCGGCAGCGCCAGCGACGCCAACGGTCAACGCCACGACCAGCAACACCTTGTCGCCTGTGCTGTCGGGAACGGCGGTGGTGGCATCTGGCGAGTCATTACGCATCGCGGTCAACGGGGCAATCTTCTCCGTCGTACCGAACGCGCAGGGTGTGTGGAGTCTGGACCTCGGTCAAGCCAGCCCGGTGAGCGGCACGCTGGCCGCGTTTGTTGACGGCCTGACCTATTCGGTGACGGCAACCGTTACCGATACCGCAGGCAATTCAGCGAGCGACACCACGCAAAGCGAACTGCTCGTCAATACGAACGCACCGGACACCACCGCTCCGGCTGCGCCAATTCTCACCAGCGCGGCCGACAATGCGGGCGCACAGACAGGCTCGCTCAGCACGGGCGCCACGACTGACGATTCAACGCCAACGCTTGTCTTTACCGCCGAAGCCGGCGCAGTCGTTGCGGTTTATGACGGTACGACGCTGTTGGGCACTGCCACCGAAGGCCCGTCGGGCAGATTTACATTCACCCCTGCGACCGCGTTGGCCGACGGCGCGCACAGCTTCACGGCCATCGCAACCGACGCTGCCAACAACAGCAGCGCGGCATCAACGGCATTTGCCATTACAGTCGACACGACTGCACCCAGTGCACCGTCTGCGGTGCTCGATGCTGCAAGCGACAGCGGTACCCAGGGCGATCGGATCACCAGCGATACGACACCCACCCTGTCCGGAACCGGAACCGCGGGCGATACGATCACGGTCAAGGACGCGCAGGGCAATGTGATCGCCACCGCCACGGTTCAGAGCAACGGTTCGTGGAGTGCCACGCCGCTTGTCGCCCTGCCAGAGGGCGTCAATACACTGTCGATCACCGAAACGGATCAGGTTGGCAACGCGAGTACGGCGACGACCTTGCCGATCACGATCGATACCACCGCACCGGTCGCGCCATCGGCGGTCCTGGACCCGTCCAGCGACACGGGTGTAACGGGCGACTCAAAGACGAATGACGCGACGCCCACGCTCTCGGGCACTGGAAGCGCAGGCGATACGATCACCATCAAGGATGCTTCTGGCAGCGTGATCGCTTCGGCGATCGTGCAGCCCGACGGGAGCTGGACTGCAACGCCAGTCGCCGCCTTGCCAGAGGGACTGAACACCCTGTCGATCACTGCGACCGATCCGGCAGGCAATGCTGGACCGGCCACCGCCTTGGCGATCACCCTGGACACCACGGCTCCGGCCTCGCCCGCAGCCCTCCTGGATGCGTCGAGCGACTCGGGCGTCACGGGCGACTCCCGGACCAACGACACCACACCGACGTTATCGGGCACCGGTTCGGCGGGCGATACGATCGCCGTCAAGGATGCTGCCGGCAACGTCATTGCAACCGCCACCGTTCAGTCAAACGGGACCTGGTCAGCAACCCCCGCAACTGCATTGCCCGAGGGGCTGAATTCGTTGGCGGTGACCGCGACCGATTCGGCAGGCAACGTCAGCACTCCCACCGCCTTGCCCATCACCATCGACACCACCGGACCGACCGCGCCGGTCGTCACCGCACAGACAACGAACGACACGACGCCGGTCATCGCGGGGACTGCAGTTCTCGCCGCAGGTGACACGCTCAGCGTCACGGTCAACGGTGCGACGTATGCGGTGGTGCCGGGTGCTGGAGGCGCCTGGAGTCTGGATCTGGGCACCGCGACGCCAACGAGCGGGACACTCACCCCGTTGACGGACGGCCTGATTTCGGTGACGGCGACCGCGCGTGATGCGGCGGGCAATACCACGTCGGATGTGACCACCGGCGAGTTGCGCCTTGATACCGCTCCCCCGGCGACACCCACTGTCGCATCGCTCACCACCAGCGACACCACACCGGTGATCACGGGAACCGCGGTGCTCGCAGCCGGCGAGACCCTGCGCGTGACTGTCCATGGCGCGACGTATTCCGTTGCGCCAGCGTCGAATGGCAACTGGACCCTGGACCTGCAAACGGCAACGCCAGTGAGCGGTACGCTGGGCACGTTTGCGAACAACCAGAGCTACGCGGTCGACGCATCCTCGGTCGATTCAGCCGGCAACATCGCAAGCGACGCCACCACCAGCGAGTTGGCGATCGACCTCAACGCATTGTCTGGACAGCTGGCTGCAACCAGCGATACCGGCGTTCTGGGAGATCAGATCACCGGTGACAACACGCCCACCATCGAAGGCGTGACTGGCCCAGGTGCGACGGTGACGATTCGGGACAGCCTCAACAACGTGGTCGCCACGGTGGTTGCCAACGCCACGACAGGACTCTGGAGTGTTGATACCTCAACATTGCCGGACGGGGCGCAGACGCTTGCCCTGAGCGACTCCACTGGCAAAACCTTTTCGCTTGGGCTCACGATCGATGCCACCGCGCCCGCGACGCCCACGCTGGTGAGCGTGACAGACAACGTACCCGGCGCAGCTGCGCTGATGACCAGTGGCGCTTCGACCGATGACACCACCCCGACCCTGGTGTTCACGGCCGAGGCCGGCTCAACCCTCAGGGTTTATCACGGCACGACGCTCCTGGGCACTGCGACCGAGGGCCCGTCGGGCACCTTCACCTTCACTCCCTCCCCGGCCTTGGCCGATGGCGCCTATGCATTCAATGCAAAGGCAACCGATACCGCGGGCAACACCAGCGGCGCCACCGCGAATTTCAATCTGACGATCGATACCAGCGCGCCCAACGCGCCTGTTCTGGTCAGCGTGACGGACGACGTTGCGGGCACGACCGGTACGCTTTCGAGTGGCGCGACCACCAATGACGCGCGCCCAACGCTCCAGTTCACCGCGGAGGTCGGCGCCACCGTTCAGGTGTTCGATGGCAGTACCTTGCTCGGCACGGCAACCGAAAGCAGCTCGTCGCCGGGTACCTTTACGTTCACACCATCGTCGGCGCTCACCGACGGCGCGCACAGCTTCACCGCAAAAGCAACCGATCAAGCGGGCAATGCCGGTGCAAGCAGCAGCAGTTTTTCCCTCACGGTCGATACCAGCGCGCCCTCAGCGCCGACCGTGGCCCTGACCGAAGCCCCCAACGATGTCAACTCAACCGAGGCCCTGAGCAACAGTGGCACCCCGCTCGTTGTCACGCTGCCAGCCGATGCGCGGGTGGGCGATACCGTCACAACAACGCTCACACGACCGAACGGTACCTCCACCACGCTCACATCGACGCTGCTCGCGGCGGATCTGCCGCCGGCGCAGGGCGGCACCGCAACCGGGAGCGGGCCGTTCACGATTACTCAGGTGCTGCCCTCTAGCGAGTTGAGCACTGCCAACAACGGTGCCTGGACCAGCAGCACCACGATCACGGACCCCAACGGCAACACTGGTACGGCCGCTGCGGGCAGCTTCACACTCGATACCGTCGCGCCCACCGCGCCGACGGTCACCGCGGCGACGGTAGCGACCGTTTTGCCCACGATCGCCGGCACCGCAGTGGCCAGCCAGGCGCTGACAGTCAGCATCGGTACTGCCACCTACTCGGTCACTGCCGACAGTTCAGGTCAGTGGTCACTCGATCTTGCCACTGCCACGCCTTCCAGCGGCACCGCGCCGGTGCTGGTCGATGGTCAGAGCTACTCGGTCACCGCCACTTCAACCGATACGGCAGGCAATTCCGCGAGCGACACCACATCCAACGAACTGACGATCCAGTTGGTCGTTGCAAGCATCGCGATCACCAGTGACCCCGACAATCTCACCAACGACACCACACCGCTCATCACAGGCACCAGCTCGCTCGGTACGACGCCTGTCACCGTGAGCTTCGGCGATGCCACCTACACCGTCACACCAGACAGCGGCGGCAATTGGACGCTCGATACCGGCACCGCAACGCCGGTATCGGGTTTCTTCAGTCCGAATGTCAATGGCAGCAATGCCGTCGTCGCGAGCGTTCGATCGCCCAGTGGCACGCGGGTCACTGCCACGCAGGATTTGGTGATCGACACCGCCGCGGCGGTGATTTCCGTGACCAGTGTGTCCGGAGACTCGGTAAGTGCGACCGGTAGCGGCACATTTGATCTGGCCGAGCGCGGATTTGACGCAACGAGCTACACGCTCAATTCAAGCGTCACAACGCTGCCCGTGATCAGCGGCACAACCGATGCGCCAGCCGGACAAACGGTGACCGTCACCTTGAACCGGGTGGATTACACGGCCACCGTGCTGGCGGGCGCCGGCAGCAATACCTGGAGTATCACGTTAACCGACGCTGCGGCACGCGCGCTCAACCACGGCGGCTCATACTCGATTGCGGCCCGGGTAAGCGATGCAGCAGGCAACATCGGCTATGACCTCGACAACGGCCTGGCGATCAACGTGGCGCCACCCGATGTACCGACGGTGGTCTCGCAAACCGCGGGCACCACCACGCCTACGCTCACCGGTTCGGCCTTGAAGAAGGTTGTGTCGACTGCCGCCGAGACCACTGCGGGTGCGAGCGGTACGGCCGAAGTTCAGACGCTCAGCAATCTTGCCAATGCGCTCGGCGCCAACCAGAGGGTGACGCTGGCAGTGGGCGGCACAAGTCTCGTGACCGCGGCGCTGGATTCCAGCCCCACGGTGGCTGAGCTTGCCGCGGCGCTGGTTGCAGCCACCGGGTACAGCGCGGCACCGTTCACGGTGGCTGCCAGCAGCAACAACCTGGTGCTGACCTGGAAGACCCCGGGCGTGGTCAACGACACCGCCAGTCTGACCAGCTTCCGCTCGCTGGAAACCGGTGATGTTCTGAACATTGCAATCAAGGACAGCGCAGGCACGACCACTCTGTCGAGCACTGCGCTGACCATTGGCGGCAGCAGCACGCCCGCAGGGCTCTCCTATGACGCAGCAACCGGCGGTTGGACGCTGGCCGTTGGCGCCGCTGCGAACCTGTTGGCGGGCAACACCTACAACGTCGAGGCGAGCACGTCGGTTGCAAGCGGTGGCACCACGGTCACGCGCAGCGACGTGAGCAGCCTCGAGCTCACGATCATGGCTTCTCCTTCGATCGCGAGCATTCCTGAAGCAGCGTCGGGCAGCTTGCTCAACGCTGCCGAAGCCCAAAGCGACGGGGGGACGACCGTCAATGTGTCACTTGCAGGGACCGGCGCCGTGGCGGGCCAGGTGCTGGTGGTGAGCTGGGGCGCGCAAACGCTGAACTATCTGATCACGGCGGCGGACGTGACTGCCGGTACGGCTGCAGTCAACGTTCCCACGGCGGTTCTGCAGGCTGAAACCCCTGACAACACTACCGAGACGATCGCGGTATCGGTCAGATTGGAAGGCGCCTCCAGCGCCTCGCAGAATGTTGTGATCAACTTCATCCGACCCTCTGCGCCGACGATCAACAATGCCCTCTGGACAGCGTCCGGCGCGGCCAACAGCAGCGATGTCAGCGGTATCGGCGAGGCCGTCTACGACATCAATTCGGCGACGCACGCAAGCGGTGGCACAACCGACAATGTGCTGTATCTGTCCGAGACTGCGGCATTGGGCTCGACGGTCGCCGCGGGGACAATCGTTCGCGTTCAATTGCCCACCTCAGGGTCCAATCTGCCGGTCGCAGGCGACAGCCTGACGGTGAACTTCGGCAGCCAGGCTTTCAACGCGGGGTTGATCTCGTCGGCCCACATCACCACCAAGTATGTCGATGTGACGCTGCCCGACACGGTGCTGCTGACACAGCCCTACGGCACGGTGTCGGTGTCGGCGCAGATCGTGAGTGCGGCAACGGGGAGCCCGTCGCTTGCCAAACCGGTGTCAATCCAGTGGGCGTGGGATCTGCCGCTGGCGAAGCCTGCGGCCTCCCAATACGGCTTTGCCATCAATGGGGTGTCGGCCAACGACCTGAGCAGCTATCAGGTAGGCAATATCGGCGACTTCAATGGCGACGGTTACGACGACATCGCCATCACCGCCCCCCAGAGCGATACCAATGGGATCAGCAACAACGGGGCAACGTTCGTCGTGTACGGAAAGCCCGGTCTTCAGAACGTGGAGTTGAGCGGGTTGTCGGCGGGTGGTTCCAGCCAAGGCTTCATGATCCGTGGCGGGCTGGCAGGTGGCTATCTTGGCTATGCGGTATCCAGCGCAGGTGACACCAACGGTGACGGCCTGGCCGACCTGCTGGTGGCATCCACGCAGTCGGCAACCGACAACCTGCTTTGGCCGAATACCGGTAATGCGAATGCCCGTACCTTTGTGATTTTCGGGACCAACAGCAACGCCACGATCAACCTGTCTTCGCTTGCGTCGTCACAGGGCTACTCGATTCAGAACGACTCCACGCGCTTTGGCAATGCAGTCTCGCCGGCGGGCGACGTCAACGCCGATGGCTTTGACGACTTGCTGATCGCGCGCGGCAACATGTCGGCGCCCGCCTCGCCTTCAGGCGCGTTCATCCTGTACGGGACCAGCGAGGCGCGAAGCAATCTCCAGATGGTCGATCGCACATCGGCGCCGCCTTCAGCCGGTTTCTACCTGGCCAGTGGCATCAATACGGCCGACGACAACTACGGTTATGCGGTCAGTGGTGGAGGAGATCTCAACGGCGATGGCTTCGACGACGTGCTGGCCAGCATGGGCGGCAGTGGTCTGGCGGTGCTCTATGGCGGAAGTACCCGTTCGCAGACCATCAGCATGACGCAGCTGAGCGTGGCTGCGAATTCCGCGGGCTTCATCATCACCGACTGGATGAGCAGCGGCACCGACGGCGTCAAATCGCGACCACTTGCGATGCTGGGCGATGTGAATGGCGACGGCCTGGTCGATATCGGGATCAAGAACAACTCATCGGTTGGCATCATCTTCGGAAAGTCGGGGCGCTTTGGTGCGTTTGCGATCAGCACCCTGACCGCTGCCGGCGAGGGCTTCACCATCCAGGGTTCACCGACAAACGTCACCAGCATCGGCGACTTCAACGGCGATGGCCTGGGCGATCTTCTGGTCACCGCGCCAACCGCTTCGGTGGGCACGCTCACCCAGGCCGGCAAGCAATACCTCATCTACGGCAAAACCGGCAGTGCGTCGATCAGTCTGAGCACGCTGGCTGCGAGCGAAGGGTTCGTTATCCGCGGTGAGACCACCGACGATTTCTCCGGTTATGCAGCCTCTGCGGCGGGCGACGTCAATGGTGACGGTCTTGCCGACCTGCTGATAGGAAGCTACGGATCGGACCCCAACGGCAAGACGATGGCGGGCCGAACCTATGTGGTGTTCGGCGGTGTGTCGGATTTGCAGTCGATGGTTTTCCAGGCGGGCAACGGCGATGTGATCGGAATTTCGTCTGCTGACACCTTGACCGGCACAGCGGGCGCCAACCAGATCATTGGCGGCGATGGAAACGATACGTTGATCGGTGCCGGCGGTGCGGATGTGCTGTACGGCGGGCGCGGCGACGACAGTTTTGTGCTCAACGCTGACAACATCACGCTCCTTGCACGGAACACCGGCAACAGCAGCCAGGCTGTGATGCGGGTCGATGGCGGAAGCGGTCTCGATACGCTGCGACCCGCGGCCAACCTCGATCTCACGCAAATTCGCGATGCCGCGCTTCGCAGCATCGAACGTATCGACCTTGTCAGCGCCAACCTTGAGCTGCGCGTGAATGCGCGCGAGGTGATCAATCTCACCGGCCGCGACAACATCTACAACACCTTGACCGGCTACACCGCCACCGCAACTGGCGGAGCGCTTGGCTGGGGCACAAGCGAGCTCGGCAACCAGCTGCTGGTCGATGGCGACGCCAACGATCTGCTGGTCCTGGGCGGCAACTGGTTCAATCTGGGCAGCGTGGAGAGCAGCAACAGCGGGGCAACGCGAACCTACAAGGTGCTGCAAAGCGGTAGCGCCACCGCTCAGGTCTTGGTCGATGATCGGATTCAGCTGTCGATGCCGCCCGCAATTGCCACAGGGCTCAATGAACTGCCCGGTGGCCTCACGCTGTCCGAGGCGCAAAGTGCCGGGGGTACCACCTTACGAATCAGCCTGCTGGGTACCGGCGCCGCCAGCGGAGACACGCTGCGCCTCACGTATGGCAGCCAAACCTTCAACGCCACGGTCTCTTCTTCGGACGCGAGCAACAGTTACCTCGATATCAGCCTCACCACTGCGCAACTGTTCACCGCTGTGGCGAACGGCACCAGCAATACGGTCAATGCTCAGGTGCTGTTGATTCGCGGCGGCACCACCTTGTCGAGCTCAGACCTCACGCCGATTGCCTCCAACTTCATCACGCCAACAGCACCGATCATCTCGAGCACCGCCTGGAGCAGCAGCGGCACCAGCTCGACCAGCGGCATTCCCGAGGCGCTGAACAACGCCCGCTATACCAGTTTCACCGCGACCACCGCTGGCAGCCCATCTGCCGACAACACACTCTATTTTTCCGAGGTCAGCAACAGCACGGATGCGGGCACCTGGGTACGGGTGCAGATTCCCACCGCCGGCACATCGGGCGCCACGGTGCCTGCGGTGGCTGGCGACAGCGTGGTCATCAATTGGGGCAGCCAGTCCAGTGCGGCGAGTGTCACGTTGACCAGCACGGACATCACCAACAAGTATGTCGACCTGCTGGTGCCCTGGAGCGCGATTCAGACGCAGAACTGGGGCACCGTCAACGTCAGCGCCCAGGTGGTGAGCGCCGCAGGCAATGCCAGCGCGGCCAGTGCGGTGGATGTGAGCTATGTATTCGATCTGCCCCTGGTCAGCACCGGTACCAGCTACGGCTTCAGGATCAACGGCCGTACCGCGGGCGAAACCAGCTACACGCCGTCGGCTCAAGACCGGATTGGCGATGTCAACGGTGATGGGTACGACGACTTTGCGGTCACGGGCATTTCGGGCTTTACCTACATCGTGTTCGGAAAGCCTGGGCTGAGCACAGTCGAGTTGTCTGATGTTGGGACCGTCGCCAACAGCGGCTTTCGCATCACCGGCATTTCAACCAACGGACTGGCCGGCTATGTCAGCGGCAATGGCGATCTCAATGGCGACGGCTTGGCCGATATCGCGATTTCACCACCCTTCGCAGACTCGGTCGCGCGATACGTGGTCTATGGCAAGACCAGTGGATCGACGGTCGCCATCACGAGTGGCAACATTGCAGCCTCTGACGGGATGAAGATCACTGCGGCTGCAGGCACCCTGTGGAGCGGGGGCATTCTGTCGTTCCTCGGCGACGTCAATGGTGACGGCCTGGACGATCTGGGCACTACGGTCACAGCGTCCAACCTGTCCAACTACGTCGTCATCTACGGAACGACATCAGGCGCGAACATCGCGCTGCCCTGGGTCGCCGCAGGCGGAACGTTTGCAGGCGGATATCAGATTCAGGCCAACGGTCTGGGCGGCTCGTTCGGCGGACAGTTCGGTCCTGGGGGGCTGGGCGGGGATATCAACGGCGATGGATATTTCGACGTTGTGACCCGCACCGAGAACTGGAACAGTTCTGGCGGCGTGGTGGATGTGTTCTTCGGAGGTACACCATTCCCCGGCAATGAATCCGGCATTGAGACGACCGGTAACGGACGCGGCTATCAGATCAGCGGTTTCACACCGCGGGTGGACCGGGACGTCGCCGGTATTCAGGACATCAACGGTGACGGCCGCGACGACATCATCATTAACTTTTGGGCAACCATGGGTGCCCCGCAGCAGACCTATGTACTGTTTGGCAAGACCAGCGACGTATCGTTTTCTCGTACAGAGATTCACAACGGCCCCTCCACCAACGGCTTTGTAATCAATGGTGGGGTCGCCACCAGCAGCAATGAAGGCCACGGGCGCGGCCTGGGCGACTTCAACGGCGACGGTCTGCCCGACCTGATCGTCCAGGACTCCAGCCTCAGCATCAACGGCGTGGTCACCGGTGGCGCCTATGTTGTTTACGGAAAGACCAGTACTGCAGCAATCAATCTGTCCGCGTTGAAGGCCTCGGAGGGTTTCCGTATCAACGGTGAGAGTTCAGGCGACCTGGCGGGGTTCCGGGTGTCGCCCGTGGGTGACGTCAACGGCGACGGTTTTGCCGACTTGCTGGTCAGCGCCAGTCAAGGCGATCCGACCGGTCGCACCAATGGCGGCATCAGTTATCTCATCTACGGCGGCGTGAGCGATATCCGATCGATGGTTTTCGACAGCGCCAGTGGTGATTCGGTGGGAACATCGGCGGCTGAAACCTTGACGGGCAACAGCGGCAACAACCAGATCGTTGCAGGCGAGGGCAACGATACGATCCGGGGCCAGGGTGGCTATGACGTGCTGTACGGCGGTGCCGGCGATGACCGCTTCGAGATCACAGATTCGAACATCCGCGCCCTCGCGGTGGCGTCGGCGGGCTTTGCCCCTGCGCCAACCAGGATAGACGGCGGTACAGGGCTCGACACGCTGGTGGTGGGCACCGGCGCATTCATGGGCCTCGCCAATGTGGCAAGCCGCCTGCATGCCATCGAGTATATCGAGCGTATCGAACTCGCAGGCGGAACACTGCAGATTGAAAATGGCCAGGCCCTCACCGTCAACGAAATCACCGGCCCGTTCAACCGCTTCAATACCGGCAATGGCTGGACAGTCACCGGTACGGTAACCGGGTTCGACGGATCGGTTGACTATCACCAGCTGCTGATCGACGGCAGTGCGGGCAGCGCGCTGAGGCTGGGATCGGATTTCGTGAAGGCAAGCGGCAGTCTCGCCTACGCGGGTGGCAGCCTTGGCAGTGCCGGCAACTTTGACGTGTATGCCAATGCGGCCACGCGCACGCAGCTGATCGTGCGCCAGGGCTTGACGGTGCAAACCTCCACAGCGACCGCGCCGACCATCAGCTCGATTCCCGAAGCGGATGCCAGCCGCAGCTTCGGAGCGCTCACCCTGGCCGAGGCTGGCGATACCGGCAGCGGCGTGTTCACCAGCAGCGCAGCCGGCACGCCGGTGCTTGTGGGTCTTGCGGGCACTGGTGCGGTCGCCGGGCAGATTGTTCGCCTGGTCTGGGACGAGCAGGCGCCAGTCGACTACACGCTCACCAGCGCCGACATTACTGCCGGTCAGGCCCGGGTGACGGTGCCCTCTGCCACGCTGACTGCAGCCACGGCCACGGGCAGCATCGAGACGGTGCCGGTGACAGCGCAAATCCTCAGCGGCTCGACCGCCGTCACGCCCTTGGGCATCGGCTCCGCTTTGGTGGACTTCACCACCGCCACGGCACCCGCCAACGCGCCGGTGATCAACACCAGCAATGCGGCCACATCCGACCTGGCTGGCATTGCCGAGGCCAAATTTGCCAACGGCGGCACCTCGGTGATTGACAACACGCTCTATCCGAGCGAGGCGGTCAACGGCACTGTGGTGCAGGTGTTCCTCAAGAGCGCAGCTGTGGTCGGCGACTGGGTGCGAATCAATTGGGGCAGCACCAGCTTTACCCACAAGCTCGCCTCGGCGGTGTCGGTGGGCGGCAGCGTGAGCGTCACGGTGCCCTACAGCATCATTGCCGAGCAGGGCTACGGTACCTTCAATGTGACCGCCCAGCAGTTCACCGCCGATGGCGTGGCGGGTTCAGCAGCCAGTGCCCCCGTGTCTGTCACCTATCGCTTCGACCTGCCGCTTTCGATGCCGGGTTCGAGCAGCGCTCCGACATATGGCTTCTCGCTGTTTGGCGAAACCACCAGCGACAAGCTGGGCGGTGGGGTGAGCAACGCGGGGGACATCAATGGTGATGGCTATGAAGATCTGCTGCTCGGCGCAGCCAATGTGGGCCCTTCACAGACAGGACGGGCCTATCTGGTGTTTGGCGCGACTTCATCGAGCACCGGGTCGATTGCCGACACGCTGACGCTCGGTAAAGGCTTCAAGGTCACCAACCAGTCCAGCAGTCATAGCTTCGGCGACAGCGTTTCGGCCGCGGGCGACCTCAATGGCGATGGGCTGGCCGATGCGCTTGTCGGCGCATCAAACGCCGACATGACCAGCGGCACCGATGCGGGTGCGGCCTACACGGTGTACGGTAAGGCCAACACCACCGATATCGCAGCCTCGGCTATTGGCGCAGGTTCGGGCGGCTTCCTGATTCGCGGTGGGACCACCAGCGACAACGCTGGTTACGCGGTCTCGGAGATTGGTGATCTGAATGGCGATGGACTGGGTGATGTACTGGTCATCGCGCAAAACGCGGATCCAGTGCTGGGCACAACAACGCTCACCAATGCAGGCCGGGCTTACATCGTGTTTGGCAAGACGGGTACCGCGGTCGTCAACCTGAGCAATCTCGCCACGTCCGATGGCGTGGTGATCAATGGCTTCACCAGCAACGATCAGCTGATGGCGGGTAGCGCAGCTGGCGATGTGAACGGCGATGGTTTGCCCGATTTCATCCTGGGTTCATCGCTGGCTGATCCAGGGGCTCGAGCAGATGCCGGGCGCGCCTATGTGGTGTTTGGCAGCATCAGCAGAACGGCCATCAATCTTTCGGCGGTCAATGGCGGCACAGGAGGCTTCGTTGTCAACGGCGCTTGCGCGGGTGACAAGCTGGGCGCGAGCGTCTCGCAGGCGGGCGATGTCAACGGCGACGGGCTGGCCGACCTGGTGATCGGTGCCACTGGGGCCAGTCTGCCCACTGGGGTGGGAACGGGCGCAGGACGGGTGTATGTCGTCTTCGGCCGCACGGCAGGCACGGCTATCGAAGCCTCGGCCATCGCAGGCGCAACGGGCGGCTTCGTAATCAACGCCGAAAGCAGCAGTGCGAGCAGCGCGCTGGGCAACTCGGTTTCGAACGCGGGCGACGTCAATGGCGACGGCCTGGCCGATCTGCTGATTGGCGCCTCGCTGTCGGACACCGCCGGCGCCGACGCCGGTAACGCCTATGTGGTGTATGGCAAGACATCCACCGCTGCGGTGGAACTGTCGGCGCTCGATGTGGGCAGCAGCGGCTTTCGGATTGTCGGGCAGAGCGCTGGTGACTATGCCGGCTCGTCCGTCTCGGCTGCGGGCGACATCAACGGCGACGGCTTTGCCGATCTGGTCATTGGTGCACTGAACGCCGATCAGACGCTCACCGACCGCGGCAAGGTCTACATCATTTACGGGGGCATGAGCGAGGCCACGGCTTCGGTCTACCAGAGTGCCAATGGTGATGCGATCGGCACGCGAGCCGCCGACACCTTGACGGGCACCAGCGGCGACAATCAGTTGGTGGGCGGCGATGGCGACGATATCCTCATCGGCGACGGCGGGGCCGATGTGCTGTATGGCGGGCGCGGCAACGATCTGCTGACGCTGAACGCCGACAACCTGGTCAAGCTTGCGCGCAACAGCGGCAACAACACCCAAGCGGTCGCGCGCATCGACGGCGGCACCGGTATCGACACCTTGGATGTCACCGGCGACGGACTGTTGTTCGATCTGACTGCGGTCAGCAATGTCGCCATCACTGGCATCGAGCGCATCGACATCGGTTCAACCACCACCGGTAATGAACTGAAGATGAGCCTTCGGGATCTGCTCGCGCTGGGCGGTACCGACAACAGTTTCAACACGGGCACCGGCTGGGCGGTTGCAAGCAGCAACGGAGCCACCGGCTGGGGGGCTACCAACCTGGGCAATCAACTGGTGGTTGACGGCAGCAGTCGCGACACCCTGACGCTCACCAGCTCGTTCCGGGACATCGGCAACCTGACCCAGGCGGCCAATACCTACCGGGTGTTCCAGTCGGGCTCGGGTCGGACGCAGGTCATTGTCGATGCCGACATGAATGTTCGCGTTGCGCCCACCCTCATCAACACGTCCGATTTCGAATGGGCGGATGGTCTGCTCAAGGCCGAGGCGGAGAGCAGCGGTGGTACCGTGGTCCGGGTGGCGATCAAGGACACCGGCGCGCAGGCTGGCAATGCGATACGCATCAACTGGGGATCACAGAGCATCATCAGTTCCGCGCTCACGAGCACCGACCTCACCAATGGCTATGTCGACGTGCTGGTTCCGACCGCCACGCTCACGGCGCAGACGGCCAACGGCAGCAGCGACACGGTGACGGTCACCGCCGACCTGCTCACTGCGCCAACATCGGGCACCCTGGTATCGGCGTCCGACCCGGCGCTGGTGTCGGTCAATTTCATCGCGCCCAATGCGCCCATGATCAGTTCCTCGGCCTGGTCGGCCGCGGGTACCAGCGACACCACCGGTATTCCCGAGGCCAGACTGGCGACCGACTGGACAACCGGAAGCATTCCTACCAGCGGCGTGACCGACAACACGCTGTTCAAGTCCGAGATCGCCAGCAACGGCACCATCGTACGGGTGCAGTTGCCCACCAGTGGCGTCACCGGGGCGACGGTACCCGCAGTGGCGGGCGATACGGTTCAACTGAGCTGGGGCAGCCAGACGGTGACCAGTGCTCCATTGACGAGTACCGATATCACCACCAACCGCTACATCGACATCACGGTCCCGGCCGCCACGCTTGCTGCGCAGGGTTACGGCAACACCGCTGTCACGGCGCGGGTGGTCAGTGCCAGCACCGGTAACGCTTCCGCCGCGTCCGGCACCGTCACAGTCAACTTCGCGTTCGATCTGTCGCTTGCGCTGCCGGGCAACCAGACCGCGCCCAGCTATGGCTTTAGCATCAACGGCAATACAAACCCCAACAATTCGACCGGGGGGGGGGCGTATGCGGGGGTGGTGAGCAAGCTGGGCGACGTCAACGGCGACGGTTATGAGGATGTATTGATCGGCGCGCCACTTGATGCACTGACTGCCTACGGAACGAACGGTGGCGCGGCCTATGTGGTCTACGGCGGCACGCGCATGGCCACTGTCGAACTGTCGGCGATGCAGTCGGCCGGTACATCAAATGGCTTCAAGATTAACGCAGCGGGCGACACGACCTTTCGCACGACGTATTTCGGTCTGGCGGGAGAGCTCGATTTCAATGGTGATGGGCTGCCGGACTACCTGATGCACGCCAATTACGGTGGAAATGCCCGTAACGGCCGGGTATTCCTCGTCTACGGCAACAGCACAGGTCAGAATGTTCAGTTGAGTGCACTCGATAGTGGCGCCAACAGCGCGCTGGGCTTCCGCGTTGATCAGCAGACGGGCGTGACCTCTGGAGGGATTGCGTACAACGTTGGAAACGGCGCTGCCGGTAGCGGCGGCAATTCGGGTGTCACCGATATTGGCGACTTGAACGGCGACGGCCTGGAAGATATCGCCATCGGGCAGTCAGTTGCATCGACCGGGTCCGCCCAAGCCTCCGAGCCGGGCCGGGTGGTGGTCTTGTTCGGTACGACCACCCCGCGCAGCAATCTCGTCCTGCCCGCTTTTAGCAGCCTGAGCGTGGCGGGCGGCTTCATCCTGCAAGGCGATTCGCGCATGGGGCCGATGCTGGGCTCCACCGTAGCGGGCGAGGGTGACGTCAATGGCGATGGATACACCGACCTGCTGGTCACCACCAGCAACACCGCCACCTCTCCCGGGGGCGCCGGCGCCAGCCCGGTTGGCACGGGTTATGTGCTGTACGGCGCCAACAGCCTGGCCAGCCTGAATGTCAACGACTTCAGCGGAGCGGGGTTCAGCAGAGGCTTCATCGTCTCTAATATTGGTCAAAGTGCCAACTCCCAGCCGACCGTGGCCTCAAAGATGGATTTTGTCGGTGATGTGAACGGTGATGGCCTGGACGACATTGTGGTGCCCGGGGTCACCGAGGCCAAGGTGATCTTTGGCCGCGCCACGGGTGGCAACGTTGATGCAGCGCAGATTGGTGCAGCCGGCAATACCCAGGGCTTTGCAATCACGGGTCTGAGTGGCGCCACGACGCAAAATATTTATACGCGGGTGGCTGGCATTGGCGACTTCAACGGCGACGGTCTGGACGACATGATCGCCACCGCCTACGAAGGACCGATCGCGGGATTCACCAGTACCCGGATTGGCCATATCTGGGTGGTCTACGGGCAAACCGGGAATGGCACGGTCAATGTGGGCAGCCTGCAACCCACCCAAGGTTTCTGGATCAAGCCCTTCCTGGACGACCAGTTCATCACGGGCATTGACGCAGCCGGCGACGTGAACGGTGATGGTTTCGCAGATCTGATCATTGGTTCGGGTGAGGACACGGTTGCGGGGCGAACCGCCAAGTCGGGCAAGTCCTTCATCATCTTTGGCGGCATTTCAGACCTGCAGTCGATGACCTTCCAGAGTGCCAACGGCGATTTGATCGGCACCAGTGCTGGCGAGCCTCTGGCAGGCACCAGTGGCGCGAACCAGATCGTGGCGGGCGATGGCAACGACACGGTCACCGGCAACGGCGGCGCCGATGTGCTCTACGGCGGCCGTGGCAATGACGTGCTGGTTCTCAACGACGACAACCTTGCGCAGTTGGCGCGCAGCACCGGCAACGATGGTCAGAACATCGCCCGCCTCAGCGGCGGCACGGGGATCGATACGCTTGAGTTCTCTGGCGCGGGTCTCGACTTCAACCTCAGCTGGGTGCGACGCTCCTCGATCGAAGGCATCGAAAAAATCGACATCACCGGCTCAGGGAACAACACACTCCGCCTGGGTCTGCTTGATGTGCTCAACTACGGCGACAACAACCTTTGGAACGCGGGCAATACCAGTGGCGTCTCGGGCGAGGCACTCGCCGCGATCGAGTCGCGGCGTCAGTTGCGGGTGGAAGGCAACACGGGTGACCGGGTCAACCTGTCCGAGATTGCCGACTGGGTGCGCGCGGGCAATGACATGGTCGACGGCAATACCTATGGCGTCTGGAACCATGTCAGTGCAAAAGCGCAGCTGCTGATCAGCCAGAACGTGACGGTGAGTCAGGATACGGTCGCGGCAGTCACCGCTGTGGCCGACAACGCGGGTTCAATCACCGGAACGGTGGCGAGCGGCGGTGTCACCGATGACACCAGCCTGAATCTGAGCGGTACGCTCAACACCGCGCTCGCGACCGGCGAGACGGTTCGAATCTATGACGGCACCACCTATCTGGGCAATGCAACCGTGGCAAGCGGCGCCACCACCTGGACCTACGCTGACGGCCGCACCTTGAGTGATGGCCAGGTTGTAAGCTATGCGGCCCGTGTGGCCGATGCAGCGCTGAATCAGACGCCCGCCAGTCGACCCTACACGGTCACCGTGGATACTGCGGCGCCCACTGCCACAGTTGCCGTAAACACCGGCGCCGCGAGCACTGTCAATTCAGGCGCCTCGACCACGCTGCTGATCACCTTGTCAGAAAAGGCTACCGACTTTGTTTTGGCCGACCTGACTGCAGCCGGCGGCACGGTCAGCAGCCTGACGCCCGTGGCTGCGTCGGGCGATTCAATTGGCGGGTACAGCAGCTACACGGCCACCTTTACCGCCAACGGCAATCTGGGCGACGCGCGAACGGTAAGCGTCAGTGCCAACAGGTTTACGGATGCCGCGGGCAACAACAACACGGCGTCCAACACGCTCACGCTCACCGGCGCGGTGAACAGTTTCCAGTACAACATGGACAGCAGTCTGCCGTCACTGACACAGGCCTGGGGGCGCGACACCTCCGGCAATTCTGTCGGGAACAAGGCTTACATCGCCAATGGCCCCAGTTCTTCCGACGCCGGCGACAATGAACTGATCCTGGCCGACAACACGTCGGGTCAGCGTGGCGTGATCTTGCAAGGCACCACGCCTGCCAGCGGCCAGATGGTGACGGCCATGGATGTCACCTTCCAGCACTATTTCTCGGGGGTGTCGGCCAACCAGAGCAACTTCGCCTTTGGCGCGGACAACACATCGGTACCGGTCAACGCCCTGTACGCAATGGCCAGAGGCTTGTCCATCATGTTCGAGGCTGTCGGCAACATTTTCATCGGCTGGAACCTCACCGCCAGCAGCTATGTCTGGAAAGCGCAAGCCACCGGTCTCAATCTCACCGGCGCACACGACATCCGAATCAAGGTCTCGACAGCCGGCCTGACCGAGGTGCTGGTCGATGGAACAACCCGTGCGAGTTGGAGCAACACCGCCTGGGCCACCGAGAACCAGACCGGCTGGTCCTACCAGCTTTCCGGCTACAAGCAATCGACGGCTGCGAGCGGTCAAACCTGGGTGGACAACCTCAACATTCAGGATACGCGGGCAGCCTCACCCATCGTGCTGGACCTGAACGGCGATGGCGTCCAAACCATCGAGGCATCCCGGGGCGTGATGTTCGACTTTGGTTCGGAGGGTGTCCGGGTGAAGGCCGGCTGGGTCTCTCCGGGCGACGGTTTGCTGGTACGGGACCTCAACCATGACGGCGTCATCAACAACGGGACCGAATTGTTGGGTAACGCCGCACTGATGCCTGATGGCCGCCCGGCCGTGGATGGCTGGGACGCGCTGGGTTCGCTCGATGCCAATGGCGATGGCATCGTCGATGCACAGGATGCTGCGTTCACCCACCTGCGCGTATGGGTGGATTCGAATGGCGACGGAGTAACCGATACGGGCGAATTGCAGACGCTCGCGCAGCACGGCATTACTGGCCTTCACCTGGCGCACGACGGATCGAGAAGCGACAACCTTGGCAACACGCTGTTTGGCCAAGGCCACTATGTTCGGTCGGATGGCAGCACGGCCGCCATGAGCGACGCGTGGTTCCAGGTTCTACCAGATCAGTTGCCACAACTCGGCACAAGCGCGGTCGCAAGCGATGCCGGGGCAGAGCACGCAGATGAGCCGGCTGAGCGCAGCATCACTGGACACCCGACCCAACTGGGTCTCGAAGACGTGCTTGGCATTGGCGACGATCACCTGCATGACGATACAGCTGCCGATGTCAATCCGTATGGCGTCATGAATGAATCGGGCCTGAGTGTTCCCTTGCTGATCGATACCCGTGTGCTGATTGCATGACGATACGGTCACCAGCAAAAGCGGGCTGGACATCGGGCGCATCAGCGCCGGTACGGGTATCGCGCCTGGTTTCTCTTTGAGTCAATGCTTGACTGTCGACGGCCCGATCGCGTCCTGTTGCCGCACTGATCAAGCCCGCGCCTTCACCTCAACCTCCACCACCGACTCGAGCGCGGAATGGAATGCCGCGTGCAAATAACAGGTGTCGGCTGCCATCTGGACCAGCCGTTCCATGACAGCTTCCGACTCCTCGCCGTGGACAAAGATATGGGTGTCCAGCGCATGGGCGCGCGCAACGCCTCCCGTTACCTCGCAATCCGCGTGCTGCACGATTCGCAGTGCTCGGATCTTCATGTGGTGATGCTCGACATATCGGAGAAGCTGGGTCATCAGACAAAAGGCCACACCCGCAAACGCGTAGGCAAGACCGCTCGGAGCATGATCGTTGCTCTGACTGCTGGCGCTTTGAAGCGCAAAGCGCGATCCACCCGGCAGATTGGCCCAGGCGGTCGAGCGTGCGACCTCGCCTTCCAGCGCACAGGTGCCATGAATGGGGATCTCCACGCGTCCCGATTGCCAGCTGGGAGGCGTGATCCCGGCGGTCAGTTCGGCTGGCCCCAGCTTCTCGATAAGGGAGTGGACTGGGGGAGCGGCATCCAGGGGGCGCGGCACGTCCCGCCATGCCTTCAAGGGATCGGTTGCATCCGGCGCCGGGCTCGTCGCCAGATGGGGAAGCCCCCTGCGTTGCCCGTTCGCATAAAGCGCAAACGTGTTCACAAGGGGTGCTTGCCAGGCGGCAAGGATGGGCGATGCTGCAACCGCTCGAGCGACCAGCGCACGCACGCGCTCTGCGGAGGCGTCGGTGGTTGCGCGGATGACGATGCGCGGTGGATGAGCATGTCCCCGTCCGGTGCCCTTGAAAAACGAGCCCTCGAATGCGTAATGGTTGGTGAGATCGCTTTGCAGATGCTCGAGGCGGATGTGCTCGGCCGTGGCCAGCTGGGAGAGCCGGCTGAGCAGATCGGCCTGCAGGCCAGCCGCCATGAAGCCAAGCGGAAAGGGCGCAAGATCCGTCCCCTTCAGCCCCGCTCCCTCATCGCTCACCATGCGCCAGGCCGAGCCGCCAGCGCCCTCGGTGACCACCGCCTCTTTCTGGTGCCCACCCATCGCTCGCGCCTGAACGGTGAAACGGTCGCGTGAATCGGCGAGACCCAGCACCCCGGGTCTGATTTCGCCTTGAAGGACCTTGAAGCAGATTGGAAAGCCGCTCGCTTCGATGGTGTCGGTTACGGGTGCGGAGAGGGCCATGGCGGAGTCCTTTATGAAAGTGCGACCTTCAATCGCCATAACGAGGTGACCTCGGCTCTGCGCGCGGCGTGCAGCGGGTCGCCCGCGTCGAACGATCGGGGGTGCTGGGGTCGGACATCATGACGTGCAGCAACCGTCAATCCTGCGGCGTTGATCTGAGCGAGCAGCGCCTCGCGGGTTCGCAGACCCAGGCGCTCGGCGAGGTCTGAAAGGATCAACCAGCCTTCGCCCTCTGGTGTGAGATGCGCGGCGAGGCCGCTCAGGAAGCCCTGCAGCATGCCGCCGTTCTCGTCGTAAATGCCGCGCTCGAGCGGCGAACCGGGGCGTGCGGGCACCCACGGCGGATTGCAGATCACGAGGTCGGCACGACCCTCTGGAAAAAACGCGGTCTGCGCCACCTGCACGCGCTGTGACAGCCCGAGACGGTTGATGTTTTCGGTTGCGCACGCAATCGCGCGCGGGTCGTTGTCGGTGGCCACGACCCGGAGCGCGCCACGTCGAGCCAGAACGGCGGCCAGCACGCCGGTGCCGGTTCCCACATCAAACGCAAGACCGGGCCGGCCCGTGCCGGCGGGCCAGGGGGCCTTCGCAACCAGATCGACATAGTCGGTGCGGGTGGGGGTGAAGACGCCGTAGTGCGGATGAATGTGTCCGCCCGCGGCGGGTATCTCGATACCCCGCAGGAACCACTGATGGGCGCCAATCACGCCCAGCAGTTCACGCAATGAGATCACCATCGGGCCCGTCGCCGGTCCGCAGGCGTGACGGCAGGCAGCCTTCACGTCGGGAGCGCGGCGGAGCGCGATTCCGTAATCGGCGTCGAGTTCAATCAGCAGCATGCCCAGCGTGCGGGCGCGCTGCGAACGCGCCTGCCGAACCCGGTTGAACGTGTCTGCGGTGATGGCTTCCGATGAGGCGGGCGCACGACTTTGCGCAGCCTTGCGGTCGACACGGCTGGCGAGCGCGGTGAGCAATTGGCGCGCGTTCTGGAAGTCGCTTCGCCAGAGCATTCCAACGCCCTGACACGCGAGGCCGTAGGCGTCGTTTGCGGTGATGCGGTCATCGGTGGCGATGACGTTTTTCGGGGGCGGCGAGCCGCGCTCCGATTGCCAGCGGGCTGTGCGGGCCTCGCCCGCTTCGTCCCAGGCCACCGATGGAAGGGCCTCCGGTGCCAGCGAGGTCGGTGCAGTCAAAATTTTTCGTCCCATCGAAGATAGCGCCACTTGCCAGGCGGCATGGGCCCGAGCGGCACGCTGCCGCTTCGCACGCGCTTGAGGCCGGTCACGGTGAGCCCCACCAGTTCGCACATGCGGCGAATCTGGCGCTTGCGGCCCTCGCGCAGAACGAAGCGAAGCTGATGTTCGTTTTGCCAGGACACGCGCGCAGGTTTGAGCCGAACACCATCGAGTTCCAGCCCATGCTGAAGGCGCTTCATGTTTTCTTCCGACAACGTGCCTTCCACCCGCACCAGGTACTCTTTTTCAACCTCGGAATCCTGGCCAATGAGGCGCTTGGCCACCCGGCCGTCCTGGGTGAACACGAGCAGGCCGGTTGAATCGATATCGAGCCTGCCTGCAGGCGCGAGCCCCCGAAGATGGCCAGGCTTGAACGTGATGTGCGAAGTGTCGCCTTCCCAGCGGTTCTCGGGACGGATGAGGACGACCGCCGGCTGATAGCCGTCCTCAGCCTGCCCCGACACATAGCCAATGGGCTTGTTCAGCAGGATCGTGACCTGCTCACTCTGGTGACGCGCGGCCGCCGGGTTGATGTCGATCCGGGCTGAAGGGGATACGCGAGCGCCCAGGGTGTTGACCACCTGACCGTCGACCTTCACCCAGCCGTTTTCAATCCATTCATCGGCTTCGCGCCGGGAGCACAGGCCCAGTTCGCTCATGCGCTTGGACAGGCGCGGGAGATCGGTGCTTGCGGGCGGTGAGGCACTGCGTGTTGGCGACGGGTTGGCCGGCGGCCGGGGGCTCTTGACCGCATACGCGCCTGCGGGGCGCGGGCCCGATGAACGTGGCGCGGACGGGCGTGGGTCGGAAGGCCTCGGGGATGACGCGCGCGGCGCGGCGGGACGAGTCGTGGGACGTGGTGACCGAGCGGGCGGTCTGGTCATGGGACTATGGTGAGGGGAGAAAATAGAGTCCAGATGATACTCGTATGCTGCGAGGCGCCGAGCCCCGCCGTGCGGCCAGTCACTGTCTCGGCGTTCGCCCACTCCCACGCGCCGAACGCGAGTATGCCGGCGGCAAGGAGCCAGCCCAGCCATACGCGGTTTCGTTTGACGATTGCGGGTCCGCTGCCGGGCGCGTGTCCCGTGAGCATCGGCGCTGCCAGGTTGCGGCGGCGGACGAGGCTAAAGAGCAGAAGCCCAGCCAGATGGAGTGCGATGACCAGCAGGAATCCGTTTGCGAAAAATTCATGCAGGGTTTCAAGGATGTCGCCACCCAGCGGTTTGTCCCATTCGTTCAGCGCGGCGTAACCGGTCACGAACACCGGCACGATCCACATCATCAACACCAGCACCACGCTTGCAGTAAACAGATGCTGCAGTTGCGGCGCGGGGCGGCCCAGGGTGCGCCGACCGGGCTTGAGCGCCTGTAGCCATTCCGACCAGCCGCTTGCCCGTCTCAGCAATGCGCTCAGGCGGACATGGCGCGGGCCGACCAGCCCGTAAACCAAGCGGAAAGCGACCAGCGCAATCATCATGTACCCGAACGCGATGTGCGATGAACGCCACCACTTGCTGTCGCCGGTCAGATACGCGCCCACCAGACTCAGCGCGAACAACCAGTGAAATACGCGGATCGGCGCATCGACGGTCAGTCGGCTGGCCGTCGGCGCCTGGGCGGAGCTGAAGGGCGAATCAGGCCTGTTGCTCAGCGTTCGGGCCGCGGCGGGCAGGATCCTGGCAAGGGCCGGTAAACTTGGTCTCATGAATTCATCTGCAAAATGTTGAACGGGCTCGCAGTGTCGGCGCTCGGCTTTGAACCTGACCTGAACCGCGCGTTCAGCTGCCGTTCAGGTTCACGCTGCCAGGATGGTCGAATGAAAACTGCCCATCTCTTGCTGCTGGCCGCTTTGGCGGCTTCTCCGCTTCTGACCGCGGCGTCCGGGTCGGATCAGGATCGTGCCCGTGCTGCCCTGCAGGCGGGTGAAGTGCTGTCGCTTCGAACCATCCTCGAGCGAATCGAACGTGATCACCCAGGCCAGGTGATCGAGGCCGAGCTCGAGCGAAAGGGCGGTCGCTGGATCTACGAGCTCAAACTGGTGCAAACCGGACGCCAGCTGATCAAGCTCGAGATTGATGCGAGCTCAGGTGAGGTGCTGCGGCGTGACGAACGCTCGCGACGCTGAGACGGCACAGTGCAATGCGTATATTGGTGGTCGAGGACGAACCCACGCTGAGACGCCAGCTGCGCGAGGCGGGCGAAGCTGCCGGCTATGTGGTGGATGAATGCGACAACGGCCGTGATGCGCACTTTCTCGGCGATACCGAGACCTACGATGCAGTCGTGCTCGACCTCGGGCTGCCGCTTCTCGACGGGTTGACCGTTCTCAGACGCTGGCGCGAGGCGGGACGTGCGGTGCCTGTCCTGATCCTCACCGCGCGCGACAACTGGACCGAAAAGGTGGCCGGTATCGACGCCGGGGCTGATGACTACCTGACGAAGCCCTTCCACATGGAGGAGCTGCTCGCGCGCCTGCGAGCGCTCATCAGACGCTCCGTGGGGCTCGCCGACCCGGTGCTTCGCCGTGGTGAACTGAGTCTGGACACCCGCAGTGGCAAGGTCACCCAGGCGGGGGTTGCCGTGGCGCTCACCAGCCATGAGTACCGGGTGCTCGAGTATCTGATGCATCGCTGCGGCGATGTCGTTTCCCGGGCCGAGCTGATCGCGCATGTTTATGCGCAGGACTTTGACCGCGACTCCAACACCGTGGAAGTGTTCGTTGCCCGCTTGCGCAAGAAGCTCTCTGCCGACCTGATCGAAACCGTCCGCGGCCTCGGCTATCGCATTAACCGGCCATGAAACCGCGCCGACGGCCTGGCTCCCTGCGCGTTCGATTGCTGGTCATCACGCTGGTGACGGTGGTGGCCGCGCTCTCGGCCGCCTATTGGTGGCTGAGCGGGCGCTTCAGCGCAGAACTGCAACGTCAGCTCGACACGGCACTTTCGCAGCAGCTGGACCAGGTCACCGCGCGGCTCGATTTCACCGATTCAGGAGATCCCGTTGTGGATACCCGCCGGCTCTCCGATCCGCGCTGGGAGCGTCCTTACTCCGGCCTCTACTGGCAGCTTGACCGGCTGGCCGTCGACGGCAACCGGCGCGTTGCGCTGCTTCGCTCGCGTTCGCTTTGGGACGCGCAGCTTGGTCCGATTCACAAAGCCCCGCCCGGCGGCGATCTTCATTTGCATGATGTGGACGGACCGAGGGGCGAGCGGTTGCGGGTGCTCGAGCGCTCGATCCGCATTGCTGGTCCGTCGCCTGCAGAGTGGCGACTGCTCGTGGCGGGGGACACGCGCGATACCCTGGCCGCGCTGCGCGATTTCGACGGCGTGCTGCTGGCCTCGCTGGGTGGGCTCGGTGTGCTGTTGTGTCTGGCGGCGCTCGCCCAGGTGGGGCTGGGGCTTGCGCCGCTGAGAGCGTTGCATGCGTCGCTGCAGCGTTTGCGCACCGGCGCCACCCCCCGCCTCGAGGGACGGTTCCCGAGCGAGGTTCAGCCGCTGGTCGATGACCTGAACACGGTACTCGACCACAACGCGGGCATGGTGGAGCGGGCGCGAACCCAGGCGGGCGATCTTGCCCATGGCCTGAAGACGCCGCTTGCGGTGATCAGAAACGCGTCAACGCAGGCGGGCGAGAGCGAACTGGCCGCGCTGGTGTCCGAACAGGTCGAGCTTGCGCAGCAGCAGATCCAGTGGCACCTGTCTCGGGCACAGGCCGCCGCACGCGGCCGGGTGCCAGGGCAACGCACGCTGGCAAGGCCGGTGGTCGACAGGTTGATTCGCGTGATGAAGAAGATTCATGCCGAGCGGGCCCTCACGATCGTGGTCGAGGCGACGCGAGCCGATGCCGCGTTTGCCGGTGAGGAGCAGGATCTGCAGGAAATGTTGGGCAATCTGATTGACAACGCTTGCGCGAGCGCGAGATCCGAGGTGCGCATCGCCATTTTTCATGACGGTGCGAACATAGGCATTCGCGTCGAGGACGACGGACCAGGGATCGAGCCTGATCAGCGGGCCTTTGTGCTGCGACGGGGCGCCAGGCTCGACGAGTCACGGGCAGGCAGCGGGCTGGGGCTGCCGATCGTGGTCGATCTTGCGGCGTTGTATGGTGGGTCGTTACAGCTCGATACGTCTGCGACCGGCGGGCTGGCGGCGGCGCTGACACTGCCCGCGGCGATGGGTGACCCCGGCTGACCGCGTGGCCGCCCGGAGCCGCTGCCTCCGTTCGTGATGGTTGGCGGGATGCGAGCGGCCGTCACAGCGCCCGCGTTCGTCGGCACCGTCAACCTGGCAGATCGATGTAGCGCTCTCCAAACACCACATAGGTTTGCGATTTGGGTTTGGATGCATCCTCGGGCCGCACATAGCGGATTGAACTCTTTCCCTTGCAGGCACGTGGCAAGAGGAAGCAGCGGATGAAGGACGTAGGCTCGCGCTCGGTCGTTGGAGCGAGCACCGGTTCGTGACCGATTTCAAGCCAGGCCTGACCCGGCCCATACGCTGCGCGGTGGCCGCCGGTCTCGATCGTGATCTCGCCGTTGAGACAGCATCGGATGCCTGGCCCTTGATGAACATGGGTCAGCGCCACGCCACCGGCCGGGAAATTCACGCGATCGCATCGAATCAGCCAGCGTTGGTCGGGATCGAGATCGAGCGGGGCTGCGAGCTTGAGCGTGGATTGGGCACCAGGGTTTGAACGCAGC
This sequence comes from Burkholderiaceae bacterium, assembly GCA_049423065.1. GTDB lineage: Bacteria > Pseudomonadota > Gammaproteobacteria > Burkholderiales > Burkholderiaceae_E > SYIM01. Next base: position 32,575 of record JBMSQB010000030.1, read on the forward strand.
AAACCATCCGATGCAGGATGCTCGCCCACGAGTTCCCAGCGCCAGATCCGGGCACCTTTGGCGCCAGCCACGCAGGCCACAGCCTCGCTTCCGATCCAGACACTGTCGGCAGCCTGGTGCGCAGCGCCTGCTTCGAACTCGACGGTGAGTGACCCGTCGACCACGTAGAGGGCGCGTGTGGTGGCGGGGAGGTAGATCGGTGCGAGAGACGGCGGCAGCACGTCTTCAATCAGACGAAACACGGCAGGCGACATGGGCAGGCTCCGGGGTGGCGCCCGACTTTAACCCGATCCGGTGGGGGCGGAAAGCGTGATGTCCCATGTCACGAAATGATGGGCGCGTTGAAATCGAGGCTGAGGGGTCTGCGGCGAGTGATGTGCGTTGACAGTCGTTTCCGAGGCTTCCAAACTGTCAGGCAGCGTCCATAACAACCATCCCGCTCAGGAGACATCGCACAATGAGAACGCATTCATGGCTGCGCGCCGCAGCGCTTGCACTTGCCTTCACCGCTGCCTCGGGCGCTGCAATCGCCCAGGAGGTCACCTTGAAACTCGGCACCGGTTTTGCCGAGAACTCCATGTATGTGAAGCGCCTGCTCGATTGGGCCGCCAAGGTCAACGCCGATGGCAAGGGCCAGCTGCAGATCAATTTCATCGGTGGACCCAAGGCGATTCCAACCTTCGAGGTGGGTAAATCGGTGCGCTCTGGGGTGATCGATCTGGCGCTCAACACGGGGGCGTTCTACACCAACGTCATGGTCGAGTCCGACTTCCTGAAACTCACGCAGATGCCGATTGCCGAGCAGCGCAAAAACGGCGCGTTCGAGGCGATCAACGCGGTCTGGAACGAAAAGGGCGGCATGCAGTATCTGGGCCGCTTCGTGGAGAACCAGCCGTTTCACATCTATCTCACCAAGCGGATCGACAAACCCGATCTCACCGGTCTCAAAATCCGCATCACGCCGGTTTACCGCGACTTCTTTCAAGCGCTCGGCGCCACGGTCATCACCACCGCGCCGGGAGAGGTCTATACCGCGCTTGAACGCGGGGTTGTGGACGGCTATGGCTGGCCCATCGGTGGCATTTTTGATCTGGCGTGGCACGAAAAGACCAAGTTCCGGGTTGAGCCCGCCTTCTATGACGCCGAAGTTTCAATCATCATGAACCTGCAATCCTGGAACAGGCTGAATGCAGCCCAGCGCGCGCTGCTCACGCGCAGCATCATTGAATTCGAGGCCGGCAACAGTTACTGGAATCAGTACGCCGCGGAAGAGACCGAGCGTCAGGCGAAGGCGGGTATCCAGACAATCCGGTTTGACGACGCCACCGCCCGGGCCTTCCGGGAGCGCGCCTATGAAGTGGCGTGGGCCGCTGCCGCCAAGCAAAGCCCCGATGTGGCGGCGCGGTTCCGTCCGCTCTTCACGAAAAAATAATCGCCCGCGGGTCAGCCGAAGCGAAACGCCGAGACCGTGGTCTGCATGACGCGGTCGCTGAACACGCAACGACCGGCGTCGCCCTGCGCGGCGCCGGCGGCCACCATGAGCGGCAGCAGATGCTCTTCGGCGCGTGGCGGATGACAGTGCCTCGCCTCCGGGGCCTGATCCCATTGGGTGAGGGCATGTTCACGCTCGCCGGGGGCCGATTCCACTGCGCTGACCAGCCACGCGTCAAAGCGGTCGGAGATCGGTGCATAGCGCGGGTCTCGGTAACCGCGCATGTTGTGAAAGCTCATGCCGCTTCCCACAATCAGCACGCCTTCGTCGCGCAGCGGCGCAAGCGCGCGTCCCACCGCCAGGTGGGCAGCGGGGTCGAGCGAGTCAAGGAGCGACAGTGGAATGACCGGGATGTCCGCCTCGGGAAACATGAGTAGAAGCGGAACGAACACCCCGTGGTCGAAGCCGCGTCCGGCATCGGCATGCGAAGCGATCGCCGCCGAATCGAGCAGCGACTGGATCCGTGCGGCAAGCGCCGGATCGCCAGGCGCCGGATAACTTAGCTGGTAGGTATGCGGTGGAAAGCCGTAGTAATCAAAAATCATTTCCGGGCTTTTCACTGCCGCGACCGCCACATCCGATGACAGCCAGTGCGCCGAGATCATGACGATGGCTCTTGGACGGGCGGGCAGGCCATCCCGGAGGCCGCGCAGGAACGCGCCCATCCGGTCCCATTCGTGTGGCGGGTCCCAGTCCATGAAGAAACAGGGTCCACCACCATGGGGAATGAACCAGGTGGGCATGCGGGCGGGGGCGGTTGTCATGATGGCAGGCAGGCAATTGAAAGACGATGTGGGCCGCGAGCGGACTGCCCGCGGCCCCGGCGGGCTCAGCTGCTCGCGACCTGAATCTGTGCGAGCTGCGGCATGATGCGATGCGCATTACCCGAATCAATCGCCCGCCGCTCATCAGCATTGAAAATCTGTGCGAGTCCGGCCACGTGTTCATCGGCACGACGATAGGGGTAATCGCTGCCGAATACGATCTGGGTGACCGGAACCAGCCGCGTGAGCGCAGCCATCGCCATCGGGTTTGAGGTCTGCGCAGTGTCGTAGTAGAAGCTGCGAAGCTCTTTCAGCACCCGCTCACTCGTGAAGCCGCGCTGCTTGTAGTTGGGCATGGACACGATCTGGACCAGGAACCGGTCGGTGAGTGCGGCGATGGTGCCGCCCGCGTGCGAGAAGATGAAGTTGATGTCCGGACAGCGCTGCGCCGTTCCCGAGAAAACCAGGCTCGCGATGGTGCGCGTGGTGTCGGTTCCGTACTCGATGATGACAGGCGGCACGCCGCTTGCCACGTTCTCGCAGCAGGCCGGATTGTCGGGATGGGTGTAGGCGGTGACCTTTCGCCGATGCAGTTCATCCATGACCGGCGCAAACGCCTTGTCTCCCAGGTAACGCCCCTGGTAGCTGGTCATGAAGGCGACGCCGTCGGCTTTGAGGACATCGAGCGCATAGGCGATTTCGCGCAGCGTCTCGTCAACGTGAGGCATGGGCAGCAGCGCAAACATGCGGAACCGCCCCTTGGAACTGTCCACGAGCTTGCGTGTCCACTCGTTGGATTCGCGCGCCACGCGCGCGGCCTCGGCGGCGGGCAGAAAGCTCACGGCGGGAAGCGTGGGCGAGGTCATGGATGTCGTGACACCCCCGCGGTCCATGTCTTCCAGCGACTGCTGAACGGTCCACTTCACCACCGGTGGCGAATCGAGCTTTGCGCGCCGAAGCGACTCAAGCCATGCCGGTGGCACGATATGGTGATGAACGTCGATTCGCGGGGCAGCCGCCCCGCCGGCACCCGTCGTGGCGCAGCCTGAAGCGAGCGATAGTCCGCCCAGGGCGGCCAGACCGCCCAGTGCGCGGCGACGGCCTGCGTGGGGTTCGCCACAGGCGCAGCGCAGGCGATGGGACTGGGGGGCTGACGAGAGGTCTGCTGCAAGCATGTCGGTCTCCGTTGGGGTTGTTGATCTCATGATGCGTGCCCCGAGTATGCATGCTGTCGCCCCCGCTGCACAGCGTGCTGTGCCGGGCCTGATTTCAACTTTTTGTCGGCTGGCGACTGCGCAGGCGAATGTTGAGCAACTCCACCACCACCGAGAAGGCCATCGCGAAATAGATGTAACCCTTGGGCACATGGTGATCGAACCCCTCTGCGATCAGCACCATGCCGACCACCACCAGGAAGCTGAGGGCCAGCATCTTGATGGTGGGGTGCCGGGAGACGAATTCTCCGATTGGCCGGGCAAACACCATCATGAGCGCAACCGACACCACCACGGCGGCGATCATCACCTCGACCCGGTCCACCATGCCTACTGCGGTGATGATCGAGTCGAGAGAGAACACCAGATCAATGATCATGATCTGGGCGATGATGGCGCCAAAGCTGGCCGCCGCGCTGGTGCGCCCGCCTTCGCCTCCTTCGATTGCGTGGTGGATTTCGCTTGTGCTCTTCCAGATGAGGAAGAGGCCCCCCGCGATCAGGATCAGGTCGCGTCCAGAAATCGGCTGGCTGAAGACATTGAACAGCGGCTCGACCAGCCCGATGATCCAGGACAACACCAGCAACAGGCCGATGCGCATGAACATGGCTGCGAACAGGCCGATGCGGCGCGCGAGTTCGCGCTGATGGGCGGGTAGCCGGTCCACCAGAATCGAAATGAAAATGATGTTGTCGATGCCCAGGACGAGTTCGAGCGCGGTAAGCGTGGCAAACGCGATCCAGGCTTCGGGTGACAGCAGCAGATCCATGGCGAGTCCGTAGGGAAAGTGCGAAGGTCGAGGATAAGGCCGGGGCGTGATCACGCCAGCGCAAGGGCTGACTTCACCCGGGTTTTTTCACTGAACCAAGCTCCCGCGCGCACCGGACTTGTCTGCCGTCAAAGGCAGTGCTGCGGGCTGGCGGCTTCGGTGTCGAGCGGCTGCGCCCGGGCAAGCGCAAGCCAGGTGGGCAACGCGATGGGGCGGGCATCGCGCGCCGGGGCTGGGCGCGCGATGTTCAGCGCATCGCCGCGGACGAGCAATACCCCGCACTCGGGCGGAATTTCTGCGGGATCAGCGATGGGTTCGCCTTGGGCCGATTCGCCAAGCACGTACCAGACGCGTTGCGCCAGCCCGAAGTAGGCGCCGCGTTTACCCGGTTGGCGCAGATCGCCCAGCAGATCGGCGCGACTCACCTTGATCTCGTGGATGGTGGGCTCAAGCGCGTGTTCGAGGCTGGAGATGCGAAGTGAAAAGACATCCGGGCGGCAGGGGCCCCAACCGCCGCCCGGTGCTTCGGGTGACAGGAGCGAGAGCCCGGTCCAGGCGAGTCGGCCTTGCGCGACCAGCCACTGGGCGGTGAGTCGGACCAGTGCCTCGTGCGCGCCGAGCGCCCGGCGGTTCAGCGTCTGGGCGAGCGCGAGCGCCGCAACGCCTGCGTCGGTGACGCGGATCGTATCGGGTCGCAGCCCAGGCTCGGGTGAAACCAGACGTTCGATCAGCCCTGCGCCCAGCAGATCGATCTCGACGGGGTCATGGCAGGGCCAGCCGGAGGAACGGAACATCTGACGCAGGCGGCGCAAGTGGGGGCGACTGAGCGCGGAAGGGGGCACGGTGCGGCTCCGGATTGGCGATCGGCGATGATGCGGGCCCGCGAGGCTCACCGGATGAGCCTGGGCCGACGGGCGCCGCACGCGTTTTAACGAGCCGTGCCGCTGGCAGGGGCCTTTCGAGGCGGTCGCGTCCGCGAGCGAATACACTTTCGGCTTCTCCGACACTTCCCGGCACAAATTCCGATGCATGCATTCGAATACCGGCGCGCCGCCAGCCTGAGCGAGGCGTCCAGCACCCTTTCCCAGGACAGCGAGGCCCGGCCGCTGGCCGGCGGCATGACGCTGATTCCTTCCCTCAAACACCGGCTCAACCAGGTCTCGCAGCTGATCGATATCGGCCGCCTGCCCGACCTGCAGGGCATCGCGGTGCGCGCCGACCATCTCTGGATCGGCGCTGCGACCCGTCATCAGCAGGTGGCCGATTCCGCCGAGGTGGCCCGCGTGGCGTCGGGCCTCGCCAGGCTGGCTGGTCTGATTGGCGATCCACAGGTGCGCGCCCGCGGCACGATAGGCGGGTCGGTGGCGAACAACGATCCGGCGGCCGACTATCCGGCGGCGGTCCTCGCGCTTGATGCGGTCGTTGTCACCGACCGGCGAGAACTCGCTGCAGCCGATTTTTTCCAGGGCTTTTTCATGACTGCCCTGGAACCGGGCGAACTCATCACGGGTATCCGTTTCAGGCTGCCGCGACGAAGCGCGTACGCCAAGTTCAAGCACCCCGCCTCGGGCTATGCCATGGCGGGCGTGTTCGCGGCCGACCTGGGCGCCGCGGGTTTGCGGGTGGCGGTGACGGGCGCGGGCGGTGGCGTGTTTCGCTGGACGGCGGCCGAGCAGGCCTGGGCGAACGGTTCAACGGTCCCCACACTCGACCACCCCGATCTGCTCGAAGACATCCATGCGCCCGCCCGGTATCGCGCGCATCTGGCCAAAGTGATGTGCGAGCAGGCGCTGCGCGAGCTCGCCTGAGTCCCTTCTGATTTTTCTGGAACCGGAATGAACATTTCGATTGAAGTAAACGGCAAGGCCCAGAGCCTCGAGGTTGAAGGTCGCACCCTGCTGGTCGAGGTGCTGCGCGAACAGCTCGGCCTCACCGGCACCCATGTCGGCTGTGACACCAGTCAGTGTGGCTGCTGTACCGTCCTGGTCGACGGGCAGGGCGTGAAGGCTTGCACCATGCTGGCCGGGCAGGCCGATGGCTGCCGCATTACCACCATCGAGGGTCTGGGCGGCCAATCGCTTCACCCGGTACAAGTGGCCTTTACCGAGTGCCATGCGCTTCAGTGCGGCTTTTGCACCCCGGGCATGATCATGTCGGTCACGTCGCTCCTTTCGCGCCACCCCAATCCCACCGACGAACAGATCATTGAAGGGCTTGCCGGCAATCTTTGCCGCTGTACGGGCTATGCCAACATCATCGCTGCGGTTCGGCAGGCAGCGGGTGCCATGGCCGGGAGTGCTGCATGAGCGCCGTCCCCGCTTCGGAAACCAGTCTGCCGGGCGTGCACTACGCGCGCCGCGAAGACCATCGCCTCATTACCGGCACGGGGGCGTTCACCGATGATCTGCGTCCTGATCAGATGCTCCACGGGCATGTGATCCGATCGCCGCACGCCCGCGCCCGCATCGTGCGTGTTGATCTGTCGGCGGTGCGCGCAGCGCCGGGCGTTCATTGGGTGATGACGGCCGAGGAAGTCATCCAGCAGGGCGGCGGCAGCCTTCCCAACAGCTTCACCTTCCCAGGCCGCGGCGGCACGACCCAGCAGGTCGCCACCATGCCGGTGCTCGCACACGGGCAGGTGCTGTTTGTGGGTCAGCCGGTTGCCATGGTGGTGGCTGACACGGCCGCGCAGGCGCAGGATGCGGCCGAACTCGCCGACATCGAATACGAAGAGCTCGAGCCTGTGGTGACCCCCGACCAGGCGCTTGCGCCCGGGGCGCCGCAGTTGCACCCGAACGTGCCGGGCAATCTGTCGCTGCATTTCGAGTCGGGTGACGAGCAGGCGGTGGCCGAGGCCTTTGCGCGCGCTCCGCTCAAAAGCCGGCATCGCGTCCACAGTCAGCGTCTGGTTGGCTTTCCGATGGAGCCTCGGGCGGTGATCGCCTCGCATGATGCTCAAACCGGCATCACCCGGCTCTTCACCCCTTCGCAGGGCGTCACCGGCATGCTCAAGTCGGTCGCGGTCGCAAGCGGCATTCCAGCGGAGCAGATCGACGTTCTCACCTACGATGTGGGCGGCTCTTTCGGGCTGCGCTCAAACCCCTATAGCGAGCATGTGCTGGTGGTTCTGGCTGCCCGGCATCTGGGCCGCCCGGTGGGCTGGACCGGCACACGATCGGAAGTGTTCGTGAGCGAATACCAGGGCCGGGCCCTCACGCTCGATGGCTCGGTCGCGCTTGACCGTGACGGCCGGATTCTCGCGCTCCGCTTCGACGATACGATCGATCTCGGAGCCTTCAGTGCCGGGCCCAGTTCACTTATTGGCGCGCGCAACCTGTCGGTCACGATGGGTGGGTCTTATCGCGTCCCAGCGCTCTACATGAACTCGAAGCTTGTCTACACCAATGCCGTGCCGATGGCCGCGTACCGGGGGGCGGGCCGACCCGATATCGCCTTTGCCATCGAAACGCTGCTCGATCACGCGGCGCACGAGCATGGCTTTGATCCGGTGGTGTTGCGGCGGATCAATTTCATCCCGCCCGAGGCGTTTCCCTACAAGACCGCCAACGGCACGCTCTACGATCTGTGCGAATTCCACCGCACACTCGATCGCGCACTCGAGTTGTCGGACTGGGCGGGGTTCGACGCGCGTCGCGAGGCCGCTGCCCGGCAGGGCAAGCTGCGCGGCATCGGGCTCGCCTGCTATCTCGAGGCTTCCGGTGCCGGCGCAGTGCCCGCCGACACGGTGCAGGGTGATTTCGACGAGCAGGGGCAGCTCACGATTTATGGGGTCACCGGCGCATCTGGCCAGGGTCATGAAACCTCGTTTGCCACCATCGTCGAACAGGAACTCGGGCTGCCTGCCTCGCGCGTCCGTTATGCGGCCGGGCATCATGGTCGGGCGTTGATGGGCAACGGCACTGGGGGCTCGCGCACGCTCTATGGCGCAGGCAGCGCCATCGTCGAGCTCTGTGCCCGTATCCGCGAGCAGGCGCAGACGCTCTGGGCAGAGTCGGGCGGGGCGGCGGGATCTGCACCCGACCTCGCCACCTGGATTCCCCGGCTCGACGCTGCGCAGCGTGCGCGGCTGTCCGCCGAGGGCAAGGCGCAGTCGGGATCCACCTTTCCGAATGGCACCCATGTGGCGGAGATCGAAATTGATCCTGCCACCGGCATCACCGACGTCGTGCGCTACGTGGCGGTTGACGATCTGGGGCGCGTCATTTCCCCGCAGCTTGTCATCGGGCAACTTCAGGGCGGCGTGGTGCAGGGCTGGGGGCAGGTGTTCTGCGAGCATGCCATCTACGATGAGCGTGGTCAGCTGAGCACCGGCTCGCTCATGGACTACGCGCTGCCCAAGGCGGGCTGCATCCCGACCGTCGAGGCGGAGCAGATTCAGGCCCGAACCGAACTCAATCGCGTGGGCGCCAAAGGCGTGGGCGAAGCCGGCTGCACGGGTTCCATCCCCGCACTGACCAACGCCATGATGAACGCCCTGCGCCGCCAGGGCGTGGCGGCAATGGACACCCCGTTTACGGCTGCCCGTGTATGGGAGGCGCTGAACCCCGCCGCCTGAGCGCGTCACCGGCGGGGAGGCGAGGCACCGCGCCGCCCGCGCCGGTCGTCGCGCGTGCGAACCGGAGGGGCGCGCTGGCCGCTTTGATCGCCGCGCGCGCGTCTGGTTGTGGGCGCAGGGGTGGAATCGTGAGCGGTTTCGTGTCCGCTGCGTTCTGCGTGATGGGTCTTGGGCTGGTCGCCCACACGGCGAGCGGGTTCAGCTTGACCGGCATCGATCCCGATCTGAAAAGTCACCCGCTGCAGTCCGCAGAATTTGGCCGACTCGATATTCGCGCGGGCTGGGTGGACGGCGCACCCGAACGGATGGTGTTCGAGATTCGCAATCCGCTGGCCGCTCCGGTGCATTGTGCGAGCGTTCAGCTCGACCTCCGCGACCGGGGTCGTGTGATCCGGGGCCTCGAGCCCGCGGTGTGGGTGCCCGCCAACCAGCTGCGTCGCAGCGGGCTCCGGCCGCTCCGCAAGGAAGAGGTGAAGCAGTTCAGTCTGGTCTGCACCTGCCTGCGGCGCAGCGACAAGGGACCCTGCGAGGCCCCGCTCAAGCCCTAACGCCTTACTCGGCCCGGATATCGGCTGAGGCCACGACCCGACGCCACTTGGCGATGTCGGCGCTCACCAGCGCCCGGAAGTCGGCAGCGCTGCCGCCAACGGGTTCGCCGCCCAGGGTGTCGATCAACTTGCGAACCTCGGTGTCGGCGAGCGTACGCGCGACCGCCTGCTGAACCACACCAATCGTGGTGGCGGGTGTTCCGGCGGGTGCGAAGAGGCCGAACCAGGCCACGGTTTCGAAGCCCTTCAGTCCCGCCTCGTCAAGCGTGGGCGCGTCCGGCAACAGCGGGGAGCGGGTGAGCGTGGTCACACCCAGGGCCCGAACCCGGCCGTTACGGATATGACCGATGGCCGGTGGAAGGTTGCCAAGAAAGAGCGCGACCTCGCCCGAGATGACTGCGTTGAGTGCGCCGACTGCGCCCTTGTAGGGCACGTGCAGCAGATCGACGCCTGCCATCAGCTTGAAGAGTTCGGCCGACAGATGGGCCGAACTGCCCACGCCGCCAGAGCCGTAGGCAAATTTTCCGGGTTGGGCTTTCAACAGCCGGATCAGTTCGACGACCGAATTCGCACCCAGTTGCGGGCTGACAACCAGCACGTTGGGGGCACGCATGACCAGGGTGACGGGATCGAATCCGCGCTCAAGGTCGTAGGGCAGCTTGTAGATCGCGGCGTTGATGCCGTTCGAACCGGCGTTTCCCATGAGCAGGGTGTGACCGTCGGGGTTGGCCGATACCGCGGCCTCGGTACCGATACGGCCGCCTGCGCCAGGCCGGTTTTCCACCACCACCGGGTGTCCCCAGCTGTCCGACAGCCGCTGCGCGAGCGCCCGCGCGGTCAGGTCGGAGCCATCGCCCGGCGGGCTTGGAACGATGATGCGGACCGCACGGGTCGGGAAGGGCTGGGCGCTGACGATGGCGGGTAGCGCAGCAATGAATGTGGCGAGCGCACCGGCCGCAATGGCCGCGATTGCCGCGCGACGCGTGCGGATGCGGGATTCCAGAGTGAGCAGCGTGGCAGCGGGCATTCAGTCCTCCTGGGCAGCGGCGGGGTCGATGTGGCATCGGGTGCCCAGACCAGGCCCGGACGGCAGTGCGCTCATACCGGCCTCGAAGCGCGGCAGATCCGGGTCGGCAAGGGCAAAGAAAAGATCGCTCTCCTCAAACTGCACCTCGAGGGCGGGCAGATCATTGAACACAGCCGAGACATGCAGGCTGTGAGCGTGACAGATGGGGCCTGTGGGGTTGTGCGGCGAGCAGGCCGCCCCATGGGCTGCGGCGGTCTCGGCAATGCGCAGCACCTCGGTGAGCCCGCCCGCGTGCTTGACATCGGGCATGACCACGTCATAGAGCCCAGCCTTCAGGATGGGCAGAAAGCCATTCACACCGATCATTGTTTCTGCGCCCGCCAGTTGCATGCCAAGATCGTTCGCCCGTGAGCGAATCTGGCGCAACGTGGCGAATTGTTCGGGGATTTCAGCGACCGGACATTCGTACCAGCTGACCTTCAGTCGCGCAAGTTCGTCGGTCATCTGCATGGCCTGGGCGGCATTGAAGCGCCAGTGGCAATCGACCATCAGATCGCAGTCGGGGAAGTGCGCATCGAGTGCGGCACGCACGGCTGCGATGCGGGCAAGGCCGGCGTCGACGAGCGCGCGCTGCGCGGGTGCGTCATCGGCCTCCGGGCTCACGCCGTCAAAGGGTGCCATCTTGATTGCGTTGAAGCCCTGGCCCGCGGCGCGCAGCGCGCGGGCCGCGAAGCGCTCGGGTGTTCGCGGGACGGTACCCCGGTTGATGTTCGCGTAGAGCGGGATGCGGCTGCGCTGCGCCTGCCCGAGGCGGGCATGCAGGGCCAACCCCGCCCGCCTGGCGAGCAGATCGTGCAGCGCCTGCTCGATTGCGCTCAGCGCAGTGGCGTGGACGAGACTGTGCGCACAGCGATCGGCCAGCAGCCATTGGGCGAGGCGTTCGAGATGGCTTTCCGAGGGACGAGATCCTGGCTCGAAAAGCGCCTCTGCAAGGCTTCGCACGGCTCGTTCGACCTCATCGCTCCGCCCTTCCAGCGTGGCTTCCCCCAGCCCGCTGAAATCGCCATCGTTGATTTCGACAAAGGTCCAGACGGTGCGCTCGCTCACCCTGACCTGATGGCAGCGCAGGGTGCCGCGCTGGGAGCGATCCCGACTTGTCATGACTGCGTCCTCGCGCCTGACTAACCTGCCTTGAGCGCAGACACGGCTGCGCGTACCCCCAGCAGGTAGCTGTCGATGCCGAAGCCGCATATCTGGCCGCGCACGATCGGCGAGAACACCGAGGTATGGCGGAACTCCTCGCGCGCGTGAACGTTGGACATGTGCACCTCGACGATCGGGCAGTTGAGTATTGCGAGTGCATCGCGAATGCCGTAGCTGTAGTGCGTCCAGGCGCCTGCGTTGATGATCACGGCGCCGGTGCCATCGCTGTGCGCCTGATGGATTCGCTCGACCATCGCCCCTTCGAAGTTCGTTTGAAAGCACTGGACGGTTGCGCCGAGTTCGCCAGCCAGTCGCTCAACGGCCGCATCGATTTCCGCGAGTGTGGTGGTGCCGTATTGCGCAGGGTCGCGTTTGCCAAACATGTTGAGGTTGAGGCCGTGCAGCACGAGGAGCTTCATGGTCAGGTTCCCGCATTTGAAAGGTTCTTCCGGTCGCGCATTCGTCCGTGTGCGCAGGCGGTTGCTTTGGCAAGGCGCAAGCTTACCCCTGAACACGGACCCAGCCATGCGGGCCCGGTGCAACGCCGACCGCGCCCCATCGGGTTCCGCTTGCAAGCGGCGCCGGGTTGCCCGTATAGTCCGGGGCATGCCCAGCGAACACTCCATTGCCGTGTCCGCCCGCGACCACGCCCGCCGCGTCCGTCGCCTGGCAGCGCTACGCCTTCCCGGCGTGCGGCTGCTACTGCGCCCCGCGCGCTAAACACCCCTTCCCCCACAATCTGAAGTGCAGGCTCCCCGAACCAGCGGGGGCAGACCCAGGAGCATCCGAAATGGCCGACAAACTGATCATCTTCGATACCACCCTGCGCGATGGCGAGCAGAGCCCTGGCGCGTCCATGACCAAAGAGGAAAAGCTGCGCATCGCCCGCCAGCTCGAGAAGCTTCGGGTGGATGTGATCGAGGCCGGATTTGCGGCGTCCTCCAACGGCGATTTCGAAGCGGTCAAGGCCATCGCCAACACCATACGCGACTCGACCGTGTGCTCGCTCTCTCGCGCCAACGACCGCGACATATCGCGGGCGGCCGAGGCCCTGGCAGGTGCGAAATCCGCGCGCATTCATACCTTCATTGCCACCTCTGCGCTGCACATGGAGAAGAAACTCCGCATGACGCCCGAGCAGGTGCACGAACAGGCGCGGCTTGCTGTGCGTTTCGCGCGCAAGTTCACCGACAACGTGGAGTTTTCTCCGGAAGACGGCAGCCGCTCGGACATCGATTTTCTGTGCCGGGTGATCGAGGACGTGATCCGCGAGGGCGCCACCACCATCAACATCGCCGACACGGTGGGCTATTCGGTGCCCGAGCTCTTCGGTCAGCTGGTTCGAAACCTGCGCGAGCGCATTCCAAACTCCGACAAGGCGGTCTGGTCTGTGCACTGCCACAACGACCTCGGCATGGCGGTCGCCAACTCGCTCGCTGGTGTCACCATTGGCGGTGCGCGTCAGATCGAGTGCACGGTGAACGGGTTGGGCGAGCGTGCAGGCAACACCTCGCTCGAAGAAATCGTGATGGCGGTCAAGACCCGGCGCGATTACTTCGGCCTTGATGTCGGGATTGATGCATCCCAGATCGTGCCGGCATCCAAGCTGGTCTCGGGCATCACCGGTTTTCCGGTGCAGCCCAACAAGGCGGTAGTGGGGGCCAATGCGTTTGCGCATGCCTCGGGTATTCATCAGGACGGCGTGCTCAAGCACCGCGATACCTACGAGATCATGCGGGCCGAAGACGTGGGCTGGGCCACCAACCGGATCGTTCTGGGCAAGCTCTCTGGCCGCAATGCGTTCAAGCAGCGCGTGCTCGAGCTTGGCATTCCGGTGGATTCCGAAACCGAGCTGAACGCCGCGTTCTCGCGTTTCAAGGACCTGGCCGACCGCAAGTCCGATATTTTTGATGAGGACATTCAGGCGCTGTTCTCCGATGAATCCGTTGCGCCCGAGAACGAACACTACAAGCTGGTGTCGCTTGCCCAGGGCTCGGAAACCGGCGAGCGGCCGCATGCCGAGATCACCCTGTCGGTGGCGGGTCGCGAGGCGCGCAGCCGCGCCGACGGCAATGGCCCGGTCGATGCGACGCTGAAGGCCATTGAATCTCAGGTGGACTCCGGAGCGGAGCTCCTCCTCTATTCGGTCAATGCGATCACCACCGGTACCGAATCGCAGGGGGAGGTCACCGTCAGGCTCTCGCGCGGCGGACGGATTGTGAACGGCGTGGGGGCCGACCCCGATATCATCGTTGCATCAGCCAAGGCCTACCTCAACGCACTGAACAAGCTGCATAGCGATGTGGAGCGGGTCAACCCCCAGTTGGGTGTCTGAGAAAGCGCCCTTAGCCTCTGCCCGAGTTGTTCGAGCCTGAACCCATTAGGAGAACCGCAATGAGCGTCACACGACTGCCAGTCGCCGCCTCGAATCGCGATCAGGCGGCGCTTCGCGAATTGAAGGTGCAGCTTGCCGCTGCGATGCGGATGGCGGTGCTGCATGAACTCGACGAAGGCATAGACAACCATTTCACCGCTCGCGTCCCTGGCCAGCCCGGGCGCTATCTCATCCTGCCGTTCGGGTATCACTGGTCAGAAGCGCGGGCCGACGATCTGGTGATGTTCGACGAATCCGGGCAGACGCTCGAGGGCGAAGGCACGGTTGAGCTGTCGGCCTGGTGTATTCACGCGCCGTTTCACCGGCTCACCGGGGCCGAGGTGGTACTGCACACGCATCAGCCCTGGGCGGTTGCGCTCAACATGCTGAAAGACAACCGGTTGTTGAATGCCACCCAGACGGCTGTCTTCATGGCCCGCGACATCGCCTATGACGATCACTACGACGGCACCGCCGACCTGCCTTCGGAAGGGGAACGGCTGGCGCGAATCGCAGGCGACAAGCCGATTGTGTTCATGAAGAATCATGGCGTGATCACCACCGGCAAGACCGTCGCCCAGGCGTACCGTCGGCTTTACAAGCTCGAGCGGGCCTGTCGCACTCAGATGCTCGCGATGGCAACAGGCCGCGAACTGCAGGAAATCGACCCGGCGATCGTTGCCAAGGTCCTGGCCCCAGCCGACCTGGAAACGCACTCGGGAGCCGACCGGGATCGGCTGTTCTTTGAAGCAATGATGCGGGTGCTGGACAGGGAGCTGCCTGGCTATCGCTGAGCTGGCGAAGGTCAAATCGGGTACTCCCAGTCCCCGCTTCGGGCCTTTGCTTGAGTTGGCGCGCGGAATGTGAAAAAATCCCAGTCAATCCCCGTGAATGCCCAGTTCACGAACAACAAGGACTCCGACATCGTGAGCCACGCCACCGCCACCGCATCATCCGCACCGGGAGGGTTGTCCCTTCCCCCTGCGGTCTCATCCTCGGGTCTGATGTCCGCTGCGCTGGGATTTTTGAGCGGCGGCAAGCCAGACCCGGGCAGCCTTGATCTGGCGCTGCGGTCCTTCGCGCGCGGTGGCGATGCGCTCAAGGCGCTAGCTGTCAGTCTGGATTTCAAGCCTCCTCCCGCGGACATGATGACCGGCCAGTCGATTGTCGGCTGGCTGGATTCGGCGACCGGACGGGTGTTCATCGCCCCGACGACCGGATGGCAGGCGCCGTCCGCGACCTGGGCGCCTGCGTTGCGTGTCAACCCCGAATGGCTTGCTCCGTTCCTTGGTGGTTCCGCGGGCAAGCCAGGTCAACCCGTCACTGCGTTGCCGGACCCGGCCATGCCGCCGCCGAAGCCTGCGCGCCCGGAAGAACCCGATCGCGAAGAGCCAGACGACGACGATCTCTCGGCGGGTCCCGTCCTTGGAAAGCCTGACGACGAAGACTCCCCGGATGAGACGGATTCCGTCGGGTTGCCTGGACGACCTGATCCAGCCATGCCCGGCATGCCCAAGCCCCCGCTCGAAGAACTCTGGTCGGTTGCCCGCGACCTGACCGATGCCGAGTGGTTGAGCCTTCGCAAGGCCATGACGGTGCTGCATGATGGTCGTGATGCGGTGGGCGAACTGGCGGACACGCTGGGTTTCAAGCCGCCCGCAGAGGCTGTGGCTGCCGTGCAGGTGCTGATTGGCTGGATCAACGAATCGACGGGCCAGATCTTTATTGCGCCCGGTGTGGGCTGGACGCCGCCCGACGATGCCTGGGAGGTGGTGGCGAAGCTGCCGGTTGGCGCTGGCAAGCCTCCCCTCGGCGAGCCTCGCGATGACGCAAGCATGCCGCCGCCGGTCCTGCCCGGTCCGTTCGGGGACGCGTGGTCGGTTGCCCGCGACCTGACCGATGCCGAGTGGTTGAACCTGCGCAAGGCCATGACGGTGCTGCATGATGGTCGTGATGCGGTGGGCGAACTGGCGG
>JBMSQB010000031.1:0-48469 GCA_049423065.1 Burkholderiaceae bacterium
GCGGCAGGCGGTGGAGCGGCAGGCGGCGGTGCTGCGTCAGACAGCGGCGGTCAAGGCGGCGCCCCCAAAGGCCCGGCAACTCGCCCAGCCGGCTGATTCGAGGAACCCATGAAGATTTCCGAGATCTGCATTCGCCGACCCGTGTTTGCCACGGTGCTGTCACTCATCCTGATGCTGCTGGGTCTGGTGAGCTTTGACCGCCTGTCGGTGCGCGAGTATCCGAGAATCGATGAACCGGTGGTGACCGTCACCACCGTTTACCGTGGCGCCTCCAGCGAGATCGTCGAATCCGCTGTCACCAAACCGCTTGAAGACTCGATTGCCGGCATCGACGGCATCGAAGTCATCACCTCGATCTCGCGCGCCGAGCGCAGTCAGATCACGGTGCGTTTCCGGCTGGACCGCGAACCCGATGGTGCGGCGGCCGACGTTCGCGACCGCACCTCGCGGGTTCGCCAGAAGCTGCCGCAGGGCGTTGATGAGCCGGTGATCGCCAAGGTCGAGGCCGACGCCAACCCCATCATCCAGGTGGTGCTGTCGAGCCCGGGGCGCTCGCAGATGGAAGTGTCTGACGTGGCAAACCGCATCCTCAAGCCCAGGCTTCAGACGCTGCCCGGCGCGGCCGACGTACGCATCTGGGGGGAGCGCCAGTTCTCGATGCGCATCTGGCTCGATCGCGAGCGGCTGGCCGGCTATCGCCTGACCGTACAGGATGTCGAAGAGGCGCTGCGCCGGCAGAACGTGGACGTGCCGTCCGGACGCATCGAAAGCCGCGAGCGCGAATTTACCGTCATGTCGCAGACCGACTTGCGGCGGGTCGACGAGTTTGATGACATCGTGATCCGGACGGTCAACGGCTATCCCGTTCGGTTTCGCGACATCGGGCGCTCGGAGATCGCGCCGCTCGACGAGCGGATCAACGTCCGCTTCAACGGCAATCCGGCGGTATCGGTCGGGCTGATCAAGCAGGCCACCGCCAATCCGCTGGTGCTCGCCAAGGCGCTCCGCGCCGAGTTGCCGCGGTTGCAGGAAGAGCTGCCACCCGGCTTTCAGCTCAACATCGGCTACGACTCCACGCTGTTCATCGATCGCTCGATCGAAGCGGTCTACAAGACCATTGCCGAGGCGGCCGCGCTGGTGGCGCTCGTCATTTTCTTTTTCCTGCGCACGCTGCGCGCCTCCATCATTCCGCTGGTCACCATCCCGGTCTGTCTGCTCGGTGCGTTTGCCGTCATGTATGCGGCTGGTTTTTCGATCAACACGCTCACGCTTCTGTCACTGGTGCTCGCCATTGGTCTGGTGGTCGATGACGCGATCGTGGTGCTGGAAAATATCTATCGCCATATCGAGGAAGGCATGGCGCCGCTTGCGGCTGCGTTCCAGGGCATCCGCGAGGTGGGCTTTGCAGTGGTCGCCATGACGCTGACGCTTGCCGCGGTCTATGCCCCCATGGCGTTCGTTACCGGCCGGACGGGGCGTCTGTTCATCGAGTTCGCCCTCACGCTGGCGGGTACGGTGCTGGTGTCGGGGTTCGTTGCGCTCACGTTGTCGCCCATGATGTGCGCGAAGCTGCTCCGTCACGAGCCCAACCCCGGATGGTTCAGCCGCACCATCGAGCGCGGGCTGGATGCGCTCACCGCCGGCTATCGCTGGATGCTCACCCGCCTGCTCGCGCTGGGTGCGCTCTGGCGCTGGGTGCTTGCCGTCGCGCTTTTTGCGGCAGTGGGCGTGGCTGTCGAGGAACTGTGGCGGACCGGCAAGAAGGAACTCTCGCCGATTGAAGACCGCGGCATGATCTTCACCATCTACACCGGCCCGGAAGGCGCGTCGATTCCCTACACGCAGCGCTACGGCCAGGCGATTGAAGCGCTGGGCCGTCCGCTTCTGCCCGAGGCGGATCGAATATTTGTCGTGGCCGGAAATCCCACCTCCACCCAGGGCTCGGTGGTGTTCCGGATGGTTGACTGGGCAGAGCGCGATCGCAAGGTGCAGGACATGATCCGCGTCCTGCAACCGCGGCTGCAGTCCATTCCGGGCGTGCAGGCGTTTGCGGTGGCGCCGGCGTCGCTCGGTCAGAGCCCGCGCGAGCGTCCGATCAATTTCGTCATTCTCAGCTCTGATACCTACGAGAACATTCAGGCGACGCTCCAGCCGCTCATGGCCGAGCTGCAGCGCTACCCGGGCGTCACCGGCGTTGATTCCGACCTGCGGCTGAACAAGCCGGAGATCAAGGTGACGATCGACCGCGACCGGGCGGCCGATGTTGGCGTTCAGGTCGAGGCCATCGGCCGCACCCTGGAAACCTTCCTGGGTGGCCGCCAGGTCACGCGCTTCAAGCGCGGCGGCGATCAGTACGATGTCATCGTGCAACTCGAGGCAGGCAATCGAAACAATCCCCAGGATATTTCGAACATGTTCATGCGCGGTCGCAACGATGCCATGGTGCCGCTCTCCAGCCTCGTCACCATTACCGAAACCGTGACGGCGCGCGAGCTCAACCATTTCGGGCAGCGGCGCGCGGTCACCATCACGGCAAGCCTGTCGCCCGGCACGTCGCTCGGCGAAGCGCTCGATGTCTTCGAGCAGGCGGCGCGCCGGCACCTGAAGCCTGGCTATGCGGTCGACTACAACGGACAGACACGGGAATTCAAGCAATCCTCGTCCACCCTGTTCGTCACCTTCCTGCTGGCGCTTGCCTTCATCTTTCTGGTGCTGGCCGCGCAGTTCGAAAGCTTCGTCGATCCGCTCATCATCATTCTCACGGTCCCGCTTTCCATGGCGGGTGCGCTGTGGCTGCTGAAGGAGGGCGGGGGCACCATCAACGTCTACAGCCAGATTGGCCTCATCACGCTGGTGGGGCTGATCACCAAGCACGGCATTCTGATCGTCGAGTTTGCCAACCAGTTGCGCGATGCGGGTGGCGAACTGATCGAGTCCACCATCGAGGCCGCGGCGCGCCGGCTGCGCCCCATCCTGATGACCACCGGCGCCATGGTGCTGGGCGCAGTGCCACTCGCCTATGCCTCGGGCGCAGGTTCCGAGAGCCGCATGCAGATCGGCCTGGTGATCGTGGGCGGGATGACATTCGGAACGGTCCTGACGCTGTTTGTGTTGCCGGTGGTGTATTCGCTTCTCGCGCGTCGCCGCACCGCGACGACCGAGCCGAATCCGGTCGAACGCGACAATGCGGCGCCGGTCGGCGGTGCACCTGCCGTGGCCGCCACGGTAGCCGCGTCCAGTCGCGGGCCTGCCTCAGCCCACTGAGCGCGCGGGAGTTACGAGTCATGACTGTGCGTCGGGTCATCCTCGACACCGAGACCACTGGCCTCAGCGCCGAAGATGGCCATCGCGTCATCGAAATCGGTTGTGTCGAACTCATCGACCGTCGCCCGAGCGGACGCACGCTGCACCTCTATCTCAACCCCGAACGCGATATCGATGCGGGTGCGCTGGCGGTCCACGGCCTGAGCCGGGAGCGGTTGCGCGACGAGCCGGTGTTCGCGCAGATCGCGGAACGCCTGGTCGACTTTGTGGCGGGCGCTGAAGTGCTGATCCACAACGCGCCCTTCGATATCGGTTTTCTGGACGCTGAACTGAGCCGTCTGGGCATGCGTACGTTCAGGGAATGGACCGCATCGGTGGTTGATACCCTCGCACTTGCGAGGCAGATGCATCCGGGGCGGCGCAATTCGCTTGACGCCCTGTGCGAGCGCTATGGCATTGCGAATTCGCACCGGACCCTGCACGGTGCGCTGCTCGATGCCCAGTTGCTGGCCGATGTGTATCTCGCCATGACCCGCGGGCAGGACAGCCTGGAAATTGCACCGGTGTCGCCATCGGGAGAGGGTGGGGTTCAGGAGTCGGCTGCCCAAGATTGGCCTCCTGCCGCGCTTCGGGTGCTCCCGGCTAGCGCCGAGGAACTCGCCGAGCACGAGGAAATCCTGGCCGCCATCGCCAGGGAGTCAAAAAAACCTGCGCTATGGGCCGGGTTGGCGCAAGGTGATGCCACGACGCAGGTAGCCTGATTCGACTAGAATCCGTCGGATGAAAGAACACCGTAGTGCGCGTGGTCGCGACCGCAAGGCGCATCTGTCGCCGGACGCCGAACGTTTGGTCGCCGCCTCGCTGGGGCTTGCCAACGCAGGCAGCCGGATTGAAGACCGTTTCTGGGAAGCGCAGCTGACCGTCCGGATAGAGCGTCTGCTCGACGGCGGGCACACGCAACCGCTCCACGAGGCGCTCGATCGCCTGCATCAGGCCGACAGCGAGGCCTATGGCGCCCTGATCGAAACAATCGAGGAATGCGCCGAGTCGGTGTCGTTCGAGCATCAGGGGCAGCGCTGGGAGGCGTTGCTGGTTGCCGCGCCGCTCATTGCCTGGACGCGTTTCCGCATTCCCTCTGGGCCCATTTCCACCGAGCTGGTGCAGACGCTTTCCTCGCACTGGCAGTCCCACACCCTTGCGCGCGAGGCGCAGCTCAGGCTGGTGCCCATGCTCTACAGCGTCGATCAGTTGCCGCGCGAGCATGTCGAGCTGCGCCGACTGACCCGCCGCCTGGCGGCGTCGCTGGTCAACGGCGCCACCCCCCGCCTTGATCTCAAGTCTCTACCCGAAACCGCTGAGATGCTTGCCGATACGCGGTTTGTTCTGGGGGTGGTCGCCGCGCCCGCGGGGCAGCCGCTGTTTCGTTGGCAGGAAATCGATGCGGGCGATCACGCGAGCCGGGTTCAGTGTCTTGAGCAATGGGTGGCGCAGGCCCGCCCCAACCTCGAGCCCATGCTTGCCGGCTGCGGGTTCGAATGTCTGCTGCCCGATGCCTATCATCTCAACATGCGCGAATCCGATCGCCGGGTTCGGCCGTACTCCATCCAGGCGGCGGTGCACTACCTCACCCATGCACTTGATCTGGAACCCGCGGCGCTGAAGGCGTCCATTGCCGCATACGGAAAAGACCGGGTCGACGAATACCGGATCGGTCTATCCACGGGCAGCGATGACGAAGTTGCCTACGGCATCGTGTGGCCGCTGCTGGGTCCGGAGGCAGAGACCGACGAGCCTTCGCCGCTTGAGCACATTCGCGAGCTGCTGCGAAGCCTCGGGGTGGGTGACATCCGAAACTGGCCAGAGCTGCAGGAGCCCGACTTCTGCGAAGACTGCGGTGTTCCGCTTTACCCCAACTGCAAGGGCGAGGCGGTTCATGCGGAAATGCCGGCCGACATCGAACCCGAAGCCAGCCAGTTTCACTGACTGATCGGCTCTCCCCGCCGCTCAGCGCGTGGGCGACTTGAGCGCGGCCCGTGCCTGCGCAATGCGCTGCTCGAGATAAGCGCCAAAAAAATCGGGTGAGCCGTAGCCGACCAGACGCTCGGCCACTTCTCCGTCAGGACCCAGAAACAGCACAGTCGGCGCGAGGCGTACCCGATGGAGCTGGCCCAGCTCACGCGGGTTGTCGGCTCTGACGGACTGGGTTCGCCCCGAGTCGGGTGCAGGATTGAACGGGCGCGGGTCGGTCAGATCGATTTCAATGGCGAACACGCCCAGACGTTCCTGAGCGGCCATGAGCGCGGCGAAGTGTTCGCGCCGCAGCGCATCGCACCAGGGACACCCCCGCAGCGAGAACATCACCACCAGCGGTCGACCGGCGGCGAACGCGGCCTGCGCGCGCGCTGGCAGGGTGTCACGCGCGGGCGATGCAGGCTGCAGGCTGTGCCCGGCATCGGGGCCACCCGGGCCCGCAGGTTCGCGCAGGCGCGTCGCACCCCGGTTCGGGGGCGTGGACGCAGGATTCAAGCGATCCGATTCCCGAGGCGTTTGCACGGACGCCCCCGATGGTGAGGGTGTTGGGGCATCGATCGGGGCGGCTGCCAGTGCTGCCGAGGCCGTCATTGCCACCAGGCAAAGCAGGGCGATGGCCAGAGCGGCAGCCTCGCCGGGTGGCGTCGAAACACGGGGAAGGGCGGTGACCGGCATCGGGGGTGTCGAGATGGAGAGCGGTTGACATCGCCCCCGGCTGGGTTCGATTCCAGTCAAAGCATAGCGCGAGAACTGTTTGACAATATTCGTTTCAAAGCATATTCTCATCGGAAATCAACTCATAACTCAAAGAAATCAATGGAGACTTCGGCGGTGTCTGTCTCGGCCGACCTCGACCGCGTATTCGAGTCGGCGTCGGGTTATTTCGCGCTGTTGGCCGAACCCATGCGCCTGAAGATCCTCCATGCGATCTGCGATCGCGAGCGCACGGTGGGCGATATCGTCGCAGCCACCGGGGCCACCCAGACCGCGGTCTCACGCCATCTCGGTGCCATGCACCGGGCAGGTGCCCTCAGTCGCCGCCGAGATCGCAACTTCACCTGGTACGGCGTGGCCGACGCCACACTCACCGAGCTGTGCCGGACGGTCTGCGTTCATGTTGCTGCGCGCGAACTGTTTGTGTCGCCCGCTGAGGCCCCGGAGGCTGCCGGCACGGTTGCCGCAGCGGGTACTCGCTCATCAGGAAGGACCCCATGATGAATTCCAGTCTCAGGATTGCCGGTCGAATCACGCCGGCCCCGGAAGCACCGAAACCCCCGTCGCGTCGGCGATTCCTTGCCAGCGCCCTCGTCGCAGGCGCAGGAGGCGTGGCCGCGGGGCGTGCAGCGGCCCAGCAACGCGGCCCGGCAGAAGCCCCGGGCGTTGACCGCCCGGGCGAGTCGGCCATCCTGAACCTGCCCGAGCACACCCGTGGCCTGGGCCAGCCGGTTGCCGCGCGCGGCTATGGCCTGCCATCCAAATGGGAAAAGGGTTTGCAGCGCCGCGAAAGCCCGGGCCTCACCCGGGTGTCGGCTGCGTCGGTGAGCTTCACGCCGCTTCAGGGCCTGTTCGGCATCATCACCCCCAACGGCCTGCACTTTGAGCGCCACCACCAGGGGTGGTGGGACATCGACCCCAGCCAGCATCGGCTGATGGTGAATGGCCTGGTGCGCGAAGCGAAGGTCTTCACCATGGATGACCTGATGCGGCTGCCCGCCGTCTCGCGCATCCACTTCATCGAGTGCGGTGCCAACACCGGCATGGAATGGGCCAATGTGGCGGTGCCCACCGTGCAGTATTCGCACGGCATGTTGTCCTGCAGCGAATACACCGGCGTGCTGCTGTCCACGCTCCTCGAGATGTGCGGCGCCGATCTGAAGCACGGCAAGTATGTGCTCGCCGAAGGGGCCGATGGCTCGTCAATGACCCGCACCATCCCGATGGAGCGCGCGCTCGATGATGTGATGGTGGCCTGGGCGATGAATGGCGAAATGCTGCGGCCCGAAAATGGCTATCCGCTGCGCCTGGTGGTGCCGGGCGTACAGGGCGTTTCCTGGGTGAAGTATCTGCGTCGCATTGAAGTGGGCGACCAGCCGTGGCACACCAAGGACGAGGTCCTGCATTACGTCGACCTCATGCCCGACGGCACGCATCGCCAGTTCACGTCCATCCAGGAAGTGAAGTCGGTGATCACCACGCCCTCAGGGGGGCAGGTGCTGCTCGACAAGGGCTACTACAACGTGACCGGACTCGCCTGGTCCGGGCGTGGTCGCATCCGGCGGGTCGATGTATCGGTGGACGGTGGCCGCAACTGGCGCGAAGCGCGGCTCGAAAGCCCGGTGCTGCCCAAGGCGCTCACCCGCTTCAATTTCGACTGGGTCTGGGACGGCTCCCCCGCCATCCTGCAAAGCCGAGCGATCGATGAAACCGGTCATGTGCAGCCGCGCATCAACCAGCTGCGCGAGGTGCGGGGCACCCGGTCCATCTATCACAACAACGCGATCCAGTCGTGGCGCCTGGCCGACAGCGGCGAAGTGTTCAACGTTCAGGTCTACTGAGGAGATCGACGATGCAATCGATCCGGTCCACGATCGGGCACGCTGCAGGCCTGGGCGCTGCCTTGCTGTTCACGATGGCTGTCGCCCATGCACAGGCGCCGCAGCCTGCGCAGTCCGGGGAGGCGGCCGCTTCCCGCGTGGCAAGTGCCGAGGGCGCGGCGCGGCCCTGGTCCGGCATTGGCCGACCCGCCACGCGCACCGAAATCCAGGCCTGGGACATCGATGTCCGGCCCGACTTCAAGGGGCTTCCTGCAGGCAAGGGGTCGGTCGACGAAGGGCTTCAGGTCTGGGAGGCAAAGTGCGAGTCCTGTCACGGAACCTTCGGTGAATCAAACGAGGTGTTCACGCCAATCGTGGGCGGCACCACGCGAGCGGACATGCAGTCCGGACGCGTCGCCAACCTCAAGCGGCAGGACTTCCCGCAACGCACCACCATGATGAAGCTCTCGCAGGTGTCCACCCTGTGGGACTACATCAACCGCGCCATGCCCTGGAATACCCCCAAGACGCTCAAGCCTGACGAGGTGTATGCGGTGGTTGCCTACATCCTGAATCTGGCCGAAGTGGTGCCCAACGACTTTGTGCTGAGCGACAAGAACATTGCACAGGTGCAGGAGCGCCTGCCCAACCGGAACGGCAAGGTTGTCTATCCCGGGATGTGGTCGGTCGCGGGCAAGCCTGATGTGCAGGGTGATGCCTGCGTCTCGAACTGCCCGGTGGTGCTTGATGTCCGGTCGATCCTGCCCGACTTTGCTCGCAATGCCCATGGCAACCTCGCCGAGCAGAACCGTCCGGTGGGCCCCACCCGGGGTGCCGACACCACGCAGCCCGCGATGCGCGAGCCGCTGGCTGCGGCGAACGCTGCCCGCGCGGTGAGCGATGCGCCGAAGGGGGCCGACGCGAGTCGCGGTCCGGCGGCGCTTGCCCGCGAGAGCAACTGCCTGGCGTGCCATGCAACAGCCAGCCGCATGGTGGGGCCGTCGTTTCGCGAGGTGGCGGACCGCTATCGTGGCGATGCAAAGGCCGAGGCCACCCTGAGTGGTCGGGTGCGCGTCGGCGTCCAGGGCAACTGGGGCGCCATCCCCATGCCGCCCCATCCGAATCTTTCCGATGAGGATGCGCGGTCGCTGGTCCGCTGGATTCTGTCGGGCGCGTCATAATCCCCGGTTTCCTCATGTCATTACCGTTTCCTTTTCACCAGGAGAATCTCGATGAATCGCAACCGTCGCACTTCGCTGCAGGTCGCGGGTTCGGCCGGCCTGTATGGCGCGCTGCTCGCGATCGGGCTGCTGCGGCCTGGCCAGGCCAGCGCGCAGTCGCTTGAACAGGCTTTCAAAACCACCGGCATCGCCGAGACCCTGAAGGCGCTTGGCGCCGGCGGTGCCCCGGAATCAAAGGACATCGTCATCAATGCACCGGATATCGCCGAGAACGGCGCCGTGGTTCCGGTGGGCATCAGAAGTGCACTCGCCAACACCCAGATGATGGCGCTGCTGGTTGAAAAAAATCCCAGTGCACTGGCCGGGGCCTACGACATCCTCGAAGGCGCTGAAGCCGATGTGAACATGCGCATCAAGATGGGGCAGACCTCGGACGTGTTTGCGGTCGTCAAGGCCGACGGCAAGTTCTACGTCGCGAAGAAGGAAATCAAGGTCACGCTAGGCGGCTGCGGCGGCTGATCGCCCGGTCCCATACACAGCCAAGGAGAAAGACATGGCAGATCCGATGAAGATTCGCGCCGTCGTGCGCAATGGCGTGGCCGACGTTCGCGTGCTGATGGCCCACGAGATGGAAACCGGGCAGCGCAAAGACTCGTCCGGCAAGCTGGTGCCCGCCTGGTACATCTCGGAAGTGAGCGCGGCGCTGAACGGAAAACAGGTACTCAAAGCGCACTGGGGGCCAGCCATTTCCAAGAACCCCTATCTGCAGTTCAAGGTGAAGGGCGCCAAGGCCGGCGACAAGATCACTGTGAGCTGGGTCGACAACAAGGGCGAAAAACGCACCGACGAAGCCACCGCAAGCTGATCATGGCGCCCCGGCGCGGGCCTGCACCGGGGGCGCTGAAAAACAGGGAGGAGACCATCATGTCGATGATTCGAAGACTTTCGGTTGCGCTCTTCGCGGCGTTGGCGATCGGGGGCAGCATCGCACCCGCCACCGTGCATGCGCAGAGCAATACCCAGGCCGAGCTTGAGAAGTATCGTCAGATGCTGGGCGACGGCAACCCCGCCGAACTGCTGGTGATGCGCGGCGAGGGCCTCTGGAAAACCAGGCGGGGCCCGAAGCAGGTGAGCATGGAGGGCTGCGATCTGGGCAAGGGGCCTGGTGTGGTGCCTGGCGCCTATGCCGAGTTGCCGCGCTACTTCGCTGATACCGACAGCGTGATGGATGCCGAAGCCCGGATCGTTCACTGCATGGTCACCTTGCAGGGGATGGCACGTGCCGATGCAGTGCGCAATCCATACTCGGGTGCGGGGCAGCGCCAGACCGATCTCGAGGCGCTGGTGGCCTTTGTTGTGGAGGAGTCGCGTGGCGTCGCCATCAACGTGCCGCAAAAACATCCCAAGGAAATCGCAGCCTTTCAGCGCGGCGAAAAGATCTTCTATTTCCGCGGCGGTCCGTATGATTTTTCCTGCGCCTCGTGTCATGGGGAGGATGAAAAACGCATCCGTCTGCAGGATCTTCCCAATCTCACCAAGGACGAGCCAGCACGCCGCGCGTTTGCGACCTGGCCCGCCTACCGCGTGTCGCAAGGGGCGATGCGAACCATGCAGTGGCGCATCTACGACTGCTTCCGCCAGCAGCGGTTCCCGGAAATCGACTACATCTCGCCCGCATCGATCGACCTGATCACTTTCCTGGGTGTGCGTGCCCAGGGAGGCAAGATGGATTCACCGGCCATCAAGCGCTAAGGAGCCGCAGTCATGACACTCAGGAACCTTCTTGCAGCGTCGGCGCTGGTTGTTGCGCTGATTCCGACCGTCCAGGCCCAGTCGTCGAATGCCGATGTGCTGGGCATCATGAAGTCATCGTTCAAGGAGCGTGGCATTGCCAAGCTCGACCGGCTCGACCAGAACGATCTTCAGAAGCAGTGTTCGGAATATTCCACCAGGCCCATGCCGGCACCGATGAAGGCCGCGCTTGAAAAGGCAGCGCTCGATGCGGTGAAGTATCCCGCGGACGGCAATTTTCTGGGCGACTGGAAGCAGGGCGAGCGCATTGCGCAAAGCGGCGTGGGGTTGCAGTTTTCCGACAACGACAAAACCGTCAACGGCGGCAACTGCTATGCCTGTCACCAGATTTCGAAGGAAGAAATCTCCTACGGCAATATCGGCCCCACGCTTTATCAGTACGGCAAGCTGCGCGGCAATACGGTGGAGATTCAGCGCTACACCTGGGCACGGATCTGGAATGCGCATGCGTTCAACGCGTGCAACATCATGCCGCGCTTCGGTGCCGCCGGCATTCTGACCGAGGAGCAGATTCGTCATGTCATGGCGTTGCTGCTCGACCCCACCTCGCCTGTCAATCGCTGAGCACCATGGACCGCCGCGAGTTTCTCCAGGTGCTGGCCGCGGGTGCGGCAGCGGGCCTCAATCTGCAGGCGGCTGCGCAGACCGCCGCGTCGGCCGGGCCTGCTGCCGCGGGCGATGCACTCTACGAGCTTCCCCGCTTTGGCAACGTCAGTCTGCTGCACTTCACCGATTGCCACGCGCAGCTCCTGCCCATTTATTTTCGCGAGCCGAGTGTCAATCTTGGCGTGGGCAGCATGGCAGGCAAGGCGCCGCACCTGGTGGGTGAGAACCTGCTCAAGTCCTTTGGCGTGCGGCCGGGCTCGGCCGAGGCCCATGCCTTCACCTATCTTGATTTCGAAGCGGCGGCGCAGAGCTTTGGCAAGGTAGGTGGCTTTGCGCACCTCGCCACGCTGGTCAAGCGTTTGCGGGCCTCGCGTCCGGGCGCCTTGCTGCTTGACGGCGGCGATACCTGGCAAGGGTCGGCCACCTCGCTCTGGACGCGCGCGCAGGACATGGTCGACGCCACCAAGCTTCTGGGCGTCAACATGATGGCGCCGCACTGGGAGTTCACCTACGGCGCGGACCGTGTGAGGGAAATCATCGACATGCACCTGAAAGGTCATATCGAGTTTCTCGCGCAGAACGTCAAAACCACCGACTTCGAAGATCCGGTGTTCCAGCCCTGGTCGATCCGCACCATCAATGGCGTGGCGGTGGCAGTAATCGGTCAGGCCTTTCCCTACACCCCGATCGCCAACCCCCGCTATTTCGTGCCCGAGTGGAGCTTCGGCATTCAGGACGACCGCATGCAGGAGATGGTCGACGAGGTACGCGGCAAGGGGGCGCAGGTGGTGGTGGTGCTGTCCCACAACGGCATGGACGTCGATCTCAAGATGGCGTCGCGTGTGGGCGGTATCGATGTGATTCTGGGTGGGCATACGCATGATGGCGTGCCGCACCCCATCGCTGTCGCCAATTCGCGCGGGCGCACGCTGGTGACCAACGCCGGCTCCAACGGCAAGTTCCTGGCCGTGCTCGACCTCGATGTGAAAGGCGGCAAGCTCGCTGATTTTCGTTATCGGCTTCTGCCGGTGTTTTCCAGGCTGCTGCCACCTGATCCCGAGATGAGCGCCCTGATCGAGCGGGTGCGCGCACCCTACCGGGCGCGGCTCGAAGAGCCGCTTGCCACCACCGAGGCACTTCTTTATCGCCGCGGCAATTTCAACGGCTCATTCGATCAGCTGATTCTCGATGCGCTGATCGAGGAAAAAAATGCCCAGATCGCGTTTTCGCCAGGCTTTCGCTGGGGCACGTCTGTACTGTCCGGCCAGACCATCACGCGCGAACATCTCATGGATCAGACCGCGATCACCTATCCGCAGGTCACCGTCACCGACATGACGGGCGAGTTCATCAAGACCGTTCTGGAAGATGTGGCCGACAACCTTTTCAATCCCGATCCCTACTACCAGCAGGGCGGCGACATGGTGCGGGTGGGTGGTCTCACTTATGCATGCGAGCCCGGGGCGCGTGCGGGGTCGCGAATCACCGACATGCGTCTGGGCGGGCAGCTGATCGATGCTGCCAAGACCTACCGTGTCGCGGGCTGGGCGCCGGTTGCGCAAGGCGTGCAGGGCGAACCGATCTGGGACGTGGTCGAGCGCTGGCTCAAGGCCAAGCGCAGGGTTTCCGCGCGCGCGCTCAACACGCCCCGGCTGATCGGCGTGCAGGGCAATCCGGGGATGGTGTGATGCAGGCGCGCCGGACGCTGCTGCAGGCCGGCGCGGCTGCGGTCGGTGCAGTTGGCGGGCTCGGTACATCGCTGCTGCGGCCGCGCGAGGCGAGCGCGCAGGGCGCCTCGCAAAGTCCTCAGCCAGGCCCTCCACCGAACGCTTCGCAGAGCCCGTCAGGCGCCGCCCAGCCGCGCCTGCCCGACCGACCTGCACCAGCCATCGGGGCGCTGATCGATACACCCCGCACCACGCTCATCGACGGCACGGTGATCGAGGCCAACGCCTTTCGCGGCAAGGTGCTGCTGGTTCAGTTGTGGGCCACCTGGTGCCCGTTCTGTCGCAAGCAGAACCCGCTCCTCGACAAGCTCTGGCGTGCGCGGCGCAGCGATGGGCTTGAGCTGCTCGGCCTCTCCATCGACGAGAAGCCCGATGTGATCAAACGCTACGTGGCCGAGCACGGCTATGGTTTTCCGGTGGCCCGACTCGATGTCGCCTGGTGGGCGGCGATCGGACGTCCCAAGGGGTTGCCCGTCCTCTGGGTGATCGACCGCGAGTCGCGGCTGAAGCAGATCGAAATCGGTGAAATGTTTCCCGAGGACATTGAACTTCTGGAGCGCTGGATATGAGTAAAGCGAATGGATTGAACGCAAAAGCGGGCCCTGTGTGCGCGCGCCGCGGCGGCGTGCTGGCCGTGCTGCTCGGTACGCTCGTCTGGCTGGCGCCGCTGCCTCCTGCCCAGGCCCAGGAGGCCACTTTCACGACCCGCAGCCTCACCGTGGAAACCGCGCTGCGTGCGGCGCAGGCCGCGCTCGCCTCATGCCGCAAGGCGGGCTATCAGGTCGGTGTGGCGGTGACAGATCGAAGCGGCGTTCTGCAGGTCTATCTGCGCGATCGGTTCGCGGGCGCGCACACGGTTGAAGTCGCTGCTCGAAAGGCCTGGACGGCTGCGTCGTTTCGGATCACCACCACTGCGCTGGGTATCGAAACCCAGGCGGGTCGGCCGATGAGCGGCATCCGGCAGTCGCCCGGTGTGCTCGCCATCGGCGGCGGGCTTCCGATCGAGGCAGCGGGGGCTGTGATCGCGGCCATCGGGGTCTCCGGCGCACCCGGGGGCGAGGCCGACGATGCGTGTGCCAAGGCTGGCATCGACGCAATCCAGATGGATATCGAGATGTGATGGCGCCATGCGCGTGATGATCCGATGGCTGGTTCTGATCTGCGCGCTCTGCGCCTTGCCGCTCAAGGCGGCTGATCTCGAATTCGAGCCCGTCACCATTCCGGTCAAACCGGTTCAGGTGAGTCCCCGCGTCTGGATGGTGCAAGGCGATGTCGGTCCGGTTTCTGCCGCCAACCAGGGCTTCAATGCGAACGCGGGTTTCGTGGTGACCGACGAAGGCGTGGTGGTATTCGACGCGCTGGGGTCACCGGCGCTGGGTGCGGCGCTTCGCGCCCGCATTCGGGAGATCACGCCCCAACCTGTGCGGCATGTGGTGATCAGTCACTATCACGCCGACCACTTCTACGGGTTGCAGGCGTTTGCCCCAGAGGGCCCGATGGTGTGGGCGCACCGTCTGGCGCTGCCTTACCTCGCCTCGGAATCGCCTGCGCTGCGGCTGGCCGAGCGACGCGAGTCGCTCTTTCCCTGGGTCAACCCACTCACCCGGATTGTTGCGCCGGGGCGGACGATTGATGGCGAGACGACGTTTCGGCTCGGGGGGCTCACCTTCCGCCTGATCCCTGCCGGGCCCGCGCATACTCCAGAAGACCTGATGATGCTGGTCGAGGAAGAGGGCGTGCTCTTCGCGGGAGATCTGATCTTTGCTGGCCGGGTTCCGTATGTGGGCGATGCCGACAGCCGTGCCTGGCTGGCTGCACTTGACCGCCTGGCCGCGCGCCCGCCGTCGCGCATCGTCACCGGTCACGGCCCGCCGTCCAAGGACGGCTCGGCAGACCTTGCCATGACGCGCGACTACCTTCGCTTTCTGCGTCACGAGATGGCCCGTGCGGTCGATGAAATGCTGGACTTCGATGAGGCGTACGCGCGCGTGGACTGGTCACGGTTTCGGACCATGCCGGCTTTCGATGCCGCCAACCGGCGGAACGCCTTCAACACCTTTGTGCTGATGGAACGCGAGGCGCTGCAACGCAGGTAAGCGGAGGTTCTGTACAGCAGATCGGTGCGCGAGGCAGGACCGCCTTCAGTCGCCGGGCCCGCTGTCCGACTCCTGGGCAATGACGCCATAGTGACGGGCTGCGCTCGTCAGCCGCTCGGCCACGGCGGCTCGCAGGGCCTGCGGGCCCACCACTTCCACATGTTCGCCATGCCGCAGGATGTCCATCTCGAGTTCGGCCGAGTTGGCGTACGGTACCCGCAGCTCATAACGTCCGTCATCGAGCACGCGCGAGCGCTGCCGTGGATGCCACACCTCGGCTCGAACCCAGCGTGCCGCGTTTTCGGAAAAGCGCAGGATGGCCCAGTGCAGTCCGCGTCCCCTGTAAATGCCATAGCCCTCGCCGAGAAGGCTTTCCACCTCTGCCAGCGCGATTTCATGCGCCGCGCGGTCCAGCATGCGCACCCGTTCCATCGCATCCAGCGAAAAAACGCGCAGCGAATGGCTGCGGTGGCACCAGGCGTCGAGATACCAGGTGTTTCGGTAGTGCACCAGCCTTTGAGGCGACAACTGTCGCTGCGAGGATTCGCCCCGGGAGCGTGTGTAGTAGGTGAGATCCAGACGCTTTCGCTCGACCAGCGCATGGCCGATGAGTTCGAAATTTTCAGGTGACACCGGGCGCTTGAGTGCGCCCATGATGCGAACCCGCCGGCGAAGCTCGGTACTGCTGCCGGTGGCCGAGCCCAGCAGCGAATCGAGTCGCTCGATGAGCGGCTGAACATGCGGACCCAGCAGGCCGCCGCCGTCCAGATCCTGGAGCATCCGGTGCATGGTGAGGAGGGCCAGCACCTCGCGGTCGTTGAACCACAGACCAGGCAACTCGTACTGCGGACCTGCGTTGGCGTGCCCGAAGCGATAGCCGCCCCGTTCGCGGTCAAATACGATCGGCGCGTTCAGCCGGTCGCGCAACAGCTGCAGGTCACGCTTGAGCGTTGCGCGCGATATTTCAAGATCGGCAAGCAGATCGTCAAAGCGTACGCAGCCGCGCTGATGAATCAGCTGATCGATCCGGTAGATGCGCTCGATGGGATTCATGAAACCGGGATTGAAGCGACGGTCGGGGCAACCCGCTAAACTCTGCCACAACTGTACGCCAAGCGTGAGCCGCCCTGAACCGGCGTGCAAGCTTTTGGCTGACCACTCCTGCAGGCCGCCCGGACCTCTGCTTCATGAATGCGCCTCCCCCTCCCTCTGCGCCTGTGCCTGCCTCCGCTCCGATGATTGCGCTTGCCGTCACGCTTGCGGTGCAGGCCCTCGCATCGTTTTCACTTGCTGTCCCCTCGGTGCTCGCACCGGCGGTGGCGAGTGAGTTCGGCATGCAGGCCCAGCATGTCGGCTGGCTCGTGAGCGTCGCCTACCTCACTGCCATGCTGGCGGGGCTGTCCTGCGGGGCGCTATCGCGTCGTCACGGTCCGGTTCGCATGAGCCAGTTTGCGTTGCTCGCCATGGCGGTGGCGCTGGTGTGCTGCGTTTTCACGCAGGCGTGGCTGCTGCTGCTGGCTGGGGTTCTCATCGGGGTCGGTTACGGCATCCCGAACCCAACGGCGGCCGATATCCTGAGCCGCCACTCGCCCCGGGAACGACGCGGCCTGTTTTTCTCGATCAAGCAAACGGGTGTGCCAGCGGGTGTGGCCATCACCGGAGTCTTGATTCCGTTCCTCGTGGCGCTCATCGACTGGCGTTCCGCATTGCTGGTCATGGCGTGTGTGCTGCTGGTGGTGGCCCTTCTGATTGGCGGTGCGCGACGAAGCCTCGATCCCCCGAGGGGGCCGCAGGCGGCGCCGGCTGCGTCGGGTGAGCCAGCTTCGGGGATTTTCCGGACGCTCACGAGCTCTGTCTGGCAGCCGCTTCGCATCGTCTTTGAAAATCCTTCGCTGCGCAGGCTGGGCCTGGTATCGCTTGTTTATGCCTTCACGCAGGTGGTGTACCTCAGCTTTCTGGTGTCGGCGTTGAAGATCGAGCATCAGATGTCGCTCACCGCAGCCGCGGCGCTCCTGTCGGCCTCACAGATCGTGAGCATGGTTGCCAGGGTGGGGTGGGGCTATGTATCCGACCGCTGGGTGGATCCGGGGCGACTGCTGGGCC
Source organism: Burkholderiaceae bacterium (assembly GCA_049423065.1). Taxonomy (GTDB): domain Bacteria; phylum Pseudomonadota; class Gammaproteobacteria; order Burkholderiales; family Burkholderiaceae_E; genus SYIM01. The sequence continues at coordinate 17,355 of JBMSQB010000031.1, forward strand.
TGCTCGGGCTGGGCATGTCGGCAAGTCTGATGATGCTCGCGTTCGTACCGGTAGGGGCTTCGCCCGCGCTCATGCTGGGCGTGACCGTCGTGTGCGCCGCCACCGCCGTGTCATGGAACGGGGTGTTCTATGCCGATCTGGTGCGCCACGTGGCGCCCGCTGAGGTCACGCGGGCCACCGGTGCAACGCAGTTCCTCACTTTCATGGGCGGCGTCACGGGCGGGGCGGGATTTGTCGGACTGCTGAGTCTCACCGGTTCTTATTCGGCCGGCTTTGCCGTGGTGGCGCTCATCCCTCTGGTCACTGCGCTTTTCATGCTGAGAAGCGCCGCACGTTCGCGCTAGCCGAGCATCAACGGGTCGAGCTGCACGATCAGCTCCACTGCCGGCTGGGTTGGACTGTCGGCGAGGCCCCATTGTGAAGGCGCGATCGACAGCGGTTCGGCGAGCGAGCGGAGATAGTCGTCGGGGAGCGTGACGGCTGCGTTCGACCCGGCCGGGCGCCAGCTGCCATCAACGTCGCCAAGAAGCACTGCGATCCAGTTGTGGGTGCTGGCATCCGGAAGTGTGCTGCCGGTGACCGAACCCGGGATCGATGGGCGCGGGCCTGAAGAAGGCGCTGCGACTGCGAGATCGGTCGCTTCCGGAATGAACAGCCACGGTGCGTCGGGGAGCGCCCGGGTGCCAAGCGCAATCTCGAGCAGTGCCTGCGCATCGGGCAAGGTCACCGCGAGGTCGCCGTTGAGGTCGGCCGCCAGTCGCTGAAACAGGCTGAGTTCAGATGCGGGCTGTGAGCTGTTTGATGCCTGGGAGACCGCGCGCCCGGCCGAAAGCTTGAGCGCGGTGAGCACATCGGCCGCACCCACGGCTTCGCTCCCGCCCGATAACGGAGCGCCTGGATTGGTGCTGCTGGTCAAGTTGGCCGCAGAGAGCGCGGCATGGCTCTTCCAGTGCCAGACGAGGCCACGTCCGGTGGCAGACAGGGTATCGGTGGCGAGGTTCGACACCATGACCGTCCGATCGGAAAAGACCAGTTCCTCGACGCCTGACAGCATGACGCTTGCCCAGCCGGTCTCGGCCTTGTCGATCAGCCATTGAGCGCCATCGCCCGACCCCAGGGCGCGTGCGCGAAAAAGCGTGGACGGCGCGTTGAACACCGCGCGGTCGAGCCCGGCGCCGCCCCATGCGTGGTCGCCAGAGTCGACCTGTTCGAACCGGTCGTCGCCTGCATCGCCCGACAACCGGTCTGCGCCGCTGCCGCCCGTCAGCGTGTCGTTACCTTCGCCTCCGGCCAGCGAGTCAAGGCCCGCCTCGCCCAGCAGCCGATCATGGCCTGCGCCCGCAGCGATCTGGTCATTGCCAGCGCCGCCTTCGATCAGATTGTCGAGCGTATTGCCAAAGAGCCTGTCGCCGAAGGACGAGCCGGTGAGCGACTCGATCCGGGTGCCGAAATTGACCGTGATCTGGCCCGCTGCGGTGATGGATTCGGCCCAGGCGCCAATCCAGCCTCGATAACCGGGCTCGAGCGCGATGACGACGGCAGCCTGCGCCTGCGAAGCGTCGATCCGGTCATTGCCGCCGCCATCCCAGATGAAGCTGGGCTGAGCGGGGCTGATGAGGGTGATGTCGTCGGCGCGCGCCGGGTCATGGGCGCCAACCCGGTAGACATCATCGCCCGAGCGGGTGGATGCACTGGGCCCGTACAGGTAGTGAAGCGCAGCGATGTCGAGTGGCCGCAAACTGGAGACCCAGAACGCCTTGTTCGCGTCCCCCTGGTTGTCATAGGACATGACAGTCCAGCGAAGCGTTTCATCGGGCTTGGGCAGCACAGCGAAGCTGTCGTCGGGGTCGTCCTCGTCGGCAAACGGATGCTTGAGGCCCAGCGCATGCGTGATTTCGTGAATGAGGGTGAGCGCGCCATAGCTGCCCGCGACCGGGTCGGCGTTTTCCTGGCTGGGGTCGGTGTTGAGAAAGACGTCGCTGCCAATCTGCGAACTCGACGGATAGCGTGCGTAGCCCGCGCTGCCTGTCTGCCGATTGTTTGCCAGCGCGATCACGTTGGGTGCGTCGGCGCTTGCGACCGGAACGAACTGGAGGTCGACGATGCCTTGAAGGTAGGTGAGCACCCGTGCGGTGGCGCTTTGCTGGACAGGCGAAAAGACTTCGAAGCCCTCGCCATCAGTGGGGCGCGAATCGGTGATGTAGGCGGGAAGCTGGGTGGGGAAGGTGTAACCGATCTGCCTTGCCGGACCGAGCAGGGTCGCGAAAGACCCGCCGGACGCATCCACCGGTATCAGACCGTCTATCCAGTAAGGCAGGCGGGCAACGCCTGTGCCCAGCACAAAGGATTCGATCCCTGCCGGACGCTTGAAGAAATCGGCCAGCACGAGCGCGCTGTCCGCAGTGCCCGACTGCTCGACCACCCGGGTGAGGGCGCTTCCGATCAGGTAGTGGTCGTTGCCCTCGCCGCCCACCAGCAGATTGCTGCCCGCGCCGCCGTCCAGCGTGTCATTGCCCTCGGCGCCGTAGAGCTCGTCGTTATCATCGCCGCCAATGAGACGATCATGACCTTCTGCGCCCTGCAGGGTGTCATGTCCGGTGCCGCCGACAGCCGTGTCATCGCCCAGCCCGCCCACGAACGAATCGTCGCCCGCGCCGCCGTCCACCGAGTTGGCACCGTCGTCGCCGGTGTCGGTCTGCGTGCGGGAGTAGAGGCGGTCGTTACCGGCGCCGCCGATCAGGGTATCCAGCCCGGTGCTGGCGATGAGGGTGTCATCGCCGTCCTGGCCGTCAAGATGATCGTTCCCCGCGCTGCCGATCAGGCTGTCGTGGCCCGTGCCGCCCGCGACCCGGTCATCATCCGCACCGCCATCTGCGGTGTCGTCGCCCGCGCCGCCGTCAAGGCTGTCGCGACCCTCGTCGCCGAACAATCGGTCGTGCCCGTTGTTGCCGGTCAGCCGATCCTCGCCTGCCTCGCCCTGCAGGGTGTCGTCACCGTCGTCACCCGAAACCGAGTCGTTACCCAGTCCGCCCGCAAAGAGATCGTTTCCAGCGCCACCGCTTGCCAAATTGGCGCCGTCATCAAAGTCGGGTGCCAGATCTGTGGTTCGGGAATAGATGGCGTCGTCGCCGTCACCGCCGTGTAGCGTGTCCAGTCCAGGTCCTGCGATCAGCGTGTCGTTCGCAGCGCCGCCAACAATGCTGTCGTCATCCGCGCCTCCGGCCAGGAGGTCATACCCATCGCCACCTTCGAGCGTGTCATTGCCTTCGGCGCCGTGGAGCTCATCGTTGTCGTCGCCGCCGATGAGACGATCATGACCTTCCGCGCCCTGGAGGGTGTCATGTCCGGTGCCGCCGACAGCCGTGTCATTGCCCAGCCCGCCCACGAACGAATCGTCGCCCGCGCCGCCGTCCACCGAGTTGGCACCGTCGTCGCCGGTGTCGGTCTGCGTGCGGGAGTAGAGGCGGTCGTTACCGGCGCCGCCGATCAGGGTATCCAGCCCGGTGCTGGCGATGAGGGTGTCATCGCCATCGTCGCCTGATGCCGAGTCATTGCCCAGGCCGCCCACGAAGAGGTCATTTCCGGCGCCGCCAATCACCCGATTCCCGCCGTCGTCGAATGTGGCGGCCATATTGGTGGTGCGCGAATAAAACTGGTCGTCGCCTGCCCCACCATCGAGTGTGTCCAACCCAGGACCCGCGACCAGGATGTCGTTGCCATCGAGGCCAAGAATGGAATCGTTGGCCTCGGTTCCGTACAGGGTGTCGTTGCCGGCGGTGCCGTTGATGGGGTTCACGAGCAGTGAGCGCAGGAGGGCGGCAGAGCCGCAATCACGCTAGTGTGCACCATCAGGGCTTCGTGTCACGCGATGCCAGGCCGAAATCGCGAGGGTGATCCATCCGGTAATGAGCAGTACGCCGCCGATCGGCGCGATCATCCCCAGGGCTCGCGGCGCGCCGAACGCGAGCGCATAGAGGCTGCCGCAGAAGAGCAGCACGCCCGCAGCGAAGCTGGCGGCCGATAGCCGGGCCGCAAACGAGGGCCGAATCATGTGCAAGACGCCGACTGCAACGAGGGCAAGCGCATGGATCAGCTGATAGCGCGACGCCGTGTCGACCAGCGCAAGCGCCTCGGGCGGGAGCCGGCCGCGAAGCGCGTGCGCAGCGAAAGCCCCCGCAATGACGCCCAGCGCGCCCAGCAGGGCGCCCGTCGCAATCGACAGGCGCGCTGCACCGAGCGGGGCTGGCCGGCCCTCCGTGGCATTGCCGGCAGCGGTCATGGTATCGGCCTTGATCAGCCCAGCAACCGTTCAATGGCAGGCGCGAGTGATTCAGGCGTGTCGGTGGGGGCGTGACGGCTGACGAGGGCTCCGCTGCGATCGATCAGAAATTTGGCAAAGTTCCAGCCGATGTCGGCGCCTCCGCTTTGCGACTTCAGCCACTGGTAGAGCGGATGCGCGCCCGGGCCGTTGACCTCGACCTTGGCAAACATGGGAAAGGTCACCTGAAAGCGGCTGCTGCAAAAGTTCTGGATCTGCGCCTCGCTGCCTGGTTCCTGCGCGCCGAACTGATTGCAGGGAAAGCCGAGTACCGCGAACCCCCGGTCGGCCAGCCGCGCATGCAGCGACTGCAGGCCTGAATACTGGGGCGTGAGGCCGCATTGGCTGGCGACATTGACGATCAGCAGCGTGCGCCCGCTGAATTCGGCGAGCGTTGCATCCCGGCCGTCGATCGTACGCACTGAAAAGCTGTGAAGGCTCATGGCGATGGTGTCCGTGGTGAGTTGCGGGTGAGGGGCTGGGAGGATTAGGTGCGCGGCCGACGACCGTCGATGACTACGCCTGCTGCCGCCAGCTCGGCGAATTCGGTCGCACCGATTCCGATTGATTCAAGCACTTCTGCGCTGTGTTCGCCCAGGAGCGGGGCCGGCCTGCGGATTTCGGCCAGTGCGCCACTCGACTTCACCGGCAGCCCGATGTTTTTCATGGGACCAATCACCGGGTGATCGATGTCGACCACCATCCGGCGAGCCAGCACATGCGGGTCGGACAGTGCCTGCTCATAGGTGTAGACCGGGCCGCCAGGAATGCCCGCCGCGTCGAGTCGTTCAACCCATTGGGCGGTGGGCCGCGTGATGAGCACGGCTTCGATGGTCTGCTCGAGCGCGTCAAGGTTCGCAATGCGGAGCGAATTGGTGCGAAAACGCGGATCGTCGATCCAACCCGGCTGTTCGCAGACCTCGTTGCAGAGGGCGCGCCAGAGCTTGTCGGTGTTGGCCCCGACGGTGACATAGCCGTCCTGGGTACGAAGCGCCTGGTAGGGCGCAGACCGGCGGTGGCGCGTGCCATTGGCAAGCGGCCGCTCTCCGGCGCCGAAGAACGCGGCAAATTCCCAGTGTGTCCAGGCGAGCCCTGCCTCGAGCAGCGAGGTTTCAACATACTGGCCCTTGCCGTGGCGAAGCTTCCCGACCAGGGCGCCCAGCACCGCATAGGTGGTCGTGATGCCAGCGGCGATGTCGTTCATGGCGATGCCTACCTTCACCGGCCGGCTGCCCTGCATGCCGGTCATGAGCATGATGCCCGACATGCCCTGCGCGATGATGTCGTATCCGCCCTTGCTCGACAGCGGTCCGGTCTGACCAAAGCCGGAAATGGATGCGTAGACCAGTCCCGGGTTGCGCGCCGACAGCGAGTCATAATCGACCCCCAGGCGTTTGGTGACGCCGGGACGAAAATTCTCCAGGACGATGTCCGCGCCATCGGCGAGCTTCAGGAAAGCGCCCATGCCCCTCGGGTCTTTCAGATTGAGTGCCACGCTCCGCTTGTTGCGGTTCAGCACTGCAAAACAGTAGGACTCGCCATTGATCAGGGGGTCGAAGCGGCGGATTGCGTCGCCATCGGGCACGGTCTCGATCTTGATCACGTCGGCACCCATGTCAGCGAGCGTCATGGCACAGAACGGACCCGACATCACGGTGGTCAGGTCGATGACGCGCAGACCTTCAAGGGGAAGTTTCATCGGCAGGGTTTCCTGACAGAGACGTTTTGACTTTGTGCCGCGATGCTGCAACGATCGCGGCGGCGTTTGGGCGCGCGGCAGATGGGCTTCGCGTGTTCATTTGCCCGCCGGGCGCCCGCGCACCCGGCTGGCCTGGCGCGGCGAACCCGATGGTCGCCGATTTTTCCTCTCACGTCATCCTGTTCCCTGCTGGAGAACTTTCAAAGATGGGCGAACTGATCATCCGCCGCGACGGCCCGGTAGGCCGAGTCGTGTTTTCCAATCCCGCGAAATACAACGCAATGTCCTACGATATGTGGATGGCGTTGCCCCGGGCACTGAAAGACTTCGACGCCGACCCGTCCATTCGTCTGGTGGTGCTTGAAGGTGACGGCACCAAGGCGTTCGTATCGGGGGCCGACATCTCCCAGTTTGAATCGCGGCGCAGCGACGCTGACGGCCAGGCAAGTTACAACCGTGCCGTGGAGATGGCCTATCTGTCGCCGATCGAATGCAGCAAGCCCGTGATCGCGAAGATTCGCGGCATCTGCATGGGTGGCGGCCTGGGGCTTGCGGCGGCCTGCGACCTCCGATTCTGTTCCGATGATTCTCGATTCCGCATGCCGGCGGCACGGCTCGGTCTGGGCTACAACTCGGTGGGCGTTCGGCGCTTCCTCGACGTGTTTGGCTTGCAGAACACCCTGGATATTTTCTACACCGCGCGCATTTTCGGCGCTGCCGACGCCCTCAAGATGGGCTTCGCAAGCCGCGTGGAAAAGCCCGAGGCGCTCGATGCGGTGGTCGATGAATGGTGTGCCATGGTGGCTGCCAATGCACCGCTCACCCTCAAGGCGCTCAAGCTCACCGTGAACGAGCTGGGGCGCGATGCCGGTGAGCGCGATATGGACGCCGTGAACGCCGCGCTTGCCCGCTGCTACGCGAGCGATGACTACCGCGAAGGCGCAGCCGCATTCATGGAGAAGCGCCCGCCCATGTTCCGCGGAGCCTGAGTCGATGGGCGGCTGCCCGCATTTCCCGTTTCGCCGGTCCGACCCCCTCCATCCGCCATCCGAACTGCGCGAGGCGAGGGCGGCGGAGCCTGTTCTCCCGGTCACGCTCTGGAACGGCCGTCGTGCCTGGGTGGTTACGCGGCAGAAGGAAATCCGCGAGGTCCTGTCTGACGATGAGCGCTTCAGCGGTCGTTTCGGTCAGGAGGCGTTTCCCACAGTCACCGAGGCGCGGGTGGCGGTTGATCGGGGAGAACGCGCGTTTGTGGGCATGGACAACCCCGAGCACGACCGCTTTCGGCGCATGTTCACCCGTGAATTCAGTGTGCGCAGGATGATGGCGCTCGAGCCGGCAATCCGCGCAATCGCACATCGGCTGATTGATGAACTCGAGCAGGCCGGTCCGCCACAGGATCTGGTTCCCATGCTTGCGGTGCGATTTCCATCGCTGGTGATGTCGCTCCTCTTTGGTTCGCCCTACGAGGATCATCGCTTCATCATCGAATGCGCGGTAGCCCGTCACGGGCTCACGCAAAGCCCGGGCGAGGCCGAACGCAAGGCACGCGAGCTTGCCGACTATTGCCGCCGGCTGATCGAGGCCAGGATGATTGAGCCGCGCGATGACATGGTGAGCCGCGTGATTGCCGACCAGGTTCGCCCCGGGTTGCTGAGCGTCGAGGAATTCGCCGAGATCGGCGCCATGATTCTCAGAGCGGGCCATGACACCACGACCAACATGATCGCGATGGGGGCGTTGTACCTGGTGCGCGATCCGGCGCTGGCGACCCGGCTGCGCGCCGCGCCCGCCGACATCCGGCGGACGGTGGAGGAGTTCCTGCGCTTTACCAGCCCGGTGCAGTTTTCGCCGCGGCGTGTCGCGCGGGTGGACGTCGAGCTTGCTGGCGTGAAGATCCGGCAGGGCGAGGGCCTGTTCCTGTCGCTTGCGTCGGCCAACCGCGATGAGGCGGTGTTCAGCGATCCCGATTCGCTTGACATCGATCGCGACAATTCCGCCCAGCTCGCGTTCGGGTACGGCATTCATCAGTGCCTGGGCCAGGTACTCGCGCGGATCGAACTGCAGGTGATGTTCGAGGTGCTGCTCGAGCGTCTGCCGGGGCTCAGGCTTGCGGTTCCCCTTGAGTCGTTGCGGTTCAAGCACGACATGCAGATTTATGGCCTGCACAATCTGCCGGTGGCCTGGTGAAGATCCGTCTTGAGCCGCATCGCTGTGTGGGCGCAGGGCAATGCGTCTGGGTGGCGCCGCAGGTGTTCGACCAGAACGAGCAGGACGGCACGGTGCGGTTGCTGATCGAAGCGCCGCCTGCCGACCTGCATGATTTTGTGAGAGAGGCGGCGCGCGTGTGCCCCGCCCGTGTCATTCAAATCGAAGAGGAGACTGATTCATGATTCGTCGACAACTTGGCCTCGCCCTGACCGCTGCCGTGCTCGGCGCCACGCTCGCGCCCTCGTTTGTGCAGGCCCAGGAATTTCCTTCCCGGCCGATCCGGCTGGTGATCCCCTTTCCGCCTGGCGGCGGCACCGACTTTGTCTCACGTACCGTGGGTACCAAACTGGGCGAGACCACTGGCTGGACGATTGTTCTCGAGAATCGTCCTGGCGCGGGCGGCAACATCGCGATCGAGTCGGTGTCCAAGGCTGCGCCAGACGGCTACACCATCGTGATGGGTCAGTCCGACAACATGATGCTGGGGCCCTTCCTGTACGCGAACGTGGGCTATGACTCGGTCAAGAGCTTTGAAGCCATCGTTCGCGTCTCGGCCGCCCCGCTGGTGGTGGTGAGCGCTGCCGGTTCGAAGATCACCGATCCGGTGTCGCTCGCAGCCGCGGGCAAGTCGGCGCGCGGCATCACCTGGGGCACGGCCGGCAATGGCACGGTGGGCCATCTGTTTGGCGAGCAGATCAAGGCGGCCATGGGCATCAACCTGGTTCAGGTGCCCTACAAGGGCGCCTCGCCCGCGATGACCGATGTGATCGGTGGTGCGGTCGATGTGGCGATTCTGTCGGTGGGTTCGGTCCTTCCCCATATCCGTTCGGGCAAGGCGCAGCCGGTCGCCGTCACCTCGGCCGCGCGCTCGCCAGTCGTGCCCGATGCGAAGACCTTCGCCGAAGCGGGCTACAAGGATGTCGACGTCATGATCTGGCTGGGGCTGTTTGCGCCGGCCGGAACGCCGGCGCCGATTGTCGCGAGGATCAACGAAGCGGTGAATCGGGTGCTCGCCATGCCCGACATCCAGCAGAAGATCGTGGGGCAAGGCGTGTCGGTGGGCGGCGGCACGGCGGCTGATTTCGCTGCCTTCGTGAAGGCCGACTACGCGCGCTGGGGTGATGTCGCCAAGCGCTCCGGCGTGAAGGTCGAGTAAGCCGCCATGCAGCTGGACGGCATCCGCGTGGTGGATCTCACCCGAATCCTCGCGGGGCCGTTCTGCTCGATGTTTCTTGCCGATCTTGGCGCGGAGGTCATCAAGATCGAAGACCCCGACGGGGGTGATCCGATCCGATCCCAGGGCGAGGAGCGAAACGGGTTTTCGCTCTATTTCGCCAGTTTCAATCGCAACAAGCGCTCGGTCACCCTCGATTTGCGTCGAGAGGAGGGCAAAGCGGTATTGCGCCGGCTGATTGAAAGCGCCGACGTGCTGGTGGAAAACTACCGTCCGGGCGTGCTCGACCGAATGGGGTTCGATCGCCACACACTCAAGACCCTCCGGCCTGATCTCGTGGTGTGTCGGGTCACCGGTTTCGGGTTGAATGGACCCTATGCCGATCGCCCGGCGTTTGACTTCATCGCGCAGGCCATGAGTGGTCTCATGAGCGTCACCGGCGAGGCCGACGGTGCGCCGATGCGCGTCGGTCCGCCGATCTCCGATCTGGTTGCCGGCTCATACGCGGCGATGGGCGTGCTGGCAGCGCTGATCCGGCGCGGCCGAACCGGGCAGGGCGAGGAGGTCTGCACCGCGCTGACCGACAGCATGGTGAGCATGCTCGCCTTCATGGCAACCAACCACTTTGCAACCGGCAAGGTTCCCCAGCGTAACGGCAACGATCACGGGCTGGTCGCACCTTACGGCCTGTTCGAAGCGGCCGATGGCCAGGTGGCGATCGCGCCCAGCAACGATGCGGTGTATGCGAAGCTGCTTGCCGCGCTGGGCCTTGAGCGGCTTCGTGATCATCCCGACTTCATCACCAATCGGGACCGGTTCGAGAGACGTACCGCCATCAACGCCGAGATCAACCAGGTGACCCGCACCCGCGGGATCGACCACTGGGTCTCGGTCCTGAACGCGGCCGGGGTGCCCTGCGGCAAGGTGCTGGATATCGGGCAGGTGTTCAACGATCCACAGATTCAGCATCAGCAGATGCGTCTCACGATCGATGACCCCAGGCATGGACCGCTCGATGTGCTGGGCTTTCCGATCAAGTTCAGCGACGATCCGTGTCGCGTACACCGGATGCCGCCCGACCTGGGCGGCGACACCAACGCGGTACTGACCGAACTCGGCTACGATAACGAATCCATTCAGGCGCTACGCGCAAGCCGCATCGTCTAATCCTGGCCACAGGGCCCAGGTGCGCGATGCCACCGCGCAGCCATCTTCAGGGAGCTTCTCATGCGTTTTTCTGCTGCCGATTCCGTTGATCGCTCGGTGCTGGTCACCGAGGTGGGCACCCGCGACGGCTTTCAGGTCGAGCGCGAATTCATTCCTACCGAAAGCAAGGCGGCGGTGATCAATGCGCTGGTCGACGCAGGCGTGCGCAGCTTCGAGGCCACGTCGTTCGTGTCGCCGCGTGCGATCCCGCAACTCGCCGATGCCTCGCAGCTCATGGACATGCTGCAGCGCAAGCCCGGCGTGCGCTACACGACGCTGGTCCCGAACGCTCGGGGCGCCGAGCGCGCGGCTGCGGCCAAGGTCGACATGATGGCCTGCTTTGTATCGGCAAGCGAAAGCCATTGCCAGGCCAATCTCAACAAGCCGATCGAACGCGCGCTTGCCGATGTGGCCGAGTTCGTGCCGATTGCGAATCAGTTCAACATTCCAGTGCGGGGCGCGATCGCTGTGGCCTTTGGTTGCCCGTTCGAGGGCGACACGCCAGTGGACACGCTGCTGCGAATCGCCGGCACCTACCAGGAGCTCGGCGTGCGTCATCTGTCGTTGGGCGATACCACCGGCATGGCCACGCCGCCGGTGGTCGAGCGCGCGGTCGATGCGCTCCAGCGGCGCTTTCCCGACATGGCCATCGCGCTTCACTTCCACAACACCCGCGGGGTGGGGCTTGCCAACGTGATGGTGGGTCTGCAGATGGGCATCCGCGAGTTCGAGTCCTCGATCGCAGGGTTGGGCGGCTGCCCGTTCGCACCGGGTGCCTCGGGCAACATCTGCACCGAAGACCTGGTCTACCTCCTTCATGAAAGCGGCTACGAAACCGGCATCGACCTCGACCAGCTGTGCGAGGTGGCCCGGCAGGTTGAAACCCTGCTCGGTCGCGGGCTGCCCGGGCAGGTGATGAAGGCGGGGCAGCGTCTGCGCCGCTTCACGCTCGATGGCGCGCGCCGCGCGGTGGGCTGAGTTCGGCCATGAGCGCCCCTTCGCCTGTCATCCGGCTCGATGCGGCCGACAATGTGGTGGTCGCGCGCACGCCGCTTGAAGCGGGCACGGCGGTGCCAGGCGAGGCGGTCACGACCCGCTCGGCCATCGAAGCCGGGCACAAGATCGCCAGCCGCCTGATCCGCGCCGGTGAACCGATCCGGAAATACGATACCGTGATCGGCTACGCGTCCGAAAACATCGAGCCTGGAAGCTGGGTTCACAGCCACAACCTGCGCTTTGACGACGTGCAGAAAGACTATGCGTTTGGCGAGTCGTACCGCCCCACGCAGTTGCTGGCTCCCGCCGAACGCGCCCGCTTCATGGGTATCGTGCGGCCCGATGGTCGGGTTGCCACGCGCAATGTCATCGGCATCTTCATCACGGTGAACTGCTCGGCCACAGTGGCGCGAAAAATCGCAGCGCACTTTCACGAAGAGCGCATGGCGCAATGGCCGCGCGTTGATCGTGTGGTGGCATTCGTGCACGACCAGGGATGCGGCATGGAAATGACCGGCGAGCCCATGGATCTGCTGCGCCGCACGCTCGCGGGTTACATCCGTCATCCCAATATTGCCGGCGCGCTGGTGGTGTCGCTGGGCTGCGAACGAAACAATCTGTTGCGATTCTTTGAGGCCCAGGGACTGGAAACCGGCAAAACCCTGCGCACGCTCACCATGCAGGACGTGGGCGGTACGCAGTCGGCGGTTGATCTGGGTATCGCTCATGTCCGGGAGATGCTCGATCTTGCCAACAGCATCGAGCGTCAATCCTGCAGCGCCGAGCATCTGATGGTGGGCCTGCAATGCGGCGGCTCGGATGGCTTTTCAGGGCTGTCGGCCAACCCTGCGCTGGGGAAAGCCGTGGATATCCTGGTGCGCCATGGCGGCACCGCCATCCTGTCCGAGACACCGGAGATTTTCGGCGTTGAGCACACGCTCACCGCGCGTGCGCGCACACCCGAAATCGGTCGCAAGCTGGTGGAGCGCATCGACTGGTGGCTGAAGTACAACGAAGGTCGTGACACGCAGATCAACGGCCGTGTGTCGCCTGGCAATCACGCGGGCGGCCTTGCCAACATCATCGAAAAAAGCCTGGGCGGTGCGAAGAAAGCGGGCTCGAGCGCCATGATGGAGGTGTATCGCTACGCCGAGCCGGTGATCGAGCATGGCTTTGTGTTCATGGACACGCCTGGTTACGACCCGGTCTCGGCCACCGGGCAGATTGCGGGCGGCGCGAACCTCATCGCCTTTACCACGGGCCGTGGCTCGTGTTTCGGCTCCTACCCCTCGCCCACCATCAAGCTCGCCACCAACACGCCGATGTATCGCCGCATGACCGGCGACATGGACATCAACTGCGGCGAGGTGATCGATGGGGCTGCCACACTCGAGCAGATGGGCGAACAGATCTTTCAGCTCATGCTGAGCATTGCCTCGGGCGAGCGTTCCAAAAGCGAGTCGCTCGGTGTGGGCGACAACGAGTTCGTGCCCTGGCAGATTGGCGTGCTGTCCTGAGCGGGGCTCAGGAAAATTTTGGTGGCCGTTTCTCGATGAATGCCCGCACGGCCTCGTGGTGGTCGGCGCTCATGTGTGCGAGTGACTGGTAAGCCGCCGAAGTTTCAAGCACCGAGTCGAGCGTGTTGTGCACCGCTTCGCGCAATAGCCGCTTGGTCATGCGCAGAATGCCCGACGGATTGCGAGCAATGCGACCGGCGAGCGCCCGGGCTTCCTCAAGCAGTGAGTCGGCCGGCACAACCCTGGAAATCAGTCCGCAGGCGAGGGCCTCGGCGGCGCTGATCGGGTCTCCGGTGAATGCCATTTCAGCGGCCTTGGCCGCGCCCACCGCGCGCGGCAGCAGCCATGCGCCGCCATCTCCGGGCACGATACCCACGCGAACGAAGCTCTCGGCAAAGGTGGCCGATTCGCTCGCAATACGCATGTCGCACATGCAGGCCAGATCGAGGCCTGCGCCGATCGCTGGCCCGTTGACGGCAGCAATGACCGGCACATCGAGCGCCCACATGGCCCGCGGAATGCGCTGGATGCCGTGGCGGTATTCATTGCGCACCGCGTCGGCGTCAAGGCCTGGCTCGGCGAACCGGGCCATGTCTTTCACATTGCCGCCGGATGAGAACACCGGTCCGGCGCCGGTGAGGATGATGGCGCGCACGCTCCGGTCAGTGGCGGCGGCCGCAGCGGCCGCCACGATTTCGGCGACGGCCGTGTTGCCGGTGAGTGCATTGCGTGTGGCCGGGTGGTTCATGGTCCAGGTGACGATCGCGCCGTCGCGGCTGATCTGAAGGAAGTCGGTCAAGGGAGGTCTCCTGAACTGGGCGTTGGGAACGGACGGGATGCGAACCGATCAACCCGCGACGACGTCGGTGGTGATCCGCAGCAGATCGAGCGAGGTGGTCTCTGGCGACAGCAGCGCGCGGCCGATCTGGTCGTGCCAGGCGGATTCACTGCCTGCGGTCTGCCGCCAGGCATGAAGCCGGCGGGTGAGGATCTGCAGGTCGAACTCATGCGTGAAGCCGATGGCGCCGTGGACGGCATGGGCCATCTGTGCGACCTGTAACGCAGCCTCGCTCGTGCGCGCTTTGGCTGTGGCCACACGCAGCGGTGCGATACCGGCCAGCGCGCCGACCAACCCGGTCGAGGCGGTTGCAGACGAGGCGCTGTCCGGCCCGGGGAGGCAGGCGATACGCGCCGCCATGGTGGCCGCAAACGACTCTTCTGCCATCAGCGCGAGCTGGTGCTGGATTGCCTGAAACTTGCCGATGGGTTTGCCGAACTGCTCGCGCTCATTGGCCCAGGCGAGCGACCGGCGGAACACGGCATCCAGTGCACCGGCGATCTGAAGCGACAGGACCAGGGCCTGGGCGAGCCGGGTGTCGAGGCTCGCAGCGAGACGGGGCGCCGCAGCCCAGGCCGATTCCGGCCACTCCAGGGTGAGATCGAGTTCAAAGGCGCAGCGCTCGCCGCGGCCGCTGGCGGTGGTGAGCAACCGGGTGTCGCCTGCGGCGGTGACGAGCACAGCGCCCGCCGTGCGGCCGCCGCTGATGCCCACCGCGCGGAGCGTGCCGGCGGGTGTGCGATGCCCGATGCCGAACGCGATCGGAGTATCGGGCACGGTGATCGACTGCTCGGTGAGCATCGCCCGGGCGATCATGGTCTCGGACAAGGGCAGGGGAACAGCGTGCCGACCCGCGAGCATCCAGCAGCCCGACACGGCCTCGGCGGAGAGCCCTGCGCCACCTTTCGATTCGCTCACCATGGCGTCGGCGAAACCGGCCTCGGAAATTGCCCGCCAGAGTTCAGTGGAGGAACCGCCCGATTCGATGGCACGCACCACATCGGCGCCGCAGCGATCTGCGAGAAGGGCTGCGAGCGCGTCGCTGATCATCGAATCCATACGTGCGCTCCTTGGGTTGTCGGGGCCGGGTTCAGGGCGGTGACCATCAGCGCAGCCCCAGGCCGCGGGCAATCATGCCGCGAAGAATTTCACGCGTGCCGCCCCGCAGCGAAAACGAGGGAGAAATCCGGGTGACATAGGCAAGCGTTGCCAGCAGCTCGGCAGGCACCTGTGACGGATCGTCGCGGCTTGCCAGATCGTCGGCGATCAGGGCCGGGATCTGTTGTTCAAGGGTGGTGCCCAGGTCCTTGACCAGGGCGGCCTCGACCACCGGGCTTTCGCCCGCAGCCAGCCGTGCGGTCACCGCAATCGACATCGCGCGAAGGGGCGCCAGATGGCTGGCGATCCGGCCAGCGAGCCGCGTGGCGCCCGGGCTTTGACCGGCCGACGTGCGGATCCACGCGAGCCACTCGTCGAAGAGCACCATGGAGGAGTAGATGCGTTCGGGGCCGCTTCGTTCGTAGGCCAGTTCGGCGGTGACCTGCGCCCAACCCTGGCCTTCTGCGCCGATCAACGCCTCGGGGCCCAGCTGGACATCATCAAAAAACACTTCGCAGAAATGCCGGTCGCCGGTCAGATCGGTGATGGGGCGCACGGTGACGCCGGGTCGGGACAGGTCGACAATCAGCTGCGAGAGTCCGACATGACGATCGGTCGGTTCGCCCGAGGTGCGGACCAGGGCGATCATGAAGTGGCTGTGATGCGCGTTGGTGGTCCAGATCTTTCGACCGTTCAGCACCCAGCCCTGGTCGTTGCGGCGCGCGCGCGTTCGGATGCTGGCGAGGTCTGAGCCCGATCCAGGCTCGCTCATGCCGATACAGAAGAACGATTCGCCCTGACAGATCCGCGGCAGGTGAAAGCGCTTCTGGTCTTCGGTGCCGTACTTGAGGATCAGCGGGCCGCTTTGCCGGTCGGCGATCCAGTGCGATCCCACGGGGGCTCCCGCACAGAGGAACTCCTCCACCAGCACGTAGCGCGCGTAGGCGCTCCGGCCGCCACCACCGTACTCGCGAGGCAGCGTAATGCCCAGCCAGCCGCGCGCGCCCAGGGCCCGGCTGAATGCGGGGTCGTATCCCGACCATGAGCGGGCCCGCGCTTCGGCCGACAGGCCCGACAGGTGGTGAGCGAGGAAGGCGCGCACCTCAGGGCGCAGCGCCTCGTCTTCCGCCGGAATGGCGGCGGGTTCAAATCCGGCAAGTTGTGTCATGGGAGCGCTTGACGAAAGGGGTTGAAGCATAACAGCGCACCGGCAGCCTGTTGACCCGCGTCTCGCCAGGCGTGTGGCCAGCCTGTCCCTACCCCGATCTCCGGCATACTTGCCGCCGGCAGCGTCAAGGTTCAAGATGTCGCCCCTGGCGGATGTTGGGCCTCAGGCCATGGCGTCCGCCCTGCCACCACGCCAGCCATACTCACCCGTCACCTGTCCCACGACCCCAGGAAGAAATTGGACATGAATGCTTCTGCCGCCTCCCGCCTGATCCGCTCAGGCCTTGCAGCGCTCCTGTTTGCAGCCATCGGCCTGCAGGCCAATGCCCAGTCGGGCGATGACAAATATCAGCCCCAGGTCGGCCAGTCCGGCAAGGACGTGGTCTGGGTGCCCACCAACGACGACCTGGTCCGGCGGATGCTGGAGGTGGCCAAGGTCACCAAGGACGACCTCCTGTTCGATCTGGGTGCGGGCGACGGCAAGATTGCGATCACGGCCGCACGCATCCATGGCGCGCGCGCCGTCGGCATCGAGTTCAACCCCGACATGGCGGCGCTCGCCAAGCGCAACGCCGAGCGCGCGGGCGTGTCGGACCGTGTCACCATCATCAACGGCGACATCTTCAAGGAAGACTTCACAAAGGCGACGGTCATTTCGATGTACCTGCTGCCCGAGCTGAATCTCCGGCTGCGTCCCACGCTGCTCAAGATGCGTCCCGGCACGCGGCTGGTCACGAACTCCTTCACGATGGGCGACTGGGAACCCGATCAGGTGTTCAGCGCCAGTGCCAGCGGGTTCGGTGGCAGCTCTGGCTACTTCTGGATCGTGCCGGCTCAGGTGGAAGGGCAATGGAACCTCGACGGCATGGACGGCGTTGTGAACGTCCGGCTGAATCTCACGCAGAAGTATCAGCGCGTGGGCGGAACCATCACCCTGGGCGACAAAACGCAGCCGCTGCTTGACCCGCGGCTTGAAGGGGCCGAGCTGCAGTTTCGCTATCTCGCGCCGTCCACCGGCCAGCTGCAGGTCGTGAAGGCGAGCTACACCGACGCGGGCACACTCAAAGGCCAGGTGGGCCTTTACTCGAGCAACGGCTTCGAAGGGCGCCGCGTTCCCAAGTAACGCCTTCTTACCGTACCCGTCATGAATTCGAGTGTTACCGGGGCTGGCGCTGGCCAGCCCGCAAGGCTTTTGCGCCCGTACGCAGCGGTCGCGATCATTGTGGGCATCGTCATTGGTGCCGGCATCTTCAAGACACCTTCCATGGTGGCCGGTGTGAGCGGCGATGTCGGCTGGGCACTCTCCATCTGGGTGGCAGGTGCCCTCATCTCCATTGCCGGGGCGCTCTGCTACGCCGAGCTCTCCACGCGACATGCGCATGCCGGGGGTGACTATCACTTTCTGGAACTCGCCTACGGCCGTCACCTGGCGTTCCTTTACGCCTGGGCGAAGGCGGCGGTGATCAACACCGGCTCGATTGCACTGCTCGCGTTCGTGTTTGGCGACTACATGAGCAAGGTGATCAACCTGGGCGCGCACTCGTCGGCCATCTGGGCGATTGGCATTGTCGTGACGCTCACCCTGGTCAATCTGATCGGACTGCAGGCCTCGGGCCGGGTGCAGACCGTACTCGCGGTGTTTGAGGTGGCAGGGCTTTTCGCGGTGGTGGTCGCCGGTTTTTCGGTGAGCGCGCCCGCCGACACCACGCCGCCCATGTTCAGTTCGACGCCGGCGCTGGGCATGGCGGGTCTGGCGCTGGTGTTTGTGCTGCTCACATTCGGTGGCTGGAACGAGGCGGCCTACATCTCGGCTGAAGTGGCGGGCGGGCCGAGACGAATCGTGGGCATCATCATCGTGAGTCTGCTGGTGATCACCGGCATTTACCTGATGGTGAACCTCGCGCTCATCCACGGCCTGGGTCTGAAGGGTCTCGCGCAATCGAAAGCTGCCGCGGCCGATGTCATGGGCGCAGCGTTCGGACCGCTGGGTCAGAAGGCGCTCGGACTGTTCGTGGCGCTCGCCGCCCTGACCAGCATCAATGCCACCATGATCGTGGGCGCGCGCAGCAACTTTGCGCTGGGGCTCGACTGGAAAGCGCTGCGTTTCATGGGACGCTGGAACGAGTCGGCCGGCATGCCGATGCCTGCGTTGCTGGTGCAGGGCGCTATCAGCGTTGCCCTGGTGGTCTTTGGCCTGTGGCAGCACGACGGGTTTGAGTCCATGGTGGAATTCACGGCGCCGGTGTTCTGGAGTTTTCTGCTCATGGTGGGCATTGCGGTGTTCATCCTGCGCCGCGCGCCCGGAGGGGGCGATGAATTTCGCGTGCCCTGGTATCCGTTTACGCCCCTGGTCTTCTGCGCCTCGTGTGCATGGCTGGCTTATTCGAGCATCACCTATGCGGCAAGCCGCAATGCCGTTCATGTTTCGCTGGGCGTGATGGCAGTAGGGCTGGTGGCTCTGATCGTGCTTTCGATTGCCGAGCGTCGCCGCTGATGCGGCTGCGAATCGCCGAAAATTTCGAGGCACTGTTTTATGCGCCGCTCTATGCGCTGCAGGTCGGGGGGTTTGCCCAGCAGGAAAACCTGACCATCGACTGGCTGCCCCCAGGGAGCCCCGGGGGCGCCATCGATGCAGTCCGTGCAGGCGAGGTTGATCTCACCTGGGGTGGCCCGATGCGGGTGCTTCGCGATCGCGACACGCTGCCCGACGATGATGCGTCCCTGATTTGCGTGGGCGAGGTGGTGGGGCGCGACCCCTTTCTCCTCATGATGCGTGCCGAAGATGCCGCACGGCGCAGCGCGCAGATGTCGATGCGCGATCTGGCCTCGCTTCGCCTGTCTGTGGTCTCCGAAGTGCCCACGCCCTGGTTGTGTCTGCAGCAGGATCTGCGGGATGCCGGGATTGATCCGGCCGACATGGTGGCTGGCGGACGGTTGGCAACAGGCCTGTCCATGACCGACCAGATCGATGCGCTTCGCGGCGGTGCGGTCGATGTCATTCAGTTGTTCGAGCCCCATGTGAGTCGGCTCGAGCGCGACGGGTTCGCTTCGGTGGTGTACGCAGCGAGCACCCGCGGCGCCTGTTGCTATACCACCTTCATCACCGCGCGGCGCACCCTGGCGCGGCATCGGCAGCCTGTCGCTGCGCTCCAGCGCGCACTCGGCCGCGCACAGCAATGGATTGCCACCGAGGGACCGGACGCGCTTGCGCAATGCATTGCGCCCCGTTTCCCGGGCGTGAGCCTGGATGTGCTCCGGGCTGCGGTGTCGCGCTATGTGTCGTCCGGGGTCTGGTCGACATCGCCCCAGGTGTCGCGCCACGGTGTCGACCGCCTGAGAGAGAGCCTGCTCGCGGGCGGGTTTGTGCAGCAGGCCGCGGCGTTCGACAGTATCGTCTCCGCGAGCTGAGAGGCGCGGGCGCGCCTCCTGGCGGTCTGATGCTTTGACTTGACGAGGGGCCTTCATGAAACTCATCTCCGACACGCGGCCGGATACATTGCGCCGCCTCACCTTGTCGTTGCCGATTGCAGCCGCAGGCAGCCAGGTCCTGGCACAGAGCGGAGCGTCACCCGGTTTCCCCGACCGGCCGCTCACCCTGGTGGTCCCGTTTCCGGCGGGCGGCCCCGCCGACATCGTCGGCCGTCTTTATGCGCAGCACCTGGCCCGGGTTGCTGGCCAGAATGTGGTGGTCGAAAACCGTGTTGGCGCGGCGGGCGTGATCGGTACCCAGGCGGTGGTGGCCGCAGCGCCCAGCGGTCACACGATTCTCTTTGGATCAACCAGCACTCAGGTGATCAATGAACTGCTGATCCGCAAACTCCCGTATGACGCTGCGCGCGATCTCAGCCTGATCGGTCTGGTGGCGATTGCACCGCATCTGCTCGCGGTGCGAGCAGGCCTGGCTGCGCGGACAGTAGAGGAACTGGTCGCAGCGGCCAAGCGCGAGCCGGGGCGGCTGAGTTTTTCGTCGGCGGGCCCGGGCAGCATCGTTCAGATGGGCGGTGAGCTGCTGAAGCTGCGTGCGGGAATCGATCTGCTCCATGTGCCGTACAAAGGGGGTGGACCCGCCACACTGGCAGTGCTGTCGGGCGAGGCCGATATGACGGTCAACGATCTCACCACGCTGCGCGCCCATATCGACAGTGGCAAGCTGCGGGCGCTCGCCGTGGCCCATGATTCACGACTGCCGCAATTGCCCCAGGTGCCCACCTTCGCCGAGGCTGGCGTTCAGGCGATGTTGTCGAGCACCTGGTGGGCGGTTTCTGTGCCCTCCAAAACCCCGCCCGAGGTTCGCGGTGCGCTGCGCGCACTCCACGAGCGCGTGGTGACGGATCCCGATTACACCGCGCGGCTTGCTGCCATGGCCTGTCAGCCGCTGGTGATGGATCCTGCACGAAGTGCATCCTTCATCGCCGACGAGGCCGGCAAGTGGCGCGCGGTGGTGTCCGCGGCGAAGATCGAATCGCAATGAGCAACACGCGCGAGCCTGCCACGCTGATCACCGGCGGCACGGGCTTTGTCGGCCTCAACCTGGCCGAGGAACTGCTCGGTCGCGGGCAGCGGGTGGTGCTGTTTGGCGCAGGTTTGCTCCCCGAGGGAACGCGCGCCTTGCTGGGCGAGTCGGCCGAGCGGCTCTCTGTGGTGACGGGCGATGTGTTGTCGGCAACCGAACTGGATGCGGTGCTCCGCGCGTTTCCGGTCGATCGCCTGGTGCACGCTGCCGCGGTCACTGCGGACGCGGCTCGCGAGGTGCGTGCGGCGCGCAGCGTCGCCGAAGTGAACGTGCTCGGTACCATCGAGGTGCTCGAGGCTGCCCTCCGGCACCGCGTGCCCCGCGTACTTCAGTTGGGGACCGGATCGATCTTCGGCGCGGGCGGGCTGCTGTCGCCGGAGCTGGATGAACAGGCGAGTCCCGTCTGGCCCGAGACCCTCTACGGCATCACCAAGTTCGCGGCTGAACGGATCGCTGTCCGCTACCGCGCCACCCGTGCGCTCGACGTGACCGTTGTACGCCTGGGCATGGTGTTTGGTCGCTGGGAATACGACACCGGCGTGCGCGATACCCTCAGTCTGCCGCTGCAACTGCCCCGGCGCGCCGAGCAATCGGCGAGCGTGACAGTGCATGCAGACTGCGCCGACGACTGGGTGTATTCGCGCGATGTGGCGCGCGGTCTGGCGGGGCTGCTTGCCCGCGCCGACAGCCCGCCCGAGCCGGTGTATCACCTGTCGGCGGGGCGGCGGTGGTCGGTGGCGGACTGGTGCCAGCGGCTATCCGCGCGGTTTCCTGGCTTCCATGCCGAGATGGTGGACGACGCCGCGCGGGCGACTGCGGGACGGGGCAAGGTGGCGCGTCGCTCGCCGATGCGGATTGAACGGCTGGTGCGCGATACCGGATATGCCCCGCAGTTCCTGGCCGACCCCGCATTGAACGACTTTATCGCCTGGCGTGAGGCGGCCCGCGGGGCCGGCTGGCCCGGACTCTGACACCCGCTCGCGGAGGGTGGCGGGCGATCAGTTCCAGCCGCGTGAGCGGATGATCTGCACCACCTGGGCGGCCGCCTCGGCATGACCGCGCGGCGTGGGATGGAAGTCGTCTGCGAACAGATAGCGATCCCACCAGTTGGCTGGCCGACCCTGCGCGACGTCAGCCGATGACAGGAGTGCAGCCGTGCACTTGCTGAGGTCGTAGGTGGGGGTGGCTGCATTGGGCACGGGCGGGCAGGCAGGCGTTGTGACCTGCGTGAATTCGGGCGGCGGGTCGGTGACCCAGGCATCGAGCGCGTCAAGCAGGCTGTAAATGGCCACCCGGCTATCGTTGGCGAAACGTCTGGCGAACGCGTCGTTGAACTGCACCGACAGTTCCCGTGCGAACGTGAAAAGGGCCGGCTGCTGCAGCGGGGTGAGCACCGCCTGCAGTTTGGGCGTACGGGTGAGATCGGGGAGGTTGGCAAAGAGAACGCGACGCGCGCCGCTGGCCAGCAGCTGATTTTGCACCGTGTCGGCCAAGGTATTGGCGAGCTTGACCATGTAGAGAATGGCCCGCTTGTTGGGGTCGGCTTCTCCAGCGAGTTCTGCGTCGGTCAACAGTTCCTTGAGGAGCGCCAGGTAATTGGCCGCCGAGGCGGGAGTGTTGTCCTGCGCCTTCAGCCACAGCGCGAACAGGTCGGCCGCGTCGTTGGCACCGCCCGAGATCAGGACCAGGTCGCGGTCGCCCAGGGTGCGACGTTCGCCCACCAGATCGCGGATCTGCCTGAGCACGGAGTAAGGGGTGGAATCATTGGTCTGGCCACCGGGGTTGATGCGCGCGCCACCCACCGCGTAGCCAGTACAGCTGAGTGCTGCCGGATTGGTTTCCACGAGGCCAGTGGCCGGGTCGCCCTTGTATCGCGCGCAGGGTTCGGTCATGACCAGCGACGCTGCCACCAGTTCGGGCCAGACCCGGTTGGGTGCAGTAGCGGTGCCTGCAAGGGTGAAGCGAAAGCCAAAGGTGCCCGAGTCGGTCAGGCTGTCGCCAGCGGTGTAGACATTGAAGCCGACCGACGAGCCGCCGCAACCGGAGAGCGCACCGATCAGAACCGCAGTAACAAGGACGAACAGTTGTTTCATCGAAAGCCAACCTGTGTGGTCAGTGGGGTTGGAAACATGCATCGTATGGGGCTGGGGCCGCAAGGCTGCGGTGAGTGCGTCTGCTACTGTACCGCCGTTGGTGCCGGCGGGCCAGCAGCCAAGCCTGACCGTTTCTGTCGTCTCCACAGCCGTCCGCTACCTGGCAAGGGTGTTTCAGCCCGTGAGTTTCGATCCTGACAGCCCCTTATCGCAGCCCGCGTTTCGCAGGGTGTGGCTCGCGGGCGTCTGCGGCGGGGTGGTTCGATGGCTGGAGATCGTGGTGGTCGGCATCTATGTGTTCGAGATCACCGGGTCGGCACTGCTTGCCTCGGTCATTGCAATGCTGCGCATCCTGCCGTTTGCGCCGGCGGGCCCCATTCTCGCCATGGCGGCCGACCGCTTCGGTGTGCGCCGCACCTATCTCGTGCTGGTTCGCGTCATGCTCGGACTGACCGCTCTGCAGGCTGCGCTTGCTGCGCTCGGCTGGCTCGAGGTCTGGCATCTGGCGATCGGCGCGCTTGCCTCCGGCGTGTATTGGGCGGCCGAGTTGCCGCTCAGGCGTTCGATGCTGGGTTCGGTGGTGGCCCCCAGCCAGATCGTTCCTGCGATGGCAATCGACACCATGTCGAACAACATCACGAAGATGCTGGGCCCGCTCACCGGGGGCCTGGTGCTTGAATGGGTGGGGCTTACCGGCGCGTTTGTGTTTTCCTCGCTCATGCACGTGGCGACGCTGCGCTTCATGATGCAGCTCGATGACAGTCAGCGTGTTGCGCGACGACGCAGCGGCTTTCTTCGCAATCTCCGAGAAGGAATCGCCCTCGCGCGCAGCAATCGCGTGGCGCTGCTTGCAATCAGCATGTCGCTGGTCTTCAACCTGTTCGGCTTTCCCGGAATGAGCATGATTCCGGTGGTGGGTGATCAGCAGTTGCACCTGTCGGCTGCGATGGTCGGCTTTCTCACGGCGGCCGAGGGCATCGGTGCCACGCTGGGATCGGTGTTGATCGTCCGCTACGGACACCGGATCCGTTATCACGGCCGATTTTTTGCAATCGGCTGTATCACATTCATTTTGATGATGGCCGTGTTTTCGATGGCGCCCAACGCCGCTTTGGCATGGCTTGCGCTGCTGGTTTCAGGTTTTGGCGTGGCGGGCTTTGCGTCGATGCAGGCCACGCTGGTGCTGATTGGTGCGCCAGAGTCTGCGCGCAGTCGCCTGATGGGTCTTCTCACGATTTCGATTGGCAGTGGTCCGATCGGATTTCTGCTGCTGGGTTGGACAGCCGAGCGTCTGGGTGCTGCCACAGCGCTGCAACTGATGGTTATTGAAGGACTGGTGGCCTGGATGATCGTGACGTGGCGGATGCGTGACGTCATCACCCAGCCCACTCCCGGAGATCGCTGACGGGTCTCCGCGCGGCCTGCATGCCGCTTGCCCCGGATCAATTGACAACCGGGATGGCCCGCGCACGGACCGGCGCGGTGGTGCAGCATCGTCCGCCTCTCAACCCTGGCTGCGCGCCCGTGAATTCAATCGGCGTCTGGCTGCGGGGGGTGCTGCACCGCTGGCTGAAGCTGCGCGGGACGGGGCGCCATCCCATGCAGCAGCGGATGGGCATGCGCGGGTCGATGAACGCGATCTCCCCGGATGCGGGCGCGCGCCTTGCCCGCGGCGCGCGGTGGCCGATCGAGCGGCTGTTTGCCGAACTGCACGCGCATCCGCTGGGGCTGACCGCGCGCGAAGCGACGGCGCGTGCGCGCCGATACGGCCCCAATGCCCTGCCGCGCGAGCCCGCGTGGTATCGATGGCTCCAGCCGCTGAGAAGCGTCGCGAGCCCGTTCAATCTGCTGCTTGCGCTCCTTGCAGCGCTCGCCTGGCTGGCCAAGGATGCGCGGGCGGCGGGGGTGATCGGGGTGATGGTGCTGCTCTCGGGCGTTCTTCGGCTCTTTCAGGAGCAGCGGGCGCAGACTGCGCTCGCCCGCCTCGCAAAAATGGTGCACAGCACGTCGACCGTGCTGCGCCGGCCTGCCGCGCATGGGGCCGATGCCCAGCCAAGGTCGATCGAAATCGCGATCGAGGCGCTGGTCCCCGGGGACGTTGTGCTGCTGGCGGCGGGCGACATCGTGCCTGCCGACTGCAGGCTGATCGATTCTCGGCAGCTGTTTGTGGCGCAGGCGAGCCTCACCGGCGAGTCGCTGCCGGTTGAAAAGGACGCGCGGCATGGCGACCCGCCCGCTGCGGGCCTGCTCACCGAGCCGGCACTGGTGTTTCAGGGGACCACCGTGGTGTCCGGTGCAGCCAGCGCCCTGGTCCTCGCCACGGGTTCCTCGACGCTGTTTGGCTCGCTCGCGCTGTCGGCAGCCGCCCAGCATCCCGCGAGCGATCCCTTGCAGCAGGAGATGAACCGGATCGGGCTCCTTCTGCTTGGCATTGCGTCGGTCATGGTGCCGCTGGTGTTTCTGGTCAATGGATTCCTGCGGGGCGACTGGGCCGGGGCGTTTCTGTTCGCGTTGTCGGTCGCTGTCGGTCTTACGCCCGAGATGCTGCCCATGGTGGTCACGGCGGCGCTCGCGAAGGGCGCGGTCGATCTCTCCCGGCGAGAGGTGGTGGTACGGCGGCTTGATGCGATTCAGGCGCTCGGGGCCATGGATGTCCTGTGCATCGACAAGACGGGCACGCTCACCGAGGACCGGATCGTGCTCGATCGTCATCTGGATCCGGCGGGTAACGAGTCCGACGACGTCTACCAGCTCGCCTGGCTGAACAGCAGCTATCAGACGGGGTTGCGCAGTGCGCTCGATCGCGCGGTGCTGGGCCATGCGGATGCGCGGTCATCGGCATTGAGAGACACACGCTGGCGGCCACTGGATGAAATCCCCTTTGACTTTGAACGTCGCCGGCTCTCCGTGGTGCTGGAGGGCGACGGTGCCGGGCGGTGGCTGATCTGCAAGGGCGCAGTGGAAGAGGTGTTGGGCTGCTGCACCAGGGTTCGCCTGGCTGGGTCGGACCGCCCGCTTGACGAGGTCGAGCGGGCTGCGGCGCGAGCCCGTGTGGCGGAACTTGAGCGGGATGGCTTGCGCGTGGTCGCAATCGCCGAGCGCCCGATCGATCGATCACAGACTCGCTTTGGGCGCGATGACGAATCGAATCTGACATTGGCCGGGTTTATCGCCTTTCTGGATCCGCCGCGCGAGAGCGCAGCCCCTGCGCTCGATGCGCTCGCAGCGCATGGCATACGAATCATCGTGCTGACCGGTGATAGCGAGACCGTGACGGCAAGTGTGTGCGCGCGGGTGGGTCTGCATTCGCCGTCGATTCTGACCGGGTCGCAGGTGGATGCGATGCAGGATAAGGAACTGGCCTGCGCCTTCGACCAGGCCCGGGTAGCGGCCCGGCTCACGCCGCACCAGAAGGAGCGGATCGTGACTGTGCTGCGCAACGCCGGGCATACGGTGGGTTTTCTCGGCGACGGTATCAACGACGCGCCGGCGCTGCGTGCGGCCGATGTGGGCATCTCGGTGGATACCGCAGTGGACATCGCTCGCGAGGCGGCTGACGTGGTGCTGCTCCAGAAGAGTCTTCTGGTGATTGATGCCGGGGTGATGTTGGGCCGCGCTGCGCTTTGCAACATGAACCGCTATCTGCGGATGGCAGCGAGCTCCAATTTCGGCAATGTGCTGTCGGTGCTGGTGGCGAGCGCGTTTCTTCCGTTTCTGCCGATGCTGCCCATCCAGCTGCTGGTGCAGAACCTTCTATACGACCTGTCTCAGGTAGCGCTGCCGTTTGATCGGGTCGAGCCCGAGCTGGTCGCTGCGCCTCGCCGCTGGGATCCCGGCGAATTGAAGCGTTTCATGCTGATGTCGGGACCAGTGAGCTCGCTCTTCGACCTGTTCGCGTTCGGCGTCCTGGCTGGGGTGCTGCAGGTTGCCACCGTTGAGCATCAGGCCTTGTTCCAGTCGGCCTGGTTGATGCTCGGACTGGCCACGCAGGTGCTGGTGGTTCAGCTGATGCGGGCACCGGAACTGCCGCTTCTTCAGCAGCGGGCAGCCTGGCCTGTGACGCTAGCGTCGCTCGCCGTGCTGCTCGCCGGGCTGTGGCTGCCGTTTGGACCGCTCGCAGCGGTCTTCGGCCTGGCGCCCCCGCCCCCCGCCTGGTTTGCCTGGATGGCGCTGCTGCTGGTCGGATATCTGGTGGTGATGATGCCAGTCAGGCGCAGGCTGGCGGCCGTTGCGCACCAGCATTGAGGCCCGCGAGTTGCTCGGCATGAGCGACGGTGGCGATGTAGTCATCGGCTCCCCGGCCGCCAGCGATCAGCGCCTCGTACATCTGCCGCATCTGGGCGGCAAGCGGCACCGGCGCGCGGTATTGCGCCGACGCCTCGAGAATCAGATCGAGATCCTTCGCCATCTGCTCACACGAAAACGTGGAGCGATAGTCGCGGTTGGAAAGCGGGGGCGTCTTGTAGCGCACCATCGGTGAGCCCACGGCGCTTTCGCTGATGACGTCCAACATCTGCTGCCAGTCCAGTCCGCCCTTTTCGCCAAGTGCAAGCGCTTCGCCCAGCATGCCGGCCGACACGGCGATCATCAGGTTGATCACCAGCTTGAGCGTTCGCGCCTGCTCATCGGGGCCCACCAGAAAAATTCGCTTTGAGAAATGCGCGAGGAGCGGCTCGACCACAGCGAAATCAGCCGATGCGCCGGACGCAAATGCGGTGAGCTGAGCGGCTTCGGCGAGCACCGGGTTACCCGAGACCGCCACGCGCAGGTAGCGCCGACCGAGCTCGTGCGCGCGCGCCGCGACGTCGGCCGACGCAGACGGCGATACCGTGCTGGTGTCGACAAAGATCGCGTTCTCTTGCAGGTGCGCGAGTACGCCATCAGGCGATCGACCTACGGCAAGCAAAGCCCGATCGTCGGGCAGTGAACTGAACACGACGTCGGCTGCGCTGCACACCTGCGCGATGGAGGTCGCCGGCCTGGCGCCTTGCATAACGAGTGCTGCGAGCGACGCCTGATCGATGTCGAACGCCACCAGCGTGTGGCCGGCCTTCAGCAGATGCGCCGCCATCGGGCGGCCGAGCTTGCCGCAGCCGATCCAGCCGACCCGAACCGACGTCATGCACGCGCCATCGTGAAGTCGTAGTGCGCGACGCTGAAGGGGCTATCGCAACGGCCGCCGTCCGGCGCGGTGCCCGCTGGATGGTCAATGAAGTCGACGATCAGCGAATCTTTCACCCCGAAGACCGCATCGGACTGAAGCCACTGGTCGCCCTTGACGAACAGGTGTGTGGTGATGCTCCGGTAGCCGTCACGCTGCAGCATGGTGTGGACATGCGCAGGCCGCCAGGGGTGGCGCCCCATCTTTCGCAGCATGCCGCCGACCGGGCCATCCGACGGAATGGTGTAGCTGATCGGTTTGACCGTACGAAAGGCGTAGCGCCCCTCTCGGTCGGTTTTGACGCGGCCGCGTCCGAACATCTTGCCTTCGGCCGTCTGCACGTCGTAAAGCCCATCCACACCGTCGGTTTGCCAGAGATCGATCACCACGCCTTCCACCGGCTTGCCGTCGGTATCTCGCACGGTTCCCGACACGAAGCACGGCATGCCGGGCAGGCCCTCTGCAATGTTTCCCCAGTGAGGAATCTCGGGGGCGCCCGCCACGAAGAACGGCCCGAAGACGGTGGTGTCGGTGGTACCCGCGGGATTGCGGTGGTTGATCGCATCCACCAGCATCGATACCCCCAGCGTGTCCGACAGCAGGATGAATTCCTGGCGCTTGTCGTCGCAGCGTTGTCCGGTTTCGGTCAGAAACTGGATGGCCTGGAACCACTCCGCTTCGGTGGGCTCGATGTCGCGCACAAATGCATGAAGATGCCGGATCAGCGAACTCATGATCTCCTTCAGGCGCGGATCAGTGCATTGGTTCAGTCGGGCGACGGCAGCGTCGGTCAGGGTGGTTTCGTCGAAGTTCATGAGGCAGTCTCCAGGTCGGCAGGCCGGGGAAGACTACCGATCTGGAACCGATCAGGCAAGGCAGCCAAAGCGCCGCGTGCGGCCGCTTCAGCCGCCTTCGTCG
This sequence comes from Burkholderiaceae bacterium, assembly GCA_049423065.1. Taxonomy (GTDB): domain Bacteria; phylum Pseudomonadota; class Gammaproteobacteria; order Burkholderiales; family Burkholderiaceae_E; genus SYIM01. The sequence continues at coordinate 46,264 of JBMSQB010000031.1, forward strand.
ACACGGATGCCGTGGCTGCGCGCGAGGTCCTGCCAGCGACGGGTATCGTCGGCAATGAACCGGGCCATGCCCTGTGGGTCAGGCTGAGCGAGGTCGAGTGCGTCAGCGGCCAGCCGTTCCCGAACAGCCGGCGTGCGGAGTGCGTCGGCCAGCGCGCCAGCGAGCGCATCGATCAGCGCAGGTGGCGTCCGCGCAGCCGCTGCGAAGCCGAATACATTTCGTACCTCCAGACCCGCCAATCCCAGCTCACCCATGCCGGGTACCTCCGGCAGCAGTTGGGTGCGGTCGCGGGTGGAGACCGCCAGCGCCCGGATTCGCCCGTCTCTGATGTGCGGCAGCAGCGCCGGAATGGTGCCGGTCAGCAGGTGAATCTGGCCGCCCACCAGATCGACCACCGCCGGCGCGGTGCCGCGATAGGGAACATGAACGATGGGTGCGCCGGTTTGCGCGTTGAGCAGCTCGAGCATCAGATGGTTGATGCCGCCTGCGCCGGCCGAGCCATACAGCACCGAGCCCGGACGCTCGCGCGCGCGTCGGATCCAGTCAGGCAGGGTGCGGGCATCGGTCTGCGCGCTGCCGGCCCAGAGCAGCGGCCCCGAGGCAATCAGGCCCACGGGCGAGAAATCGGCGAGCGGATCGTAGCCCGCTTTCGGATTGACGGCTGCGACAGTGGTGAAGGGCGACGCGACCAGCAGCAGTGTGGTGCCGTCGGGCGGGCTCTGTGCAACGAGCCGCGCCCCGATTGCGCCCGATGCGCCCGCCCGGTTTTCAACCACCACGGGCCGGGCAAGCGATTGCGCAAGGGCTGGAGCGATCAGCCGTGCGACTGCGTCGGTCCCGGCGCCCGCCGCAAATGGCACGATGATCCGGATCGGACGGTCCTGCGTCGCGCCCGTCTGTGCGCGGACGGGAATCGCAAAGGGCAGGGCAAGGGTTGCTGCAAGCAGTTGACGGCGGTGGCGGGCGTATGGCGTGTCAGTGTCTGGGTTCATCGGCCGGCCTGTCCTGGGCTGGAAGGGGGGTGTCCCCTGAAGGATCGCGGGCAGGGGTCTCCGCTCGCGTCGCGGTTGAAGGCTGCGTTGGAGCTGATGTTGTCGTGGCTCGCGGTGATGGCGTATCGGGGGCTGCGTGGGGGCGGGTGAGCAGATACATCGACAGGCCGGTGGAGATGCAGAGCGCAATGAAGACCGCGATCGCTGCCGCCAGTCGAGGGCTGTTTCTGCGCTGCCTGGGGGGTTCCTCGAGCTTCACCGGGAATACAGGCTTTTGTGCCGCGGCACCGCCAGCGGTCGCCTGCAGGGGTTCGACGTCAGCGAATTCTTCCAGCGGTTGTGGGAAGCGGCACGCGCCGCAGATTCTTGCAGTGGCTTCGATCGGTGCGCCGCAATCGATGCAGTACATCGCGACGCTCTCAGCGGCGCCGCGGCGGAAGGGCCGACGGTCGCCTGCCCGGTGCGCTGCCAGCCGTCAGTGTGCGGGTGAGGCCGTCGATCGAGCGGCCGATTTCGTCGATGTCGTGACGCGCTCTGGCGAGACGTTCAACGACGTCGGGCTCCAGCAGTGTGACGGTCGCCGTCGGCGCCGGTTCGGCGGTGGCGGGCGGCTCAAACGCTTCGGCGGGCTGCTGCAGCGCCGGTTCCGTCGAGGACAGGTCGACCTGCGGGATGTCGGAGGGCGGAGCGTCGGAAGGCGGAGCGTCGGTCGCCCTCGTTTCGCGCGCTGAATCGGCATCCGGTATCGCCTCGCTGGCCGCAGCGTCGGAGGGCGGGGTTGTCTCGGATGGCGCGCCATCCACGGGCAGTGCCGTCGCGGGGGGCGCAGCATCCATGGTCAAGGCCGTCCCGGGCGACGCTGCATCGGCGGACAGCGCGGTCTCGGACGACGCAGTATCCACCGCCGGGGAAGCGCTCTGGCTCACAGGATCGGTGGGGCTGGGCAACTCGCCGGAATGGCGTTCCGGATCGGCACCCGCCTCGAGCCGCAGACGGCTGTCGCCTGGCAATGATGGCAGGGGCGACTGTGCGCGCTCGCCTGCCTGCGGCGTAGCGCAGAACATGCAGAACCGGGCGATTCCGGGAAGTGGCATCGCGCATGCCACGCATGGCAGGAGCAGGCCTTCCGGTTCAGGGGCGGGCGATGCAATGTCGCGCTGTCGCGATTCAATCTCCACACCGGGTGAATCAGTGTCGATCGTCGGTGATTCCGC
>JBMSQB010000032.1:0-45534 GCA_049423065.1 Burkholderiaceae bacterium
CGACCAGCGCCGAACAGGGGATGCCCGCGCTTCGCACCGGCAACTGGTGGGGACTGTCGGCGCCGAAGGATACCGATGCCGAGCTGATCCGCAGAATCGCCGACGCGGTGAAGGAAGCGCTCGCCGATCCCACTGTTCGCGCCCGATATCAGGAACTGGGTCTTACCGCAGTGGGCAACGCTCCCGCCGAGTTTGCCGAACAGATGCGCCGCGAGGCGGCCTCCTGGAAGCAGGTGATCGCGCGCGCGGGGCTTCAGCCCAACTGAGTGCTCGCGTTCCGCGAGCCATACGCCGTCGCACCGATCAACCCTTCCATGTGATCCAATCGGCCGATGAACTGATGGAGGAATCTCGATGAACCGTCGCAAGCTATCGCTTTCGCTTGGTCTGCTGGCGCTTTCTCCCTGGGCGGCTCGGGCCCAGCCGTCTGCCTACCCGTCACGCCCGGTGAGCCTGGTGGTGCCGTTTGCAGCGGGATCATCGTCCGACACGCTCGCACGACTCATCTCCTCGCGGGCAGCCACCCCCTTCGGCGGCACATTCGTGATCGACAACCGCCCCGGAGCAGGCGGGTTGGTTGCCGCGCAACGCATGGCGCGAACGGCGCCCGACGGCTATTCGCTCATGTGGGGGGGCGGCACCGCCATCACCCACGCCGCCATGCAGGCGGATCCGGGCTACGACGTGATGAAAGACTTCACCCCCATCGTGACGCTGGCCGAACACCCCGCCGTGCTCGGGGTCCGGGCAGATCGTCCCTGGAAGACCATTCAGGATGTTTTCGCCGCGGCACGCGCAGCGCGCGACCAGCCGCTGCGCTACGGGTCAGGCGGAATCGGCACGCCGGCCCACATGGCCGCAGCCGCCATGCTGAAGCTCATCGGTGCGGAAGGCATTCACGTTCCCTACAAGGGCGCCAATCAGGCCACGCTCGCGGTCGAGCAGGGTGAAGTCGACTTTGCGTTTGCGATCAGCAACATTGCGCTTCCCAGGCATCAGATCGGCCGGATCCGGATCCTCGTGTCGGCAGGCTCGGTCAGAATGACTGCGCTCCCCGATATCCCGACACTGGCCGAAACCCTCAAGGGCGGTCCAGTGGTCATCAGCGGATCATCGGTTGTTGGCCCCTCGGGGCTTTCGCCCGCGGTGGTCGACAAGATCGCTGGCGCGTTTTCCGAGGCCATGACGCGCGATACCGACCTGCGCAAGCGCATCGCCGACGAGGGCGGCTCCATTGTGCTCTCCAGCAGCCCGGCTGCCTATCGCGAGGAATGGGCGGTTGAGTTGAAGCGGCTCAGAGACCTGATTGCACTGTCTGGCGTTCGCGCCGAATGAACCACCCGACCCAAGCGGCAGATTTTTTCGCCCAATACGACAGCTTTGGCGAGCGGCGGGCGGGCTCGACCGGCGACCTCGCCTCGGCCGCCTGGCTCGCCCAGCAACTCGCTGGCGTGCAGGCTCTGCACACCACGTTCCAGAAGGTCCGGTTCAGGCGCTTTCTGCCCGGAGAGGCAACCCTTCATGCGCAAGGCGTCCCGCGCATCCAGGGCTTGCCCTTGTTTGACGGCGGACTTACCGAACCGGACGGCGTCACGGGCCAGATCGGGCCGCTGGGTTCGGACGCCGACATCGGCTTCGCGGTGATGGAACCCGCCATGGCGAGCCTTCCCAACAACGCCTTTGCACGCGCCCGCGCCGACAGCAGGCACCGCGCCATCGTGATTGCACTCACCACGCGCGACGGCGGTCTGGCCCCGCTCAATGCGCACGACAGCGACCACCCCTTCGGCCCACCGGTCCTGCAGATCGCCGGACGGGACGCGCAGGCGGTTGCAATGCTGAGCGAACACGCCGCGCAAGTGACTGTCACCGCCACGGGCCGCCATGATGTCGCGGAGTCAGGCAATGTGCGCGCGGAGCTGCCAGGTGAAGGCCCGCCCCTGCTGCTGCTTACCCCACGCACGTCGTGGTGGACCAGCACCGCCGAGCGCGCTGGCGGCGTCTTTGCCTGGGTGCAGACCCTGCATGCGCTTGCGGCCTCGGCGGCTCGCCGACGCGCGGTCGCAGCACTTGCCACCTGCGGACACGAACTCGGACACCTGGGCGCCCATCACGCCTTTGCCATCGAACCGGAACTGGCCAGCGAATCAGCGCTGGTCATTCACCTGGGCGCCAACCTCGGCACCGCCACCGCGCCGGCGTTGACCGTTCGAAGCAATATCGACGGGCTGGCGCAGCGGATGCGCGAGCTGCTTGCGAATCGGGGCTATCCCGCAGAGGCAGTCCTTGCCGAAACCGGCGGCAAGGCAAGTGGCGAGGCTCATGAAATCGAACAGCGGGGCGGCCGCTATCTGTCGCTGATTGGCAGCAACCCGTGGTTCCATGCGCCTGAAGACCGCTGGCCGACCAGCATCGATCTCGATCGGGCATGCGCCATCTCGCAAAGCGTGACCGCGCTGGCAATCGCCGAGTGCGCCCTCTAACCGGGTGCGCCCTATGACCGGGTGCGCCCTATGACCGGGTGCGCCCTCCAACGCGGCGCGAGCCCGGCAAGAGCGGGCAACGCTTCCTGACTGCGGGCGGCGCCTTACATGATTTATCATCCGACTCACGCATCAGGTCGGTCCAGCCTGTTCTGTTTCAATCCCTGTTTGCTCCACCATCGCACCGCTGATGAATCATCCCCGCATCATTGTCGATCTGATCCTCGTGCTTGCCGCGCTCGTCGCGCTGCTGATCCCATTGATGCAGATCGCGGCCGAGGCTCACGTCGGACAGACCGAGCGGCAGTTCGCGCGCCGCTACACCGAGGTCTGCAACGTCGAGGGCAACCTGTGCGTGATTGCCTCGGGCGCAAGCCGCGGGCAGTCCTTCGGGCGCCTGCTTCCTGGACAGTAGGCAGGCGCTCCACCCGGGCATCCGGGCATCTTGCTGTTCCGCCCACCCGTTCGGTTCCTCTGGTCAGCTCGTGAGAGCAGGTGCATCCGCAGTTGCCTCCCATCAAGCAGGCCACGCCGCAGAATCAACTGATTGGCCGTTGACCTGCCCGCCATTGCCGGCTGTCAACGAGGACACGACACCCCCCTGAAACACTCGCGTGCCGAGGCTCATCACGCCTCTTCACCCAGGAGATTCAGGACCATGCTGCATCCCATATCAAGCGGGCTCAACGGTTCACGCCCGAAGGGCGTGCCGCCCGCCGCCCACTACCCCTCGCGCGCTGCCTGGCGCACCACGCTTGCGATCCTCGCGCTGGGCGCGCTTGCCGGCTGCGGTTCGAGCGGCGGGGGAGGTACCGGCGCTGAGCCTGATACCGCAGCCCTTGCCACGCCCCCTGCCGCGGTGAGCGGGCTGGTTGCCACCGTTGGCAACAGCCCGTCGATCACACTCAAATGGACGCCATCGGTCGGTGCCGACAGCTATACCGTCTACTGGTCGGAGTCGCGCGGCGTGACGCCAACCACGGCCAAGGTAATACGGGACGCTTCGTCACCGTTTCTTCACGACGGACTCCCTGCCGGAAAGCCCTATCACTACGTCGTGACCGCAGTGAATGCAGCGGGCGAAAGCGCGCCCTCTGCCGAAGTGTCGGCGCTGCTGCCACCCGGAGCGCCCACGGGCGTGACCGCGCTGCCAGGCGACTCCATCAACACGGTGTCCTGGCAGGCCGTCCCGCAGGCCGAGCAATATCGCGTCTACTGGTCAACCCAACCCAACGTCAGCAAGACAAACGGATCACGCGTTGATGCAGCTGCCAACCCGCTCGTCCATACCGGCGTTCAGAACGGATCGACGTATTACTACGTGGTGACCGCCGTGGGCGCGGGCGGCGAGGGGCCAGTGTCACAGCAGGTATCGGCGAGCCCTCGCGTACCCGTACCCGGAGCCCCGCGCGATCTGACGGCACAGGCGAGCCCGGATGCCGAACGCTCCATCGCACTATCCTGGCAGGCACCGACGATACCGGCAAATATTGCCGACATCATGGGCTATCGGGTTTATCGGGCTGTGCAACCGGATATCGCGGCCAATCTGGTTGCAGCCACCCGGATCGACGGATCCACGCAAACCGCACTGACCGATTCGGTACCAATTGGCGGCATCACCTACTACTACATCGTGACCGCACTCACCGCGGCGGGCGAAAGCGCGCCATCAGCGGAGGTCTCCACCACTTCCAGCAGCGATAGCGGCGATGGCGGCGGATCAGGTGGCGGAGCGGGCGGTGGCTCAGGCGGTGGTGGCCTGTTTGACTGTGGCGAGCCGGTAGCCTGCTGGCAGGACAGCACCCCTCGCTGAGAGCGGCGGCCGGCCGGGTGACAGCATACCCGGCCGGGCGCGATGATCTGTGCGGTCAGCGCTCGATCATCGCGCGTCGGAACTGCTCACGCAGCGGCTTGAGCAGATAGCCAAGCGGCGTCTGTTCGCCCTCCACGAAATAGACCTCGGCAGGCATGCCAGGCTGCAATTCAATCGCGCCCGCGAGATGGCGATCAATTTCAACCTGGGCAACAAAATAGGCACGCTGCCGGGCCGTATCGACGAAACGATCGGGCGACACGCGGCTGACCCGTGCCGTGAAAACCGGCGTCGCACGGCTGTTGAACGCCGAAAAGCGAACCTCAGCGGGCATGCCAGGCCAGATCCGGTTGATGTCCTGCACTTGGACCTGAGCCTCGACGACGAGCCGGTCACCGGTGGGAACGATCTGCATGATCGGCTCTCCTGCCGCAACGACGCCACCTGCTGTGTGAACCTGAAGGCCGATCACGGTACCTGCGTCCGGGGCAACCACTTCGGTTCGCGACAGCACCTCGGCCGAGGCGTCGATCCGCTCGGCAAGGTCGCGCAGTTTTGCCCGGATGTCCTGCAGCCGATCATTGACTTCTCGCCCCAGCTGATTGCGCAAATCGATGATACGAAGCTCGGTCTCGCCGATCTGCGCCTGCGCCTCCGCCACATCGGCGGTCAACCTGGCGATCGTGCCTTCCAGATTTGCCTCGCTTCGCTTGAGCGCGTAGTAGCGCGTTCGCAGATACATGCCCTGTTCGAGCAGCGACTCCGCCCCGCGCAGCTCTTCCAGGATGAAATCGAGTTGGGTACGTGTTGCTGCAATCTCGGACAGTCGACCATCGATTTTTTCGCGCGCCTGACGCTTTCGCTGCTCGAGCACATCGACCTGACCCACAAATGCGGCTCGGCGGCTGTTGAACAGATTGAGTTCGCCAGCAAGCAGGCGGGCAACCGCATCGTTCTGCCGCCGCGCGATGAGCGACTCGGAAAAAACCGGACTCGGCCGGTTGTCCCGCTCGGCCTCGAGTCGCGCGAACTCGGCAAGCAGGGCGTCGTGCTCCATCATCAGGAGCGCCTGCCGGGCGCGCGCCGTGACATCAACCAGCCTGAGAAGCACCTGCCCCTTGCTGACCGTCTGACCTTCCCGCACCAGAATGTCGCGCACGATGCCGCCCTCGAGATGCTGGATCGTCTTCCTTTCTCCGGCCACCTTGACATACCCGTTTGCAAGCGCGGCGGTCGTGAGAGGCGCCAGGGCAGCCCATGATCCAAGCGCGCCCGCCCCGAAAAGGAGCGATAGCGAACCGGTCAGCATCAGGCGCCGACTGCTGCGGGCCAGATCATGATCCAGACGCGCCGCTGCGGTCGTATCTTTCTCGGACCTGCCCTGCGCTTCCGCTTTCGCGTTCGCCTCGTCGCGGCGGGTCATGACAGTGCTCCGGCTGCAGCCGGTGCTGCGGGCCCCGGCACCCCCGACAGTGCGCGTATCGCAGGCGCCGCGCCCTGGGCGGGTACCTCGGGCGGTACGGACCGCTTGCCGGCCAGATGTGCCATGACCTTGTCAGCAGGCCCCACCATCTCGATCGTTCCGCCATTCATGACGGCAATCCGGCTCGCGTTTCTGAGCAGGGCCGGCTGATGCGTGATCATGACCACCGCCGCACCCCGTGCCCGCGCCTGCTCGATCGAACCGAGCAAGGCCTGCTGGCCTGCGTGATCGAGCCAGGCAGCCGGCTCATCGAGGACCACCAAACCCGGGTCGCCGTAGAACGCGCGCGCAAGCGCCACCTGCTGACGCATTCCTGCAGGCAATACCGTGCCACCGCTTCCGATGCGAGTGCTGTACGACGCCGGCAAGGCGGAAACCGCCGTATCGAGCCCCACGACGCGCGCAGCCCGACACACCTCTTCACGCAAACCATCAGCGCAAGTGAAGCGGTTGATGTTCTCTTCGATCGTTCCCGCAAGCAGCTGCGGTTCCTGCGGGCAATAGCCCACCATCGATGACCGTTGATGCGGGGGCCACTGCGCAGCGTTTCGACCATCCAGACTCAGCGATCCGCTTGCGGGTGGCCATGCGCCGGCGATCAGCCGCCCGAGCGTGGATTTGCCCGACCCGCTCGCGCCGACGATACCCACCAGCTCACCGGGTCGTGCGGCGAGCGTGATCCGATTGAGCAATACCGAGCCAGTGCCGGGTGCGCGAACCGAGGCGCGACGCAGTTCGAAGCGTGACGGGTCAGGCAACTCGGCAGCGCGCTCGAAGACAGGCTCGACCGCGGGATCCTGCAGCAGTGCGCCAAGCCTCCGGACGGCCTCGCGCGCCTTGATCGCCGCCCGCCAGGACGGAATTGCGGAATCAATTGGCGTCATCACGCGACCAAGCAGCACCGACGCTGCAACCATGGCACCCACCATCACCTGATCACTCAGGAACAGCCACGCACCCGCGCAGTAAAGCGCGATCTGCAGACCGATCCGAAGCGCGCGCACCACTGATCTGAGCCCCGATGCCCGGTCGGCGCTGCGCTGAAACCAGAGCAGGGACTCGCTTCCGGCTTCGCGCAGACGCGCCGCAAGCGCTGACACCATACCCATCGATCGGATCAGGTCACCGTGACCGATCACGTCCTCGGTCAGTGCCCGGCCGCGTTCACGCGCCTCCGAGGCCTCGCGCATTGGGCGCCTGAGCAGGGCATCGCCTGCGGCGGCGATCAGCAATTGCAGCACGGCCCCGGCCAGGGCCAGCGCGCCCAGCACCGGATGCAGCCATGTGATGACCATCAGATAGAGCGGCACAAACGGCAGATCGATCAGCGACACGAGATGGGTGTCGGACACAAACCGCCTGAGCTCGCCGGCATCGCCAAGCACGCGTGCTTCCGACGGCGAGGCATCGCGGTGATGCTCGACAAGCGACGCCACCACCCTGGGCCCGATCGCCGCTTCGATCGACAACCCGACCCGGACCAGAAGCCTCGAGCGCACCGCGTCAACGACCGCCTGCAGAAGCAGTGCGAACAGCGCAACCAGCGTGAGCAGCCACAGCGTGTCGGCGTTCTTGCTGGTGAGCACATGCGAAAAGATGGACAGCATGTAGATCGGCAGGGTCAGCATCAGCGCGTTGAAGAACAGGCTGAAGACGCCTACCGAGGCGAGCGCCGGCCAGTGGCGCGACAGTATGGATTCAAGCGGTCTGGAAGGCATGGTTCGGCGACCCCCTTGGAAGTGGACGCCGAACCTGGGGCCGGCTGCCCCGACGGCTGGTCGATTCACACCGCTACGGGCGTTGCGGTGCGGGCCGACCAGGCCGCCGGATCGCTAGCGTAGAGACTCAGACAACTTCGATATTGATGGAACTCAGAAGCTCGGTGAGCGACGAGATGCCCTCTGAACCTGGAGCAATGCCAGTGCCCCGCAGGATGATGGCGTCCTCGGCATCACCGGTCCAGCTGTCGTCACCATCGCGATTGAAAAAGATCATGACGTCAGTGCCGTCGTCGATCACGAAGACGTAGGCATCCAGCTCCTCGACGCTGTCGATTTCGGGATCTTCGACCTCAAAGCGGAGCACATCGATCGACTCGGGGTCCAGAATCTCGTCGGTGCTGGAAAGCTCCAGCGAATCGAGCCAACTCATCATGCCCTCGCCCTGGCCGGTGCTCACGCTGAACACGAACTTGTCCGCGCCGAGTCCGCCAGTCATCGTGTCGTCCTGGTCGCCGCCCGTCAACGTATCGTTGTCGTAGCCGCCATCAAGCATGTCGTTGCCAAGTCCGCCGCAGAGGGTGTCCTTGCCCGACTCGCCGTAGAGCTCATCCTGCTGATCTCCACCCGACAGCATGTCATCCTGCGCCCCGCCATACAGGGTGTCGTCCTCGGTTCCGCCATAGAGCCCGTCTCGTCCCAATCCGCCCATCAGCAGATCGTTGCCTTCACCGCCGGCCACCGAATCGTTGCCCGAGCCGCCATCGGCGGTATCGTCACCAAGCCCGCCCATGAGCGAGTCGTTGCCGCCATCGCCGCGCAGCGAGTCGTCGTTGTCGCCACCATCGAGATCATCGGCACCTTCGCCACCGACCAGCGTGTCGTCACCATCGGCGCCCATCAGCATGTCGTTGCCGGCTCCACCCTGCAGCACATCGTTGCCCGTGCCGCCATCTGCGGTGTCGTTGCCGTTCTCCCCCCACAGCCGATCGTTGCCGTCGTCGCCGTAGAGCATGTCGTCATCGTCGCCCGCGCGCACAGTGTCGTTGCCTGAGCCCCCAGACAGGGTGTCGTAGCCGCCGTTGTCGACCACCAGGTCATTGCCTTTGCCGCCGTCCTGGAGATCGTCGTCAGCGCCGCCATACATGACGTCATTGTCGTTGCCGCCCATCAGGGTGTCGTTGCCGTCGCCGCCGTCCAGGCTGTCACTGCCATCGCCGCCCTCGAGTTGGTCCTCGCCGGTTGAGCCAAGCAGCGTGTCATTGCCCGTTCCGCCGACCAGCATGTCCGCACCGTCGCCGCCGTTCAGACTGTCACTGCCGTCATCGCCGCGAAGGGTGTCGTTGCCCGTCCCGCCGTTGAGCGTGTCATCGTCGCTGCCACCGTTCAACACATCGTCACCGGCATCGCCGTTGAGTGTGTCTTCGCCGGCACCGCCCGATGCGGTATCGGCACCCGCGCCGCCCGACAGTCGGTCCGAGCCGGCATCGCCCGCGAGCTGGTCTGCGCCGGTTCCACCGGTGAGCGTGTCGTCGTCCTCGCCGCCACTCATCACATCGTCGCCGTCGCCACCGGCCAGCATGTCGTTGCCTTCGCCACCGCTCAGGGAATCATCACCCTGATCGCCGGCAAGACTGTCGTCACCTTCATCGCCGTTCAATACGTCGTCGTCCTCGCCGCCACTCAGGGTGTCGTTGCCCACCCCGCCGTTGAGGGTGTCGTAGCCGATTTCGCCGAACAACCGATCGGCACCGTCCTCGCCATTGAGTTCATCATCACCGTCGCGGCCGTAGATCGAGTCGTTGCCGCCACCCGCGTAGACACGCGAGCTTGCGCCAGCCACCACGTCCTTCCAGATGTTGTTGCTCGCCGAGAGGATGTAGGTCTTGTCGAAAGCCATGGTCTTGCTCCAAACGTTTGATTTGAGAAAGCCGGTCATCGGTGCAGCCTGCAGCCCCCGACGCGTCCGGTGGACAAGCAACGGCAAGTCCTGTGCCATCGCGGCAGAGCATTGATTTGCCTGGCAACGGCCCGCCCCGCTTGTCCGAGCTCAAGGGCCTGGTGTTCAGCGCCCGATACGGTCGTGGTTCGGATCCGATACACCTGCGGTGCCGGCTGTCGGTGCCGGGGAGGGATCGGCGGCTGAAGCCGCCAGCGGCCCGGATTGCCCACCCGCTTCGAGCAGGCGCGCGGCCTCCTCGGGAGGTAGATCCCCGGCAAGCTTGAGACGCGCAACAATCCGGTAAAGGGTTACACGCGACACGCCCAGTTGCCGGGCGGCGGGCGCGATTCGTCGTCCATGCAGGCGCAAGGTATCGCGCACCAGCTCGCGCTCGAACGCCTCGCGCGCCTGGGCCAGATTCAGTGGACGCTGCGCAGCCTGATTTCCAGGCAGCCCAAGCGCAGCAGCATCGATCCAGACGCCGTCGGTGAGCACCACTGCACGCTGCACGCAATTCATCAGCTCGCGAACATTGCCCGGCCAGCGATGCCGCTGCATGGCCAGGATCGCATCGGGCGTGAAACCCCGGACGGGCGGACCCTGGCGGTCCCCGCCAAAGCGTCTCAGGAAACTTTCCGCGAGCGGCAGCAGATCCTCGCCCCGGTCTCGCAAGGGCGGCACCTGAAGCACGAGCACGTTGATCCGGTAGTAGAGATCCTCGCGGAATCGTCCGTCGATGATCGCCTGCTCGAGATTGACGTGCGTGGCTGCGAGCAGGCGGAAATCGACCGGAACCGGTGTGCTGGCCCCCAGCCGGGTGACGAGCCGGTCCTGAAGCACGCGCAGGAGCGCCGGCTGCAGAGCGAGCGGCAGCTCGCCGATTTCATCGAGAAAGAGCGCTCCGCCTTGCGCCGCCTCGAAGCTGCCTATCCTGCGTTGCCCCGCGCCGGTGAATGCATACCGCTCATGGCCAAACAATTCGGACTGGATCAGGGTCGGCGCAATCGCACCGCAATTGACTGCCACCAAAGCACCAGCCGCGCGACGCGAACGCTGATGAATCGCGCGTGCAACGAGCTCCTTTCCGGTTCCGGTCTCGCCCATGATCAGCACAGGCGCATCGGACTCGGCAACACGATCGATTGTTCTGAGCAGGAAGCGAATGGGCGCGCTATCGCCATCCAGAGTGAAGCGGGGGTCGATTGATGGGGATCCCATTGCCTGTCGCGAGTTGTCCGGTTGGAGTACGACGCGGCACTGTAGCGATGCGCAGGCTAGCGGGCTTACGACAGGTCAACCGGTGAACACTGGAGGTGCGAATCAGCACGCACTGTGCTCAAATGCGGATCAACGGAACCCGTTGATCCGAATCGCCCCTCATTTTTAAAAGACCATCGATGAAAACGCTGATTGCCTCGATTTTCGCTGCGCTGACGCTCTTGTTGTCTGGTTGCAGCGATTCGCCTGCACCATCTATAGAACATTGCTACCCGTCGGGCATGGCAGCCGATCTCGCCCTGGGAGATCCGAACCGCACGCTGGGCGCCACCGGCAATTACAGCTATACCCTGTGTTCGGCGCGCTATGAGCGGGTCGTCAGCGAAGCGATCGTCACCAACGGCGCAATTCCCGACACCACCCAGAGCCGGGGACCCTTTGTAGGCATCGACGGCGCGCATTTCGCACTGGGATTCGATCCCGTCTGGAATGTCACCCTCACGCCCGCCAACCTTCGCCAGACGCTCGACACGTACTGCGCAGGCCCCACCGCCTGGAGTTCGATGCTCACCAGGCTCGGGCGCGCCAGCCCGGACGCATCGTCACGCTTCGAGCGAAACCAGTGCGCCAATTCCACCTATATCAACACCATGCTCTTTGGTAACAGCGGCTTGTTCCGCAACAACGGCTCGACCTTCATGCGCACAGTAAGCTCCAGACAGAATGGCGCCACGGTGCTCACCTGGACCCGGGGGTATCTGTTGCAAAGGTACGGAAAGCCCGGCTGCGCCGATTGCCAGGTCACAGGCGAATACCGCATCGTGATCGATGCCGGAAGCAGTGGCACGCGGCTCTCGCTCTATCAGATCACCGCCGACGGCAATGGCGCGTACCCCCAGGTCACCTGGCTCACCACGCTGGAGCGAAGTGACGCCGAAAACGGTATTGACGATTTTGTTGGCACAGCCAACCCGGGCGAGGTCAACACCAAGGTGATCGGACCGCTTTTCACCAAGCTTCGAACCGACTATGTCGGTGATGCGAATTGGCTTGCCACAGCCCAGAATGTGAAGGTTGATCTTCTGGCGACCGCGGGCATGCGCGAGGCCGAAGCAAAATTCGGCAAGACTGCGGTCGACAATTTCTACGCGCTCATCAAGACCTACATCACGAATCAGGCAAAGACAGATTCCGGCGCACCCGCGAACCGAACGTTCACCGCCGAGGAGGTCCGCACCAGTGATGGCAACAGCGAGGAAGGGGTCTGGAGCTGGATCAATCTGAACGACCACTACTGCCGCTACTTCAAGGCCAACCCCGACCCGCAAGCGGAGTGCGCCAACACCACGAGCGGCATGGTTGGCGTTGTCGAGGTGGGTGGCGCCTCGATGCAGGTCAGCTTCCCCGTGGCAGGAAACGCCGACCCCGCCAACAACCGCTATGCGGTCACCATCGGCGGCAAAGCCGTCACGGTCTACAACAAGACCTTCCTCGGACTGGGACAAGACCTTGCCCGCAGGTCGATGGCGGCCCAATAACCGGCCGTTCATGATGCTGGGCCCCGCCGCCGCCCGTCGCCGCATGCCCGGCGGGCTGCGGCCTCGCCTTGCAGCAGCCACGCTGATTGCGCTCTTGCCGATCGGCGCTGCCGCGCAGGAGGTGCGCATGACCTGTCAGCACCAGGGCAAGAGCTACTGGGTGAGCTATGACCCGAAGCAGAAACTCTTTCGAAGCGGTGATCCCGATGCCGGATCACGATTCCGCGTCAAGCGCGATCAGGTCGATGGCGATGGCGTGCTGGTGTGGGTGGGCGCGCAAATGCTGGGCGGTGAACGCGACCTGCTCGCGTTTTTTGGCAACGACACCAAGTGGCTGCGCCATTTCTACGGCAACGGCAGCCAGATCATGCATCGCTGTCAATAGGGCCGGCCCAGCCACGCCCGGCGTGCCCCACAAGACGCTCCCGGTCAGACCGGATCCCAGTTGAACACGTCGGGCGAGCGCTCAAGCGGATAAAACGACGCCCGAAGCGCCGGCATGGCGCGCTCGGCAATGCTCTGCGCGGTCCAGCCCTCGCCACTGTGAAGGCTTCGTATCGGCCGATTCTGGCTGATCAGAAAAATCTCGTTGGCCCGCACCGCGAAGATCTGGCCGCTCACCTCGCGCGCGGCCTCGCTCGCAAGATAGACCGCGAGGGGCGCAATCTGGTGGGTCTGCATGCGCTGCAGCCGCTCCACCCGGGCCTGCTGCTCGGGCGTGTCGGTGGGAATCGATCCGATCATCCGGCTGTAGGCAAATGGCGAAATGCAGTTTGATCGAACACCGAACTTCGCCATGTCCAGGGCAATCGACTTGGACAGTGCCACGATGCCGAGCTTTGCCGCCGAATAATTGGCCTGGCCGAAGTTTCCGATCAGCCCCGACGTGGACGTCATGTGAATGTAGGCGCCCGACTGCTGGGCCTTGAAGTGGGGAGCGGCGGCGCGCGACACATAGAACGTGCCGTTCAGATGAACATCGATCACGGTGCGCCATTCGTCGGCGCTCATGTTGTGGAAGAAGCGGTCGCGCAGGATGCCGGCATTGTTGATGACGGCGTCGATCCGCCCGAAGGTATCGAGCGCCTGCTCGACCATGCGGTGCGCCGCCGCCCAGTCGGCCACGCTGTCGCCGTTGGCGCTTGCCTCGCCACCGGCCGCCCGAATCTCATCCACCACGGCCTGAGCCCGAGAGCGATCCTGGCCTTCGCCCGCCACGCTCGAGCCCAGGTCATTGACCAGCACCCTTGCGCCCTCGGCTGCCAGGGCCAGCGCAAGCTCACGGCCAATGCCGCCACCGGCCCCGGTGACCAGCACCACCTTGTCCTGCAGAAATCTTTCTTTCATTGACCGACTCCGGGCGAATTGGCGGGGTGTTGTGGCTCGCCGGGGCAAGCCGCCGGTAAAATGCCACAGATGAAACGCAAACTCCATATCCGCACCTTCGGCTGCCAGATGAACGAGTACGACTCGGACAAGATGGCCGAAGTGCTCGCCGAGAGCGAAGGCGCTGTCCTGACCGATCGCCTCGAAGAGGCCGACATCATCCTCTTCAACACCTGTTCGGTGCGCGAGAAAGCCCAGGAAAAAGTGTTCTCCGACCTCGGACGGCTGCGGGCCCTCAAGCGCGAGCGCCCCAGCCTGGTGGTGGGCGTTGGCGGTTGCGTGGCAAGCCAGGAAGGCGCCAACATCGTTGCCCGGGCGCCGTTTGTCGACGTGGTGTTCGGGCCCCAGACCCTGCATAGGCTGCCGCAGCTGCTGCGCGAGCGCGCGCAGACCGGCCGCTCGCAGGTGGACATCAGCTTTCCTGAAATCGAAAAATTCGATCACCTGCCGCCGGCCCGAACCGACGGTGCCACCGCCTTCGTCTCCATCATGGAAGGCTGCAGCAAATATTGCAGCTTCTGTGTCGTGCCTTATACCCGTGGCGAGGAGGTCTCCCGTCCCTTTGACGATGTACTCACCGAGGTCGCCGGACTCGCCGACCAGGGGGTTCGCGAAATCACACTGCTGGGCCAGAACGTAAATGCCTACCTCGGACCGATGGGCGACACCGCCGAGAAGGCAGACTTCGCGCTGCTGCTGGAATATGTTGCGGAGATCCCGGGTATCGAACGCATCCGCTACACCACCTCGCATCCGCGCGAGTTCTCGCAGCGCCTCATCAACGCCCATGGCGCAATCGAGAAACTCGCCACCCAGGTTCACCTGCCGGTTCAGTCGGGTTCCGACCGGATCCTTGCCGCCATGAAACGGGGCTATACCTCGCTCGAATACAAGTCCATCATCCGGAAGCTTCGGGTGGCGCGTCCCGAGGTTTGCCTGTCGTCCGATTTCATCGTCGGCTTTCCCGGCGAGACCGAGGCCGATTTCGCGCAGACCATGCGGCTGATCGAAGACATCGGCTTTGATGCATCGTTCTCGTTCGTGTTCAGCGCGCGCCCCGGCACGCCCGCTGCCGACCTGCCGGACGACACAGCGCAGGCGGTCAAACTCGAGCGCCTGCAGCGGCTGCAGGCCCAGATCGACACCCAGGCCCGCGCCATCAGCGCTGCCATGGTGGGCAGCGTTCAGCGGGTGCTGGTTGAAGGTCGCGCAAAAAAAGACGCCACCGAATTGAGCGGACGCACCTCCAACAACCGCATCGTCAATTTCCCGGGGCCCGACCGTCTGCTTGGCCAGTTCGTCGATATCCGGATCACCACGGCGTTCCCGCACTCGCTGCGTGGAGACGTGCTCATCCATGACTGAGGCCCTGACCCCGCGGGGTGCTGGTGCAGCACGCGGACGGCGCGACGCGCGGCTCGAATTCGATCTCACCGACGCCGGGAGCACAGGCGACAACCAGCGTCTGGCCAACCTGTGTGGCCCGCTCGATGCCAACCTCGCGCAAATTGCTGCTGCCTATGGCGTGCAGGTAAGCCGCCGCCATGCGCACTTCACCATTGAAGGCCCGGGCGTTGCCAACCGCCAGGCACGCGATGCGATCATGCATTTCCACGGACTGTCGGCGGGGTCACTGTCACTGGACGACATCCAGCTCGGGTTGGTCGAGCTTCGCGGTCGCGCCAGTGCGGCAGCAGCCGGCGCCGAGCCCGCCGGCACCGACGACTCACCGGTTCTGCACACCCGCCGCACCGATCTGCAGGGCCGCACTCCCAGGCAGCGCGAGTACCTGCGCAACATCCTCGCGCATGACGTCTGTTTCGGCATCGGGCCCGCGGGCACCGGCAAGACCTATCTCGCGGTGGCATGTGCCGTCGATGCGCTCGAGCGCGACGCAGTCAAACGCATTGTGCTCACACGACCCGCAGTGGAAGCCGGTGAGCGCCTGGGTTTTCTGCCGGGCGACCTGTCGCAGAAAGTCGACCCCTATCTTCGGCCCCTCTACGACGCACTCTACGACCTGCTCGGATTTGATCGTACCGCGCGAATGTTCGAGAAGCAGGCCATTGAAATTGCGCCGCTCGCCTACATGCGCGGCCGAACGCTCAACCACGCCTTCATCATTCTTGATGAGGCCCAGAACACCACCCCCGAGCAGATGAAAATGTTTCTCACCCGCATCGGGTTTGGATCGAAGGCCGTGGTGACAGGCGATGCCACCCAGATCGATCTGCCCAAGGGCCAGGCATCCGGTCTGATCGAAGCCCGCCGCGTGCTCGCTGGTGTGCGCGGCATCGCCTTCACGCACTTCGACAGCACCGACGTGGTACGCCACCCGCTGGTGGCCCGGATCGTCGAGGCTTATGAAAAGCACGCCCCACCCACCACGCGCTAGACCGCAGCGGCAGCGCGCGCGGGCCGCTGCCGCATCGCTCACGCTTGCGCTTCAAACCGGTTCAGGGGTGACTGCCCTCCCCGCCTCGCGCGCGCAATTCCGTCGCTGGGTGCTGGCGGTGCTTGAAAGCGATGCCGACCTCACCTTGCGGTTCGTCAACCGTGCCGAGGCATGCGCGCTCAATGCGGGCTATCGCAAGCGCAGCTACGCCCCCGACGTGCTCACGTTCATCTACGAGAACACCGAGCCGCGCACCCGGGTTCATTTGTCGGGCAAGCCACGCCCCCGCCTTCAGGCCGACATCGTGCTCTGCGTACCGGTCTTGCGCGAACAGGCCCGTCGCGCGGGCTGGCCGCTCGCGTGGCGTCTTGCGCATCTGGTGATCCACGGCGTGCTGCACGCGCAGGGGCACGACCACGAACAGGATGAAGACGCGCGCCGCATGCAGTCCCTCGAGAGCCTTGCCCTTCGGCGCTTCCGTATCCCCGACCCCTATGCCGAGACCCCGTAGGGCAGTCATGGAAAGCACCGGGTTGCCGGTGTATGCTCTACGCGTCGTCACAACCCATCGGATCCATGTCAGACCCCCTGCCGGCAGGTGAACGAAAACGAACCTTCATCGAACGCCTGTCCGCGATGCTGTTGCGCACGCCGGACGATCGACACGAACTGATTGAACTCCTTCGCCGCGCGCACGAACGTTTTCTGTTCGATGCCGAGGCGTTGTCCATGATCGAGGGCGTGCTTCAGGTTTCTCAACTGTCGGTTCGCGACATCATGGTGCCGCGTGCGCAGATGGAAGTGATCGAGATCCGCGAAACCCCCGAGCAGTTTCTGCCACGCGTGGTCAAAACGGCGCATTCGCGCTTTCCGGTGGTCGATGGCGATCGCGATCGCGTGATCGGCATCCTGCACGCCAAGGATCTTCTGCGCCTGCAGATCGATCCTGCCGCCGATATCCGCGATCTGCTGCGCCCGCCTGTGTTTGTGCCGGAGTCCAAGCGGCTCAACGTGCTGCTGCACGAGTTTCGCGCCGGCCGGCACCACCTGGCGATCGTTGTTGATGAATACGGCGGATCGGCGGGCCTGATCACGATCGAAGATGTGCTCGAACAAATCGTGGGCGATATCGAAGACGAGTTCGATTTCGACGAGGAGTCCGATCATGTGGTGTCGGTCGAGCCTGGTGCGAGTGGTCCGCGTTTTCGCGTGCGCGCGCTCGCCTCGGTCGATCAGGTGAACGCGGCGATGCACACCGAGATCGCCGACGAGGGCTTCGACACCATCGGCGGACTGGTCACCGATCGCCTCGGGCGCGTGCCCCGCCGCGGCGAACGGGTCACGATAGGCGGCATGCTCTTTGAGGTGCTTCGCGCCGACGCGCGTCAGGCGCACCTGTTCCTGGTTGAGCGCTCCGCCGCGGCGGCGCCGGCGCCTGTCGCGGACGATGCGAACTGAGCGCGGCTTCACGCCCGCGCTGCTCGCAGCCCTTGCGCTCGGCCTGATCCACGCGCTCTCCCTGTCGGTGGCGGGCGCCT
Organism: Burkholderiaceae bacterium; assembly: GCA_049423065.1. Lineage (GTDB taxonomy): Bacteria > Pseudomonadota > Gammaproteobacteria > Burkholderiales > Burkholderiaceae_E > SYIM01. The sequence goes on from JBMSQB010000032.1 coordinate 17,518, forward strand.
GGTGGCTGCAGTGGCTGGCCTTCGGCCTGTTTGCCGCGCTCACCGCTTCGCAGGGCGAAACACACCGCCGCACACGCCGGTCGGCTGCGCTCGGGTTTGCATTCGGGCTGGGCTGGTTTGTCGCAGGCGTCTGCTGGCTGTTCATCAGCATGCACCGCTATGGCGGTATGCCGGCGCCGCTCGCCGGGCTGGCACTCCTTCTCTTCTGTGCGTATCTGTCGATCTTTCCTGCAGCCGCTAACGCACTCGCCACGTGGCTCAGCCGGGCTCGCGGCGCCCACCCGAATGGCCGCCTGTGCACGACTGCGCTGGCCTGTGCGCTGGCGGGTGCCTTCACCCTGGCCGAGTTGCTGCGCGGATGGCTCTTCACCGGATTTCCGTGGCTCGCGCCCGGTTATGCGCATACCGACGGACCTTTTGGCGGGCTTGCGCCGCTGGTGGGTGTCTTCGGTGTGGGCGCAGCAGCGTGCCTGAGCGCCGCGTTCACCGGACTCGCGGTCCGTGATGCGCTGCAACGCCGCACACTGCAAGGGGCGCCGCTCGTCATTGCCATTGCGCTCGCCGGGGTCGGTTGGCTCGCTGAGCAATTCCAGTGGGAAACGGCAGCGACCACGCCGCTTCATGTGGATCTGATCCAGGGCAACGTCGCGCAGGACATGAAGTTTGACGCGACCCGTGCGCGCGCCACCATGGGCGCCTACGCCGACGCGCTGCAGCCCGGCCGGGCGCACCTCACCGTGTTGCCCGAAACCGCCTGGACCATTCCCTGGCACCTGACACCGCCTGAAATCACCGAGCGAATCCGGCGAGCGCTCACCGGAGGATCAAGGGTCGCAATCGGCATGCCGCTGGTCGCTCAGGAGAATGTCCGGCAACTCACCAACAGCGTCGCGGTGATCGGCCCGGAGGGTACGATCGTCAGCCGCTACGACAAGACTCATCTGGTGCCGTTTGGCGAGTTCATCCCCTGGGGGTTTCGCTGGTTCGTCGCCATGATGAACATCCCGCTGGGCGACTTTGGTCGCGGACGCGAAAGCCAGCCAATGCTGGACATCACGGGCCATCTGATTGCTTTCAATATCTGCTACGAAGACCTGTTTGGCGACGAACTCGCGCGCCAGGTGAGAGCGGGCGCCAACTTGTTGATCAATGTCAGCAACATTGCCTGGTTCGGCGATTCGCATGCCCAGGAACAGCACCTGCAGATCGCGCGCATGCGGTCGCGTGAACTGGCGCGGCCGATGCTCCGCGCCACCAATACCGGCGTGACGGCGGCGATCGACCATCGGGGTGTGGTGCTCGACCGGCTGCCGGGCCAGCAGGTCGGTGCGCTGCGCCTCACCATCACGCCCACCCAGGGCATCACACCCTTCGCGCGCTGGGCCAATCTGCCAGCGTGGCTGACCGCGCTTGCGCTGCTGGTGTCGGCGAGCCTGCTCGCACGGCGTCGCTGAGCTGCGCAAGCGCTCTTGACTCACCTGAGGGTTCGGCAGCGGGAATCCATCCGTCGCGCAGAGGAGACCCGCTAGAATCACGGGTTTCGCAGCGACCGCGGCCCCTCTTCATGCAGACCTTTCAGCAAACCATTCTCCGGCTCCAGCAATACTGGGACAGTCACGGCTGCGCGCTGCTTCAGCCCTACGACATGGAAGTAGGCGCCGGCACCTTTCACACCGCCACCTTTCTGCGGGCCATCGGCCCCGAGCCCTGGCGGGCGGCCTATGTTCAGCCCTCGCGCCGCCCCAAGGACGGCCGCTATGGCGACAATCCCAACCGGCTGCAGCACTACTACCAGTATCAGGTGGTGCTGAAGCCCTCGCCCCCCAACATCCTGCAGCTCTACCTGGGGTCCCTGGAAGCGCTTGGCATCAATCTGCAGTCCAACGATGTACGGTTTGTGGAAGACGACTGGGAGTCGCCCACGCTCGGTGCGTGGGGCCTGGGCTGGGAGGTCTGGCTGAACGGCATGGAGGTCACGCAGTTCACCTATTTCCAGGAAGTGGGCTCGCTCAAATGCCAACCGGTGACTGGCGAAATCACCTACGGTCTGGAGCGCCTTGCCATGTACCTGCAGCGGGTGGAAAGCGTGTTCGATCTGCGCTGGACCGACGACATCCTCTACCGCGATGTGTTCCACCAGAACGAGGTCGAGCAGTCCACCTACAACTTCGAGCACTCGAATGCGACCATGCTGTTTCGGCACTTCGGCGAATACGAAGCCGAGGCCCGCAAGCTCATCGAGGCACAGCTCGCGCTGCCGGCCTATGAAATGGTCATGAAGTGCTCGCACACCTTCAATCTGCTCGATGCCCGCGGGGCGATCTCGGTCACCGAACGTGCGGCCTACATTGGTCGCGTCCGTAACCTCGCTCGCGCGGTGGCGCAGGCGTTTTACGAGTCGCGCGAACGGTTGGGGTTCCCCATGCTGAAACCGCAGCCGAAGGCGGCCTGACCCATGACCCAACCGCTGCTGATCGAGCTCTTCACTGAAGAGCTTCCACCCAAGGCGCTGTCGCGTATCAGCGAGGCTTTTTCCCAGAGCCTGCTGAATTCACTGGTCGAGCGGGGCCTTGCCGAGGCGGGCACGCGCACCGAGCGCTTCGCCACGCCGCGCCGACTGGCCGTCCGGATCGCCAATGTGCTCGCCCACGCGCCCGAGCGCACGGTCGAGGCAAAGGGCCCCTCGGTCAAGGTTGGACTCGACGCAGCGGGCACCCCCACCCAGGCCCTCCTCAAGTGGGCTGAGCGCCAGGGCGCAAGCATCGAGGCGCTCACGCGCGCAAGCGACGGCAAGCAAGAGTGCTTTTACTGGCGCAGCACCGTGCCTGGCGACACGCTCGCGCAATGCATCACCGCACTCATCAACACCGCGCTCACCGCGCTCCCCATTCCGAAAGTCATGCAGTACCAGCTGGCCGACGGCCTCACCAGTGTGAGCTTCGTCCGCCCCGCGCACCGACTGATGGTGCTGCATGGCGCTCACGTGATCGAGGCACACGCTCTCGGGCTCGTCTCTGACCGGATCACCGAAGGTCACCGTTTTCTGTCCAATGGGCCCATCACCATCAGCGACGCGTCGGGCTATGAAGCGGCGCTCGAATCACCCGGCAAGGTGCTCGCCTCATTCGAGCGCCGGCGCGATCGTATCCGGGATGCGCTTGAAGCCCGCGCCCAGGCACTCGGCGCCTCGCTTGGCGAGGCGGCGCAGGTTGAGCCGCTGCTGGACGAGGTCACCGCGCTGGTCGAGTGGCCAGTGGTCTATGAAGGCAAGTTCGAGGAACAGTTCCTGCAGGTGCCGCAGGAGTGCCTGATCCTCACCATGCGCACCAACCAGAAATATTTCCCGCTGTTCGATGCTGAAGGTCGACTGCTGTCGCGGTTCCTGATCGTCTCCAATATCGAGGCGGACGACCCCTCTGCCATCATCGATGGTAACGAGCGGGTGGTTCGTCCCCGCCTGGCCGATGCGCGATTCTTCTTCGAACAGGATCGCAAGGCGCCGCTTGCCGCGCGGGTGGCCCAGCTCGGGTCGGTTGTTTATCACGCCAAGCTTGGCACGCAGGCCGAGCGGGTCGAGCGCGTGCGCGCCATCGCCGGCGCGCTCGCCAGCCTCGCAGGTGGCGACGCGCAGACGCTCGACCGCGCAGCGCTCCTTGCCAAAGCCGACCTGCTCACGGGCATGGTGGGAGAGTTCCCCGAGCTGCAAGGGGTCATGGGCCGCTACTACGCGCTCCATGATGGCGAGCCGGCCGAGGTTGCTCAGGCGATCGTCGAGCACTACCAGCCGCGCTTTGCTGGCGATGTGCTCCCGCAAACCGAGTGCGGAACGCTGCTCGCGCTCGCAGACAAGCTCGAAACGCTCGCTGGCATGTTCGGAATCGGACAATTCCCCACCGGCGACAAAGACCCCTTCGCACTCAGGCGCCATGCGCTGGGCGTGATCCGCATCCTGATCGAAAAGCGGTTGTCGCTCTCCCTGCCTGCCCTCATCAACGCTGCGTTCTCGGCCTTCGGCGATCGCGTCAAGCCCGCGCCCGTCGAACTCGAAACCTTCCTCCACGAACGGCTCTCGGGTTACCTGCGCGAGCGGGGCTACAACGCCCAGGAGACCGCATCGGTCGTTGAACAGCGTCCGGCAGATCTGGCCCGGGTGCCCGACCGGCTCGAGGCCGTACGCGCGTTCTCGCAGCTCCCGCAGGCGCAGGCGCTTGCTGCAGCCAACAAGCGAATCGGCAACCTGTTGCGGAAATCCGGCGCCGAAGCTGCGCCTGTCACCGACCCCGCGCGGTTCGTCGAACCCGCCGAGGTGGCGCTGGGTGAAGCGGTTTCGCGACTCGAGCCCGAGGTCTCGGCGCGGCTGGGCCTGCACGACTATGGCGCTGCGCTTGCCCTGCTCGCCGAGGCCCGCGAACCTGTCGATCGCTTCTTTGATGCAGTCATGGTCATGGCTGACGACCCGGTGTTGCGCGCCAATCGGCTTGCGCTGCTTGCCCGCCTGCACGCCCTGATGAACGGGGTCGCCGACATTTCAAGGCTCTCGGTTGGCTGAGCCTGTCTCATCCATGCCATCCCCGCCGCCTGCGCTTGGGGCTGCGCGGGCTGTCACCTTTCTGATATTTCAGGCGGTGACCGTGGTTCCGATGGCATTTCTGTGCCTCCTGATGGCGCCACTTCCCAGACCGCTTCGCTACCGGATCACGGTCGCCTGGCCGCGCTGGCAAGTGATCGCAGCCCGGGCCATTCTCGGCATCCGCTGGGAAATTCAAGGCATGTCCAACCTGCCCGATGGGCCGGCAATCCTGCTGTCGAAGCACCAGTCGGCATGGGAAACCCTGTTCTACCCCTCCTACATGCCACGCGAACTCTGCTTCGTGTTCAAGCGCGAATTGCTGTGGCTGCCTTTTTTCGGCTGGGGTATTGCACTGCTGGACATGATCCACATCAATCGCGGGCGAGGCGCCGACGCCTTCGAACATGTCGCCACTCAGGGCGCGACCAAACTCGCGCAGGGGCGCTGGATCATCATGTTCCCCGAAGGCACGCGAACGCCTGTCGGCTCGCAAGGCCGCTACAAGTCGGGCGGCGCGCGCCTTGCTGTGCGCACCGGTGCGCCGGTGGTTCCCATCGCCGTGAATTCCGGTGAATGCTGGCCGCGCAAAGCCTTCATCAAGCGTCCAGGTACCATCACCGTATCGATCGGCCCACCCATCGCACCGGATGGTCTCAGCCCGGATGCTCTCAATCGGGCAGTCGAGCAATGGATCGAATCCGAAATGCGACGCCTGAGTCCCGAACGCTACCTCCCTGCTGCCACCGACCTGGAATCGAAAGTCTCTTGAACGTGCTCTCTCTTTTTAGACGCAAACCTCGCCCGGTAACGCCCTCCGCCAGCCAGCTCTCGCTGCAATTCGACGCCCCGCCCGATGCATCGCCGCCGCCCCAGAGCCGGCGCTTTGCCATGCTCCGGCATCAGCCGGTCCGCTGGGACCTGGTGCGCAGTCGACGTCGCACGATCGGTTTTCAGATCGACAGCCGGGGCCTTCGCGTGAGCGCCCCACGCTGGGTGCCGGTCTGGGAGATCGAGCGCGCGCTGCAGGAGAAGGCCGACTGGATTCTGCGCAAACTCGCCGAGTGGCAGGATCACGAGCGGCGCCGCCAGGACATGATGCCGCGCTGGGAACACGGCGCACCCATCCGGCTGCTTGGCGACACGCTCACCCTCACCCTCGATCCGGCGGTGAGCGGCGTACGCCGGGAGGGCGAGCGCCTGCTGGTTGGGTTGGCGGCCAACGCCACGGCCGAGGCCATTCGCGATGTGCTCCAGAAATGGTTGCGCGAGCAGGCCCGCGAGGTGTTTGCCCGGCAGATCCCGATTTTCGCCGAGCGGCTTGGCCGGGCTCCCTCACGCTGGGCACTGTCGTCGGCGCGCACCCGCTGGGGCAGCTGCGGCCCAGACGGCGCGATCCGGCTCAACTGGCGACTCGTTCACTTCCCTGCCGAGGTTGTCGACTATGTGATCGCGCATGAACTCGCCCATCTGATCGAACTCAACCACGGACCGCGTTTCTGGGCGGTGGTTGAACGCCTCTTTCCAGACTACGAGCGTGTGCGCGACACGCTCAAGCATCATTACGACGATATGCCCGAGGGCTGATCACTCCGGTTTTCTCCTCCAGGAACTTTCACCATGCGCATCCTGCACACCATGATCCGGGTCGGCGACCTTCAACGCTCCATCCATTTCTATACCGAAATGATGGGAATGAAACTGCTGCGGACCTCCGATCGCCCTGAGCAGAAATATTCGCTTGCCTTTGTCGGCTACGGCGACGAGACCAGCGAGTCGGTGCTCGAACTCACCTACAACTATGGTGTGGATCGCTACGATCTGGGCGCCGGGTTCGGACATATCGCCATTGCAGTCGACAACGCCGCAGCAGCCTGCGAACGCATTCGCGCCGCTGGCGGCACGATCACCCGCGAGGCGGGCCCGGTCAAGGGCGGCACGTCGGTCATTGCCTTCGTGCAGGACCCCGACGGTTACAAGATTGAACTGATCGAGCGCAGCTGACCGGCGAGCGCGCAGTATTGCGCCACGCTGATCTCCTCGGCGCGGCACTCACCATTCAGGTTCGTCGCGTCCACCCCGCGCTCGCGAAGCCACGGGATCAGGGTGGAGCGGAGCATTTTTCGCCGCTGCCCAAAGGCCGGGGTCAGCACCGCCTGAAGCGCGGCCAGATCGTCGGTGAGCGGATGCGCGCGGGTGACCATTCTCAGTACTGCCGAATCGACTCGAGGCGGCGGATCGAACGCCTCGGGCGGCACCTCAAACAGCAGCTCCACCTCATAGAAGGCCTGCAGGATCACACTCAGGCGACCGAAGCTGGTCGAGCCTGGCGCCGCAGCGATCCGCTCGACCACCTCTTTCTGCAGCAAAAAATGCTGATCGCGGATCAGGTGACGGGCTTCGACCAGCGCCACCAGAAGCGGGCTGGAGATGTTGTAGGGCAGGTTGCCCACCACGCGCAGACGCGACACACCCAGCGCGGCCACCGCATCGGCGGGATTGAATCGCAGCGCGTCGGCCTCGAACAGGCTGAGTTGCTCGGGCCCGAAGCGACGGCGCAGCCGATCACACAGGTCGCGGTCGATCTCGACGGCTGCAAGGCGCGGAACAGCCCGGAGCAGTTCTGCAGTGAGCACGCCAAGCCCTGGGCCAATCTCGAGCAATCCGTCGGACGCTGCGGGCGCGATCGCCTGAACAATCGCCGACAGGACTGATCGGTCAGCCAGGAAATGCTGGCCGAACCGCTTGCGAGCAACGTGTCCGGCCACGGCCCTGGGCGGCCGCTGCCGGGCCCCAGCCCGCCGCTCAGCGTTCATCGAGCCGATATTCGACGTAGGTGCTGTCGCGCAACTGGCGCAGCCAGTCCTGCCAGACCTCTTCGCCCCGCTGCTCGCGAAGCGCCTGCTTGGCCACTGCGCGTGCGCGCTCGCCTGAGGCGGCCTGTTGCCGGCGCTCGAGCACCTGGATGAGATGAAAGCCGAACGGCGTGCGAACCGGTTGGCTGGTCTGTCCGGGTGCGAGCGCGTTCATGGCGCGTTCGAAATCGGGCACCGTATCTCCCGGCAGGATCCAGCCAAGATCGCCTCCGCGACCGGCAGTGCCATCTGATGAATTCTGACGCGCAAGATCGGCAAAGTCGGCGCCGCGTTCGATCAGCGCGCGCAGGTCGTCTATCCGGCGTTTTGCCTCACTTTCACTCTGGTTGTCACTCACCCTCATCAGGATGTGCCGGACCCGGGTCTGCGTGACGGTGGCATCACCCGACCCCACCGCCGAGGCGGCGCGTTTGCCGACCAGCTTGAGCACATGAAAACCATTGGGGCTTCGAACGATGGTGGCACCACCGGGCTGCAATGTCTTCACTGCCTCGACGAAAATCTGCGGCAGGCGATCGGCGCTGCGCCAGCCAAGCGAGCCGCCCGTCATGGCATCCCCAGCGTCGGAATAGGACGCCGCGAGCGCCGAAAAATCACTGCCGGGACGCGAGACCGCCGACAGCACTTCCTCGGCCCGCGTGCGACGCCGCTGGATCTCGTCGCTCGAGGCACCTTCAGCCACCCGCACGAGGATCTGGGCCAGATCGAATTCGGCGTTTTCACTGGCAAGCCGCTCGCGCTCGGCAATGAAGGCATCCACATCGGCATCACTGATCTGGACACGGCTGTCGACTTCTCGTTCGCGCAACCGTACCTGGATCAGTTCCTGGCGAATGTCGCGACGCAAACGTTCCCAGGCAATGCCTTCACGCTCGACGCGGCTGCGAAATTCGGCAACCGACAAACCACGCTCGCTCGCAATACCGCTGATGGCCCGTTCGAGTTGCGCGTCGTCGACCCGGATTCCGCCATCCCGCGCTGTCTGCAACTGCGCCCGATCGAGAATCATGCGCTCGAGCACCTGCGATGCAAGCACCTCGGCGGGCGGAACTTCGATCTTGCGGCTCTCGAGCTGGCGGCGCACGAGGTCGATCTGCCGTGAGAGTTCCTGGCGGGTGATGACCTCGGCGTTGACGACGGCCACCACCGAGTCGAGCGAACCCAGATCCTGCCTGCGGGTGGTTTGAGCCGACACGAGCCCGCAGACGCACGCAAGCAACAGCGCAATGAACCCAATCCGCGGACGATTCAGCATGGCCCCATCCATCATTCGTACCCGAAAAAACGAGAACCCGGTTCCAGCGTGCCCTGAGGCAGGCGGTATCCGGGAATGTTCCGCTGCAGCACGAGGAACGGATTCTGCCCGATCGTGCCAAGGCCATTCAACTCGAGCTGAAGGAAAAATGCGGTGGTGCTGGTGTTGGCTGCGGTTCGGAACTGCTGGGTGAGCACGCGCAATGCCCAGCATGAAGCCGTGTATTCGAAGCCCATCAGCGACTCGACGAACCCGCGGGTGTTCTCCACCCGGCTGACTGGATCATAGCCTTCGGACAGGAAAGAGTAGTTGAGCCGAACCAGGGAACTCCAGCCATCGACAATGGGCCATCGGGTGGAGACGTCGATTTGCCCCAGCTGGTCCCGGCGGTACCGCACACCGGCATTCAACACCCGACCGTCCGGGGGGAGATAACGGCCCACCACGCTGAACCGCGGCAGAACCGTGGTGGCCATGCTGTACTGGAGCCCGGTATCGATGGACCAGTGAGAGCCCAGGGGACCCGCTGCGGCCACCAGCAGGTCCGAGCGCCTGTCGGTGCGTGGCGCAACACCGGGGATCGACACCTGCTGATCGGAAAAATAGCTGCGAAAACCGGTCGCAAAACGCAACCCTTCGGCACCGGTCTGAGGATCGATCAGCCGCGATACTGCCGCCGCAGTCAGCTGGTTCACATCGGCAATCCGGTCGTTCCCGATAAAGGTGTTGTCCGAAAACAGCTGCGCGAAATTGAAGTCGGCAGGCGCAGTATCGAAAACCGGGAACGCGCTCTGGTCGCGATAGGGGGTTCGCACGTAAAAGAGGCGCGGCTCAAGCGTCTGCGTGATATCGCGCCCGGCGTAGTTATACGGCCGCTCGAACATCATCCCGGAATCAAACGACAGCGTGGGCACCACCCGCTGGAGCCCATAGTCGGTACCCAGTGCAGTGTTCACCTGGTAACTGGTTGCGTGCACATTCGCCTTTGGCACGGCAAACCATCCGGGGCGGCGGATCGGCCAGGAAACGGAGGGGTTGGCCACCATCCGGGTGCCCGACGGACGAACCGCATCCGGCGCGATGAACTGGGTCACGTCGAACGTGCTGTTCATGTCGAAGCCGCCCCGGTCGCGGGCCAGCCAGCGGGTCACCACCTGCGGCTCACGCTCGTAAGGACCGGGCCTCGCGTCCAGGATCGACTGGAACTTCTGAACCAGGACGGTCATCGACCAGTCTTCGCTCAGGCCGCGGCCAAAACTCACCGTTCTGGGCAGCACCCGATCCGCACTGGTCACGATGGAACGCGAGTAGTCGACAAAGTAGCGATCATCGGACACGCCCCGCATGTCCCAGCCGCCACCCCATCCGCCCAGATTGCTGAAGCTCTGCCGGGTATGCCAGAAATGACGCGAACTGCCCGCTTCCTGGTCATAGGGATTGGCCTCAAAGCGGGTTTCCCCGGCGAAGTTGTCCCTCAGGTAGCGAAATTCACCGCCCAGCTGCATGCCGCGGCGCGTGCTGACGCGGGGATAGAGGGTGGCATCGGTATCGTGCGATATGTTCCAGTACCAGGGCACCATCAGGTCGACGCCGCTGCGCGACGTGATGCCGAAAGAGGGCGCGAGGAATCCCGATTTGCGCTCGTTGCCCAGCGAAAACGCAAAATAGGGCGAGGCAAGGAGTGGCGCGCCCTTGAATGACAACACCGCGCTGCGGCTCACGCCGCGGTCGTCGTCCTGGTCGATGAAAAGCGACCGGCTCGAGATCTGCCAGTCGGGTGTCTCGGGCCCGCAGGTGGTGAAGGTGGCGCGCGAGGCAAGCGCACGGCCGGGCCCCAGAAAATCAATCCGCTCGGCGTGCCCGCGCCCGCCTCCCTGAAGCGCGAGGTAGTAATCAGGGCTGGTGAAGGTTCCCTCGTTGGCATCCACCCGCAATTGCAGCGCGGGACCGGTGAACACATTGCCGTCTCGCGTCACGCGGACATTGCCAGTTGCCACCAGCTCGTCGGTCGACGAGGTGTAGGTGATCCGATCGCCGCGAATGACGCTGCCCGCGCGACGCACCTCCGCATCGCCAGTGAGGGTGGTCTGCTCCTCGGGCCGCCCCTCGACCACCCAGGCGCGCCCATAGGCGGGAAGCGCCCGCGCAGGGGGGCGCGTCTCGATGAGCGCGCCATCGAGTTTCAGCACAAAGCCGGGCCCCGCCGGTTGCGCGACCCCGCGCGTCATGAAAAAGCCCAGCAGCCCCGCCGCCACAAGGGCGGACAATGGACTTGGCTGGCGACGGTTCATCGGGGACATGCCGGGTCGAGGGTTGGCGCGCGGCCGCTGGCTGCGCGGCACCGGCCTGGGCGGACCTGAGCGGCAGCGGGCGGTCAGAGGCAATCGACTATTATAGGGATCACCCCCCTTGTGCGTGCCGACACCTTTCCATGAACTCGCCGGACCCTGACCCGCGTCTACCGCTCCTGCAACGCTGGCTCGCAAAGCGTGCCGATCGTCTGGGTCTGCAACCCGGGAGCCTTCGCCCGGCCTCCGACGATGCCAGCTTCCGGCGGTATTTCCGGATCGATTCTCCGGCGGCGCAGGGCGGCACCCTGATCGTGATGGACGCGCCCCCGGCTCGCGAGGATTGCCGACCTTTCCTGCACGCAGCGGCCATCCTGCGCGAGGCCGGCGTGAGCGTGCCCGCCGTCATCGATGCCGACCTCGAATCGGGGTTCCTGCTCCTGGAGGATCTGGGCAATGACACCTACCTGTCGTGCCTCGATGCCGAGTCGGCCGACCCTCTTTACCGGGACGCGGCGGGAGCGCTGGTAAAGCTGCAACTCGCCAGCCGGCCTGGCGTATTTCCCGACTACGACCGGGCGCTGCTTGATCGCGAAATGCAGCTCTACCCCGACTGGTATGTCGCGCGCCACAAGGGTGTGGTGCTCTCCGAGCAGCAGAAGCACCTGCTGAGCGAATCCTTTGACCTGCTCGCGAAGGCCGCGCTGGCCCAGCCCCGCGTCTATGTCCACCGCGACTGGCATTGCCGGAACCTGATGAGAATCGACGCCGGGCGCAACCCCGGGGTCCTCGATTTTCAGGATGCCGTCTACGGCCCCATCACCTACGACCTGGTGTCGGTCTTGCGGGACGCCTACATCGACTGGCCTGAAGAGCGTCAGATCGACTGGTCGATCCGCTATTGGGAAGCGGCACGCAGGGCGGGGCTGCCGGTTGCCGACGATTTCGGCAGCTTCTATCGCGATTTCGAATGGATGGGCCTGCAGCGGCAGCTGAAGGTGCTGGGAATCTTTGCCCGGCTGCAGCATCGCGATGGCAAGTCGCGTTACCTTGCCGACCTGCCCCGGGTGTTGGGTTATGCGCTTGCGGCGGCGCGTCGCTATCAGGCGCTCTCGGGCCTGGTGCAGGTGCTTGAAGCAGTCGAGAGCCTGGCGCCGGCCGAGTCAGGCTACACCTTCTGAGCCCCGGCCCGCAGGCGCCGCCCACCATGCGCGCAATGATTCTCGCAGCGGGCCGCGGCGAGCGGATGCGTCCCCTTACCGATCAGTGCCCCAAGCCCATGCTGGCTGCCGGCGGGCAGCCGCTGCTCGGCTGGCATCTGCAGGCGCTCGCCGAGGCCGGCTTCACCCAGGTGGTGATCAATCACGCGCACTGTGGCGAGGTGCTGTGCAAGTGGGTGGGCGACGGATCGCGCTGGGGTCTGTCGGTCTCGTATTCCGCGGAGGAACCGGCCCTGGAAACCGCGGGCGGCATCCGCCACGCGCTCGCACTGCTGGGCGACGCCCCCTTTCTGGTGGTCAATGGCGACGTCTTCACCCGCTGGCCGGTTGCGCGGGCGCGCACCATTGCCAGCCAGATGAACGCGAGCGGGCTACTCGGCTGGTGCGTGCTGGTTCCCAATCCTGACCACCACCCCGACGGGGATTTCACGCTGAATTCGGGGCTGCTGGGCCTTGACTCGTCAAAGCGGCTCACCTTCAGCGGCATCGGTGTCTATCACCCTTTGCTCTTTGAATCATTGGCCGATGGCGAAGCAGCGAAGCTGGGCCCGCTTCTGCGCGGAGCCGCAGGGCGCGGCCTGATCGGCGCCGAGCGCTTTGACGGCATCTGGACCGACGTGGGCACCCCGGCACGCCTTGCACAACTCGATGCAGAATTACGGGGTGGTGTCGCCGATCCCGTGGCCAGACACCGTTTCTCCTCCTGATCGAGCCCATCATGCAGCCCTATCACGACCGTCGTCAGCGTCTGGCCCAACTGATCCGCGCGCGCGGGGGAGGCGTCGCGGTGATCGCCACCGCGCCCGAAGTGATCCGGAACCGCGACGCGCACTATCCCTATCGCTGGGACAGCTATTTCTATTACCTCACCGGTTTTACCGAACCCGAGGCCGTGCTGGTGCTGAGCGTCGATGGCAGCGGCGTCGAGTCACGACTTTTCTGCCGGGAAAAAAACGAAGAGCGCGAAATCTGGGATGGCTACCGGTTTGGTCCGCAGCTCGCGCGCGAAAAATTCGGCTTCGACCATGCGCTCGGCATCGACAAACTGGACGAAGAACTGCCTCGACTGCTCGCCGACCAGCCAGCGATCTTCACCGCCATCGGCGCCGACAGCGCCCATGATGCCCGCATTGCACGCTGGCTGAACTCGGTCCGCGGGCAGGCGCGGGCTGGCGTGAGCGCCCCCGGTCAGGTGTATGAAGTCCGGTCGCTCGTTGACGACATGCGACTGATCAAGGATTCGCATGAAATCGACATCATGCGACGCGCGGCCGACATCTCGGCAGCCGCCCATGTGCGTGCGATGCGGGCAAGCCGCCCCGGCCGATTCGAGTTCGAGATCGAAGCCGAACTCGAACATGAATTCCGCATGGGGGGATCCAAAGCGCCCGCCTACGGTTCGATTGTGGCAAGCGGTCGCCACGCCTGCGTGCTTCACTACCGGGCCAATGACGCCCGTCTGGCCGAAGGCGAATTGCTGCTGATCGATGCCGGCTGCGAGCTCGATGGCTACGCAAGCGACATTACCCGCACGTTCCCGGTATCGGGACGCTTCAGTGGCGCCCAGCGTACGCTCTACGACATCGTGCTCGAGGCCCAGCAGGCCGCCATCGCGGCCACTCGCCCCGGCATGCGCTTCATTGATCCACACAATGCCGCAGTGAAAGTGCTTGCCCAGGGCCTGATCGACTGCGGTCTCATCAGCGGCCCGCTTGATGCGGCGATCGAGTCCGGGGCCTACCGCCGCTTTTACATGCACCGCACTGGCCACTGGCTGGGCATGGATGTGCACGACTGCGGTGATTATCGCGAGCCTGGTGAACCAGCCACCGGATCGGAAAAGCCGTGGCGGATCCTGCGGCCTGGCATGGTCCTCACCGAGGAGCCCGGGCTGTATGTTCGCGCCGCCGACGACATTCCGCGCCACTTCCATGACATTGGCATCCGCATCGAGGACGATGCGCTCGTTACCGAATCGGGCTGCGAAATTCTCACTGGCAAGGTGCCCAAGGCCGCGGGCGAGATTGAAGCGCTGATGCGGAACTGAGTCTCCATGATCCGCATCGAAGGACGCGGACCGGTCGCGCTTGCGCTACGGCTGCTTCTTGAACGCGAGGGCGTTGATCACGAGGCGCTGATCGTGGATCCGGTTGACGCCGATCTGCCCGATTGGCTGGGCTCGCGGGCGCTCGCCGTCTCGCTGGGCAGCCTGCAGACACTGGCGCGAGTGGTGCCACAGTGCGCGCCGGATGCGCTCCTTGAATCGCCCGGGCTGGCCGCGCCGATCACGGTGGTCGACGTGAGCCGCGCGGGCGCTTCGGGTGGCACGCGGATCCGTGCGACCGAACTGGGTACGCCCTTGCTCGGCGCGGTGTTTCGCTACAGCACGCTCCATCGTCTGTTGCGACAAGCGATCGGGCGGCATGCAAGCCTCGCGCAACCGCCTCGTGATGCGGCCGCCGCAGGCGCACAGCCGCTGCTCACTGTCATCGCAGACGGCGAGATCGAACAGCGAACCGGGCAGCGGACACGAGAGTTCGAACAGAGGGCGCTCCTTGCCGAAGTGGAAGTCGAGCGCGAGTGTCCCGGCTGGGCCTATGAGCGGTTTACGAACGAAGGACCGCTTGCTCTGCTGCCCTTGCCCGAGCCTGGCCGACGCGCATTGGTCTGGTGCGCGCCCGAGCTGCAATGCCGGGCGCGAACGGAGCTCTCCGAAATGGCGTTTGGCAATGCGCTCATGCAGGCGTTCGGCAGCGGACTCGGTCGCATCAGACTGCACGGCACCCGGCATGTCAGTGCTGTCACGCGCCGCATCGGGCCGCTGCGACCGGCACCCGACCAGGTCGCGATCGGCAATGCGGCGCAGACGCTGCACCCGGTCGCCGGCCAGGGTCTCAATCTGGGTCTGCGCGACGCGGTGGTGCTCGCGCGAGCGCTCGGCGATTGGCAGGCGCAGGCAGGCTCGCTCGCGGCTGCGCTCGACCGGTTTGAGGTCCATCGGCGCCGTGATCGCGAGACGCTGGTCACAACCACCGACCTGCTTGCCACGCTCACCTGTCCAGACCTGTTCAAGCCGGTGCACGCTGCCGCGCTGACGCTGATCGATTTCTGCCCGCCAATCCGGCACACGATCGCACGTGGCCTCATGTTCGGGATCCGCAGCCGCTGAAACGAACTGCCGATTTTTTGTGCAGATCGGTTTTCAGTAGAATCGCGCCTCTTGTCGAACCGGCCAGCCGCTTTCATGATTCAGATCGGGCCCCATCAGCTTCGCAACCGGGTCATCGTGGCTCCGATGGCAGGCGTCACCGACCGGCCGTTCCGCCAGCTTTGCAAGCGGCTGGGCGCAGGCTACGCAGTCTCGGAAATGGCCGCCTCCAACCCGGCGCTCTGGAAGTCGGTGAAAACCTCGCGACGCATCGATCACTCGGGCGAAATCGAGCCCCGGTCGGTACAGATCGCAGGTGCAGACCCGCTCATGATGGCCGAAGCTGCGCGCTACAACGTCGACCGGGGCGCGCAGATCATCGACATCAATATGGGTTGCCCGGCCAAGAAAGTGTGCAACCTGCAGGCGGGCTCTGCCCTGATGGCGAACGAACAGCTCGCGCTCGCCATCATCGATTCGGTCGCGAACGCGGTCAGCGTACCGGTCACAGTCAAGATGCGCACGGGTCCCGATCGGCAACGTCGAAATGCCGTCCAACTGGCGCGGCTCGCCGAGGCCGCGGGCGCCGCCATGATCACCGTGCATGGCCGCAGCCGCGCCTGCGGGTTCACGGGGCATGCCGAATACGACACCATTGCAGAAGTGAAGTCGGCGGTGGGCGTGCCCGTCGTGGCCAATGGCGATATCGGCAGCCCTGCGCAGGCCCTCGCCGTGCTCCAGCACACGCAAGCCGATGGGGTGATGATCGGCCGCGCAGCGCAGGGGCGTCCCTGGATTTTCCGCGAGATCGCAGCAGCCCTGGACGGCGAAGCGCCGCCCGCCGCCCCCGAACGCGAAGAGTTGCGCGCGCTGCTGCGCGATCATCTGATTGATCACTACGAATTCCATGGTCCGTTCACGGGCGTGCGCACCGCGCGAAAACACGTGGGCTGGTATCTGGGCGACGCACCTGGGGCAATCGACTTCCTGCGCAATGTGTTTTACCCCATTGAAACCCCCGAGGCGCAGCTGATGGCGCTTGAGCGCTGGTTCGATCACGATTCCACCGGGCCGGTGTCCGGCTCCATGTTCGCGACGAGAGGTCTGCCCCAATGAGCCGCGGCACCATGATCGATGAGGTGATCACCCGCAGCCTGGAAAAATATTTCCATGATCTGGACGGGCAGATGCCGTCGGGCGTCTACGACATGGTCATCCAGGCGGTGGAGCGGCCGCTGCTCGAAGTGGTGATGCGCGCAGCCGATGGCAATCAGGTGCGCGCGAGCGAAATGCTGGGCATCAATCGAAACACGCTCAGAAAAAAGCTGCTCAATCACGGACTGCTCGATGACGCGGGCTGA
The DNA here is from genome assembly GCA_049423065.1 of Burkholderiaceae bacterium. Lineage (GTDB taxonomy): Bacteria > Pseudomonadota > Gammaproteobacteria > Burkholderiales > Burkholderiaceae_E > SYIM01. The sequence continues at coordinate 34,233 of JBMSQB010000032.1, forward strand.
TGCCTGCCACCTTGCTCGCTCCCTCTACCTTTACTGCGGGAACTGAATCCATGCGCCCCGTGCGTCAGGCCCTGATCAGCGTTTCAGACAAGACCGGGATCGTTGAACTCGCCCAGGCATTGCACGCGCTTGGCATTCAACTTCTCTCCACCGGCGGAACCGCCAGGCTGCTGGCCGATGCGGGTTTGCAAGTCACTGAAGTCTCGGCTCATACCGGTTTTCCCGAGATGCTCGATGGCAGGGTGAAGACGCTTCACCCGGCGATCCACGGCGGACTGCTCGCCCGCCGCGACCTGCCCGACCACATGGCCGCGCTCGAGGCGCACGCGATCAGCACGATTGACCTGCTGGTGGTCAATCTTTATCCGTTTGAAGCCACCGTATCGCGGCCTGACTGCACACTGGAAGACGCCATCGAAAATATCGACATCGGCGGGCCTGCAATGGTGCGAAGCGCGGCCAAGAACTGGCGTGATGTGGGTGTGCTCACCGACAGTTCGCAGTACCCGCAGGTGCTGTCCGAGCTTCGGGGCTCGGGTGCGCTCAGCGATGCCACCCGGTTTGCGCTTTCGGTGGCCGCATTCAACCGGATCAGCAATTACGACGCGGCGATCAGCGACTATCTGTCGCGTATCCAGCCCGATGGCACGCACGCACGCTTTGGCGCTCAGGCAAACGGTCGCTTCGTCAAAGTTCAGGACCTGCGCTACGGCGAGAATCCTCACCAGCAGGCAGCGTTCTACCGCGATCTCGACCCCGCACCGGGGTCGCTTGTCACCGCACGTCAGATCCAGGGCAAGGAACTCTCCTACAACAACATCGCCGATGCCGACGCAGCCTGGGAGTGCGTCAAGTCGTTTGACAGCCCCGCCTGCGTGATCGTCAAGCACGCCAACCCCTGCGGTGTGGCGATCGGTGACACGCCCCTGGCGTGCTATCGCAAGGCCTTCAGTACCGACCCCACGTCTGCCTTCGGCGGCATCATCGCTTTCAACCGTGTTGTCGATGAAGCGGCTGCGCAGGCGGTATCGAAACAGTTTGTCGAGGTGGTGATCGCACCAGCGTTTTCGGAAGCGGCACTCGTGGTCTTTCAGGTCAAGGCCAATGTCCGACTCCTTGAAATAGCCCTGCCGCCAGGCGGGGCGACCGACTGGGAGCGGGGCCGCAACGCCATGGATGTGAAACGGGTGGGCTCAGGCATGCTGATCCAGACCGCTGACAACCACGCCCTTCAGGCAGCCGAGCTCAAAGTGGTGACGCAATTGCAACCCGACGCGGCCCAGCTTCGCGACCTGATGTTTGCCTGGACGGTCGCCAAATACGTGAAGAGCAATGCCATCGTCTACTGCAGCGCCGGCATGACGCTTGGCGTGGGCGCCGGTCAGATGAGTCGACTCGATTCCGCGCGCATCGCCTCGATCAAGGCCGACGCGGCAGGGCTGTCGCTCAAGGGGTCGGTGGTTGCCTCGGATGCGTTCTTTCCGTTTCGCGACGGCCTCGATGTGCTTGCCGACAGCGGTGCGGTCGCGGTCATCCAGCCAGGCGGCTCGGTACGCGATGACGAGGTGATTGCCGCAGCCAATGAGCGCGGCATCGCCATGGTCTTGACCGGGGTCCGGCACTTCCGGCACTGACGCACCGGCCGATCACCCTCGTGCGCATCCTCGGTATCGACCCTGGCCTTCGCCGGACCGGCTTCGGTGTGATTGAAAAGCACGGGGCGGCGCTCGGCTATGTCGCGAGTGGCGTGATCCGCATTCCCGACGGCGAACTCGCACCGCGCCTGCGCACCATTCACGAGGGCATCACCGAGGTGATCGACACCTGGAAACCAGACCTCGCCTCGGTGGAAATCGTGTTCGTCAATATCAACCCGCAGGCCACGCTTGCGCTCGGTCAGGCGCGCGGGGCAGCGGTCGCAGCACTCGCCATCCGCGATCTTCCGGTTCACGAATACACCGCCCTGCAGGTCAAGCAGTCGGTGGTGGGCTACGGTCGCGCGGGCAAGGAGCAGGTACAGGCGATGGTACGGCGGCTGCTGCAGCTGCCGGGCGATCCCTCGGCCGATGCGGCCGACGCGCTCGCCTGCGCCATCTGTCATGCCCACGCGTCGGCACTCTCCGGGCAGCTGGGCGCCGCCGGCATTCTCGCGCGCACCGCCCGAAGCGGCGCCCGCTCGCGTGGTGGACGCGTTCGCGGCCGCTAGCGGCGCGGGCTGCTAAGATCGTCAGATGATTGGTCGCCTCTCAGGACTGCTGCTCGAGAAATCCCCACCGACCGTGCTGGTCGACGTGGGCGGCGTGGGCTACGAGGTCGACGTCCCGATGAGCAGCTTCTACGACCTGCCCGAGATCGGTACGCGGGTGGTGCTGCTCACCGAGTTCATCGTCCGCGAAGACGCGCAACTTCTCTACGGCTTTCTCACCGCACCCGAGCGCGACACCTTCCGCCAGCTGATCCGCATTTCCGGCGTGGGGCCGCGAACCGCGCTGGCCGTGTTGTCCGGCATGTCGGTGGCCGATCTCACACAGGCCGTGGCGCTTCAGGAAAGCGCGCGTCTGCTCAAGGTGCCTGGCATTGGAAAGAAAACCGCCGAGCGTCTGCTCCTCGAACTGAAAGGCAAACTCGCCCCGGCACTCCCCCATGCACCGGGCACGGCGGTCACGGTCGACGCCGGAGTCGATATCGTTCGCGCCTTGATCGCGCTCGGCTACTCCGAACGTGAAGCGCAGGCGGCCCTGCGCGGCCTGCCTGCCGACGTATCGGTTTCTGACGGCATCCGGCAGGCGCTTCGCCAGCTCGGGAAAAACTGACCCGCGCCCGGCCCGCTCACACCATGATCGAAAACGATCGGATCGTTTCTGCAGCGAGCACCTCCCCCACCGAGGACGTGGTCGAGCGGGCGCTGCGACCGCGCACCCTGGCCGACTATGTCGGACAGCGAAAGATTCGCGAGCAGCTGGAAATTTTCATCGCGGCCGCGCGCGGCCGCGGCGAGGCACTGGACCACCTGCTGCTGTTTGGCCCGCCCGGGCTGGGCAAGACCACGCTTGCACACATTGTTGCCGCCGAGATGGGCGTGAAGCTGCGTCAGACCTCCGGGCCGGTGATTGAACGTCCGGGCGATCTTGCGGCGATTCTCACCAGCCTCGAACGCAACGACGTTCTTTTCATTGACGAGATCCATCGCCTGTCACCGGTGGTCGAAGAAATCCTTTACCCCGCACTCGAGGACTATCAGATCGACATCATGATCGGCGAGGGGCCGGCTGCGCGCTCGATCAAGCTCGATCTTCAACCGTTCACGCTGGTGGGCGCCACGACCCGCGCCGGCATGCTCACCAACCCGCTGCGCGACCGCTTCGGGATCGTCTCCAGGCTGGAGTTCTACGATGTGGATGAGCTCACGCTGATCGTCTCGCGTTCGGCGCTGTTGCTCGGTGCCACCATCACTGCCGAGGGCGCGGGCGAGATCGCGCGACGCTCGCGGGGCACGCCGCGCATTGCCAACCGGCTGCTGCGCCGCGTTCGCGACTACGCCGAAGTGAAAGCGGGCGGTCAGATCGATGCGCCCATCGCCGACGCGGCGCTCAAGATGCTTGACGTCGACTCGCTGGGCTTTGATCTGATGGACCGGAAGCTGCTGCGCGCCATGATCGAGCGCTTCGGTGGTGGACCGGTCGGCCTCGACAACATTGCCGCGGCAATCGGCGAAGAGCGCGACACCATCGAAGATGTGCTTGAGCCCTACCTGATCCAACAGGGGTTCATCCAGCGCACGCCGCGGGGCCGCGTGGCCACCTCGCATGCCTGGCAGCACTTCGGCCTTGCCATGCCGGCCGGGCGTACGCCCGAGCTCTGGGACCCACGCGGTGAATGACGACCCGCTGGCGCGCCTGCACCAGCTCACGCCCCGCACCTGGGTGACCTATCTGATCGTCGCGGTCAATGTCGTGGCCTGGCTGGCTGCGGTCGCAGGCGGCGCGTCGGCACTGAACCCGAATGGCTCCGAGCTGCTCGCACTGGGCGGCAACCGGCTTGCCGAAACACGGAACGAGCCCTGGCGGCTCATGAGCGCCACCGTGCTCCACGCGGGCGTGCTGCACCTGGTTCTCAACATGTGGGCGCTGTGGGATACCGGCCGGGTGGCTGAGCGCTTCTACGGCAATTTGCAGTTTCTGGTGCTGTACCTGGGCTCGGGCCTGGCCGGCTCGATGGCCAGCCTGTTTTTTACAGGACGCAGCGCTGTGTCGGTGGGCGCCTCGGGTGCCATTCTGGGCGTGGTCGGTGCCTTGCTTGCGGTGATCTGGCTGCGGCCAGGCAGTCTTCCTGCTCCGCTCCTCAAGCCGCTTCAAAGCTCGCTCCTGGTCTACATCGGCGTGTCGCTGCTGCTCGGCTTTACCGTGGGCGGCGTCGATAACGCCGCCCATCTCGGCGGACTGATTGCCGGCATCGCGCTGGCAGCCATTCTCGACGGCCGCCCCGGCTGGGAGGATGCGCCCGTGAAGGCGGCACTCCGCCTGGGGGCAGCGCTCACACTCGCGGCCGTCTGCGCATGGCTGGCGTGGCAGGTGCTGTCTTGAGCGGCGGCGATGGTCTGCCGGCCCCGATGCCGGTCATTCGCAGCGACGATGCCCGAACCTTTGATGTGGCGGCGCTCGGCGAACCGCTGATCGAATTCAGCCAGACCCCTGGCACGAACGACTGGTGCCAGGGCTTTGGCGGCGACACATCGAATTTCGCCATTGCCGCCCAGCGTGCGGGCGCGCGCTGCACCTATCTCAGCCGCCTGGGCGATGAGGACTTCGGCCACGCGCTGCTCGCGCTCTGGGAGCGCGAGGGCGTGGAATGCGGCGCCGTCGAACTCGACCCCCATCAGCCAACCGGCCTCTACTTCATCCGTTACGACGAGCGCGGTCACACTTTCAGCTACCGGCGCGCGGGATCAGCTGCCACCGGCATGCGGCTCACCGATACGTTTCGCGACCGTATCCGGGCCAGTCGCTGGCTTCATGTTTCAGGCATCTCGCAGGCCATCTCCGAGCGCGCCTGCGACACCGTATTCGAGGCGATCGAGTTCGCACGCGCCCACGGCACACGAATCAGCTACGACCTCAACTTCCGGGCACGCCTGTGGCCGGCGGCGCGCGCTGCGGCCATCGCCCGCGCAACCTTGCCTTACTGCGACCTGTTCCTGCCCTCCATCGACGAGGCGCAGGTGCTCTTTGAATCAACCGACCCGGCGCGGCTCTCGGACTGGGCGATCAGCGCCGGAGCGCGATCGGTTGCGGTCAAGCTGGGGGCAGCCGGTGCATGGGTCGCCAACCCCGAGACAGCGCTTGCCATCGCCGCGCATCCGGTCCGCGCGATCGATGCCACCGGTGCGGGCGACTGTTTCGGTGGGGTCATGGTGGCGCGCCTGATCGCCGGCGACACGCTGGCCGCAGCCGCCCATGCCGCCACCGTCGCCGCAGCCATTGCCACCACCGGCCGCGGCGCCATCGACCCTTTGCCGCGCTGGGCGGACATCGCCCAGCATTTGCCGCCTGTCGCGGGATTGCGTCTTGCCCACGGGGCGGACGGGTGATTGGCCGCACGCGCAGACGCGCGCGCATGTCGAGGGGTGCCAGTAGGCTAGAATCGCGCGCGTGCCAACTCCTGAACCCGAATCATCTGTCGCGCGCGCAGCGACCCGCAACCGCTTTGCCGATCACGAACCCATTTCCGCTGCGACCGCGGGCTCGGCGAGCCTGCTCACGCAAACGCTTCGCATCTATCTTGAAGACACCGACGCCGGTGGCATCGTTTATCACGCAAGCTGGTTGCGATTTTTCGAGCGCGCCCGCACCGACTGGCTGCGCGCGCTTGGCATCGAACAGTCATCGCTCGGACCGGCAACGGGTATCGGTTTTGTGGTGCGCGACATGCAGATTGCGTTCCTCCGCCCCGGGCGGCTGGATCAGGCGATCCGTACCGAGCTGCGTCTGGCCGAAGCCCGGCGCGCCTCGCTGTTGCTCACCCAGAATGCATTTGATACCGCAAGCGGCGAGGAACTGGTGCGCGCCACCGTCCGCATCGCGGCCCTCCGCCTCACCGACCAGCGGGCGGCGCCCTTGCCCCGAACGCTGCTCGCCGGACTTGCCACCCGTGGCGCGCTCGCCACTGAAACCTGAGCCCATGAGCCTTCAATGAATTCAGACATGTCGATCCTGTCGCTCGTACAGCAGGCGAGCGCACTGGTGCAGTTTGTCATGGCACTGCTTCTTGCGATTTCGGTCGCCTCGTGGACCGTCATCTTCCGCAAGCTATTCGCGCTGCGCTCGGCACGAATTGCCACCGATCAGTTCGAGGCCGAGTTCTGGCGTGACCGCGATCTGGGCGAGCTTTATCAGCAGGTTCAGGACAAGTCGCGCGATCACGGTTCGCTCGCCCGCATCTTCGAGGCCGGCATGAGCGAATTCCTCAAGGTTCGGCAGCAAAAACCGGGTGATCCCATGGCCATGCTCGATGGCGCACGTCGTGCCATGCGGGCGTCGTACCAGCGCGAAGTGGACATGCTGGAATCAAGCGTGCCATTTCTTGCCTCGGCCGGTTCGGTGAGCCCCTACATCGGTCTGTTCGGCACGGTGTGGGGCATCATGAATTCATTCCGGGGGCTCGCCAATGTGCAGCAGGCGACGCTCGCCTCGGTCGCCCCTGGCATTGCCGAGGCGCTGGTGGCCACCGCCATCGGCCTCTTTGCTGCCATTCCGGCCTTCGTGGCCTACAACCGTTTCTCGCACGACCTCGATCGACTGGCCTCGCGTTTCGAGACCTTCATCGAGGAGTTCTCCAACATTCTTCAGCGCCGCGCGCGCTGATCGCTCCCCATGGCAACCGTATCCTCCCGTGGCGGCCGCTCCGGTCGCAGACGTCCAGTCAGCGAAATCAACGTCGTCCCCTACATCGACGTGATGCTGGTGCTGCTTGTGATCTTCATGGTCACCGCGCCCATGCTGCCGCCTGGCGTCGTCGACCTTCCCAGCGCCGGGCGCAGCAACCAGCGCCCCGATGCCTATGTCGAGGTCACGGTCACCGCTTCCGGGGAAATGAAAGTCAGGGCGCGCAACCGCGGCGACTCGCCCGAATCCACAGTGGGTCGACGCGAGCTGGCCGACGCCATCCGGGCCGTTGGCGGCGGCGATCTGCCAGTGGTTATCAGCGGCGACCGTCAGGTGCGTTACGAGGTCATCGTTGAAGTGATGGGTGAACTCCAGAAAATGAATATCAACCGGATTGCGCTGATGGTGCGTCCGCCGAGCGGCAGCCGATGAACGCAAAGCGTCCGGGGCCGGAGGAGTCCAGCGCGATTCGCCAGCCCACCAAGCCGCCTGCGCCGAAGGGGCGGACCAAGGCATTCGTCCTGGCGGTGCTGATGCATGGCCTGCTGGTGGCGCTGCTCTTCGCAGGCATCCGCTGGAAGTCGCAGGAGCCGCAGAGCGTGAGTGCCGAACTCTGGACGCCGCCCCCCACCCCGCAGGTCGAGCCGCCTCGCCCCGAGCCCCCGAAGCCGAAGCCCGAACCCCCGCCTCCGCCGCCGCCCCCACCCAAGGTAGAGGCCCCCAAGCCCGACATCGCGCTCGAACAGGAGCGCAAACGCCAGGAAGACGAAAAGCGCGAGCGCGAGCGCAAGGCCCAGGAAGAAAAGGCCAAGAAAGAGGCCGAGCAGAAGAAGCTCGCCGAGGAAAAGGCACGCCGAGAGGCCGACGCCAAAAAAGCAGCAGAGGAGAAAGTCCGCAAGGAGGCCGAGGAAAAGAAGCTTGCCGAGGAAAAAGCGCGCAAGGAGGCCGAAGCGAAGAAGTTGGCTGACGAAAAGAAGGCAGCCGATGAGAAAAAGGCCGCCGAGGCTCGCCAGCGGGCTGAAGATGAAAAACGGCGTCAGCAACTGGTCGAGGCCGAGCGGGCGCGCGCCGCGCAACTCCTCTCGCAGGGATCCGGTGCGGGGTCGAGCGGCAGTGCCACGGCAGGCGACGGCGCCGGCATGGCCACCTGGGGCGGTCAGGTGAAGGGCCTGATCCGCGATGCCACCACCTACTCCACCCCCGGCTCGGCCAACCCGGAGGCGCGGTTTCGTATCCGTCTGAGCGGCCCCCCGGGCACTGCGCCCGCCGATACCCGGGACTGCCGCGTGATCGAGGTACAGCTGGTACGCACGAGCGGCGAGCAGGCCTGGGATCGCGCAGCCGAGCAGGCAATCCGCAAGTCCTCACCCTGGCCAAGGATGCCCAACGGCAACTGTCCGGGCGAGTCGATCGAGATCACCCAGCGACCACGCGACTGATCCCTTTCACGATTCAGGATTGAACCCTTCCGGGGCGTTCAATCGCCTATAATTGCGGGTTTGTCATCATTCGGACTTCTCCGAACGAGGCCCCCATGCGAAAGCTGTTTCGCCTGCTGTTTGTTGCGCTGTGCGCAGCGTTGCCGGCCCTGCCCGTTGGCGTATTCGCGCAGATGAGAATCGACGTCTCTGGCGTCGGTGCAACCCGCTATCCCATTGCAGTCGCCAATTTTGTTACCGACAACAGGGTTCCCCGGCAAATCGCCGATGTGATCCGCAACGATCTGGTTCAAAGCGGCGCCTTCCGTCTGGTCGAACAAACCGGAACGCTCTCCGAGTCGGCCAATATCGATTTCCCGGCACTGCGTTCGCGTGGCGCCGACGCCGTGCTGGGGGGGTCGGTGTCAAGGCTGGCCGATGGCCGTCTCGACATCCGCTTTCAGCTGAGCGATCCGGTACGCGAATCCGCCATGGGTCGCAGCACCCTGGTGGTATCCGAGGGCGATCTGCGCCTGGCGGGCCATCAGATCGCCGACTACATCTACGAAAAAATCACCGGTCAGAAGGGCATCTTTGCCACCCGTATCGCCTTCATCACCAAGCAGAACAACGTCTTTCGACTCACGATCGCCGACTGGGATGGTGAAAACCCGTCTGTCGCCCTGCGTTCGTCCGAGCCCATCATCTCGCCATCCTGGTCTCCTGATGGCAGGCGTCTGGCCTATGTCTCGTTCGAGAGCCAGAAGCCGGTGGTCTACGTGCACTCGCTCTCCGATGCCCAACGCATTGCGGTCGCCAATTTCCGGGGCAGCAACAGTGCGCCGGCGTGGTCGCCTGATGGCCGCTCGCTCGCCGTCGCCCTCACCCGCGACGGTTTGTCGCAGATCTATCTGATCTCGGCCTCCGGCGAGGGGGCGCCCGTACGCCTCACCACGTCGTCGGGCATCGACACCGAACCCGTGTTCTCGCCCGACGGTCGTTTCATCTATTTCACCTCCGACCGTGGCGGCGCGCCCCAGATCTATCGGATGCCCGCGACCGGGGGGGATGTCTCGCGCATCACCTTCGGTTCACCCTACAACGTAAGCCCGCGCGTGAGCCCCGACGGCCGCACACTGGCTTTCATCTCGCGGCGCGACATCGGGCTCGTACTGGTTGTGCGTGATCTGGCAAGCGGCTCCGAGCGGGTGCTCTCTGACGGCGGTCGGGAAGAGTCACCCAGCTTTGCGCCCAACAGCCGCTGGATCATGTACGCCACGCGCTCAGCCGGGCGTGACTCGCTCATGGCGGTTTCCATCGACGGCCGCACCAAGCAGCGGCTGAGTTCCGACGCAGCCGACATCCGCGAACCCACCTGGGGTCCGTTCAGCCGCTAGGCATCACCCTATCCACCGCTCACCACCGTTCCCTTATCTCCGGAGGCATGATGAAACGATCCCTGACTGCAGCAGTTGCCCTGTCGCTTGCTGCTCTGCTGGCTGCCTGCAGCACACCGACACCGCTCGAGGACAAGGGCGCGCCGATCGAGTCACGCGGTGACTCGGCCGGTGCGGGCTCGAGCGCGGCATCGGCCGGGATCGGTGACCGCTCGGTCCGGCAACTCGACGTCGCCAACGACCCGAGCAAGGATCCGTTCAACGACCCGAACAACCCGCTCTCCCGCCGCAGCATCTTCTTCGACTTCGACAGCTTCGTCGTCAAAGATGATTTTCGTCCCGTTCTCGAGGCGCACTCGCGCTTCCTGGTTGCCAACCCCACGCGCAAGGTCGTTCTGCAAGGCAACACCGACGACCGCGGCAGCCGCGAGTACAACATCGCCCTCGGTCAGAAGCGGGCCGATGCGGTTCGCCGGGCCATGGTCGCCCTTGGCGTGGCCGAGAACCAGATGGAAGCGGTGAGCTTTGGTGAAGAGCGTCCACGCAACAGCGGTACCGACGAGTCGGCCTTGGCCGAGAATCGTCGCGTCGATCTCGCCTATCAGTAAAGGATCGGCTTTGATCATTTGGCGGGGTAGCGCTCGCCCGCCCTGTTCCCAACCGCCGCGGAGGTCTTCATGAAGTCAGCCAGTCTGATCGCCGCAGCGGTATGCGCGGCTGCTCTCCTTGTGCCGGGTACCAGCCAGGCAATCTTCGAAGACGATCAGGCGAGGAAGGCCATCCTCGCCGAGCGTGCCCGCATCGACAAACTCACCGCTGACGTTGGCGGTCGCCTGAGCGACCTCACCACGCGTCTGGAGCGGCTCGAGGCCACCGCCCGCGGCCAACTGGCCCTGCAAACCCAGATCCAGACCCTGCAGCAGGAAATCGCCAAGCTGCGCGGCGTACTGGAAGAGCAGACCAATGAGCTCTCCAATACCCAGCGTGCGCTGCGCGACAAGAGTGACGAGTTCGAAACGCGCTTGCGACGCTTCGAACCGGTCGCAGTCGAGATCGACGGCCGCAGCCAGCGGGTAGACCCGGCCGAGCGTCGCAGCTTCGAGGCCGCCCTCGCTGCCTTCGGCGCCAAGGACTTTCGGGCCGCGCAAACAGCCTTCCAGGTTTTTTTGCTGAACCATCCCAACAGCCCCTATGTGCCGTCAGCGCTCTACTGGCTGGGCAGCAGCCAGTTCGCGTTGAAAGACTACAAGGGCGCAGCCGACACCCTGAACGCGGTGGCGCAGCGTCATGCCGACAGCCCCCGCGCGCCCGAGGCGATGCTGAACCTGGCCTTCACGCAAATCGAACTGAACGACCGACGCGCCGCACGCCGCACGCTCGAGGCGCTCATCGAAAAGTATCCTGATGCACAGGTGGCGACCACCGCGCGCGAGCGGATGCAGACCCTTCCCGCAGCCCCTGCAGCCGGTCGTTGATTTGACCTGACTGCCTGAACAACGCTATCATCTTGGGCTTTCCACGGGTCGTTAGCTCAGCCGGTAGAGCAGCGGACTTTTAATCCGTTGGTCGCCAGTTCGAATCTGGCACGACCTACCAACTTCTCTTC
>JBMSQB010000033.1:0-44370 GCA_049423065.1 Burkholderiaceae bacterium
CGTCGGCATCACTCAACAGCGGCTTCCGGGCTCAGCACTCTGCGCGACGCGAGGTACAAGTCGCGCGCCTCGATGCGTGTTTGCCGTTGGTCTCCATGGCGGGACGCGACGTTCTCCTGAAGATTGATGTGGAGACTCATGAGGCCGACGTTTTGCGCGGGGCGACCGAACTCCTGAAAAATCTGCGCCCTGCGATCGTAGCCGAACTGCTGCCAGGGGTTGACCTCGCGGTCTTCAAACAACTCTGCCTGCAAGACGGGTACAGCCATTACGCCCTGCAGCCGGGTGGGCCCGTCCAGGCATTCGAAATGATTGCCTCCGAGCGGCAGCGCGACCATCTTTTTTTGCCGCAAGAGGCTGCAGAGCGCTGGCTTGGCCCACTCAGTCCGCCGTGATCCCGATCCGCTGTATCACCGGTGTCATCACCCGAAGCTCGCTTTGCATGAAGGCGCGCAGGTCTTCAGGCGACCCGCCGATCGGCTCCATGAATTGCGCATGAAGTCGCTGCTTCACCTCTGGTGCGGCGAGGGCCTCATTGATTTCCCGGTTCATACGCTGAACGACCGCGTCTGCCGTTCCCGCCGGCGCCATGATCGCCATCCAGGCCACGCTCTCGATTTCGGGCAGGCCCGCTTCCTTCATGGTGGGGATCTCGGGGGTGAGCTCACTGCGCCTGGCGGTTGACACCGCGAGCGCGCGCATCCGGCCCGCCCTGACCTGCGGCATGACCGCCACCGCCGGCACGCAGGCAAACTGCACATCACCCTGAAGGATCGCAGTGATTGCCTGCGGCGATGATGGATACGGAATGTGTACCGCAAAGGTGCCGGTCTTCACCTTGAGCAACTCCACCCCCAGCTGAGACAGGCTGCCCACACCGGTGGAGGAAAAATTGAATTTTCCAGGATGGGCCTTCATGGCTTCGACGAGCCCCATCAGGCTGGTGATGCCAGAGTCGGCGCGCACTGCGCACACGTTTGCCTGACCGCCAGCGAGCACGACTGGCCGCAATTCGGTGAGCGGGTCGTAACCCAGCTTCCGGTAGAGCACCGTGTTGTAGACGAGCGGGCCATTGGTGCTCACCACGAAGGTGGTGCCATCGGGCGGGTGCTTGGCCACATAGCCGGTGCCGGTGTTGCCGCCCGCGCCCGGGCGGTTGACCACCACAACAGGCTGACCCAGACGGGGGCCGATTCGCTCGGCGAGGATTCGGACCAGCACGTCGGGTGATGAGCCTGCACCGTAGGGCACGATGATGCGAACCGGCTTGTCGGGCCAGGCGGTTTGCGCCTGCGCGGTCGGCGACACCATGGCGCTTGCGGCGGTGAGCGCTGCGGCGAGAATCAACCCCAGTACGGGTCGGCGCTCGGGGACGTCAGTGCGGGGGACAGTCTGATCGACGCTCAGGTTTCGGGGCAGGCGAGGGTTCATCGGGCAGGGCCTCCTTATCGTCAGAGAAGCGGCCTTCGCAGGCAACGAATGAAGCGTCCATGGTACGCGAGGTGCCTGGGGCGGGTTCGGGAGGGGGGCGTCGGACGATGGATGGGTTGGCGCCGGGTCAGTCACGGTGATGGGATCTTTCATTCAGCGAAGCGCCGGGTTGCTGAATGCCTGGGTTCTGCGGAAGATGAGCGCACTCAAGGGGGCCGATTTGAAAACCACTCAGATCTCTGAAGAACGCATCCTGTCGCAGGACATCTTTGAGGGCGGACGTCGGTCGGCGCCAAGAAACGGCTCCGGCACCTGGGTCGAACCCTCTCGCGAAATCCCGGTCTATCACCGGTGCGAGGTGCTGGTGGTGGGCGGCGGTCCGGCGGGCACAGCGGCGGCTGCCGCTGCAGCGCGCGAGGGTGTGGATGTCTGCGTACTTGAGCGCTACAACCATCTGGGCGGGCTTTCCACCGGCGGTCTCGTGATCTGGATCGACCGGATGAGCGACTGGGAGGGGCAGCCCACGATTCGCGGCTTTGCCGAAGAAATGCTCGATCGCCTGCCGCGCGATGCCGTGGCGGGTCCGCCGCGCACCGAGTGGGGCTCGCGCGACCCGGCGCGTGCGTCGTACTGGGCGCTTCGCACCTCCGCGCACCATGGCATCGTCACCTGGGCGCCCACCATCGACCCCGAGTGGCTCAAGCTCGAGTCGCAGCAAATGCTGCTCGAGCGGCGCGTGCGGCTGGTCTATCACTCCTGGGCGTCGGTGCCGATCGTGGAAGACGGTCGCGTCACGGGCGTGGTGTTCGAGAGCAAGGAGGGTCGGCAGGCGATTTTTGCCGATGTGGTGATCGATGCCACGGGAGACGGCGATCTGTTCTCGCGCGCCGGTGCACGCAGCGACACCGACATCGAGCCCGACGATATTCATCACTGCATGAACACCGCTTTTCTGTTTGGCGGTGTCGACATGGAGCGATTTCTTGAATTTCGTGGTGGGCAGCCCGAGCAGTTCGCCGACTTCATGCGGCAGGGGCGCGAGCGCTGCGGGTTGTTCGAACGCGCTTATGTTTCGTGGCGCAATGATGTGGCGCTTTTCATGGGGCCGCGACAGTCGGGCTACTCGGGGCTCAATGTCGATGACCTGAGCGCCGTCGATATCCGCTCGCACGAAGCGATACGGAACATCCTCGCGTTTTATCGCGAGCATGCGCCGGGCTTCGAACGTGCGTTCATCATGCTGAGCGGGCCGCAGATTGGTGTGCGTCACACGCGCAGACTGGCCGGGGTGTCACGGGTCACCCGTGCCCAGTGGCCAACCGCCATGGTGCATGCCGACGAAATCGGCGTCACGCCCTCGGTCAATCCCAAGTGGCCCAATATCTCGGTGCCGCTCGGAAGCCTGGTTCCCGAATCGCTCGATGGCCTGCTTGCACCTGGACGGCATGTGGCGTGTGATCGGAATTCGCACGGGTTCCTGCGCGAAATTCCGCAGTGCTGGCTGACCGGACAGGGCGCCGGGGTGGCGGCGGCGGTTTCGGTCAAGTCGCGGGTACAGCCGCGCGCGGTCGACGTGGCCGACGTTCAGCGCAGGCTGCTGGCGCAGGGGGTGATGCTGCGCAGGGGGTGATGCTGCGCGTGAAATCGGCGCTCAAACTTGCGCCCGCTGAATCCCTGGCAACGCTGCCAGCTGACGAATGTCCCAGTTCCGTCAGGCGCTCAGATACTTCCGCTGCGCCTCATGGTCGGCACGCAAATCCGCCGAACTGCCCGACCAGACCACGCGCCCCTTTTCCAGGATCAGGTGCCGGTCACAGAGTTCAAGCAGCGGTCGCAGATTCTTGTCGATCACCAGGATCGACATGCCTTCTGCCCGCACGGTGGCGAGCGCATTCCAGATTTCCTGGCGGATGAGGGGTGACAGGCCTTCGGTGGCCTCATCAAGGATCAGCAACTCGGGATTGGTCATGAGCGCCCGGCCAATGGCGAGCATCTGCTGCTCGCCGCCCGAAAGCTGATTGCCGAAATTGTTCGCGCGCTCGGCGAGTCGCGGAAACAGCCGAACCACGCGCGCATAGTCCCAGGGCGCGAGTTGTCCGGGCCGGGCCACCGCAGTGGCGATCAGGTTCTCGCGTACCGTGAGATTGGGAAATATCTGTCGGCCTTCGGGCACCAGTCCCACACCCTGGCGCGCAATACGGTGGGGTGGCCAGCGGTCCACCGGCTGGCCTTTCCAGCGGATCCCGCCGCGCCAGACTGGTTGAATGCCCAGGATGCTTTTGACTGTTGTGCTTTTGCCCATGCCGTTACGGCCCTGGACGCTCACGCATTCGCCCGCAGCAACCGAAAAGCTGATGTCAAACAGCACCTGGCTGATGCCATAGCCGTTCTCGACCGCTACAAGCTCAAGGAGTGGCGTGGCCGATGTCATGCGCGACCTCCAGCAGAGCGCAAAGGGCAACGTGCGCTCATGCGCCGATCTCTTCGTCGCCCAGATAGGCCTCGCGCACGCTTTCGCTGGTACGCACCACCGCAGGCACGTCGCAGATCAGCACACGGCCATAGACCAGCACACTCACCCGCGTGGCGAGCGAAAACACCGCGTGCATGTCGTGCTCGACCAGCAGCATGGCGTAGTGCGGTTGCAGGCGTTTCAGGAGCTCGATCATGCGCTCGGTTTCAACCGGGCCGAGCCCCGCCATTGGTTCATCGAGCAGCAGCACGCGGGGCTCGGTGGCGAGCGCCATGGCGAGTTCGATCAGTCGTTGCTGGCCGTATGACAACACGGCAGCCGGTCGGTTGCGCTCGGCGCCCAGTCCCAGCATCTCAAGGATTTCGTCCACCCGCTCGATGAGCGGCCCCGGCGCGGTGGCAGGCTTCCAGAACCGGAAATTGTGGCCGCCGCCTCGAGGCCCTGACTGCACCGCGAGCAGCACGTTTTCCACTGTGGAAAAACTGCCGATGACCGAATTGATCTGGTAGGAACGTCCCAGGCCCAGGTGCGCACGGCGCGCGACGGGCCACTGCGTGACAGTCTGCCCAAGAAGCTCGATGGTGCCTTCGTCGCTGCGGAGTTCGCCCGCGATCTGGTTGATGAGCGTTGTTTTACCCGCACCATTGGGGCCGATGACCGCATGGATTTCGCCCTGCGCGATGTCAAGGTCGACCTGGTCGGTGACCAGCAGGCCGCCGAAACGTTTGACCAGGCCGCGCAGCCTCAGCAGGGGCGACGAGATGGCGGCGTTCATCAGTGCCCGCTCCCCGAGCCGCCCGGCGGCTTTTCCGAAGGTTCCGACAGCAACCCCCACAGCCCCTGGCGCAGGAACACCACGATCAGGACAATGATGGGTCCGAGAATCAGGGCCCAGCGATCGGTGAAGGCCTTGAGCCCTTCTTCAAGGAGGAGCAGCGCCGCCGCGCCAACCACCGGGCCAAACACGGTGGCCGAGCCGCCGAGCAGCGCCATCACGATGAGTTCACCCGACAGCGTCCAGGCCATGTAGGCGGGGGATACGAAACTGGTGAGGTTCGCGAGAAAATATCCAGCCACCGCGCAGAGCTCGGCCGAGATCACATAGGCCACCAAACGGTAGGGAAGGCTGGGCGTGCCCACCGCATTCACGCGGCGTTCAGACACCATGGTGGCCCGCAGCACCAGTCCGAATCGCGACTGCACCGTGCGGCTGATGCCCCAGATCGCGAGCACCAGTGCCGCGACCAGCGAAAGATAAATGGCGACCTTGTTGCCGGTGAGAGGCCCCCAGGCGCTCAACTTCTGAATGGTCATGCCGTCGTCGCCGCCGAACATGCGCAGGCTGATGAAGACGTAGTAGAAGAGCTGTGCAAAGGCGAGCGTGATCATGATGAATGCAATGCCCTGCGTGCGAAGCGCAATCCAGCCAAGCGGCGCGGCAATGATGGCGGTTATCAGCAGGGCAAGGAAGAGTTGCAACACCCCCGACTCCATGCCCAGCGCCGAACCGATGCCCACCGCATAGGCGCCAAAGCCGATATACATGGCGTGTCCCAGGCTCACCATGCCGCCGAACCCCAGCGCGAGATTGAGCCCCAGCGCGGCGAGCGCAAACACCAGAATGCGTCCAAAGAGCGTGAGCGGATAAACGCTGTCGACCCACCAGCAGTACACCGGCACCAGTGCAAATGCCAGCAGCACCAGCACCATGAGGGGCACGCGCAGGCGATGCATGATGGACGCGGCCCTCAGCTCTGGCGGCGACGGACCGGGAACAGGCCGTCGGGTTTGAAGGCCAGTACCACCGCCATCAGAAGATAAACGCCAATGGAGGCAAGCGCCGGGCCCACCGCGTTGGCCACGGACGGATCAGCGATATTGCGCAGCAGCGTGGGCAGGTAAATGCGCCCGAGCGTATCGACCAGTCCGACGATGAGCGCGCCCAGAAACGCGCCGCGGATCGAGCCGATTCCGCCGATCACGATCACCACCAGCGTGAGAATCAGGATGCCATCACCCATGCCCGGCTGCACCGAGGTGATGGGACCAATCAATGCGCCGGCAAGCCCGGCAAGCCCACCGCCCAGCGCAAAAATGAACACATTGAGCCAGCCGATATTGACGCCCAGCGCCGACACCATCACGCGGTTGCTCGCGCCGGCGCGAATGAGCATGCCGATGCGGGTGCGCTCGATCATCCAGTAAAGGCCCAGGGCGATGACCAGCCCCGCCACCAGAATCACGAGCCGGTACGCGGGATAGATGAAGCCGAAAATATCGAGCGAGTCGGACAGCGCGGTTGGCGTGTCCATGAACACGGGCGCGTTGCCCCAGATCCAGCGCACCAGCTCATTACAGAAAATCACGATGCCAAAGGTGGCGAGCACCTGGTCGAGGTGGTCGCGCCGATGGAGCACCGAAAGTCCCAGCCGGTCGGCGGCAGCGGCCACCAGGAACACCCCGACGGTGGCGACCACCACCCCGAGCAGGAACGACTGGGTGTGCGCAAACGTGGCGGCTGCGAAGTAGGCCCCGAGCATGTAGAGCACGCCGTGCGCGAGATTGATGAAGCTCATGATGCCGAACACCAGCGTGAGACCGGCTGCGAGCAGAAACAGCAGGATGCCGAACTGCAGACCGTTCAGAAGCTGGGCGATGAAGAGGCTCATGCGCGTGTGCGGTGTTGACCGGACCGACGGGACAGTGGTGGTTGCGCGGCTGCGCGGGGCGGGAACGGGGGATCGATTGCAGAGAAGGGGCGGGCCGACATCGACCCGCCGTTGACGCGAAAGACCTTGCCTGCCTTACTTCAGCGGGCACTGCGACACATAGGCATCGGCATGGGCCTTGAGGGGCGTGGCGATGGTCTTGAGCGAGACCTCGCCGGTGTTGTCTTTCGCCACTTCAAACACATGCATGCTCTGGATCGGAAAGCCGTTGGTATTGATCTTGAAGTCGCCGCGCAGTGACTTGAAGTCGGCCTGACGAAGCGCTGCGCGGAGCGCTGCCTTGTCGGCTATCTTGCCGCCGGTTTTCTTGAGCGCGCTGTCGAGGAGCAGCGCTGCGTCATAGGCCTGGGCCGCATACTGCGAGGGAATGCGTTTGTACTTCGCGCGGAAGTCGGCCACGAATTTCTGGCTGACCGGGTTGTCGAAGTCAGGGCCCCAGAAGGTGCCCGACAGCACGCCAAGTGCCGTGTCTTTCAGCGCGGGCAGCGTCGAGCCATCGGTGGTGCTGGTGGAGAGCAGCGGCACCTTGCCAAGCGCACCGGCCTGACGCATCTGCCGCACGAATGCCACGCCCATGCCGCCGGGATAAAACACATAGAGCGCGTCGGGCTTGGCGGCCATCATCTGCGCGATTTCGGCGGAATAGTCGGGCTGGTTGAGCTGGGTGTAGACCTCGCCCACGAGAGGGGTGGAGTAGAAGCGCTTGAAGCCGGCCACGAAGTCCTTGCCCGCCTGATAGTTGGGCGCCATGACATACACGCGCTTGTAGCCCCGGTCGGCTGCGAACTTGCCCATGACCTCGGACTGCGCGTCGTTCTGCCAGGAGGTAAAGAAGAAATTCTGATTGCACTGGGGGCCTGCAAGCGGGCCCGGGCCGGCATTGGAGCCGATGAAGATCATGTTGGCGTCGGCCAGGGGCTTGGCCACCGCCATCATCACATTGGAGAACGTGACGCCGGTGATGAGATCAACCTTGTCTTTCTCGATGAGTTTCTGAATGGCCTGGACGCCCACGTCAACCTTCAGCTGATCGTCTTCCTTGATGACGGTGATCTGCTGACCGCCGAGCCTGCCGCCGGAATGCTCGATTCCAAGCATGAAGCCGTCGAACTGGTCCTGGCCGAGCGTCGCGGCCGGGCCTGACATGGTGGCCATGAAGCCGATCTTGATTTGGGCGGTGGCCGCCGTAGAGAGCGTGAGTGCGGCAAGGGCCGAGGCGATGCCGGCCAGGCGCAGCGTGCGTTGGATCATGTCGGGTCTCCCTGAAGTGGTTCTAGTGGCCCGATATTAACCGATTGCGTCGAGTGGTTAATCGAGCCGCGCAAGCGGAACCTGGCCGTCGCGGAGGCCAGGTTGCAGCGTCTAGGGAATACCCGTGCAGCGTCACTCGGGTTCGATTCGCGCCTCGCGCATCACCTTCGCCCATTTGCTGCGTTCGCTTTTCATGAAGCGGTCGAGGTCGGCCGAGCTGCCGCCGAAATCGAACATGCCGAAGCCGCGCATGCGCTGGCCCACGTCGGGCTGGGCAAGAATGGTGTTCAACTCGCGATTGGTTCGTTCGATCACGTCGGCAGGGGTGCCTGCAGGCGCGACGATGGCGAACCAGCCCACGGCCTCGAATCCTGGCAGGGTTTCGTTGACGGTGGGCACCGACTCGAAACCGGGGACCCGGCTGCGCGCGGTGACACCAATCACCCGCAGCCGGCCGCTTTGCGCATAGCTCGACATGGCGGGAATGCTGTCGATGTAAAGGTGGGTGAGGCCAGCCACGGTATCGGCGGCCGCCTGCTGGCTGCCTTTATAGGGCACATGAACCATGTTGATGCCGGCGGTGGCCTTCAGCATTTCGCCGCTGATGTGCGAGAGGTTGCGCGAGGCCGAGGTGGCAAACGACAGTTTTCCTGGCTCGGCGCGCGCGAGCGCAATCAGTTCGGCCATGGTGTTGGCCTTGAGCGACGGGGTGACCGCAAACATGAACGGGCTCACCCCGATGCTGATCACCGCCGCGAAATCACGGTCGGCATCAAAGCCGGTGGCTTTGAACGTGTAGGGGTTGATCGCGAGCGTGGACGCCTGGCCGAAGAGGAAGGTGTAGCCGTCGGCAGCGGCGCGCGCCACGGTCTGCGCGGCGATGTTGCCCGCCGCGCCGGGGCGATTGTCAATGATGATCTGCTGGCCCAGTGCAGCCGACAGTTTGTCGGACAGCATGCGGGCGATGATGTCGGGCGCCGAGCCCGCAGCGGATGGCAGGACCCAGCGGATGGGGCGCGCGGGCCACGCCTGCGCCGACGCGAACGGGCTGGCGGATGCTGCGCCGAGCGCAGTGAGCGCGGTGAGCGCTCGACGGCGGCCACCGGAGGGTGGCGTATCGGCGGGCGCCGACTCGGCTGCGAGACGAGACTTGGAATGGGGTTTCAGCGGGTTGGGACGCTCAGTCATTGCACGCTCCTCAAAAATCGGCTTTCCGAACAGGTCTCAGAAGAACAGCCGCATGCCGGCCAGTGAAATCACCGGCACATAGGTGATCAGCGCGAGCGCAATCAGATAGAGCACCAGAAACGGGACGATGCCGCGGTAGATCACCTTGAGCGGCAGACCCAGCACCGATTGCGCAACGAAAATATTGATGCCGAACGGCGGGTGAAAGAGACCGATGGCCAGATTCACGGTGAGCACGATGCCAAAGTGCACCGGGTGGATGCCCGCCGACTGCACGATTGGCATGAGGAGTGGCGTGAGGATGAGGATGGCTGACAGCGGGTCGATAAAGCAGCCCACGAGCAGCAGCAGCAGATTGAGTGCGAGCAACACCTGCCAGGTGGAGAGTTCGAGCGCCTGCAACCAGGCCACCAGCGCAGCTGGCACCTGGTTCACCGTGAGCAACCAGGCGAAGATACTGGCGCAGGCGACGACGATGAGAATTTGCGCGGTGAAATAAGCGGTTTGGCTGGCGGCCTGAATGATGTCGCGCCAGGAGAGTTCGCGGTACACGAAGCGGGTGACGAACGCCGCATAGACGCACGCGACCGCCGCCGCTTCGGTGGGCGAGAACACGCCGCCGTAGATGCCCCCCAGAATGATGACTGGTGCACCAAGCGCCCAGAGCCCTCGGCGCAGCGCCCGCAGGAAGCGGCCGGCCTCGAACGGCGCACCCCCGGGAATACCGGCCCGTCGCGCATACCAGACCACATAGAGGGCGAGCATCAGGCCGATGAGAAGCCCCGGGAAGATGCCGGCGGCGTAGAGCCTGGGTACGCTCTCCTGCGCCGCGACGCCGTAAACAATCATTGGGACGCTGGGCGGAATGATGATGTCGATTGCACCCACTGCGGTGATGAGCCCGGCGGAAAAATGTTCGGGATAGTTCGCCCGCCGCATGGCAGGCACCATGATGCGACCCACGGTAGCGACGGTGGCGGCGCTGACACCCGAGATGGCACCGAAGATGGCTGAGGTGCCGACGGTGGTTACGCCCAGACTGCCGCGCACGTTGCCCACGCCGGCCTGGACTGCATCCACCAGTCGCTGCGCGACGCTGCCGCGGCCCATCAGTTCGCCGGCATAAATGAAGAACGGAACCGCGAGGAGAGCGAAGGCATCGATCGAACCGAACAGGTTCTGGTGAATCACATTCAGTGGCGTGTTCGAAAAGAACATCAATGCCACTGCGCTGGAGGACAGCAGGACCAGGTAGATGGGAAAGCCCGCAAGGAGCAGCACAATCGGCAGGAACCCAAGGGCAAAACTCATGGGGTGTCCTGGTCGGATGGAGCCTGAGCCCAGCGTCGCGCAAGCAGATGCCAGAGCGCGCCCGCTGCGATCAGCGTAAACCCGATGGCGACAGCGGCGTGTGGAATGGCCATCGGGATGTTGGCGGCGTCGCTGTGCCGATCGAGTTCAGCCATGGTGATGACGAATTTCCATGACTGGAGCGCGACCACCGCCGCGGTGGCTACCAGCAGAAGGAGTTCGATCAGGCGCAAGGCCCGTTGCACGGCCCGGGGGAGTGCGCGCACCAGCACGTCCATGCGCAGATGCGCGTTTCGCCAACCCACCACCACAGCCCCCAGAAACGCCATCCAGACCATCAGGTAGGTCTGGATTTCATCGGCACCGAAGATTGCCTGGCCAAACACATAGCGGCCCACCACGTTGGCGAAATTCAGGCAGACGGCCGCGATCACCAGCAGTCCGAGCCCGGTGAGCAGCGCGTCGGCCAGACGCTCAATCGCGCGCTCGATCATCACGGATTACTTCAGCCGGTCGGCGGCCTGCACGAGCGCGTCGTACTCGGCCTGGACTGCGGGGTTCCGCGCCAGCAGTTCGCCGCCAAGCTTGCGCAGATCCGCCATCATCCTGGTCTGCTCGGGCGCCGGAAGCTTGAGGAGTTGTCCGCCATTCTGGGTCCAGCCGTCGTTCGCGCGTTGAATCGTGGCGGCGGCGAAACCGAAGGCCACCTTGTCGACTGCCGCACCGGCCTCGTCGATCGCCTTCTGGAGATCGGCGGGCAGGCTCTGGAACCATTTGCGGTTGACCACGACCGTGGACACGACGATGCCCGGGTGAATTTCCGTGACGGCCTTGGCCGCGTCATAGAACTTCATGGGGGTGAGCACCGGAATGCCCGCCAGCAGACCGTCGATCGCCCCGCTCTGGAGCGCTGGCAGCACTTCATTCAGCGCCATGGGAACGGGCGTTGCACCGAGCGCTTTCATGGGTTCGATCTGAAGCGGGGTGGCAAACACGCGGATCTTCTGGCCCTTGAAGTCGGCGAGGGTACGAATGGGTTTGCGTGACAGAATCACCACCGGGCTGTTGTAGAAAACGCCGATGCCCTTGACTCCCTTGCCCTCGCCAATCGCGAGCGCCCGGGGCCGATAGCCGGCGTCGCCCAGCACGCGGCCCAGATGCTCGGGAGACTCGAACAGCCCGATTGCGTCCAGCGCCTGGAAACGCGGCTCGGTGCCGACCAGAAACGAGGTGGGGGTGACGAAGGCCTCGATATTGCCGAGCACCACGCCCTCGACCATGCGCGGAATCGCGCCCAGCTGGCTCGCGGGATAGATCTCCACCTTGATACGGTCGCCAGCGCGTGGTTTCAGTTCGGCCTCGAAGCGGCGTAGCCATTCATGCTGCACGTCATTGATGGTGGCGCTCGCCATTTTCATGGTGACGGTTTGCGCCTGCGCGGGTGCAATCAGCGCGGCGGTCAGCAGCGCGAGAGCGGTGGTGCGTCGTAGTGTCATGGTCTCTCCTTGCCGTGTCCGGCGTGATGTGGGTATCAGGCGGCGAGCGCTGCGCCGCCTTGGGTGGCATGCGCAGAATCGGGGAATTCGGGCGCAAGCGGTGCATGCCCGCGAATGAGGTCGGCGGCCCGCTCGGCGATCATCATCACCGCGGCATTGATGTTGCCGCCAATGAGGCTGGGCATGACCGATGCATCGATTACCCGCAGGCCGTCGACGCCAAAGACGCGAAGTTCCGGGTCGACCACCGCGCCATCGCCGGGATCGATGCCCATTCGGCAGGTGCCAAGCGGGTGGTGAACGGTGATTGATACCGCGCGGATGTGGGCGTCGAGATCGGCATCCGTGGTTTTGCCCGCGCCGGGGGCACGCTCGGCTGCCACGAAGCGGCCGAGTGCCGGCTGCTCGCCCAGGTTGCGCGCAAGGCGCAGACCCGCGCGCAAGGTCTGCCAGTCGTGTTCGGCATCGAGAAAATTCTGCCGGATGCGGATCGGTTGTCGGGGATTGGCCGAAGCGAGCTCCAGCCGGCCGCGGCTGTGTGGCCGCAGAACAATGGCCACCGTTGAAAACCCGTCCTCGAACGGCCGCCGGAAAGGACGCAGCCACGGAGTGGCATTGAGCGGTCCTCCATGGAACAGCAGCTGGATGTTGGGCACGGGCTCGGCGTCGGAGGTGCGCAGAAACGCAGTGAGCGGTGCAGGCAGATCGGTGGCGTAGCCCCGGCCGAAAAAATGTGCGTTGACGAGATGCCGCACGATCCGGTCGGCACGCATGTTGTACTGAAACGGACCGGGCTCGCGCCGCCGATAGGCAACCGGCGCCATGACATGGTCCTGCAGATTGCGGCCCACGCCAGGGAGCGCGGTGTGAAGCGCGATGTCATGCGGGCGCAGATCCTCGGGGGCGCCGATGCCCGAGAGCATGAGGAGTTGCGGTGTGTTGATGACGCCGCCTGCGAGCAGCACCTCGCGATCGGCAAGCGCCACGCGCCGGTTTCCATCAACTTCGTATTCAACGCCCACCGCGCGCCGGCCGTCGAACACCAGCCGGGTGGCAAGCGCCCGGACTTGTACCGTGAGCCCGGGGCGCTCCATGGCAGGGCGCAGATAGGCGCTCGCGGAGCTTGCGCGGCGGTTGTCGCGGATGGAGCACTGAAACAGGCCGAAGCCTTCCTGCTGCGCGCCGTTGTAGTCGGGCGTGATGGGATGACCGGCGCTGGTGGCCGCTTCGAAGAAGGCATCAAAGAGCGGATCGGGATAGCGGTTTTCGCGCACCGCCACCGGGCCGCTGCCGCCGCGGAAGGCCGATTCGCCGCCCTCCCAGCTTTCGGTGCGGCGGAAATAGGGGAGTGCGTCGGCATAGGACCAGCCGGCAAGCCCGGAGGCCGCCCAGCGGTCGTAGTCGGCGCGGTGCCCGCGCACCCACGCCATGGCATTGATCGAAGACGAACCCCCGATCACGCGGCCTCGTGCACACTCGACCGCACGACCGTTGAGATTCTCCTGAGGCTCGGCGAAGTAGCCCCAGTCGTGCAGGCGTTTGCCGAGAATGCGGCCCCAGCCAAACGGGATGTGGATCCAGGGATCGCGATCCCAGTCGCCAGCCTCGAGCAACAGCACGCGGGTGCCAGGGGTTTCCGACAACCGGTTGGCGAGCACGCAGCCGGCCGAACCCGCACCGACGATCACATAGTCAAAGCTTGCGCGTTCGCTCATGGCGGGCTGCCGCTCAGCCTGCTGCCGTGGCGGTGCGGAAGGACGCGCGCGCGTTCAGACGCTCGAGCCATGCCGAGATGCCGGGTGTGGGCGGCAGCCCGAACGGGAAGGCCACACAGCGACGCACCACCGGCCCGAGCGCGATGTCGGCGATGGTGAAGGTATCGCCCGCCACCCAGCTTGATTTGGCGAGTTGACCATCGAGGATCTTGAGTTCCGCGGCCAGGTTTTTGCCGGTGTCGGGGGCGCGCTCCGCCTCGGGCTTCTTGGCATCGCGAAAGCCCGCCAGAAACACCGGGTTGAGCGAGGCGAGGGTCCAGTCCATCCAGCGATCCACCTGACTGCGGACGGCCAGATCGGTGGGATAGAGGCTGGACGCTTTTTCCTTGGCCGCCACATAGCGCAGGATGGCATGCGATTCCCAGATCGAGACGCCGCCATCTTTCAGGGTGGGCACCTTGGCGGTGGGGGTCATGGCCAGATATTCGGCGGTGGTGGTGTTTTCGAACTGGCGTCCGTAATCGTGGCGCTCATAGGAAATGCCGAGTTCCTCGAGCAGGAACATCACTTTCTGAACGTTGCCGGAGGTGGCCCGGCCGAGCAGCTGATACATGGAGTTCTCCTTGCGCCGCCTGAATGTGCGCTGAACAGTGGATGGATGGGGTGTCAGGCCGACAGCGGCTTGTAGGCCACCATCTCGATTTCGATTCTGGTGCTGATGACGGCGCGCGCCTCGACCGTGGTGCGGGCGAGCCGTCCCTCCGGGAAATATTCCTTGAAGACGCCGTTGTAGCGGCCGAAATCACGCGCGTCTTCGAGAAAGGTGGTGACCTTCACCACATCATCGAGCGAGCAGCCGGCGAGCGCAAGAATCCGCTGGCAGGCGAGGATGGTGGCGCGGGTTTCTTCCTCGATGGTGCCGGACACCATGTTGCCGTGCTCGTCCTTGGCCACCTGACCGGACAGGAAGACGAAGTCGCCAGCGCGCACCGCCGGGTGGAAGGGCAGGTTGGGGTTCTTTTTGCCGAAGGTCTGAATGGTGCTCATGGTGGGTTTACCTCGGGAAACATTCGATGATGTCCAGCCCCTGCTGGCGATCGATCAGATAGACAAGTCCGCGGTCGTCGATGGTGACATCGTTGGACGACACGCGAGCGCAGCCGGCGGGCGGATCGGGCTCGTAGAAGCCCACCTCCTTGGGTCGGAACGGATCGGCGATGTCGATCAGACGAAGGCCCTGGGCAAACCAGGCGAAGGGAATCACGGTGCCGTTGAAACGTTCAGAGGGCTGGTGGCAGCCGGTCATGTGCTCCTGGGGCTCGCCATCCGGATCGATGCCGTCGACCTGGAAGGTGGCAATCGGCAGCGGCTGGGTTTCCTCGCTGATGTCGTAAATCCAGGTGTAGGCGGGGGGAGAAGGGCGCAGTTTGGCCACGTCTTCGTCGGCCACCACCAGAATGCTCCGCCCCTTGAGCGCGACCGGAATGGGCAGTGCCGTGTGGGTGGGGTGCGGGTCGGCCGGACCAGGGTTGATGCCCGCCACCAGCTGCGGCCGTGACATGTCGGAAATGTCGAGGATGTAGAAGCCGTGATGCCAGTAGGACACATAGAGGCGATCGCCCAGACGCAACGGATGGTGGCAGCGTGGCCGGGTGTAGTTGTCCCAAGGGTAGTGCTCACCGCCCGCCACATGCTGCCCGGGAATCCACCAGCGGCCCACTTCCTGCGGGCGCGCCGGGTCGGCGAGGTCAAGAATCATCATGATGTTGCCGACATAGCCCTCGGCCGTAGGCGAGATGTAGGCGTAGCGGCCATCAAAGCTGAAGCGGTGAACGCCGCCGCCCACGGCGTTACTGACCTTCCAGTGCGTGATCAGCCTGGGCCGCGCGGGGTTTGATACATCGAAGATGCCCAGGCCGCCACCGAAATCGTCTGCGCCCTCCCGGAACTTTTCATAGTTCACGATCATGATGCCGTTCTGCGCGCGCACCTTGTGCGAGTGCCAGCCCATGGGCACCTGAAGCGTGGCGAGCAGCTTCGGATTGCGTGGATCGGCCACGTCATAGATGGAGGTGCCATCGGGCGGGCGCATCGCCGAGACATAAAGCGTGGTGCCATCGACCCAGGCCTGGCCGCCGCCGTGGCAATCGATATGCGAGACCAGCCGGGTGTTGTGTGCGCGGGCCATGCTGGGCTTAACCGAGTTTCACGAGATCGCCGCCAGGTGTGCGGGCGGCGCGCCGCAGCAGCCCGAAGGCAGCCAATGCAGGCTCGTCGCTTGCAATGAACAGCACGGCTGGCGTGGTGCTGCTCGGGTTTTCAAGCGTCATCCAGTGATTGCCCGGCACGGCGATCGTGTCACGGAACTCGGCATCGAACACATGCTGGTCGTCAATGCGGCAAATTGCGCGGCCCTCGAGCGGCGAAATGAGCAGGCTTGCGTTCTGGTTGAGCGGCGCGGTTTTTTCGCCAGGCCGCAGCATCTGCAGAAAGAAGGTCATGGTCTTGAACACCGGGCCGCCGCGGACCGGGTCGGTGTATTCCACCACCAGCCCTTCCAGGCTCTCGGCGTCGCGGTTGCGCTCGAGCACCTCCCGCATCATGTCGTAGCGGTAGACATACATGGGTGACGATGCGCCCACGCCGCGCGCGTGGCTTACAAAGCGCGGTGTCGCGCCGCCCGTACCGTAGATTTTCCGGCTGTAGTCGGGTGAAAAGCGCGCGGTCTGCTCGCGCTTGCGAATGCCGTCTTCCTGGTAATCGTGGCCGAACTCGAGCGCGTTCAGCACCTCCACCAGGGGATAGTCGAGCACCGACAGGTTGAGTGCCGGCTCGTTGCCCACGCAGCCGTGGTTGTGCCAGGTTTCCACGGGCGTGAGCACCATGTCGCCGTGGCCGAAGACAATGTTCTCGCCCTCAACCCCGGTGAAGTTTTCCTGCCCGGTCAGACCCAGGCGGATGGCGCTTGCCGTGTGCTTGTGCGGCGGCATCATCTCGTTGGGGTCGTTGATGCGATAGGCGGTGTAGAGCGTGGTGACGGTGGCGCGTCGCGGCCGCAGCCCCGGATTGACGAGGATGAGCGACCGCCGGTCGGAACTGCC
This sequence comes from Burkholderiaceae bacterium, assembly GCA_049423065.1. GTDB lineage: Bacteria > Pseudomonadota > Gammaproteobacteria > Burkholderiales > Burkholderiaceae_E > SYIM01. The sequence continues at coordinate 16,696 of JBMSQB010000033.1, forward strand.
GGTGTGGATCAGCCGCGCCGACTGCAGCATGAGTGCTTCGAGGTCGCGCGTGTAGCTCCAGTGAAAAGGCTGGGCACGGGCGCCCGCCATCAGCTGGCGGATTTCATCGTGCTCGACATCGGCGCGCTGAGCCCAGAAGGGGAACAGATGCTTTTCGTTGATCCGCGCATACATCTCGCGCAGCTCGTCCGCCGGTGCCGTGATGGCCACCTGTCCACTCATTTCACCCATTTCAGCCTCCGTCAACCGGTCTCGACCAAGATTGGAAGACTAGAGCGAAACACTGATTGCTGCAATGCTCGCAAGAGGAGATCCATGCTGATTTTGATACGACCAATTGACAATATGGTTGATTGGGTTGGATGCTTGCAGTGCTCTTCGATCCGACAGGGAGAATGTTGCCAATGCGTATGCCTGCCGCCCGACCCCCCGACGCCTATGCGGCGCTCCTTGCGCGGTTGCGCGATCGCGCGGCGCGCGGCGAGGGCTTGCCCGCTGAGCGGGACCTCGCCGCCGAGCTGGCGGTTACGCGGCATCAGCTTCGCCGGGCGCTTGCCGACCTGCGCGAACGCGGCGAGCTTGGCCCCACGCCTGCCCCGCGTGGCCTGGGTCGCAGCGCACGCGCGCTGGTGCGGCGCACCCACCCGATCGAAGTGACCGAACTTCGCGCCATTCTCGAGCCCGCGCTGGCCCGCATGGCCGCGGTTCGCGCCACGCCCATCGATGTCCGGCGGATTCAACGGGCTTCAACCACACTGGCCGAACAGCAGAGCGCAAGCGCCGATCTCGATTTCCATAATGCAATCGCGGCCGCCACCGGCAACCGTCTGGCTGCGGACCTTTACGCGCTCCTTCGGCAGGTCGGGCGTGATGCGCGGCTTCACCTGAGTCCGGCACGAGAGCGTCCAGCCGAACGCCTGCGGCAGCGCGATGCGGAACATCAGCAGGTGGCGCTCGCCATTGCGCAGCGCGATCCCGACGCTGCCGAGCAGGCGATGCAGGCGCACATGCGGATGGTGCAGCGCCAGGTGCAGGAGCGAATGGAGTCGCTCGAGCGTGGCGCTGCTCGCCCGGCCAGTCGGCGCGAAGCGTCGCGTCAGCAGCAGGAGAGCGGGCACACCTCCGGGTTGAGCAGAAAGCGCGGGTGAAAGCTGTCGCGGCCCATTCCCATCGCTGCGATCAGCCCGTCAACGGCCAGCTGATCGCGAAGCGCGAGGAGCGCATCGGGCGTGCCGTGGCGCCGCCGCTCGGGGCGCAGATCGATCAGGCGCTGGTGACGGGAAGGTGCGCGGCTTGGGGTCGCATCGGTCGTGACCACGACATGCATTTCCGGGTGGTCGTGGTGTCCGGTGTCTGGCGGGCATTCAGAGGCGGAGTCGGGATCCACACAGCGGTAACCTGCCTCGCGGGCGAGGGCGAAGATCCGGGCGCTGATGTCGTCGCGTCCCACCAGGGCGAGTCGCGGGGCGGTCGTGCGCTCTGCCGGTTCGGGCGCGGCCAGCGAACCCTGTGAAGCCACCGGTTCACCCGGCATCCGATATCGCAGCCCACGCTCCTGTGGTGTTGATCTGGATTCGGCGCGCTCGCGGGCCGCTTCATTGAGGCTGCGCTCGAGCACGCGAAACAGCGTACGGGCGAGCAACGCGGCGTCGTCCAGTGGGGCGTGGGTGACCCGAATGCCGGCATCGGTCATGACCCGCAGGTCGATCAGGCCAGGCCCGGCGCCGGTCAGCCCAATCGCCTGCAGGGTCGGAAGGCTGCGCAGGAGTGCCGGCGCAAGCTCGGTGTGCTGTGAGACGATCAACCCCGAGGCGTTTTGAAGCTGCCCCGCATCGGTGACTGTTGTACTGAGCTCCACCTCGAAGAGCGCTGCCAGCCTTGCGAGCGCCTCGGTGTGAAGGGGCGTGGCGACCACAACGCGATGTCTGCGAGCAGGCCTTCTCATGGGCAACGGGTCGAAGCGGGAGCGTCGCTACGGTCGAATGCGGGCGGCGCCATCGAGCTCGATCAGTACCGGCTGATGGTCTGAGGCATCGGTCTTCGCGTCGACATGGAGCGCGCTCACTGCGGGCGCCAGATCTTCGGTCACGAATACAAAATCGCAGGTGTGCGGCTTGGGCCACTGAACCCGGTCATGAACGCCATTGGTGTGCGCGTGAGGCTCGCCCGGGTGGGCAAGGCTCCAGGCATCGCGCCAGGCGGGCGCGTCATCGATGGGTTCGAGCATGCGCGCGTACTCGGCCGAGTCGGTGAGGAAGTTGAAATCGCCGCACAGGAGCGCCGACGGAGGTCGCAGCCGCGCCTCGAAGGGCGAGCCACGGTGTCGCGGCTGACCCCGGTCGGCCTGATGGCCGCAGGCCTCGCGGTGCAAGGCGCGAAGGTGGTCTACCTGAGCGGTACGCTGCCGCACCGAGTAGTACTCGAGGTGAGTCGTGATGATCCGCAGCGGCCCGCCGGCTGCCTCAATCACGGCTTCGATCGCCACCCGCTGCATGCCGACCGAGTCAGGATCGGCCGGCCAGTCGAGCAGATGTCGCCAGACGCCCAGCACCGGCAGCCGCGACAGCAGCAAATTGCCGAACCGCGCGCGACCGCCCCGCGCGCCCGGTACGTCCACGGCGATTCCCTCTACCGCCTGATAGCCTGGCAACAGCGAAGCGAGGATACCGAACTGATTCTCGCCGACCGAGCCCGCCAGTCCTGGAAAACCGTCCGAGACCTCCTGAAGGCACAACACATCGAAGTCTGCGAGGTCGCGGGCGGTATCGATGATGCGCTCCGGGTCGACCCGTCCGTCGCAGCCGCGGCACCATTGGATATTCCAGGTGATGAGTTTCATGACCGGCTCTTGGGCTAGCGGATGCCCGCTCGCATGAACGATTGAACAAATTGCCGCTGAAAGAGCAGGAACGCGATCAGAAGCGGCGCCACGGCGAGCAACGTGGCCGCGCAGATGAGCGACCAGTCGATGCCCTGGTCGGTGCCGGTGAACACCTGCAACCCGACGGTGATGGGACGCGACTCGACCGAGTTGCTGACCACCAGCGGCCAGAGAAAGTTGTTCCAGTGGTGGCTGACCGAGACCAGACCGTAGGCGAGATAGGTGGGCCGGGCGAGCGGCACATAGACTTTCCAGAGCACCTGGAGCGCGCTGGCGCCCTCGACCCGCGCCGCCTCATCAAGCTCTGCAGGGATGGTCTTGAATGTCTGGCGAAGCAGAAAGATGCCGAATGCGGAGGCCATGTAGGGCAGGCCGATGCCGGTGATGGTGTCGATGAGTCCCATCTGGCTGAGCGTGCGGTGATTTTCAACGATCAGCACATCGGGCATCACCATGAGCTGAATCAATACCAGGAAGAACGCGAGGTCGCGCCCCCGGAAGGCAAACCGCGCAAACGCATAGGCTGCGAGCGTGCCGAGGATCATCTGCGCAACCAGGATCATGGTGACCAGCATGACGGTGTTCAGAAAATAGCGTGCGAACGGCGCGGCACTCCAGGCTGCCGCAAAATTGTCGAGCGTGAGCGGCGCACCGAGCTCGAAGCGCGTCGAATATTCACCAGGATGAAAAGCGGTCCAGATCGCGTAGACCAACGGCAGCGCCCAAAGGATTGCGAGCAGCCAGGCGGCGAGCGCTTCAAGCACGCCACCCCCGGAGAAGGGCGGGGCCGCGGGCGTTTGCCGACCAGCGAGCGAAGGGGCGTGCGGTGTCATGGTGAACAGGGCGGCTTCAGCGATAGTGGATACGGCGTTCGAGCAGCCCGAATTGAATCAGCGCAAGGATTGCGAGCACCGCGAGCAGCACCGCGGTGATGGCGGCCGCATAACCCATGTCCCAGAACTTGAAGCCCACCTCGTAGAGATGGAAGAGCAGCAGTGTGGTGGCGTTGTCGGGGCCACCTCGTGTCATGACCACGATGTGGTCCACCAGCCGGAAGGAGTTGATGACCGCGTTGATGAGAACAAACAGCGTCGTGGGCATCAGGAGCGGAAACACGATGCGGCGGAGGTAGGTGAGGCGGCTTGCCCCCTCGATGGCGGCGGCCTCGGCATAGACCGGCGGAATCTGCTGCAGTGCCGCCAGATAAAAGATCATGAAAAAGCCCGACTCCTTCCAGATGGTGACCAGAATGACGCAGGCGAGTGCGGTGGAGGGGCTGCCAAGCCAATTGTGGCTGGGCAAACCGAAGAGCGAGGTGAACTGCTCGAGGAGTCCGTACTGGGGCGTGTAGAAAAACAGCCAGATGTTGGCCACCGCCACCATCGGCAGCACGGTGGGCGTGAAATAGGCGAGCCGCAGCCAGCCGCGGCCGGCGATCTTGCCGTTGACCCAGAGCGCCATCAGCAGCGCGAGCGCGATCGAGACCGGGATCGTGCCCAGGCAGTACCAGAGGTTGTTCTCCACGGCGCGCCAGAACACGGCGTCTTCAATCAGGGTCTGATAATTGTCCAGACCCACGAACACCGACGGCCGATTGGCCTTCGGCGTCGACATCAGACTGTGGCCCAGCGTGGCGATTGCCGGATAGTGCGTGAAGAGCGCGAGCAGGCAGGCGGCAGGCAAAAGAAGCAGCCAGCCGCTGACATGGACCGAGACGCGCTTCACGGGGGCAGGAATCGAGGTGATGGATGATGCCCGTGGCAGGCGTGTTGCCCGCCACGGGCAGCGCGATCAGCGGCGATAGGGACGCAGAATCCGCTCGGCCTCGCGCTGTGCATCGCGCATCGCAACCTCGGGGGTTTTTGCCCCGGTGAGCGCCGCCTGCAGGCCATCGTTCAGCGCCTTGGTCACACGCTGGTTCTCGTGCGTGGACAGTTCGGCGACCGAATGCTGCAACTGGTCGCGCGCCACCGCTGCCGGCGGGAACGACGCCACATACTGCTTCATCGCCGGGGTCTCGAACGCATCGGGCCGCACCGCCACGTAGCCGGTATCGATGCCCCACTGGGCCGCGCGCTCTGGCGACGTGATCCAGCGCATGAACTTGAGCGCAGCCTGCTGCTGGGCCGGGGTGCTTTTCTTGAAGATGTAGAAGTTGCCGCCACCGGTGGGCGAGCCGAGTCGCTTGTTGGCGGGCAACATGGCCACGCCGAAATCAAACTTGGCGTTGTTGCGCACGTTGGTCAGATTGCCGGTGGTGGTCCACATCATGGCGGTCTTGCGCTCGAAGAAGTCGCGCGGCGTGGTGCCCCATTCGATCACGCCAGGTGCCATCACGCGATGCTTGCGCGACAGATCGACCCAGTATTGCAGCGCCTCGATGACGGCGGGCTTGTCGAAGTAGGTTTCGGTGCCGGCTTCGTTCATGAGCTCGATACCGTTCTGGGTGGTGAAACCCTGGAAGAGCCAGTACGGGAATCCGGAAGAGGGCACCTGCACGCCCCATTGTGTGACGTTGCCCTGAGCGTCTCGCCGGGTGAGCTTCTGCGCGAAGTCCGCCATCTCTGCCCAGTTGCGCGGCGCGCGCTCGGGGTCGAGTCCGGCCTCCTTGAAGAGCGACTTGTTCCAGTACAGAACGATCGTTGAGCGCTGGAACGGCACTCCCCAGACTTTCCCGCCCGTCTGGCTGTTGTACATGAACGCCGGATAAAAGCTCTTCAGCCAGGCCTGGTCTTCAGGCGTACGGGCCAGATCGCTGACCGGAAGAATCGCGTCTTCATCAATCAGGGTGAACATGTCGGTGGAGAGCAGTACCGAAGCGACCGGCGGCTGGCCGCTCTTGTGTGCGGTCAGTGCCTTCACGATCGACTCCTGATACGTGCCGGAATAGATCGGGGTTACCTTGATGCCGGGATTTTCTTTCATGAAGTCGGCTGCGTAGCCGTCGATCAGCTTGGTGATCGGGCCGCCGACGGCAACCGGGTAATAGAACGAAATTTCCGTGGTCTGGGCCCAGGCGCTGCCCACACAGAGTGCAGCAGCGGCGGCGACCGCAGCACGTTTCAGGGGATGGGTGAGAGTCATTTTCTGTCTCCGGTTTGTGGAAGGGTCAGGGGGTGAGGGCGCGCGCAGCGATATCGTCGCGGCGCGCGCCAGTGATCGCATGGAAGCAGTGCTGCGCCTCGGGTGTCCAGGTCAGACGCAATGCCTCGCCGGGCCGAGGGGTGAGCCGTCCGGGTTGCCGGACGACGATCGCCGCATTGCCGGCGCGACAGGCAATCACGGTATCGGCACCCAGGTACTCCACCGCTTCGACCTGCGCACCCACCTCGCCCGAGCCGGTGATGCGGATATGCTCGGGCCGAATGCCGGCGAGCAGGTCTGTGGCCGGCTGGCGGGTGACCAGCGGCCCCGCCGTGCCTGCGATCCGGCAGCCATCGCCCGCGACCTCGAGTGGCAGGAGGTTCATGGGCGGCGTGCCGATGAAACTTGCGGTGAATGCGGTTGCCGGATGCTCGTAAAGTTCGGCGGGCGTGGCGTTCTGCTCGATGTGACCGGCTCGCATCAGGATCACCTGGTCGGCCATGCTCATGGCCTCCACCTGGTCGTGTGTGACATAGAGCATGGTGATGCCCAGCGACTGCTGCAGCGCCCGAAGCTCGCGGCGCATGTCGTGGCGCAGCCGGGCATCGAGATTGGACAGCGGCTCGTCCATCAGGCACACGGGCGCCTCGGCGATGATGGCGCGGCCAAGGGCGACACGCTGCTGCTGCCCACCGGAGAGTTGTGCGGGCTTGCGGGCGAGCAGATCGCCCAGGCCCAGAAGCCTGGCCACCCGGTCCAGACGGCGGGACCGCTCATCGGCCGCCACCTTGCGGACCTTGAGTCCGAACAGGATGTTTTCGGCAACGCTCAGGTGCGGGAACAGCGCGTAGGACTGGAACACCATGGCGAGCCTGCGCGCGGCGGGGGGCTCATGGGTGACATCACGGCCGCCTATCCTGATCCGGCCATCGCTCACCTGCTCAAGCCCGGCCACCAGACGCAGGGTCGTGGACTTGCCGCATCCCGACGGCCCGAGCAGCACCGCAAAGCTGCCCTCCGCCACCTCGAATGAGACCTGGTTGACGGCGACGGTGTCGTCCCATCGCTTGCTCACAAGGTCGAGTTCAATCGTGCTCATCAGGGGGGCGAGGCGAGATCGGAAGTCGCGGAGCATAGCGCGGGACGACCGGCTGGTAAACGATCGGCTGCCGGCGCGCGCATGCCGGCGCCTGCGCATCTGCGCTGTTGGTTCAAACCTTTTAGAATGCGGAACCACCGTGACAGGGGCATGACATTTGCAGCGCAACGGTCGCGCCCCGGTCAGGTCAGGCTCTCGCGCCGGGCGAGAGTCATCCCTCTGGAGACTGATCCATGCTTCTGCTCGGAACCCGTGAATTCGCCCAGTCGGCGCGCAAGAAGGGCCAACTTCATAACGGCATGCAGTACTGGCGCAATGATTTCTTCAAGTCATCCGACGACGATGTCTGCACGCCGCAGTGTTATCTGGTGGAACAGTTTCCCGGCGCGGTCAATCCCACGCATTTTCATGTCCAGAATCAGTTTCAGTTGTTCACGCGCGGCGAAGGTACGATCGGTCGCAGTCCCAAGCCGCTGCGGGCATTCACCGTGCACTACGCGGGGGCCTACACCGGCTACGGCCCGATTGTGGCGGGGCCCGAGGGTGTCGACTACATCACCATGCGGGCGTTTCGCGACCCTGGCGCCAAGTTTGTGCCGCAGAGCCGCGAACTGATGCGGGCAGGACCCAAGCGGCACTGGGCGTCCGAGGCACTGTTGCCAACGGAGGCGGGCGAGCTCAAGGCGCTCAAGTCGCCTCGGGTAGAGGTGGTGCATGCGCCGGACCCTGATGGCCTGGCGGTTGACCAGATCCAGATACCCGGCGGGGCTGCAACCGAGATCCGGATCGCTCCGGCTGCGGTGGCCATGTTCATCGTCGTGATCCAGGGGGTGGTTGAGCGCGACGGCCAGCGGCTGGGTCACCTTGAAAATCTGTTCGTGTCGGCCAACGATGCACCGTGCCGCATCGCGGCAACGGAGGTGCCGGCAGAGGTGCTGGTGCTGCACATGCCGGCGCCTGACCCCGCTTATGCCTGAGCCGCAGGCCGTCCCGCCAGCGCTGCCTTCAACCGCTCTGGCGTGAACGGCACGGTTCGCAGTCTTGCCCCCGTGGCATCGAAAACGGCATTGGCCAGTGCTGCGAAAACCGGCGAGGCCGCGGGCTCGCCGGCACCCACTGCGCGCACAGTCGGGCGATCAATCAGGCGAATCGCGATCTCGTCAGGCAGATCGGCAAACCGCAGGATCGGATAGCTTGCCCAGTCGATGCTCTCCAGCCCCGTGGCGTTTGACCGCACCTCCTCATAGAGCGCGCGCGACAGCGTCTGGATGACATTGCCTTCAATCTGATTGCGCACCCCATCGGGGTTGATGATGAGGCCGCAGTCGTGCGCGACGCACACGCGCTGAACGCGGATCGCCCCGGTTGCCGCGTCGACCTTGACGTCCATGGCCACCGCTGCGTAGGCCGACACGTTGTCGTAATGCACGAAGCCCACGCCGCGTCCGGTGCCGCTACGCCGGGTGCCGCTTGCGCGCGTTTCCCATTTGGCGAGATCGCGAACGGCGCGCAGCACTTCGATGGCTCGCTCGTCTTTCAGATGCCGGATTCGGTAGTCGATTGCGTCGGCGCCGGCGAGCGCTGCGAGTTCATCGATGAAGGATTCATTGGCAAACGTGTTCTGAGGCGAGCCCAGACCGCGCAGCGACGATGAACGAACGGGTGAGCGCTCGACCAGGTGAAGCGTGGTCTTGTTGGCCGGAAACACATAGGTGGCCTTCGCGTTGCGGTCGGCGCCTGCCTGCAGATACTTTGCGGGCATGCCGGTTTCATCGCCCGCGAGCATGTTGCCCGCCATGCCGTAGAAGGGCCGCAGCGCATGGTTGGGGCTCCAGACCTCATAGTTCCAGCCGGCGACATTGCCTGCGGCATCGAGCCCCGCGCGCACCCGCATGGTCATGGCCGTGCCCTTGGGCTCCCAGAGATGCTCGTCGCGGCGGCTCCAGAGCACCCGAACCGGTTTGCCTGCAAGTTGCGACAGAACCGCCGCGTCGGCCGAGACATCGTCCGAGCCGTTTTGACCATAGCAGCCCGAGCCTTCGGTCCAGATGAGGCGGACCTGCTCGGGCTTCATGCCGAGCAGTGTGGCAAGACTCAGTCGCGTGTTGTGCGAACTCTGCGTGGCAGACCAGATGGTTGCACCCTCGGGGCCCACGTCGGCCACGGAGCAGGAAGGACCGATCGAGGCGTGCAGCTGGTAGGGCACGTAGTAGTCGGCCTCATGCCGGCGGGGAGCCGTTGCGATTGCCTGATCGGCGTCACCGGTCTTGATGAGCTCGCGATCGGTGGCCGGCAGTGTTCTGAGCAGTGCCTGCACCTTGCCATGATCGGCCATGGCCGGCGCCGGCCCCCATTCCACCCGCAGCTCGCGCGCTGCGCGAATGACGTCGACCTCGCGCTCGGCCACCACCGCGATGAACCGGCCTTTGCGCAGCACGCGGGCGCCGCGAATGGTGGCGATGGAGCCAAGCTCGACCCGCACCGGTTCCGCGCCAGGCAGCGCGGGACGGATCACCCGGCCGTGCAGCATGCCGGGCACGCGTACATGATGGATGTATCGGTGCGAGCCGAACACTTTCGCGGGCAGCTCCACGCGCGGGACGGACTTCCCGATCACCTTGAACTGATCGGGCGTCTTGAGCGGCAGCTTGCCGTTCAGCGGGCGGCTGAGGGTGCCGCCCGCGACCAGATCGCCGTAGGAGGCTCGCACGCCGCCCGGACCGGTGGCCGCGCCGTCGGCCGTACGGATCTGATCGGCCGGGGCGTTGAAGCGCCTGGATGCGAGCTCGACGAGCGCGAGTCGGGCTTCGGCCGCGGCCTGCCGGACCTGAGGTCCGGCGAGCATGATGGTGAGACTGCCGAAGGTGCCGATCTGGTCGGGGCAGAGCTCGGTATCACCCATGACCAGGTCGATCGCCCAGACGTTGGTATCAAGCTCTTCGGCGATCATCTGCGCGAGGGCTGTCTGAATGCCGGTTCCCAGTTCGACCTTGCCGGTATGGAAGGTGATGCGGCCATCGGGATGAACCTTCAGCCAGGCGTTGATGTTCTGGAAGCGCGGTGGCAACGCGGGCTGGGCGTTGGCCGCCAGGGGAATGCTGAAGCTGATGGCGAGCGCACCGCCCGCCTGAAGGAAGGCTCGGCGCTTCATGCTGCCACCTCGGCGGCTTTCCGAACGGCTGCCACAATCCGCATGTGGGCGCTGCAGCGGCAAAGGTTGCCGTTAAGTGCTTCGCGGATCTGCGCGTCGGTGGGCTTGGGATTGTTGGCGAGCAGCGCAGCGCTGGTCATCACCATGCCATTGGTGCAGTAGCCGCATTGAACAGCCTGAGCCTCGATGAAGGCCTTTTGCACCGGATGCGGACGCTCGGGGGTGCCCAGTCCTTCGACCGTGACCACGGCCTGCGTGACGGACGATACCGGGATCGAGCACGAGCGCACAGCCTGACCGCCAACATGCACGGTGCAGGCGCCGCATTGCGCGAGACCGCAGCCATATTTGGGGCCGGTGAGGCCGAGTTCGCTGATCAGCACCCAAAGAAGGGGCGTATCGGGGGGCGATTCAACCGAGTGCTTTCGGCCGTTGACGGTGATGGTGGTCATGGTCTCCTCCTGATGGGTGCGCCGTGGACAGCGCTTGTGTAAAGAGTGTGGGGACGATAACGGTGTTTCAGCCTTTTGGCCAGCCTGCGCGCAGTTCGCGGCGCAGGATCTTGCCCATGGAGTTGCGGGGAAGCGCAGTCACCTGTCGGATTTCCTTAGGCACCTTGTAGGCGGACAGCCTTTCGCGGCAGAGGCGCGCGAGGTCGTCAGCATCTGCGTTCATGTCTGGTCGCAGCACCACCCATGCGGTCACCTGTTCGCCCCAGTAGGGGTGGGGCAGGCCAGCGGCCGCGCATTCGGCGATCGCGGGGTGTGAGAGCAGAACCTCCTCGACCTCGCGGGGATAGACGTTTTCGCCGCCGCTGATGATCATGTCGTTCTTGCGGTCCACCAGGTACACATAGCCTTCGTCATCGATACGGGCCAGATCGCCGGTCACAAACCAGTCGCCCCGCATCGATTTCGCGGTGGCCTCCGGCAGGTTGAGATACCCGGAAAACAGATAGGGCGAGGCCACCGCGAGTTCGCCGACCTCGCCAGCAGGCACGTCCTGTCCGTCGTCATCCAGTACGCGCAGATGGGTGGCCGGAAGCGGCTGACCGACACAGGCGATCTTGCGCAATTGATCAGCCGGGCGCAGCGCGCAGGCAATGTTGGTCTCGGTCGTGCCATAGCGCTCGAACAGCCGACCCTCGCCGAAATGCGCAATGATCTCGGCCTTCATGGATTGCGCAAGCGGCGCGGTGCCCGAGATCACCGCCCTGAGCGAGCTCACGTCGTGGCGGCGTGCGCGTTCGCCTGCCGCAAAGAGCGCCGCAAAATGCGTGGGCACCATGTAGGCGCTGGTGGCCCGGGTCTGTTCGATGGCGGCAAGCAGAGCGTCGATGTCGAACTTCGGCATGATGACCACCGAGCCACCAAAGAACACCGGCGCGAGCGCCATCAGAAAGCCCGCGCCATGGAACATGGGCGTGGTGGCCACCGCACGGTCGTCGGGGCCGTAGCAACCGTGCTCTGCAGCCATCGCGTAGCAGGCCAGCACCCGGCCGCGGTGCGCGAGCATCACGCCCTTGGGACGGCCGGTGGCGCCCGAGGTGTACGGCACGGAGAAAATGTCGTGTTCGGTGATGCCTGCATCGAGGCGGGTGGCGCGTGCCTGGGCGATCAATGCTTCGTAGTCGCGTTCCATCACGATCACCCGCTCGACCCCCGGCGGCACCGAGGCACGCGCCTGCTCGGCGAGCGCTTCGTCGACGAAAAGTACGCGCGCGCGCGAGTCTTCGCAGATGAAGCGCAGTTCAGGTCCGGGCGCGGCGGGCCCGACCGTGGCGCAGGCCACCCCGGCAGACGACAGACCGGCGACCAGTTCGAGATACTCGAGCCGATTGCGGCACTGGATCGCGGCATGGTCGCCACGGCCAAGACCCAGACCGACAGCAAGCTGCGAGACGCGGTCGATGCGCTCAACCAGCTTTCGGTAGGAGAGGTGGCGCGTGCCTTCGGTGATGGCGATTTTTTCTGGCGTGCGAAATGCAGCCGAGCGGATGCCGTCGGCAATCAGGATGGAACGCGAACCGCCGTGGCGAATGCTGTCAGACATGGATTGAAACGATGGGGGTCAGGGTGACGGCTACTATGGCAGCCTTCGGACAGCCAGGCTGAATCCCATGTCGTCGATCGAAACTCTTGCTGCCGCGCTGCGGGCCATGCTGGGCGCCGAGCATGTCGTGACGGACGCGCCCGAACTGGAGGCGGCCGTGGCCGATCTGTTCCCGTTCCCGCGTCCTGCGCCTGCGGCGCTGGTGGTACGGCCCGGTTCCACGGCCGAGGTGGCCGAGGTCGTTCGCGAGGCCTGCCTGGCCGGACTTCCGGTGGTGGCGCGTGGGGCAGGGCTCTCCTACACCCGAGGGCTGGCGGCGCCCTCCGCGGCAGTGGTGGTCGATTCGTCGCGGCTCGACCGCATCGAGATCCATGCCGAGGATATGTTCGCGGTGGTGGGTAGCGGGGTAAGCTGGCAGCGGCTTGCCGAGGCGCTCGCCCCGCATGGGCTTCGCTCGCAGGTGCCGGGCCCCATCTCCGGGGCTGTCACCACGGTGGGCGGCGCGATTTCGCAATATGTGCCTGGCAGCATGGATGGCGTGATCGGGGTGAGGGTGGTGCTGGCGGACGGAACCATCGCTGTCACCGGGAGCGGCGCCCGCGCTGGCGCTCTGCCGTTTCACCGGCATGCCGGCCCCGATCTCACGGGTCTCTTCATTGGCGACTGCGGGGTGTTCGGCGTCAAGACCGAGGTGGTGCTGCGCCTGGTTCGCGATCAGCCCGCAGCGTTCGCGTCCTTTGCCTACGCCGACCCGCAGGCCATGGTGGCCGACATCATCGAGCTGCGTGCGGCCGGGCTGGTTACCCGTGCGCTCGTGCTTGATCAGAGTCGGGGCGAAGACGCCGGTCGGATCGAGGCAGGCGAGGCGTTGCGCACCGCCGGCGCGGTGGCCGCGACCGCCGGGTCGGCGCTGGGGGCGCTTCGCGAAATGGCGTCCATGGTGAAGGGCCGGTTTGAGCTGGCAGCGGCCAAGTGGTCGCTGCACCTCACCGCCGAGGCGCCCACTGCGCAGATCGCCGGGCAGCTGATTGCGCTTGCGCGCGAGCGCTGCAGTCGGTCCGCACGCGAGATCGAGCCCACGGTTCCCACGGCACTGCGCGCTCGGCCCTATTCCATTCGAGGATTCGTCGGCGTGGAAGGCGAGCGCTGGATTCCGGTGCACGGGATGCTCGCGCCCTCCAGAGCGCAGGCCGCACTGGCCGATCTGGAGGCCCTGTTTTCGCGGCATCGTTCGGCCATGCAGGCAGTTGGCATCCGTCAGTCTTATCTGATGTCAGCCGCCGGCCCCTACCTGACGATCGAGCCGATGTTTTTCTGGCCCGATGAGCTCGACCCCATTCATTTGAAGCATCTGTCTGCGCGCAACCGCGAGCGCTTTGCCGGGCGCCCCCGAAACGATGCGGCGCGCGAGCTGGTGGGCCGGCTGCGCGCCGAGGCGCGCGAGTGCTTCGAGCGTCATGATGCAGCGCATGCCCAGGCAGGGCGCTTCTACCGCCATGCCGAGCGGCTCGATGCGGGGTCGGCGGCGCTGCTCGCGCGGCTGCGCGACGCGCTCGACCCCGATCGGCGCATGAACCCGGGCGTGCTGGGACTGGGTTGACCGGATTGCGGTGAGCCGCTCACTGTGCCTTGATGTTTGCCTGCTGGATCACCTTGCCCCACTTCTCCGCTTCCGAGGCGATGAAGGTCTTGAAGGTCTCAGGCGGACCACCCACCACGTCGCTGCCAAAACCAATCAGGCGCTCACGCATTTCCGGCGTGCGGATGATCTGGTCGATCTCGGTATTGAGCTTGGCAATGATGTCGCGCGGGACACCCGACTGCGCGGCAAATCCGAACCAGCCGGTGGCCTCGTAGCCAGTGACACCGAGCTCGTGCAGCGTCGGGAACTGGGGTGCGGCAGCCGACCGCTGCGAGTTGGTGAGACCGATCATGCGCACCTTGCCCGCCTTCTCGTTGGGGATGACGGTGGACAGGCTGTCAAACATCAGATTGATCTGCCCGGCCACCAGGTCGACCACCGCATGGCCCGTGCCCTTGTAGGGGATGTGAACCATCTTGACGCCGGTCATCATCGAAAACAGTTCGGCAAACAGATGGGTGGCTGTGCCCTGCCCGGTTGAGCCATAGGTGAGTTTGTTCGGGTTGGCGCGCGCGTAGGCGAGAAACTCGTTCAGGTTGTTCACCGGCACAGAGGGGTGGACCACCAGCGCGTTCGAGATCTTGGCCACCAGGATGATGGGCGCAATATCGCGGTCGACGTCGTAGGGCACCTTTGCCACCAGGAATCGATTGAGCGACAGGCTGTTTGAGCCCAGGAGCAGCGTGTATCCATCGGGCGGCGACTTCACCACGAAATCAACGCCGATGATGGTGCTGCCGCCGGGCTTGTTTTCCACCAGCACCGGCTGGCCCCAGCGCTCGGTGAGCTTGGTGCCCACGGCACGCGCGATCATGTCGGTGGGGCCGCCCGGCGGGAACGGGACGATCACCCGGATCGGGCGGTTGGGATAGTCGGAAGCTTGCGCCAGGACGGGTGCGCTGGCAGTGGTCGCCAGGGCGAGCAGTGCGGCCGAAAGCACGCGGCGGACGGACGGTCGAGTGGTCATGGGATCTCCGGCTGAGAAAATTGAGCGGGGTCAGAAGGCGCGGCCGCGCCGCACTGCCGAGACAAAGGTCATCGGATGCAGCCGCTGTGGTGGAAGCGTTGCAGGTCGCTCCGGGCCTGGATCCTGGGGCAGGCCGTAGCGGGCCTGAACATCGGAAAAGCCAGCCCGCGCGAGCTCGTCGCGCCAGTCGAATTCAAGGAGCGTGTGGGCATAGGGTTCATTGTTTCGCGCGGCGTAGCCGCTCAGAAGCCAGCGACCGACGGTGCCCCCGATGGCCTCGAACATGTCGTAGGCAACCAGCAGCCCGCCAGGGCGCAGCACCCGTGCCGCCTCCCGGATGGTCTGGCGAATCACCTCGGGCGGGAGTTCATGCCACAGCCAGTGCGAGGCCACCACGTCGAGGCTTGCGTCGGGAAAGCTGAGATCGTCGGCACTGCACTGAACCAGGGTGACGGGCGTGTGCTCTTCAAGCGTGCGCAGCGCCCCCAGCTGCAGACTGCCTGCGCACACATCGCAGCCATAGACCTCGGCCTGCGGCAATGCGCGCTTGATGGCACGCGTGGACCGCCCGGCGGTGCAGCCCTGGTCCAGGATCGCACGGGGCTCGAGCGCAAGCTCGCTCAAACGTTCGGCGATCCGGGCTGCGTAGAAGTCCACCAGTGCGTCGGGATCCGAGAGCGCAAATGAAAGACCGGTGGTGTACCAGGCAAGTGCATAGGCATTGACCGGCTCGCGCCACAGTCCACCAGGCTGCTGATGCGTCTCGGTGTCGGCGATGTAGGCGGGCACCGTGAGATCAGGATCCAGCTGCAGATGCGCGAGCCCCTCCGCTTCGGCAAGAAGGGGCGCCAGCTGATCTTTCTGCCGCGCCACTTCGGTGGAAAAGCCCCAGCGCCCCGACCATTTCATCTGCTGGATACGGCGCTCCAGCCAGGCATAGAGCCGATAAGACGGGCTGGTCTGCATGTGGTGTTCGAGGGCTGCCACGGTGGGTGCCAATGCCTCATCGGCCTCGCGCACCACCTCGCGATAGAGCGAGCCGCCCCAGTGGCGCTTCAGTCCCGAGAGGTAGCTTTGCCACGCATCGACCTCGAACGAGGTCTGCCAGGCGCGGGAAGCGGGACGGGAGGAGCCTGGACCGGGGGCGTTCATGGCATCAGCGGGTGAACATGGCCGCGCTCACGTCGGGCGACGCATCGGGCGAGGTGAAGGCGTTCAGCAGGGCGCGGCCGAATTCGGCTTCTTCGGTGGCGAACCAGGCGGCCATGGCCGCGCTCTGGCCCGCTTTCTCAAGTGCGCCATCGTCGAGAAGCTGGCGTTCGCCCAGCGCCAGGCGCAGTCGGTGGAGTTCAGACTTGAGCACATAGACTTCGCCCGCAAGCGACAGGATGACGCTCATCAGCCGGGCGCTATCCATCGGGTCACCGGGCGCAAGACCGGCGAGCCCGGCGAAGCGGACCGCGTCCTGCGGGGCGGTGGCAGGCGGGGGCGGTTCCTCGCGCGTGCCCGAGGTGGCGCCTGATGCGGGGGGCGGATCGAGGGTCATACCGGCGTCCTCGTTGATGGTGATGCAGGGTAGAGCGTGCGGCACGATCTTGCATCGCGCGTTCCGAAGATTGAAAGGCAGCGGGTTGGACGACTAGTCGGTAGCGGCCGCAAGTGTCTGCATCGTGGCGACAAACGCTTCGCGATGCGCCGAGCGGCCCGTGTGGAGGCCGGCTGCCACGCGCTGCCGCCCGGCCACCCAGACCTCGGCAAAGGGCGGCGCCTCGCAAGCAAAGAGGGCGGCATCGATGAGCTCAGGCGGCGCCACGCCGAGCAGACCGCCCGCCTGGGGGTCGAGCACCAGACAGTCGGCTCGGGCACCTGCCTTGAGCCCCCAGGGCTGATCGCCAAAGCCGGCCGCGGCGGCCCCCGCGCCGAGCACGCTGCGCACGAGCGCAGCACCGGTGGATGCGGCGCCGGCGCCGGGGTCGGCAGCAATGTTGCGCCGCTCGAGTGCGAGCCGCTGCCCATACTCCAGCAGCCGGAGTTCCTGCGGCCAGTTGCGCTGCACATGGCTGTCGGAGCCGATGGACATCGGCACGCCACGCGCCCGCCATGCTTCGAAATCGAAGCGGCCGTCGCCCAGGTCGGCTTCCGTGCTCGGACACACCACCACGCCGGCGCCCGTGGCGGCAATTGCGTCGATCTCGGGTGGGGCGGCGTGCGTGGCGTGCACCAGATGCCATCGGGCATCAAGTTGCACATTGGCTGCGAGCCAGGCGATTGGCCGCTGTCCGGTGGCCGCGAGGCAGTCGCGGACTTCGGCCTGCTGCTCGGCGACATGGATGTGAATCGGACCCTTGTCACCTTCGCAGGCACGGGCCAGCTGGCTGATGGCCGCCGGCGAGGCCGCGCGCAAGGAATGAATCGCAACACCGGCCGATACGTTGGGCAGGTGCCAGCTTCGGACCGCATCGCGAATCGCAAGCACCTCGTGCACGGTGGTCCGAAAGCGCCGTTGACGCACCGCCAGATCGGGCGCGTTGAAACCGGCGCGTTCGTAGAGCACCGGAAGCAACGTGAGTCCGATGCCGGTGTCGGCAGCCGCCTCGCCCAACGCCCGGCTCATGATGAACGGATCAGCGTGCGGGCGGCCGTCCCGGTTGTGATGGAGGTAGTGAAACTCGCAGACCTGCGTGTAGCCGCCCTCCAGAAGCTCGGTGTAGAGCAGCGCGGCGATTGCGCGAAGCTGCTCGGGATTGATACGAAGCGCAAGCGAATACATCTGCTCGCGCCAGGACCAGAAGTCGTCCTGGGCGGCATCGCGCCGATGCGTGAGGCCCGCAAAGCCGCGCTGAAAAGCATGGCTGTGCGCGTTGACGAGGCCCGGCAGGGTTGGCCCGGGCAGCCGATAGTCGGCTGGCGACGGATCAACGTCCGCCGTGATCGCGGACCAATGGCCGAGTGCGTCGATCTCGAAGCGCACGCGCGTTTGCCATTGTTCGTCGATCCATGCGGAGGGCGCCCACAACTGCATCGGAGGCCGGGCTGCGGGAGCAGTGGTGCGATCAGCGTTCAATGCGGGCTCCAGTCGCGAAGCGCCCTGATGAGCGACTCGAGGAGTGGCGTGACCGCCGCCGCGCGTGCCGGGTGCCAGAGGTAGGGCGGATCTTCGAGCATGTACGCGCGCCAGCTCATTTCGAGTTGCACGGCGTGCACGCTCGCCTCGGGGCGGCCGTAGGTGCGGGTGATGTGACCGCCCTTGAAGCGGCCATCGATGACCCAGCTGTAGCTTGACTGCCTGGCGAACACTGCCTCGACCGCAGTTCGCAGCGAAGGCGCGCAACTCGCCCCCGACGCCGTACCGATGTTCATGTCGGGGAGCTGCCCGGGAAAGAGCCAGGGCAGTTCGCCCTTGATGCTGTGCGCATCGAACAGCACCGCGTGCCCATGCTCGCCGCGCAGCCGCTCGAGCTCGGCGGCGAGCGCTTGGTGATAGGGCTGCCACCAGGACATCACGCGCTCGCTGACCTCGGCCAGGTCGGGCTCGCAGCCGCTTCGGTAAAGGGGCTCGCCAGTGAAGAATCGTGTGGGGCAGAGTTCGGTGTTGTTCTGGCCCGGATACATGGGCTGGTTGTCGCTCGGGCGGTTGAGATCGATCACGTAGCGGCTGGTGGACGGAATGAGAAGGCCTGCACCCAGCGCATGCGCGAAGCCATAGAGCCGATCCAGGTTCCAGTCGGTGTCTTCGACCTCCAGCGCACGGGGCACGAGACGGTGACGAAACTGCTCGGGAATGAACTGCCCGACGTGTGGGAAGCTGATCAGAAGCGGTGAGCTGCCGCGATGCAATTCAAAGCGTGCCGATGAGGGTGCCAGGGGGCGGTGGTCGTTCATGAGCGGATCACCCGGGTGTGGGTTGCTGGGCTGCAAGGGGCGCGCTGCGGGGCAGTCCCCCATGGACGCTTCCCACGCACGGTGCGTGTCCAAAGCGATAGGCGATTTCGCGCGGATGCTCGGCGTCCCAGATGGCGAGGTCGGCGCGCATCCCCGCCATCAGGCGGCCGCGATCGGCGAGACCCAGCGCCCGGGCGGCGTTCACCGTGACCCCACGCCAGGCCTCCTCGGGCGTGAGCCTGAAGAGCGTGCAGGCCATGTTGAGCATCAAAATGAGCGACAGTGCAGGCGATGATCCGGGGTTGTGGTCGGTGGCAATTGCGACGGGCACGCCCGCTTCACGCAAGGCCTGGACCGGCGGCAAACGGGTTTCCCGAATGAAGTAGTAGGCGCCTGGCAGCAGCACGGCCACGGTTCCGGCTGCACGCATGGCCGCGATCCCTGCATTGGAGAGATATTCAAGATGGTCGCAGCTGAGCGCACCGTATTCGGCAGCGAGCCCGGCGCCTTCCTGGTTGCTCAGCTGCTCGGCATGGAGTTTGACCGGCAGGCCAAGGGCGCGGGCGCGGTCGAACACGCGTCGGGTCTGATCGGGTGTGAAGCCGATCGTGTCGCAGAACACATCGACTGCGTCGACCAGCCGGCTGTGCTGCTGTGCGGCCAGCCATGAACAGACCTCGTTGATATAGTCATCGGGGCGGCCGGCGAATTCATCGGGGAGGGCGTGTGCGCCAAGCGAAGTGGTGCGTACCGACACCGGGAGCTCGGCGCCCAGGCGTCTTGCCACGGCGAGACAACGTGCCTCATGGACCTGGTCGAGTCCGTAGCCCGACTTGATTTCGATGGTGGTGACGCCCTCGGCCATCAGGACGCGGGCGCGCTGGGCGGCAAGCTGGAACAGGGTCTCGTCGCTTGCCAGCCTGGTGGCGCGCACGGTGGAGCGGATGCCGCCGCCTGCGCGGGCGATCTCTTCGTAGGTGGCGCCCGTGAGGCGAAGCTCGAACTCGGCCGCCCGGTCACCGCCGTAGACCAGATGCGTGTGCGGATCGATCAGTCCTGGTGTGACCAATGCCCCGCCCAGGTCGATTTCCTGGTGGGGGGTAGCGGTTGCCGGCAGATCGGATGCGCGCCCCAGCCATACGATACGGTCGCCCTCGGCGAGCAGCGCGCCGTCCTCGATCAGCCCCCACCCAGATGCCTCCGCGAAGGTGGCAAGCCGGGCGCCTCGCCAGAGCGTGCATTCAGGCTTTCGCGATGGGCTCATGACGGGGTCTCCGGTGAAAGCAGGGCGAGCCAGAAGGCCTGGTCCCCGGCGATCAGCCGCCAGGGCGGGGCGGCTTGCTCGCGCCGAGGTGCCGCCCGAACGCCCGGTGCTGCGCTCCAGCAGAGCGTGCCCGCACTCAGGCGTTGCGGGGGGCTGGAATCGTCGAACTGCACTTCTGCAGTCTGAAAGACGAACAGGCCGCGCCACTGCGCCTCCGCAGCAAAGGTCGACCCCGGAGGGGCTGCGAGCAGGGTGACCCGGCCGCCGGTGCGGCGCCCCATCAGGTTGAGGTCGCGCGTGGGCCCCCGAAGGAGGTGGCAAGCGATGGGCGCCTCGCCCGCGAAGGCGATCGGTGGGTCGCCAATATGCTGGCGGTGCGGGCCACCGGGCAGATCGAGCTCAACGCCTTCGCCCTCCAGCACGGCAAAGCAGCGGTCAATGCCCGGAAAGCTTGAAAACGGGCCGTCCTGCGTGATGTCGGCCACGCTGACCCTCACGTTCCAGGGCGGGTTGCCGTTGGCCGGGTGGCCTGGTGGGGCCCAGGCGAGGAGTTCGCGCGTGACCCCGCCGCCGTTTTTCCAGGGCAGGGCCGGGCATTGGGCGAGCTCGACCCGGTGAACGACAGGGTGCGGCGATGCGGCAGCCATCAGGGGTTGAACTCCCCCGACAACTGGTAGCGCGCGCCCGGATGGACCAGCCGGGCGAGGGTGATCACCGCATTGCGGGTGAAGGTGCGCCGAACCATGATGAGACAGGGATCGGCGCGACGGATACGAAGCAGCCGCGCCTCGAGCGGGGTGGGGAGCGCCGACTCGATGGTGTATTGCGCCCGCCAGAGCGCAGTGTGGCGAAACAGATAGCGTGTGGGTGTGAGGCGCGAGAAATCGGCATCGAGGTAACCGGGCGCGCAGGCCGGGTTCACGAAGCGGTCCTCGCACTGCAGTGGCTGATCGTTTTCAAAGTGAACGATACGCGTGTGAAAGACCCGATCGCCTGCGGCAAGACCGAGCTGAGCCGCGAGTTCGATGCCGGCGGTTTCGGCCGCCTGGTGCTCGACCCAGGCGCGATGGCGGTGTCCGCGCGACTCGATTTCTTCCTGCAGGTCGCGAATGGTGAGCGTGCTCGAGACCCGGTGCAGGGGCGCTGCAAACGACCCCACGCCCTGCACGCGCTCGATCAGGCCTTCAGCCTGCAGTTCCTTCAGTGCCCGGCCCACCGTCATTCGGCTGACGCCGAACCGCCCGACCAGTTCGGCTTCGGACGGCATGCGGCTCCCCGGTGGCCAGCGCTCTTCGGCGAGACCTTCTTTCAGATGACGCTTGATACGGGCGAACGGGGGTTCGGCAGCGGGCAGGGGCAGGGCGGTTCGCATCACGGCAATTTACTTGCCCAGACCTGTCTAGACAAGTAGAGTGTAAGAGTTCAGTCCCGAAATCCGAGGCTCCTCATGAATGACATCGCCAATCCCCAGGCGCTGGCAGCGCGTGTTTCCGTGTCATCACCCGCCGGTCCGCATCCGGTCCGTTCGCCGCGTGGCACCCAACTCAGCTGCGCCAACTGGCTCATCGAGGCGGCGTACCGCATGATCCAGAACAACCTGGATCCGGAGGTGGCCGAAAATCCCGATGCACTGGTGGTGTACGGCGGCATTGGCAAGGCGGCCCGCAACTGGGAGAGTTTCGAGGCGATCCTCGCGGCGCTTCGCAGACTGAAAGCCGATGAATCGCTCCTCATCCAGAGCGGCAAGCCGGTTGGCATTTTTCGCACCATCGAAGACGCCCCCCGGGTGCTGATCGCCAACTCGAATCTGGTTCCCCGCTGGTCCACCTGGGAACATTTTCATGAGCTCGACCGTCAGGGGCTCATGATGTACGGCCAGATGACCGCCGGTTCCTGGATCTACATCGGCAGCCAGGGCATCATCCAGGGCACTTACGAAACCTTTGTCGAGGCGGCGCGTCAGCACTACCAGGGAAGCCTCAACGGACGCTGGATCCTGTCGGCGGGGCTGGGTGGCATGGGCGGCGCGCAGCCGCTCGCGGCGAGTTTTGCCGGAGCCAGTTCGCTCATCATCGAGTGTCAGCAGAGCCGGATCGATTTCCGGCTGAAAACCCGGTATGTCGACGAGCAGGCGAAAGACCTCGACGACGCGCTCGCCCGCGTTCAGGCGCACAGCAAGGCGGGGCGGGCGGTGTCGGTGGCGCTCCTCGGCAACGCTGCCGAGCTGTTGCCCGAGCTGGCCCGTCGCGCGCAATCGGGCGGTCCGCGTCCCGATCTGGTCACCGATCAGACCTCGGCGCACGATCTCATCAACGGCTATCTGCCGCCTGGCTGGAGTGTGGGCCAGTGGCGTGCTGCGCAGGCCGATCCGTCGCAGCATGCCGCCCTTCGCCAGGCCGCATCACTGGGGTGCGCCCAGCATGTGCGGGCCATGCTGGCGTTTCAGCGAATGGGCATTCCCACGGTCGACTACGGCAACAACATCCGGCAGGTGGCCTTCGATGCCGGGGTCGCCGACGCATTCGACTATCCAGGCTTCGTTCCAGCCTATATCCGGCCGCTGTTCTGCAGGGGCAAGGGACCGTTCCGATGGGTGGCGCTGTCGGGCGATCCGGAAGACATCCGCCGCACCGACGCCAAGATGAAGGCGTTGTTCCCGGACGATGCGCATCTTCATCGCTGGCTGGACATGGCGGGCGAACGGATCGCCTTCCAGGGGCTGCCGGCCCGAATCTGCTGGATTGGCCTGGGCGAGCGGCACCGCGCGGGTCTGGCCTTCAATGAAATGGTTCGCACGGGCGAACTCAAGGCGCCGATCGTGATCGGCCGGGATCATCTCGACAGCGGATCGGTGGCAAGCCCCAACCGCGAAACCGAGGCCATGCTCGATGGTTCGGATGCGGTGTCCGACTGGCCGCTCCTGAACGCGCTCCTCAACACGGCGGGCGGCGCCACCTGGGTGAGCCTGCACCATGGCGGCGGCGTCGGCATGGGGTACTCCCAGCATGCGGGGGTGGTGATTGTGTGTGACGGCACCGACGCCGCGGCCCGCCGCATCGAGCGCGTGCTCTGGAACGATCCCGGCACCGGGGTGATGCGTCATGCCGACGCGGGGTATGAGTCGGCGGTGCAGTGCGCGCAGCAAAGCGGGCTCGATCTGCCCATGATCGCCCGCTGATGGCACTGTGCGTGCAGCACGGGGTTGTGCGGTGAACGTTCAGGCAACGGGTTGGCCATGCGCCTGACGCCCGGGGAGTTGTCGCTTGCGCAGTTGCGTGCGATTCACGCTGCCGACCTATCGTTTTCGCTCGAACTCGACGAACAGTGCCTGCCCGCCGTTCAGGCGGCTGCCCGGGCGGTGGAGCAGGTGCTTGCGAGCGGGCTGCCGGTCTATGGTGTGAACACCGGCTTTGGCAGACTGGCGAGCCACCGCATCAACGAATCCGACCTCGCGACGCTTCAGCTCAACCTCATCCGCTCGCATTGCGTGGGCGTGGGCGAGCCCCTCGATGCGCCGGTCGTTCGGCTCATCATCGCGCTCAAAGTGGCGGGGCTTGCGCGAGGTCACTCCGGCGTCCGCCCGGCAGTCATCGAGCAGCTGCTCGCCATTCACAGCAGAGGGCTTGTTCCCTGGATTCCTTCGCAGGGGTCGGTGGGGGCCTCGGGCGATCTCGCACCGCTTGCCCATCTTGCGGCGGCGCTCATGGGCGAGGGCGCATTCTGGGTTGACGGACGCGCCGAACCCGCCGCCGAGGTGCTCGCGCGCGAGGGCATCGCGCCGCTGGGTCTGGCCGCCAAGGAAGGTCTTGCCCTCATCAACGGCACGCAGGTGTCGACTGCGCTTGCGCTTCATGCACTGTTTGCGTTTGAACCGGTGCTGGAGGCTGCACTCGTAACCGGTGCGCTCACGCTGGACGCCGCGCGCGGCAGCGACGGGCCCTTCGATCCGCGGGTGCATGAGGTCCGCGGTCATCCCGGGCAGCGCGACGTCGCGCTCGTCATCCGGCGCCTGCTCGAGGGAAGTCCGATCCGGGCCTCTCATCGCGAGGGCGATGACCGGGTCCAGGATCCCTACTGTCTGCGCTGCCAGCCGCAGGTGGTGGGCGCCTGCCTCGATCAATTGCGCTCGGCGGCGGAAGTGCTGCTGCGGGAGGCCAACGCCGTTACCGACAATCCGCTGATCTTCCCCGCCACAGACAATGCCCCGGCCGCCTTCTTGTCGGGGGGCAATTTTCACGCCGAGCCGGTTGCGCTTGCGGCCGACGCCATGGCGACGGCCATCGCAGAGGTGGGCGCCATTGCCGAGCGGCGGATCGCCATGCTGATCGACTCGAGCGTGTCGCGCCTGCCGCCTTTTCTGTGCGCCGATCCGGGACTGAACAGCGGCTTCATGATTGCCCACGTCACCGCGGCTGCGCTGGCGAGTGAAAACAAGTCGCTCGCGCACCCGGCAAGCGTCGATTCGCTTCCCACCAGCGCCAATCAGGAAGACCATGTCAGCATGGCGACGTTTGCTGCGCGGCGGTTGTTGCCAATGGTGCGCAACGTCGCCCACATCATCGGCATTGAATGGCTGGCCGCAGCCCAGGGCATCGAGTTTCTGAGGCCGCTCCGGAGTTCGGCCCCGCTGGAAGCGGCGCATGCGCTGCTGCGCGAGTGCAGCCCGCCGGTCCCAGTCGACCGACTGCTCGCGCCCGACATCAATCACGCGACCTCGCGAGTCGTTGACGGTACACTCGCGCAGATTGTTCGCAGTCAGCCAGGGCTGCCCACGCTCCTGGCCCCGGTTTACGCTCACAATTCTCAAGCTCACGACTCAGGGAGATCCTCATGAAGACAATCGCATCGCGCGGCCTGTCGATGGCCGCAGCAGCGCTGTTCAGCGCTTTCGCCGGCACGGCCACTGCACAGGAAGTCAAGGTCGCTGTTGGACTGTCGGGCTGGACGGGCTTTGCGCCGCTCACGCTCGCAAAAGAGGCGGGCCTCTTCAAGAAGCACGGACTGGACGTCACACTGAAAAAAATCCCGCAGAAAGATCGTCACCTCGCCATCGCTTCGGGCGACATCCAGTGTGCCGCGACCACAGTGGAAACCTGGATCGTCTGGAACGCCAATGGCGTGGCCACCACGCAGATCTTCCAGCTCGACAAGAGCTACGGGGCTGACGGCATGGTGGTGAAGGCCGGCATCAACAGCATCAAGGAACTGAAGGGCAAGACCGTTGCCGCCAGCGCGCCGGGCACTGCACCCTATTTCACGCTCGCGTGGATGCTGCGCGAAAACGGCCTCACCATGAAAGATGTCAAGGTGGTGAACCTCGAGCCGCAGGCTGCCGCGAACGCCATGATCGCGGGCACGTCGGGCGTTGATGCCGCCATGACCTACGAGCCCTTCCTGAGCGCAGTTCGGGCCAAGCCCGAGGCGGGCAAGATCATCGCCACCACGCTCGACTACCCGATGATCATGGACACCTTCGGATGCACGCCCAAGTTTCTCGCCGAGCAGCCCAAGGCAGCCAAGGCGCTTGCCGATGCCTACTTCGATTCGCTGGCCATGATCAAGGCCGAGCCGCAGAAGAGCTTCGGCATCATGGGGGCCGACGTCAAGCAGAGCGCCGAGGCCTTTGAGAAAAGCCAGTCGTATCTGCGCTGGCAGGACCGCGCGGCAAACCTCAAGTTCTTTGCGGGCGAACATCTGGCGTTCAGCAAGAAGGCCGCTGAAATCCTGCTCGAGGCCGGCATCATCAAGTCGGTGCCCGACCTCGGCAAACTCGCCGACACCCGCTTCATCCAGTAACGCCACACGCCACACGCTGCACCGCGACCAGCGAAGCCGCCCCGTCCAGCCGGGGCGGCCGCTGCTGGCTGCTGCGGTCCCCACCTTCCCCGCATGAAACCTCTCGTACCGGTCTCCTCGTCTACCCGGGTGATACTGGGTGTTCTGTTTTTCGTGGTGTTCTTTGCCGCCTGGGCGTTTGCCACGCTGGGTGGCTACGTCTCCAAAACGTTCCTTGCCGATCCGATCACCATGTTCCGGTCGGGCTACGTGCTGCTCACCGAGATGGGGTTTGCCCACGACATCCTGATGACGGTCTGGCGGGTGGTGGGGGGCTTTGTCATTGCGGCGGCAATTGCCTTGCCACTTGGCGTGGCAATGGGCGCCTACAAGCCCATCGAGGCATTCTTCGAACCCTTCATCAGCTTTGCGCGCTACCTGCCGGCAAGTGCATTCATTCCGCTCCTCATTCTGTGGGCCGGCATCGGCGAGGCACAAAAGCTGTCCCTCATTTTTATCGGCAGCTTCTTTCAGCTCGTGCTGATGATCGCGGTGATCGTGGGCAACACCCGACGCGATCTGGTGGAGGCTGCCTACACGCTCGGAGCGGGCGATCGCTCGCTCATCTGGCGGGTGCTGATTCCGGGTGCTGCGCCCGATATCGCGGAGACGCTGCGTATGGTGCTGGGCTGGGCCTGGACCTACGTGATTGTGGCTGAACTGATTGGTGCCTCGAGCGGCATCGGCCACATGATCACTGACAGCCAGGCGCTCCTTGCCACCGACCAGATCATCTTCGGCATCATCGTGATCGGCGTGATCGGGTTGTTGAGCGATCTGTTTTTCAAGCTCGTGAACAGGCGGATGTTTCCCTGGGCGGTGCTCGGGCGATGACTTCGGCGCAACGAACCTCCATTCTCACGGTGCGGGGTGTAGAGCGCCGGTTTGAGTCGTCAACCGGGAGCACGCTTGCGCTTCAGGCCACCGATCTGGATGTCGCGGAGAATGATTTCGTGACCATTCTCGGGCCAAGCGGCTGCGGGAAAAGCACGCTCCTTCGGATCGTTGCCGGCCTCGACCACCCCACCGCGGGCGAAGTCAGGCTGGATGGCCGGCCGGTTCGCGGACCCGGCGCCGACCGGGGCATGGTGTTTCAGAGCTATACCCTGTTCCCCTGGTTGAGTGTGCTCGACAACGTCTGTTTCGGGCTCCGCGAGCGAGGCTTGGCCAGGGCGCAGCAGATTGAGATCGCACAGGGCTTTATCGCGAAAGTCGGGCTGAATGGGTTCGAGCACCACTATCCGAAGCAACTGTCGGGTGGCATGCAGCAGCGTACGGCGCTCGCGAGGGCGCTTGCCAATGGGCCGCGCATGCTGCTGATGGACGAGCCGTTCGGCGCACTCGATCATCAGACCCGCGAGCTGATGCAGGAACTTCTGCTTGGCATCTGGGAGGCCGAAGCCAAGACCGTGCTGTTCGTCACCCATGACATTGATGAAGCGGTGTTCATCGGCAGTCGGGTGGTGTTGATGAGCGCACGGCCTGGGCGTATCAAGCTCGACCGACCCGTCCCACTGCCGCATCCGCGGCATTATTCGGTCAAGACCGCGCCCGAGTTTTCAAGCCTGAAGGCAGAGCTCACCGAGGCGGTGCGGGTCGAAGTGCTTGCCGGGGCGTTCGCTCCATAACGGGGCGCTCCGCTTTGGGTGCGCGTCGGCCGGGGCGGTAGCCGTGCGGCGGATCGACTGGCTGCGCCGGCGCATGCGCGCCGGTGCCCTCGGCGAGCAGACGCCGGGCGGAGGCGGACACAAACTCGCTCGCTTGCGCTCGCTCAAACATGTGTCCGCCTGGTGGGAAAGCGCATGCGCTTTCCCTCCC